>JBEKSC010000001.1:0-223145 GCA_049517415.1 Bathyarchaeia archaeon
TAGCCATGATGTCCAGGTTCGAAAAGGAAGGACAACGATTTGTGTGCGATAAGTGTGGTTTCGAAACTAACAGTTCAGAAATCTTCCCTTTACACAAGAAGAATTGTCCCAGAATTTAGTTTCCTCCGCCCGTACTATGCAAACTGCACAAAAAGAGCCATGGCTTCAGACGCCCTGACACTATGTCATCTATTACGCTCAACGCCCTAGCAGTTGACTCAACAACTATTCCTGAGCGACGATAGAACGCTTTCAGCGCATTGGCGACATAGCCAAAGTCGCCACCTTCCGGTGGACGCTCATAAAGAGCCATAAGGGTAGTTGGGTCTTCTCTGACCATACCTAAGACTTCGACCCGTTTGTCAAGCATTTCAGGCCAGGTCACTTCTAAGTTGCAATTGCTTCTTGGCTCAATGAAAACAGCCGCCACTTTCATCGGCCCTCCATTCTTGACAACGTCAGAGTTTCCCGGCGCCACATGTGTTTTTTCTCTTGCATACTGCATGAGGGCTTGAAGCGTACCAAGGTCTCGAAAGATTGAGCTAAACGTTCTATCGAGTTTCGTACTTGAAACTCGGTTAATGGCGTTCGAAATCTTCGCTTTAAGGACAGAAGCACGTGTCGACGAGTATACTTGCAGAAGAAAGTTGCCAGACCTCCTCCAATGGTACTGCGTGAAGGTGAAGTCATCGCTTGATTTCTTCCGCAGTTCTTCGAAGATCATTCTAGGAGTAACATTGTTCCTGCCGTAGTTACCCAGATCGACAACGAACGCGCAATATCTTCCAGGAGACAGAAGGTTCAATGCCAAACCCAGATTACCAGTCTGCTATGGACAATGTGCAACCTAATAGCTCACAGATGGTTCAGGAGATTCTGACCCCAATTTACCGGTACATATAAGGTCGAATTGATTGGAGCTATGGCGTGAGAACTAATTTTCGCTGCAATTGCTGGAACAGTTCTGGGAGCCTCAACATGGTGCGGGGGCGGGGATTCGAACCCCGGAACCCCTGCGGGACAGGAGCCTCTGGACACACTCGAAACGTTTAGGAGTGTTCAGTCCTGCGCCTTAGACCTGGCTTGGCTCTAGGGAGATTCATGTGGAACCCTACCCCCGCCTCCAGGCCAAACAAGTTCACCCGTAAGGGCTCACGGCGAGAGCGCGTGTGGCAAGTCTTAAAGATTATCTAGTCAACCATCATTGAGCCCAGCCTAGATTAGTCAGGGGCGAGCCGGTGGCCTAAACGAAATTCACATACGGAAAAAAACAAAAGGTCGACAGCGTTGAGCTAGACCAGCTCTTCACCGACCTACAAGGAGTCCTAGCAAAACACCCAGTGGTCCCTACCGGGAACATCGACGCCTTGGTCTCTGAATGGATTAATGACATACTCTTCGTCGCCGGCAAGATCACGGAGGAGGAGTTGCAAGAGGTTATGAAAACCTTCGAGAAAACCGAAACTTCGCAAGAAGCGGCGGTCGTAGCGAGCGAGGAAGATTCCGACGAAGACGATGAAGACGATGATGACGAGTAAAGCCGAGAATAAGGTTCATTCCTTTCGGCCGCGGGCTTCACAGCGAATCGCTCCATAGACGATTGGAGAATATTTGCGACGGAGTCATCGATGTCCGGGTCATGGAACGCGAAGACAAAGCCAAGAGGACTCGAACCTTCGGTTTGGACGACACATTTCACAAGCTATCCAAATGAAGCCCCGTATATCTCCTAGCTTATGCCTGGAGTTTGAATGCCTCCGGATAGCAGCTCGTGCAGCTTTTCAAACGAGGCATAGCTTTCTTCTTCGCCGAATTGGTCCCGTACACCTTCGACAAACGGCTTCATGGACCTCCACGCAAGCTGAGTTAGAAACATGTCTCCAATTATGTCCAGCTTCACGATTCCCCTCTCAACAAGCACGCCCAACGATTCGAAGAGGGCCCCGATTTGATAAAACGCCACCTGTTCTTGTTTCGGCAACTTGAGAAAGGCGTCATAGGAGGCGATGTTTGAATGTGTTACAGTAAGCCACGCTGATTGAACCTCTGCGGTATTCGCGAATTCGTACAGCCGCATCACAAGATCCATGTTGGCGAGTTCATTGTTCTGTTCCATCTGCTTTGTTGTCAGCTTGGCCTGTTCTACCGCTGCCCGAGCTTGCTCAGCGGCTACCCGAATCATTCTGCTGTTCTGCCGAATCTGGACTACGACAAAGAGCACGCCCAGTATAACTGCGATTGAAGTCAAAAGCGAGACATCGGAGGCTAAACTACCAAGGTCCAATTCGCATCGGCTGTCTAGCTGCGGGCGAGTGGTATTTTAAACCTCAACAACCAAATGAGAACCAGAGAAAAGCACGACCCAAGCGGGCGAGACCCAGGGGACCATTCTAGTGCTACAGATTCGTAACGGTAAAGTATTTTAGAGCTTGAATGGAACACCCAACAAACAGCCAACCCAGATTGGTGGAATAATTGGGTCACAGGAAAGTTCATGCCCCGAAGCGAGGTTCCCTCTCCTTTTTGCCGAAGGGACGCGCCTCACGTTGGGTTGGCAGAATAAGGTATTGGCCTGAAGTTGATGAGGGGCCGCGGCTACTTGCTTTCGCCGGCTTCAAGGCCGGCATGACCTACGCCCTGGCCGTAGACAACCGCGAGGGCTCGCTTATGTTCGGGAAGGAGATCGTAATTCCATTAACCACTTTGGAGGCACCGCCAATGCTGGCCACTGCACTACGTGCTTACACTAAGACTTACGAGGGGCTGAAAACCTTTGGCGAGGCGTGGATGGAAACGGTGCCTAAGGATTTTGGTCGAGTTATTTCGGTTCCAGAGAAATTTTCCACCGAAGCCGGCTTGAAGAAGATTGAGGATAACTTGGATAAGATTGCTGATATACGCATGCTCATGGCCACTCAACCTCGCCTCGCAAAGCACGGCAAGAAGGCGCCGGAAATTATCGAAGTGAAAGTTGGAGGGGGCTCCCTCAAGGACCGGTTTGAGTACTGCAAGAAGATACTCGGGCAAGAGGTGAAGGCCGCCGACTTCATCAAGGAAGGGCAAGCGGTTGACACGATTGGCATTACGAAGGGCAAGGGAATACAGGGGCCGGTTAAGCGTTGGGGAATTCGAAGGAAGTTCCACAAGGCCCGAAAAACCGTACGCCAGGTTGGTTCGATCGGAGGATGGACACCGCACTACGTCATGTATTCCGTCCCTAGGGCTGGCCAAATGGGTTTCCACCAGCGAACCGAGTACAACAAATTGGTTATGAAAGTTGGCAATAACGGCAGCGAAATCACGCCGAAAGGCGGCTTCCTGCGTTACGGCGTAATCAACTCGGACTACGTGACCGTGAAAGGAAGCGTCCCCGGAACTAGGAATAGAATCATACTAATGCGCGTAGCCTCTCGCCCACCGCCCGAATCACCGCCGCAAAAGCTTGAGTACATCAGCGTAGCATCACCCCAAGGCGACTAACAGCTCAGTAAGCTAGGCCCCCCAGTGGGGGTGGGGCAGCCAAAACTTCTCTTACGTTGTATAACATATGCTAGACATCAATTTCAAAGGACGAGGCACACGTTCCGGGTACCATTTACTCTTATGGCACGCGCTCCGGGTGCAATCTACCCTTATTGCCACCTGTCCCATGCTTCATGGACAAACTTGGAACTTTTCTTTGGGAGCGAGTAGATGGCTGTGGCTATGGCCAAGATGCTGGGCGCCCCAGTCGTAAGCCTCCCTTTGAGGATTGTTCGCCATGGCTCAAGTTCGCTGTCCGCGGATTTCAGCAAACTTTCCGCATCTGGCTTAGAATAAAGAAATGCCTCTCGCCTCTCCGAGTTCACAACGATCTGAGCGGCTTCTTCTTCGAGTCCCACCGTTCCCGTCAACCATTCTTTTACGCCAGCAATGCCAGCCCCGCGCGCCGACAAGGCGATGGCGACCTTGACCTTAAGCGGTAGGAGATTCCACCCGTAGCTTACTTGGTAGCCTATGTCATAGCTGAAGCCGCTTTCCAGAACGGCATTAGAAAATATGAGGGGGAGCGGCGGCGCCGGCTCCATGTTCCCCTCCTCCAGTTTCACTTTCAACCTGTTGTGTGCGCATTTCTTTCCGCAATCTGTTTCAGGGGTTAAGCCTTTGAATCCAAGTTTCTTCGCCTTCCAAATTCCCTTTATCAACTCACTATCTGGAATAAATCGGTCCTTGACGATAGAGTATTTGGCGAGCCTTGGATAGATCAGAATAGCTTCCGCGTTGCCTTGTATCGTAAACGGGGAAAACGTGCGCGCCCCGCCGTCCACCCTCTCCTCAATGAGATAGACACCGTACCGTTCAGCTATGCCGTTGTAGAACGCGGCTTGGAAGTTATCCGTTGGATTCATTCGTGTAGTGTCTTTAGTTTCAATGATGATTGGATTTTGGTTTCGCTCTTTGAAGGCAATGAAATCCGGGCGCACCTTCCCGGGAAGGTCGGGGTGGCGCCCTTCACCCTTCCCGATTATTGTCAATTCTCCATACTCCCTAGCGAGTTTTACCCGAACCTCCTCGACGCCCTTTAGGGACTGGGATGCAATCTCTTCGAGGTACTCATTGAAATTCACTTGCGGAATAGCTTGGGCGATCTGTTCCATTGCGACAGCTCTAGGTAGGCCCTGGAATCCTAGCTCTACGGCCGCTTCCCCAATCATGCCGATTGTTGCTGGTTCCAGTGCGCGTGGCTCGCTGGGTCGTTTTTCTCGTACGCCCCTGAGTGCTCTGTAAGCTTTGATCGCTACGATCTTCGGGCACCTTCGGTAGTCGTAGAGGTCTTCACGAGTAATTGTGTAGATAGAGGTCAGTGGAACCCGAACCCTTCCTTCAACAAGGCGATTTCTCTGCGGCCTGGGCGTTAAATGTTGAAGGGCCAGATGTGAGCCATTTGGCCCTCAATTGCTTTTGCCAAGTATAGCTTGAAGGAGCCTACTCGGGTGGGTAAATTTTTCTTCCGGTTTTTCTGTCGATTATTGTAATTGCTTGAGTTGGGCATGATTGCGCGGCGATTAGGAGGTTTTCGTAGTCTTTTCCCCCAGCCTCGTCCAAGACATCTAGCTTAGCACGACTACGGAATACTCCTTGGCCGGGGCGTTCGTCGAGTCGGAAAACGTCGGGTGAGACTATGACGCAACTGCCGAAGCCGAGGCACTTGTCCGCTTCGACTTCGACCTTTATTCCGCCCTCCCGTTCTTCGGCTGGTGCCTGCCGTTCAGAGGGTAGCTTTACTCCAAGGCCATCGAAGACTCGGGTAAGGGCGTTCTTGACGCTGATTTTGGCTACTTCCCCAGCCTTTGTGTAGGCCACGGTCACATCCTCATCCAAAACTTTGAGTGTAGTTTCCTTGTCCTCGTGAATGAGCAGTTGCAGTTCGTCGGTTTTCTTGTCGTATCTCATTCTCATGCAACAAAACCTAGCTAGTTGACGTGTTGTCGGATAGGTATGCCTTTCGCTGAGCTATTGGGGCTGCAGAAAATCAAGGCTTAGATGACGTTCATTGCTGCGGGATATGTGGGTCAGCAGTTGTTGTGGCCTTGTGACCACCAATGCCTTGTGTACGCAGAATTAAAAGTTCAAAGATTAGTGACCCACCGCTTAGCAACTGGAGGTTTGGCGCTTTGGCTGCAGGCAGCGGACGACATTGGGACGTGCTTGTGATAGGAGCGGGCGTCATCGGCCTATCCGCAGCTTACCACATCAAGGAAAATAATCCTCAGCTCTCAGTTTTAATGATAGACCGTAACGCCGCGACAGGTCAAGGTGACACCGCCAAAAGCATGGCGGCATTGCGGGACACTTTCACATCAGACGTTAACCGGCAGCTCGCTAGAAGCACGATTAATTTTTACAAACACGTTCAAACCGAGATCGGATTCAATCTCAACCTCGATATGGTTGGTTACCTTTGGCTGCTGACCGAGAAGCAGTACACCGCCTACGAAAGCTTCGCGAACCAGATGCTTACTCAAGGAATCCGGTTGAGGTTGGTTGAACGCGACGAACTGGCCTCCTTGATGCCCGACCTAGTCCTTGACCCGGCGACTGAACAGAGCAAGATACTAGGGTTGGAAAGCATTCACAAAGCCGTCTTCGGATTGGACTGTGGTATAGTTGCACCTGACTTAATTGCGAAATTCTACGAGAATGAGTTTACAAAACTTGGCGGAGAGCTTCAATTCAGTACAGATGCAAAAATCCTCCATTTAGGCGCCCGGAAACCTTTGGGGCTTCCAGGAGAACCCTTCGCGTGGCAGGATAAGGTCTTCAAGGAAGTCGAAACGAATCACGGAACAATTCTCGCTGACAAGATTGTGTTAGCCGCCGGGATTAGAACCGCGGCGCTTCTTGACCCCTTGGGTATTGATTGCTTAACGAAACCCCAAAAGAACCAAGTTTACCAAGTTCGCGGTGAGAACGTTCAAAGATTGCTTAAGACTAAGGGCTTCAACCCGCAAGGCACGGTTCCTTTCACAATTCTTCCTAGGGGAGAAGCATACTTCCGCCCCAATCCAGGCGAACGGAGTTTCTGGTTGTCGTCAGCCGCTGGATTCGGGCAACCCTTCAAGCTTGAGGAAGAACCAATCGCAGACGAGAAGAATTACACGTACAATATTTACCCGATCTTGAGCGAGTATTTTCCTTGCTTCGCAAACTTGCGGCCTGTCAATTCGTGGGCTGGTTTCTATGACGTTAACTCCGTCGACTTCACGCCCATCGTGGCGAGAATCAGCAATTGTGTTCTAATCACGGGTATGAGTGGAAGCGGAATCATGAAGGCGGACGCCGTGGGACGGATGGCGGCCGCGATCACCGAAGGAAAGGATGAGGCTAAGCTCTTCGGCGACCAGAGAATTAGCACCCTGCGACTTGGCCTGAGAAACCGGGCTGTTCCTAAGGAAGAATTCGTGATTTAGGAGACGAAGTGGTTCGCCGAAGGCTGTATGGGTGGCCTACGAAAGAACAAGGTCCCTAGGTGAAGGACGTGAGGTTTCGGATGAAACTGAGCGATGAATACACTTTAAGACTCGAAACTCTCTGGCTAAGGACGGAAGCCTCGGTGGCTCAGCCTGGTAGATTCCCGCAGCGCGGGCACTGGAGAGCGGCCGCCTCGTAACCGCTTTTCAAGAAAGCGGCAGGTCGCGGGTTCAAACCCCGCCCGAGGCTCCAACACACGAACAAGTACAGGGTATCTAAATATCGCCCGCACTCATTTTATGGCAAGCGAGTACCTAGTCACATTGGCTTGAGTTGCACGCCCAAACCCCACGCATAGTGAGGTGAAAAAATGCCACGTAAAATAGCACGATACGGTTGGATTCGGGATCTTCCAGACCAAAGAGATCATTTCTATGCTGCACCACCTGAATTTCTACTCAAGCTTCCGCCGAGTGTTGACCTGCGACCGCAATGTCCCGACGTATACGACCAGGGACAACTTGGAAGTTGCACCGCCAATGCTATTGCGGCCGCATTGGAATTCGATCAAATGAAAGAGAAACAAGCGAATATCTTCGTGCCATCACGACTTTTTATCTATTATAACGAGCGTGCAATGGAAGGGACGGTAAATGAGGATTCAGGCGCCCAAATCCGAGACGGAATCAAAAGTGTTGCGAGTCTAGGAGACTGCCCCGAAGACCTATGGCCTTACGATATCACGAAATTCGCAGTTAAACCTCCCCAACAATGTTACCAAGAAGCATTGAAGTTCGAGGCAGTGCTGTACCAGAGACTTTCGCAGATTTCTAATCAACTAAAGGGATGCTTAGCTTCTGGCTACCCGTTTGTCTTCGGCTTTGCTGTGTACGAAAGCTTCGAAAGCCAACAAGTAGCGCAGACCGGCCATGCTCCGATGCCAGCACCCACGGAGGCATCTATTGGTGGGCATGCTGTAATGGCTGTCGGATACGATGACTCACAGAACTGGTTCATTGTAAGAAACTCTTGGGGAGTTGGCTGGGGCATGAAAGGATACTTCACCTTACCTTACGCATACCTGCTCGAACAGAATCTCGCCAGCGACTTCTGGACAATTCGTGTAGTAAGCTGAAAAACACGTCGGTTGAAGGATCACAAAACGCTTAGGTCCAAGAACGAAGCATAGTACCCGCCGTAACCAGAATGAAAGTGCCAACACAGAAACTCAACGTGAAGCTCAGAAACGAATTCTTGATTGAATTACCGTCTAATAGAACCACGGGGCATAGGTGGGAGGCTAACTACGACAAGTTACTCCTGCAACTTTCAACCACAAATTACAAACGCATCTCAAAAAAGACAGGAGGCGGTGGAACAGAGTCCTTCGCCTTCATACCCTGCGAGAAGGGAATAACGCTGGTCCGAATGGTCTACAAACGGCCTTGGGAGAAGATAAACACGAAAGAAGTTCTGTACGAGGTCACAATAGAAGACTGAAAAGCCCTCGGGCAGGCAAACTTTCATCTCCAGAGAGCGATCAACACTATAACTTGCGAATCAGAGACAGATAGTAAAGATAAATCGGCAATATTCCCAACAACGAGTATACTGCTATGGGAACCTTGTTGACGAGCCTCCAAGGAACTTTCTGAATCCAGCTACCACAACACACACACCGAAAATGACGCCTGTGACAAGCGTCTAATTTTCCGCCTTAAGATGTAGAGCGGTACAAAAAAGACTATAGGATCGTAAATTACTCTCATCTTGTTCCGCAGTGGTTTTCCTTTCAAGGTCATGTGTGGCCGAATGTTGTTATGGGAGTTTCAGCAACAGTTTCCTAGGCAATCAAGTGAAGTTTGCGGTTTCAGTTATCGCCGAGTTCGTCGTGATCGTTGGTGAACTGCTAGTCCCAGAATAGCTTCCGCTTCCGGTGCCTTTCCAGGATTTGAATGTGTGACCGGAGCCCGCGGTGGCTGTGATTGTAAACTTCTGTCCTGCGTTATACCATCCGCTGGACGGAACTAACCCGAACCCTGACGGACTCACACTCAGAGTTAGTAGATACTGTTTCTGGAAGGTGGCTGTGTAGGTGGTTGGAGAACTTGGAACGGTTACTATATGTGATTGGGTACCTCCGCCACTCCATGCGGTGAAAACGTATTGGCAACCAGCACCGCAGGACACGGGTGAAGCCGCTGCGATTGTATGCGTCGACCCGATCACCCAAGTGAAGGTCTGCGGGGTTTTCACTGCGACGCTATCGACGACCACGTACCCTGAACCTGTTGGGTTTGAGGTAACCGTGATGATGACTCCGAGGGTTGCTGTTTCAGTAATCTGCGCGTTCATTGTGATTGTTGCTGAACTACTGGTACCCGCATAGCTGCCTGCTCCGCTTCCAGTCCATGAGAGGAATTTGTAGCCAGTTTTCGCCGCAGCCCCAATCGTCACCTTCTGCCCTGCATTATACCAGCCGCTGCTGCTAGGCGTAGTAGACCCTGCCCCGGAGGGGATCACTTGCATCGTCAAGTAGAATTGGTGCTGATACTTGAAAGCAAGCGTGCTGCTGCCAGCTATCGTTCCACTGGTCGCCTGAGTAGTGAACCATCTCTCACCCGCACCGGAGCCTGATAGCGGATTCGGGGTAACAGACCAGCTACTTCCAAAATCGGCCGCCACGCCAACAGGTGTGGTCGTCAAGGCCAGACTTTCCGGAATGCCCCCTGCGACGTAGTTGAAGTTGGGCGCTGACGGGGTGCCTCCGCCAACAATCGCATAACTCACAGTCAAGGTTACCAGTTTCGGAATGAAAGTAGCCTTCAACGTTACCGCATTATTGGGCATAGAAAACTTGCAAGGATTGGCTGAACATGAGATTCCCGTTTGAGTCGACCAAGTTGAGAATTGCCATCCAGAGGAGGGTGTGGCTGTAACTGTGACCGAAGAACCAACAGCCTCCGAACAACCAGAAGGACAATTAGGCGAAACAGAACCCGACCCAGAAGAAACGCCAGTCGTCAAAGTCTGCTTGTTAGTTGTTGCTCCGTTGCTCTCAGTGAAGACTATTTGGCCATTGCTGTATGAAAAGCAGGAGCCTAAATTGAGATTGTTAGTCTCCCCGGTATACCCTGTATTCACGCATGATGGTACAATCACGTTCCCATTAGGATCGCTCAAAGTATTCGAGACATTAATCGATGTCCCGGAATTGAATTGTGCTTGTGAACCACCGCCGTAGCCGAAGACATTGAATTCAGCATCCTTCCAATTCTTGTACAGATTCAGGACCTGGTCCGTGATCGAAACACTGTAACAATTTCCCCCAGAGATACAGAGCTTGACCTCGTCATATCCTGAGTTGCCAAAATTGGCATAACCCCCTAGGCTCAGGCTAGAAAGGTTCGTAGGTGCCTCCAATGGAGTGATAGCACCAAGACTATTAGCATAACAGTCCCCCGAATATGACATCCAAGAGCTCCCGCCCGGAGGCCCAGTGCTTGGGCAACTGGATCCATAGCCGAGTAGCCAATACTGAATGAATACTCCTGTAAAATACTGTCCACTAGGGTCAGTCACAAACACGAATTGCTCCCAACCTGTGGTTGACTTGCCCCCGGTGTAAGTTGTACTGGTGGTGAAAGTCTGAGAGTTGACTTGGAGACCAAAGGCATGGGCTCCCTGACCATGACCACACGAAGAAAAGAATGGCGCCACACATACATCAGTTTCGCTCGTCAATCCGCTAACCTGAAACGATCCAACTGAACTACTGATGAACTTGCTGGATGGCGCCTGTGCAACCTCATCATTTCCATTGCCCATTGTTGACGGTAGTGATGGTAGTAACGGCAGTAAGGGCGCGGTCCCGCACTGATTCGGTTGCCAAACGGTACTCGGATACGTGGCCTTAAAGCATCCAGCCCGCGGCGCGTGAATATGGAACATAGATCTTGTCCAATTGGCGAATTGCATAGGCCTGGTTGATTCGTTGAATGTTGTTGTTGATTCGTTGAAGGATGATGCATTTAGCAAGCCTGCACTTGCAGTCGGACCCGACGCCTTCGTTGGGGCCTTTATCAAGGATTGTGACGAAAGTGGCACTGATTGAATATTCTGGATCAGTAAGACTGTGCTCAATAGCACAAGAGTAAGAAGGTGCCGTGTATTCAACCTGAACGCATGCAAGTCTTTGTCTCCCCTCCTATAGCAAATTGCCTCGCGAATGAGCTCCCGTCGCTTCGGTTAGAGCTTCAATATGCTAGTGTTACTCGTATTTTAGAGTTAGAGAACTCGCATATTAGAGCTCTAGAGAAAGAAATCGCATATGGGGTTCTGTGTGTGGTTAACCAGGCTCCGAGCATAGAACTTTATGCATAGTAATGACAAGGCGATCGTATGTTACACAATAACGGAAAACGGGCAACGGCCATCTTGCTGCTCGTTATCTGTGTGGCTGGGGCCAGCGCGATAGTCACTAGCTCACTCGAAAGCCGTTTTATCGACCAACCGACCGTAACCGAAACGAGGACGATTAACCTCTCAAGCGTCCCGTTCAACTCCTCTCTATACTTAAGTTCTGAAGTAGGTTCCTGTAGAGGACCGTCAGGGTTTACGCCTTGTTTTGGTGGTAACTTCAGTCAGGCAGAAGTATTCAACTGTGTGACCGCGGCTTCGTTGCCGTCGGGGTGCACACAGCGTGTGGTGAGTTCATCAAACTCACAAAATAGTTATCAAATAACTATTTGGTATCCCTATGTCGGTCATAGCAACGAGTCGTTGTGGGCTAACTGCATTTATACGGATAGTGGCGACCCTGGACAGCATTATAGTGCATTCTGCGTCTCAATAAGCTCGACAGCATTCATCGTTAGTGAACCAGCCCCCCCGCCACTATGATGAGTAGGACTACGAGATTTAGTAACGGAAAAACCGGCAGTTTCGCGACGCTCCTAGGACATTTAGAAATGGCGATTACTTACAGACCGACGACGCGAAGTTCTGCAGCTGACAGAATGTCGTTTGCGAACGCCGGTATGTGTGGGTGGGCGGCCGTTGATCTTGCGGGTGGAAGGAAATTTATTGCGATTATGCAGTGTCGGCTCTTTGCAGAGGATTCTTTCACGTTGCTGTGTGGGTTCTCGACGTATGACGAGGTTCGGTAGATGATTCATCCATGCGGGTTATATACTGGGCTGGGTAGTTGCCTAACTACGGTGTGTAGTTAATTGGTCGGTAATGATAAGCAGACGATGTATGCGTACGTAGTGACTGTGGTTGGCGTGGTTCTTGCGGCCATAACCACGGCGTACAATGCGTTTCGTTCGTACATGTTCAGCCAAATGCGCCGCGCTTCCTTCAATCCAGGAAACGTCACGGGAAGTCAGAATTTTACGAGGTTTCGCCAGTTCGGAAACGTGAACCCGTACGGCGGCATCGTTGGCGGCGTTATGATCGTGGCCGTGGTCATCGCCATCATCGGCGTGGTTTGGCTCGGTCTATGCCTTCGCAAGTCTAAGCCCTAGGGCGCTTAGGCTTTTGATAGTCAGAGGATTTCTTTAAGAACTAGAAATTATATTCCGTACGGCATAGAGGTAGAGATGGAGAATGCAGTCACTAATCCTTGAAGACTGCCAACACACACGCGTGCACGAGATCGGGGAAGACTTCGACAAGGAAGGAAGGCTCCTCAAGCTCGTAAGATGCGCCAAGTGCGGCCTTCTAATGCGCGAATACATCCCGAACCTCTAGGGTAACAGGGCCGCAGGATTGTCCGGTGTCTGACACCCAATCATTGAATGTGTACGGCCAATACATTCGCACACGACGATGCGCATCGTTTCCAAGGTACTTGTACCCTCGCCAACCCTCCTGCAGCCATCTCCACCACCGTTAAGGACGAGTAACATAGTTTGCTCCAAAATTGGAGACACCCCCCCGGCTCGACAAAAGCTATCGTTCGCAAGGGAGAGGGTGGATCCACCCATTGAGGGGTGGTGCCAAACGGTGCCAAACGAAGCTAGCCCGCGCCTCATTTTAAGCCTAGATCCACTCATGCGGCGGGGTTTGCAGGGCCGAAGCGATCTACAATCCCAGATAACCCTAGGCGGGTCGAAGAGCCTTAGGCGGGTATCTTGGTTCCTGGGTTCAGTATCCCGTCAGGGTCGAATAGTTTCTTTACGTTTTTCATGAGTTCGAGCTCTTTCCTCGTCATTAGCGATTCGAGCTTCTTCGTCCTTATCTTCCCGATTCCGTGTTCACCCGTTATGACGCCCCCAGCTCTCGTCGCAATCCCGTAAATTTCGTTCCTCAGGTCCTCCACGTACTTTGTGCCCTCGCCTTCCTTCTTCATGATGTGGACGTGTAGATTACCATCCGCTGCATGGCCAAAGACTTCGAGCAGGGCCGCCCGCCTTGTCGCAACATCTTCTATCTCTCCCATCACTTGCTCTAACTCCGCAGTGGGCACTGTTATGTCCAAAAGGTCCATCGTTTCGCTCTTCAAGGCGAAGTAGATGTCACTTCTTATTCTGAGAATATTGTCTTGGTCACTCTTTGATTCTGCAACAAATGTTTCGTAAGTCGTGTTCTCTTTGCATATTTCGGCTACCTTGAGGCTTTCTGAGAGAGCTTGATCTCTATTGGGTTCAGCCATCATTATGATTAAGTGGCTTCTACCCGTCTTTACCGGCCAATTTGCGTTTAGGCGTTTTGCCGTTCTCTCCACTAAGTCTCTCTCGACATATTCTACGGCGAGCGGAGTGCTTGAACGCAGTATCTTTGGGACGCTTGATAGTACATCGTGTCGATTGTTGTAGGGCACGATGAGGGTCAGTGTTGCTCCAGGCTTGGGGTAGAGTCGGAGGATTACTTTGGTGATTACTGCAAGGGTTCCTTCACTACCTATAATGAGCTGCATAAGGTCGTAGCCTACGTTGTTCTTATGGATCCGCCCTCCAAGGTTCAATATTTCTCCAGTCGGAAGCACGACTTCCATTCCCATAACCTGATTTCTCATCACTCCATGTCTCACGGCTCGGGATCCTCCAGCATTTGTTGCCACGAGCCCGCCCACCTGTGCGTTTTCGTCGCCCGGGTGTGGTGGAAAAGATAGGTCGACTTCTTCCGCTGCGTTCGCAAGCCCTCCGAGGGTCACGCCGGCTTCTGCAACCGTCAGGAGGTTTGCTTCGTCTATCTCGATTCTGTTCATCCTCTCCATTGAGAGAATTATCCCGTCCCTCGTCGGGACGGCGCCGCCTACGAGACCAGTGCCGCCTCCTCTAGGGAAAACCGTCACCCGGCTTTTGCTCGCAAGTCGTAGCACTGAGGAGACCTGTTGAGTATCCCCCGGTCTTATCAAGACAAGATCGCTGGCTGGCTTTGGCCTCACTGAGGGAGGAGTTTCGTCAGCTAGGTAATTTTGCATTTGTTCAATGTTGGTTGAAATGTAGGGCTTCCCTACGACTCTCCCGAACTCCTCTACGAGAATTTCATCCATTCTCTGACCCACACCGCGTGCTAATACATGAATTCGGTTGAACGCCTAGGCGCTATTGATTTTCGTAGTTCATGACGTTGTCTTCGATCACAGCCATTTCGACACCAGCATTCTCGAAGAGCTTTCTGGTTTCTTGGGCGGCGTGGTATCTCTTTCTAGCAACTACTCTCTTGATTCCAGCGCCTACTGTGATCATAGCGCATGCATAGCAGGGTTCGAATTTCGAGTATAGCGTTGCTCCCTCTACTGGTATTCCGAATTTTGCGGCTTGGATTAGGGCATTGGCTTCGGCGTGAATGGTTCTGACGCAATGTTGGCTTATGTTATCGTCTTCATCAACGACTCTTCTCATCATATGCCCCGCTTCGTCACAATGCGGTTGGCCTGGGGGAGACCCAGCATAGCCAGTCGACAGAATTCTTCGGTCTTTCACGATCAATGCGCCCGCTTTCCCTCTGTCACACGTTGACCTTTCAGATACGGTATCCACGATTTTTAGGAAGTATTCGTCCCAGCTCGGGCGAGTCATAGGTTGTCAGTATGCTTAGAGGAGATTTAAGGACCCGCAAAGCTTTTTCTGGCCAGTGGCCTGCCTACCCTTGGCCCTAACCATTGACGAAGAAGCTCTTCTGGGATGATGCATACCTCAAGGAATTTGATGCGAAAATCCTGTCTGTTGATGGCAATCAAGTAGTGCTCGACCAGACCGCGTTTAATCCTCGTGGAGGAGGACTGGTTGGAGATATTGGGACCTTGGGTAATGTGAAGGTCCTTGACACGGTCAAGGGAGCTAACGATTCCATTGTACACATGGTCGAATCGACCGCTGGTTTGGGTATGGGAAGTAGTGTGCATGGAAATCTTGACTGGGGCAGGCGGCATAGGATAATGAGGATGCACACTTCCGCCCACCTCCTAAGCTCTATATTCAACAAAGAAACCGGCGCCCTGATCACTGGGAACCAAATAGAACCCGACAAGTCGAGGATAGATTTCAGCCTAGAGAACTTCGATAGAGAAAAAATCCTACTGCTCTGCAAGCAGGCTAACGAAGCTATTGCGAAGAACCCGCCGGTCAAAACGTATTTCATGCAACGGGAAGAGGCAATGAAGATTCCGGGTATCATAAAACTCGCAGCCGCTAGCCCACCCGACGTCAAGGAACTCCGCATCGTAGAAATCGAAGGATACGATATCCAAGCCGACGGCGGTGTCCACGTGAAAGAGCTTGGGGAAATAGCTAAGATAGAACCCTTGAAATTCGAAAACAAAGGCAAAAGCAACAGAAGGCTCTACTTCACGATCCCATGAATCAGAAAACGCTATAGAACAAACTTTCATGGGGACGAGAATCGATGACGGAACCACCTCCAAAACCCGACCGAGCGATTCACCCATTTCACACTTACGACATGATCTTCGAAATACCCGAAGCCATCAGACAGACGCTTCAAACGATGAACGATAAAGCTCAGCCTATAACGAGAAAGCTCGCGGATAGGAGCCGCATCTATTTCACGGGATGTGGAACCGCCTTCTTCGCTTCAATGCTAGGTTCACAGGTCCTCTCGCCGTCAAGAGGGGCCAGCGTCCGGTTCGCGTCGGTCCCCGCGCTCGAGCTTCAAAGCTATGGCTATCCAATCGACAACACGTGTGCCGTAGTTGGGCTCTCCCATAGCGGTATCACGAAGACAACCGTCGATGCATTGAAGCATGCTAGGGGAAAGGGAGCGCTCACTATCGGCGTGACACATTTCGAGGGCAGACCCATCTCAGGCGCCTCGGACGAGACACTGGTTGTGGGAAACGGACCTGACATATCACGATGCCACACGAAGTGCTATGTGGCGTCCGCCGTAGCGTGTATGCGAATTGGCATTGAATTACTGAAACGTTCCGAAGGTTGCGAACCAGATCGCTTGCATAGACTTGAAGCAGGTCTGAATCAGCTGCCCGAGATTGCGGCGCGGGTGCTCAACTCTGTGGATGGGCTTTGCAAGCGGCTGGCGGAAGGACGGCGCAGCTCTGATAGTTGTTACTTTGCAGGTACAGGGCCTAACGTTCCCAACACGCTTGAAGCCGCCCTGAAAATTATGGAAACAAGTTTCATTTCTGCACAAGGGTTTGAAACTGAACAATTGCTGCACGGCCCCTGGGTGTCAATGGACGATAAGAGCACCCTCGTAGTCTTGGCTCCGAATGGCATGTGTCACGGGCGCAATGTAGACCTAGTGAAGGCAGCAAAGGAATTCGGGACACCCGTCATCGGTTTGATTGATGATGAGGACACTGAGCTGCGTTCTCTCTGCGATGAGGCCGTTCAACTTCCCGCGGTAGACGAATACCTATCGCCGTTCACCAACATTATTCCGCTCTACCTCTTTGCCTACTATTCGAGCGTGGCGCGGGGGTTCAACCCTGACCTGTTGAGATATTCGACACCGGCTTACTGGCGTGGAAGGCAAGTAATTTTCCCGCCAGGCACCCACTAGAATTAGTTAGAGGTTAATGAAAAAAGAAGTAAGAAGAAAGGAAAGGGTTTCGCGGGTTCGTTCGCCAAGAGATTACTTGACGACTTCTCCAGTTGCGAAACGTGGACCAACAGTGTTGATCTTTACCTTCACCTTATCGCCAGGTTTGGTTTGTGGGACAAAGACTACGAAACCTTCGATCCTAGCAACTCCGTCACCGCGACGGCTAGTCTCTTTGATCTCAACTTCGTATTCCTTCCCTTCCTCGACTGGCTTGTTGAAGGAACGTTCAAAGCTCATTCGTTTCACCTCGACTTTTCGTTCAGCTAGTTCGTCGGGAGAAAACTCGCGCGTCGGAACGATTGGTTACGTATAAGACGATCGGCTTCAGCCCGTACACATAGCTTGCCCCTATAGCCTCCTCGGCACCTAATAACGCTACCTCAAAAACCGGAAATCCAGTTCGACAGCGATATTATTTGTGGCGGCGGTTTCTCCCATCCCTCGTATCAGCCCGCTGCCAGTCCCTCTTCCTTTGAGTCTCAATTCTTGTCCGACCGGATCTGAAGGATGGCTGATCTCTGCGGTATTCCTGGATTTGACCGTAGAAATCTTGGTAACCGTCCTCATTGCCTGCGAGGGACGAAATCAATTCGTTAAGTTTCAATCGAGTGGCGTCTGAAGAATTCTCGTCCCACGTTCGGGAATAAACGCCGTAGGCGAGGTGGAATTTGAAATCATTCGGCCTGTCAATTTCCAATTTAGACGGGCTTTTCTTCTCGGGGCTGCTCTCCGCCATCTGTGCTCTAGGTTTGGGAATGCATTAACATCCTATTTAATTCGCCTCGACTGCACATTCGTTCCTCCAAAACTATGACTTCTTACTGTTCTTACGAACTGTGAGAATTGAAAAATCACTCAAGTGTTCCAAGTTTGAATCAGTCGGTTCACGCAGGAAGGCTTTTATTCGTTGGAAGTCGTGTCGCCGTTGCTACAACACTTCCAGCATACTTTCATCACGGAGGTGAACAACGCTTGACAGAAAAGCCAGTTACGCCAGTTGCGCCAGTTACGCAAAGAGCCCCTTCCACCAGAGGCAACATTCCAATGAATACGGTCCTAATCGGCCAGAAACCGATGATGGCTTACGCAACCGCTATTGTTATGCAAATCAACAGTGGTTCCAAGGAACTTTCCGTTAAGGCACGAGGCCGCGTCATTTCTAAAGCAGTCGACGTAGTCGAAGTCTGCCGAAGACGCTTCTTCGACGGAAAGTTGGAGATAAAGGACGTAAACATAGGAACCGAAGTGCTAGGTGAAGAGGGCCAAACGAGAAATGTTTCCACGATCGAGATTAAGCTAACAAAGAAGTAGCCTAAACTCGACGGTTCGTGGATGAACCTCATCACTATTTTTCTTTATTTTTTTCTTCCTGATTATCGGCGTGGGCAAGCGTGAAGGGATTTGTTCGAACATGCTTCACTTGTTACCTTTGCATCCGATCGAATCCCCAAAGCGGGTTTTCGACAGTGCGGCTTTCTCTTTCATCGCTTGTTCGTATTCGGTATTATTGACTCAAAGTTCTTCAAAACAGAGAACTTTCCTCAATTCCTTGATCGAAAACTATTCTATTCATACGGAGCCTATTCCCGGCCCTGCGAATGAAAGAACAGGCAGAGGGGCCGGGTTCTTAAGTTCCCTGCGGCGTCTTATATTTTGACACAATATTTTCGGCAATCACTTTTGTTTGCGCGTGAAAGTCTTCGCTTAGAATGTAGGCGACTGCTGTCGTAACGCCAGCTTTCCAAAGCTCCTCCACCCTTGTGAGAGCTTGCTGAACAGTACCAATGACGCTGAATCCATCGATCATCTCATCAGTTACAAAATCCAAATGATGAGCAGCACTACTTGCGTGTTCCCAGTAGTCGTAGGCTCCCCTCTTTTCCATTCCCGCAATCAACGATTTGGGTAGGTTTTCTTTAGGATACTTGCGGAGAAGATCAAGAACATGGTTGGAGACCATCGCTGGGAACCAACGGACTTCGGTCCTTGCCTTGGCTATGTCATTAGTTACGTACCATGCAGCAGCGGAGATAACTTCAAAGTTGCGCAGATCTCTACCAACGCTCTGAGCACCCTTCTTTACCCAATCCAAGGACCACTTTATCACCTCTGGGTCAGCTATTTGTAGAATAACCCCGTCGGCAACCTCACCTGCAACCTGCAAGGCTTTGGGGCCATAAGCTGCAACATAGATCGGGATCTTACACTTTGCCCAAGGAAATCTTACCGTTACCCCATCCACTTCCGCCGCATCGCCCGAAGTCAAACTTCGGATAACTTTCACGGCATGTTTAAGCTCCTCTAGCGTGGCAGGTTTCTTGCCCATCGTGCGAACTGCACTGTCTCCACGACCGATACCTACGAAAGCTTTTCCACCCGTCACGTTGTACAGAGTAGCGGCCAAACTCGCGGTTACCGTTATGTGCCTCGTAAGCGGGTTCGTCACGAACGGACCTATGTTTATTCGATTTGTATTTACTGCCCATATAGCGTAATGTATCCAAGGTTCCTGCCATAAGAAATGAGAATCGTATGTCCCTGCTAGCTTGAATCCCGTTCTGTCGGCCAATCGAACCGATTCAAGTGTCTCAAACGGTTGCCGGGCGTTATAGATTACTCCGAAATCCTGCATAGTTGGCTTACGAAGCGAAAAAAGATATAAGTTTTCTTTGGCAGAGCAAACCATCCTCTACTACGTTGCAGGGACACAACATCCAAGCATTCCACCGTGAGTTTGGCATCAGAAACTAAGCGGCATACTCTATGATTCTAACTTGCAAACAACTACTACTCTAACAATAGGCGGGCTATGCAACTGTCCGGCCGACCATCATCTGTGTTTGTGTCCGAGCAAAAAGCCATAGTAGATGATTAGGCTACCGTTCAAAGCGTCATGCATTCTATCCTTGGATCTTCTTTAACGACTCTTCCAACGATTTGAGTATTTGTTCTTTCGATATCAGGCATATTGCTTATCCGTTCGAGTTTTCGCATGTAATCCTCTCTATCTGTAGCTCGGATTAAGACGGTAAAGTCATAGTCTCCCAAAACATAATAGACTGCCCAGACGCCTGGAATTTGAGAGAGCTTCGTGCCGACTTTCTTGTGATATTGTGGACCATACTTAGCCTTCACGAGCACGACCGCAAGGTAATCGTATCCTAATCTGGCTGCGTTAAGTTTCGCATAGTAACCCTCAATTATCTTATCTCGTTCGAGTCTGCCGATTCTATAATGGACTGTAGATTTCGGAATCCCTAACATCTTAGCAACCTTCTGAAGGGGAGTCCTCGAGTCTCGCTGGAGTATTCCAAGCAGAGTCTTGTCTACCTTATCCAACCCGCCTACACTCCCTTGTTTGCCACATTGAGCAGCACCTTGAGAATATCAGTCCGCTTCCAATCTCTTGCGGAGCTAGTCTTATCGTATCCGACGAGATTTCGGTTCGAGTTCATCATTAAGCTACAGTAGAGTGATTTCCCGCCTTTGGGTTTTACTTCTTGGATTGAGCATATTCCCTCATTGAGGAACGTGCATGGAGAGAGAGAAAAAGTCCAACCTGTTTCAGCGATTGTACCTGGCTCGTCATCTTTGCGAGCGGGACAAACATAGTAATGCTTCTTGCCTGAGACCTCAACGTAATCCAGTACAAGGAAACGCGTGAATAGCTCCGTTTCAGAAAGGCCGAAATGATCTGCAATCTTGCCGAGATCATTAGGGGCTAGAGCGCAGGGATGGGTAATGCAACAGTTAGCACATCGTGAACAAGGCTTCAGTGTGGACGCCTCAATTCTTCCCAATGGGTTGCCGTATCCTCTCTCGGGAAATGGGTGCTGCAAGTTAAGAAAAGTCTTGGAGTGAGGTCAACGCCTTAGTTCTGTCTTGTGCGTAGCGCTTGTATAGCCTGCTTACATTTGATATGAATTTGATTTTGTCGCCCGCCTCCACATAGAATTTCTGCATCCTTTCCTCAAGGGTTTTGGCAGCCGAGATCGCATCGGTTATCGCAGCTCCATTTGGGAGGGTGGTGTTTAGAGCGTATGTTTCCTCGAAAATGCCTGACACTGGTTCGAGTAGAGAATGATCGACGCTCTCCCGAGCGGTTCTTTCAAGATCCTTTCGTCGCCGGTCGCTGTTATCAGCGAATTTCGTGAATAATTCTTTTGCCTGTGCGAGTTGGTTTGTAGCTGCTAGCTTTCGGTAGAATTGGGCGGTCTGGTCTTCAAGTTGTAGGGTGTACCGGAGAACCATGCTGAAGGTAGTGAGTTCCATTGGTTACGCGCCTCACCTGCATTGCATGGCTCGTGTGTTTCTAGAACCATCGCGATATGGCGACTTTTCGTTCCGTGAAGAAGTTGATAGCATCGTAGCCCTGCCCGTGCAGGTCCCCGAAGAATGAATCCTTCCAGCCGCTGAACGGGAAGAAGGCCACTGGTGCTGCTATGCCAATGTTGATTCCAACGTCGCCTGCCTGCACGCGGTGCTTGAATTCTCTTGCCCATTTGCCGCTTGACGTGAATATTGACGCGGCGTTTCCGTACGGGTTCTCATGTATCATTCTAAGTGCGTCGTCGAAGTCCTTGGCTCTGATCAGGCACATAACTGGCCCGAAAATTTCCTCGGAACCAATCTTGCTTTTCGGATCGACATTGTCAAAGATTGATGGGCCGATGAAGTAACCCTTCTCGTATCCAGGCACTTTGATGTCACGACCGTCCAGGATTAGCTTGGCGCCTTCCTTCAGCCCAGTTTCAATGTAGGATAGAACCTTGTCTTTAGCTGCTTTCGATCTGAGCGGACCCATCTGGACAGTCTCGTCAAGCCCGTAGCCTGTCTTGGTGGCTTTGGCAGAATCCATAAGTTTCTTCTTTAATTGCTCATAGAAGGCATCGTCACCCACTGCCACAACATTCGCTCCTGCGAGGCATCTTTGGCCGGCACAGCCGTAAACTGAGTTCATTACTGCAGGCATTATCTTGTCGAGTGGGGCGTCGGGCATTACGAGCAGAAAATTCTTGGCGCCTCCTTGGCATTGTGCGCGTTTTCCGTGGGCTGTTGCCGTGCTGTACACGTACTTGGCGACTGGTGTGGATCCTACGAAAGACACGCCCTTCACATCTGGGCTTTGTAACAGCGCGTCAGAAACGTCTCTCGAACCGTTGACGATGTTGATTACTCCCGGTGGAAAGCCGGCTTCGTCGGCCAGCTCCGCCATCTTGTTCATAGTAAGAGGAACTTCGCTGGACGGTTTTACTATGTAGGTATTGCCGCATGCTACAGCGTATGGAAGGAACCAGAACGGAATCATTCCTGGAAAGTTTGATGGCGGTAGACACGCGAAGACACCAAGGGGCTGTAGGATACACTCCTCGTCTAGACCGGGGGCTATAGTCTCCAGATTGTAACCCATCATCAATGTGGGAATGCCCGCGGCGTGTTCGACGCATTCGATAGCTCTTCGAATCTCCCCACGAGACTCATCTATACTCTTCCCATGTTCTTTTGTTAAGATTTGTGAGACTTCTTCGAAGTGCTCTTCCATGATATTCTTGAGCGTGAACATGTAGCGCGCTCGCGTCAATGCTGGAGTTTCACTCCACTCCTCGTACGCCTCCTTGGCATAGCGAATAGCCTCATCCACTTCCTCTTTCGTAGACATGGGAACACGGGCCATGACTTCAGTCGTGGCAGGGTTCACGACGTCTAGGGTCTTTGTCGATTTGGATACGACCCATTCACCGTTCACATAATTTCTGATAACCGGGATTTCCTTCTTCTCAATCACTTTTGTGGCTTGTACCATATTTCATCGCTAGAATTGGACAGGGTTCAACTGGTTATATGGGTTATGGTGGACTCTCATTAAGGGCAACTAGGGCTCGCCCATTCGCACGCTCTTATCGACATACGATTACGTTTTCGGGAAGGAGCTTACGCTATACAGGTCTGTTTGACACGTCGAGATTGGTCGACGGAGCACTTTACGCGTTTGGGCGTACGTTATTCGATTTCTTTGTCAGCTACGGAGAGCGATTTGTCTAGTGCCTCGATGCCTTGGTCGATCTCTTCTTTCTTGACTATGAGTGGGGGCGCAATGGTTAGGTAGTTGATCCAAGTCGATACGAATACGCCGTTGTTCATGCATTCGTTCGCGACACGGTCAACCATCAACGGTTTACCCTGAATCTTATCTTCACGCGTATTGAACCAGGCTCTTGTTTTTCTATTTCTTACTAGTTCGAGGCCCCAGAACAAGCCAATTCCACGTGCATCCCCAATCGAGGGATGCTTGTCCTTCAACGCCTTCAATCGGTTACCCATATACTCGCCAAGCTCCTTCGCGCGTTCAATGAGGCCTAATCGCTTGTATTCTTGAATCGCAGCAACTCCAGCAGAGAGAGTTAGGGGATGAGCCTCATACGTATGGCCTAGCGCAAAGTAATGCTCCTCATAGTAATCTGCAATTTCACGTGTTGTCGCCGTGACGCTGAGTGGAATATATGCCCCCGTGATGCCCTTGGCGGTGGTTAGAATGTCAGGTTTTACGTTCCAATGATTAACAGCAAACCATTCTCCAATTCTCCCCCAACCGCTCATGACCTCATCGCAAATCAGGAGAACACCATGTTTCTTCGTGATTTCACGTATGCGTGGCAGATATTCGTCGGGCGGAACGATGACCCCATTGCTGCCGACAATCGGTTCTAGGATAACGGCGGCAACATTGGATTCATGTTCGATCATGTACTCCACGTAATCAGCGCAGGTTATACCACAGTCGGGATATTCAAGCCCGAACGGGCATTGGTAACAGTAGGCATCCGGCGCGAAAATGACCCCCTCTATCTTCCCAGCAGGCTCGATCGGATAGCGCCTAGGATCGCCAGTGGCTGCAATAGACCCCGCCGTTGAGCCATGGTATGACGTGTACCGTGAAATGATCTTGTACTTGCCAGTATACTGCCGTGCAATCTTAATCGCCGCCTCATTTGCCTCGGTCCCCGAAGTAGCGTAGAAGAACTTCTCAAGTCCCTGGGGCATCACGCCCAACAGAGACTTGGACAATTCTGCCCTAACCTCTGTACCGAACGCAGGCGCCACATACGGGAGTTTCTTGGCTTGCTCACAGATAGCTTCGATTACAGCCTTGTTCCTATGCCCAAGGTTTGAGCACATCAGTTGGGATGAGAAATCAAGAAAACGCTTCCCCGATGCATCGGTGAAATTACACCCTTCCGCATCAGTTATTATGCGCGGCACCCATCCCTTCTGCGCGCGCCACGTTCCATATGTGTGATGTTTTATGAGAGACACGGCATCCACTTGTTCCACCATTTCAACCATTTGACATCAATTCTCCTAGGGCGTTTTGCGCTTAATATAGTTGCTATCCAATTTTCAGTAGGACATTTTGGACAATGTCCAGACCATTGTGCTTGGTAAGCAGAGCTAAGGGCAACAGCGCCTTGATAGCTTCGAGTCGTCGTAACTTATCTAGCGAATTAAGGTCAAGTTTTTGGCCGAGAATCGGTGGCTGCGTCCCAAAGGCGACGCGAGCATGCGAGATCTCGATAACATCAGCAACTTGCTTTCTTATTGGACGGCGGGCCTCATTTCGTTATCTGAGTGCCTGACTTACCGCCCAATGCGTCGACGGCCTTGCTAAGGGAACTTATTATTGCTCGTTCCCCGCCCCACTTCAGGAACCTTAGGCATGCCTCCACTTTGGGGGCCATGCTGCCTGAGAGGAATTGCCCCTGGGCAAGGTACGCTTCTGCTTCTGTCACAGTCATCTTGTCTATAGGTTTCTGGTCCGGTTTACCGAAATTCAGCATCGCCTGATCAATGTCGGTGAGTACCAGGAAGTCGGTTGCATTGATGGCCTCAGCCATTCTTTCACCTGCTTTGTCTTTGTCTATCACCGCGAATACACCTTCTAGATGTCCATCCTTGTTGCGGAACACAGGGATGCCTCCACCGCCAGACGCTACAACGATAACCCCCTGATCGACAAGCTTCCTTACTGTATCTCCTTCAACATTCGCAATGGGGTCAGGCGACGGTACAACTCGGCGGTATACTTTAGCGGCCGAACCCAGAGGCTTGACTTGCTTGATGACAAACCCCTTCATTTTCTCCTGCATGTGTTCTTTGCCAGGTTTCGGATTGATGACGTACCCTTTCTCTTCTACAAGTTTGTCAGCCTCTTCTTTTGAGAAGAAGTTACCTACCGGCTTCGTGGGATCCAAGAAATCCGGATCGTCGGGGCTTACGAGAACTTGGTTCACAACCGAAATCACCTGCAGCCGCGCCAAGCTGCCCCCAGCGTCGCGAAGGACGTTTTGAAGCGTCTGCTGGAACATGTAACCAATTTGTCCTTGGGTCATAGCACCGACGACGTCCAAGGTCTGTGGAGGAACGAGCGTTTGGGCCTGCTCCTGCTGAACCAGCAGGTTACCTGCTTGCGGGCCGTTGCCGTGGGTTATTGCAATTGAATCCGCGGCTTTTCTTCGGAAGAGCGTCGCGATCTGTTCACACGTTACCGCGACATTGTGGAACTGTTCTTGGGTGGTCCCCATCTCGTTCGCTTGCTTTATGGCGTTTCCGCCTAGCGCAATCAACAATCTCTTACTCAATCACTTACCCTCAAAACAAATTATGGTGACCCTCGGTTTCGTACGTCAACCACTTAGCTCAATGCGGCACTCTACTAGTGCCGAGTCTGAGTGCAAAGACTAATAAACGCGCCTAGCCGCGGTTCTCCGCTTGATTGCTTTGGCTCTGACGGAACCCCAAAAGACAATACTAACCGTTCAGAATCTCACAAAGAGATTTCCACCTAACGTCCTAGCGCTCAATGACGCAAACCTTTCCCTAGAAAAGGGAAAGATGTACGCCTTGGTGGGCGAGAACGGGGCTGGCAAGACCACTTTACTGAAGATCATCTTTGGCTTGCACAAACCGAGCTCAGGCAGGGTGTTCTTCAAGGGAGAGGAAGTGACCGGTAACTCTCCCTCCGAGAACATCGACAAACGCATGGCGATGGTAACACAAGAGCTCTCTCTTATTTCCACGTTTGATTCTGTTGAAAACACGGCCCTCCAAAGGGAATTTTCCAAGAAGTTGGTCTTGGACCTGTCCGACAGCGGTTATAAGCTAAGTCAATGGGCGGAGCAGTTAGAGTTCAAAACCGACCTCCGAAAGAAGATCGCCCAGCTTCCGCTAGAAGAGTGCCAAAAACTCGAGGTGCTAAGGCGCCTATCCTGCTTTGTCGACCTGCTAATGCTAGATGAGCCTTCGACTATGCTGACTCCCCTCGAAGAAGAGCAGCTGTTGTACGCTCTCAAGAACCTCGTCGCTAAGTTTGGGCTAACGGTGGTTATCACAACCCACAAATTTCAAAATCTCTTGAAGTACCCAGACGAAATCGTGGTAATGAGAAAAGGCACCGTTGTCCTGCACGACAAGGTCGAACATCTATCAATGACCGACGTGATAAGGGCTGTCACGGGCGAACAACCGAGAAGAAGAACGGAAGCCGACCGGCGCGTCGAAACGGCGCCTTTGTTGGAACTAAAGAATCTTAACTCTGTGGATCGCCAGAGCGGGCGTTCTTTGAAGGACATAAGCCTCACGGTTCATAGTGGCGAGTTCGTAGGAGTGGTTGGATCGGCGTTTAGCGGAAAAGACGTTCTAGCCAAGGCCATTATGGGCATGGCTCACAATACGCAAGGGTCTGTGATATTCGACGGTGAAGACATAACAAGGCGGAAAACGAAGCAGATCTTGTCCAAGGGATTGGATTGCATCTTCAAGGACAGAGAGATGATGCAGGTCCCGACACTGAGTGTGGCTGAAAACGTAGTGCTGAATCAGTACTATGAACAACCTTTCTGTAAGAACTTCCTCATGAATAGGAGCGCCATGGAGGCACTCGCAGAGAAAGCGGTGAGTGCATTCGCGATAAAAACCCCGAGCACGAGTACACCCGTGAAAGCTCTTTCTGGGGGGAATCAACGCAAGGTTATGATTGCGCGTGCGTTGCTGAAGGAATCGAAACTGGTTATCGCAGAGGAGCCGGCGATCGGTCTCGACATAAGGACTAGCCAAGAGGTCATGGATTACCTAGTTCGATTGAGGAACCGGGGAGGAGGAGTTATTTTGATCAGTGAGGAGCTTGGGGACGTGATAGCATATTCCGACAATGTCTATGTGCTATATGAAGGAACAGTTAAGAACGTGCTGCCAGCTTCCGAAGCCACGATAGATAAGCTAGGGGGGTATATGCTTGGATTGGACAAAGTATAGGAGTCGTTTGGGAGGATTAAAGACTACACTCTACATGATTTTGATAGCGTTTCTGGCTTCGTCGATAATGACTTACATAGCGGGTGCACCATTTTCCCAATTCTACACGACGCTAGTAAAGCAAGGTCTAGAGACGCCTTCCGGACTTGGAACCCTCGTGGCACTAACCACGGTATTCGTTCTGACGGGTTTGGCCGCTAGTATTCCCCTCAGCGCTTCTGTGGTGAACGTGGGCGGCGAGGGCCAAATTTACATGGGCGCTTTGGCTGCGACGACAGTAATCGTCGCACTCGGAACGCAGTCAACGCTGGTAGTTGTCGCGGCCGCCTTGGTCACCGGAGGGGCATGGGGACTGATCCCCGCCATTATGAAGTTCAAATTCCGCACGAACGAGATTGTTTCAACTCTTCTACTCAATTTCGTCGCGATGTACATTGTTATTTACGCAGTGAGGGAGCCTCTCAGACTACCGGCGTCCATCACACCACAGTCTGAAATGCTGCCCCAGTTATTCTCGATTCCCAACCTACTAGCAACCATCGTGGTGGCAGTGGTTGTTACATATGTATTGACCGAGAGGACGAGACTAGGGTATGAGATTCAAGTCGTCGGCAGAAACCCTAGAGTAGCCGCGTATGCTGGCATCAACATAGCCTACACTGGGGTACTCACCATGGTCATAGGCGGAGCCCTTGCAGGACTTGGAGGAGCAATAATCGTCACCAGTAGCCTCATGGGCACTTTGATGCCGGGCATTTCTTCGAATTACGGATACGTCGGTATCGGCATCGCGTTGATGGCGAGGCTACACAGTACCGAGGTCCCACTGAGCGCGTTCATCCTGGCTCTCTTGTTCGTAACGGTCAGGCTCCTATCCACATCAGTCCCCACAATTCCGCTCTTATTATCCACGGCCGTGGTCGGCATAATCATGATAGCTGTGGCGATCGTGAGGCGAGAGTGACATGATAGATCTACCGACGGTGATTTATGCTGCACTTCTGACTTGCCCCCCGATCCTTCTTGCTTCGTTGGGCATGACCGTTTGCGAGAGGGCGGGCGAGTACAATATAGGAATGGAAGGCATAATGCTAGTCGCCGCGACGAGTACGTACTTAGTGGCTCTGGTCACCGGGAGCCTACCTCTGTCCATCCTCATCGGTCCACTTGTTGGACTGGCGTTCGGCGTTTCGTTAACGATCCTCCAACTGAGACTTAGGCTTGATCAAACAATCCTAGGCTTGGGCATTATCCTGTTTGGTACGGGGATGGACCCTTACCTAGCCGGATTCGTACCCGTTGCGACGGTGGGAAACGCTGTTGCTACACTACCAAGGGTCGGAATCTTCGCAAATTCCTATTGGGCCTTCCTCGTGAATCAGAATGTCTTTGTCTACATTTCCCTGGCAGCCATTCCCGTGGCTTGGTTTTTAACGAGCCGGACATTCTTTGGATTGAAGATGACAGCGGCCGGAGAGAATCCTGCGGGTAGCGACGCCGTGGGAGTTGATGTCTTCAAGACGAAAGCGATATGCTTGATTGTTTCTTGCATGCTAGGCGGTTTTGCGGGCGGATACTTCATATACGGTATGATTGGTGGCTGGATCGTAGGCGTTACGGGGGGTGCCGGGTTTCTGGCTATAGCCATCGTTAGAATTGGAAATTGGGATGTTCGATACGTGGGAATCTATTCCATCATTGTGTCCGCTCTATTTAGTTTCCAGTTCCTTGGACAAATCGTCTTTGGCAACATACCGAGTGAAGTTTTCCAGTCGATGAGCTACGTCATAAGCATTATAGTGGTGGTCCTGACGAACAGTATTGGTAAGAGAACAGGTCCAGCAGCATTGGGGATTCCTTACAAGAGGGGGTAGTCTGCTATCGTAGGACACAGCTCATTCGACGTGCTCGGCGATCGCCAGCCTTCCCCGCGAGCCACCCTCCGCCGCGACGGTCAACAGCCCAACCGACGTCGCGATCGACTGCTCGAATACTGTTTTCCCTAAACGTTTTCCAAAACCCCGCCTTGTACATGTGACTAGGTCTACTTCGATCAACCTTTCGTGTCTTCTTGCCCCAAGCAGTAGGTTTGCCGGGGCTTCCGGGAGGGTTTCGGCGAAAGCTGCGCCTAACCCAGCAGACGCGCCCGTTATTGGCCGCGAATGTCACGCAAGCTCGCACTACTCAAATAGCCCGACCTTTGTCAGTGTGAAACAAATGGCGCCTCATGACGCGAATTGTAGTCAAATGAGAGCGCAACGAAAAAAAATAAAATGTAAAAAAGGGTTTGGAAACACGGCCGTGTCTCGGACTACGATACTTGGAGCTGTGCCGGCCATGTTGTGTCCGTAGTAAGGTCGAATGTTCCTGCCGCGTTCCCTGCCCTCGCTGTGGCAATTGTCGAATTCACGATATCTGGAACTGGTATAGCGGAATTGAATGGAGTCAAGCTAACGGTGTTGTCTTTGAGGAAGTATCGGAAGTGTGGGTGGGGAAGGAAATCTGGATTGCCGGGATAATATACACGTGGCCAGTTGCCTTTCCAGATCATACTCATGATGTCGGACATGCATATGCCACAGTTCCATAATGTGCTGGCAACAACAGTATCTGGTGCAAGGGCGTATTGGTCAGAGTACACTCCCATCGCGTAGACGTGCGCAGCTTGTGCGCCCTTTATCGCGCCGGTTGTCATTCCGTCTCCTTGTCCACAAATAAAGTCACATCCGGCCGATGCTAATGCTGTAGCGGCCTTAAAACCCAGCGAGACATCATGGTAATCTCCCGTGAAAACGTAGTAGCATTCCGCTTTGGAATTAACTAATTTTGCTCCTTGCCTGTAACAATTGAAGATTAGCGCATCATATATGTCGTTGAAAGGTTGTACTGCACCCAATTTGTTTGTCTTCGTTAGTGCTCCACCAACTATTCCCTCCAGGAATGCTCCTAAGTGGGCATCCCACTCGTATGCGCCTGCATTAGGTGTGCTCGCGAGAGAGAAGGCGCTTTCGATAAAGGTGACGCCAGGATTCGCTTCTATCAGTGGTTTGTCCAGCGTTTGAGTGAAATCACTATCCCAAATCATGTTTGCGCCCTGTGATATGAAACCAGCGTAGACGCTCGGTTTGTCTGTTGGCTTAACGCTCCAAGCCGAGAGCCACTTTGTCTTTATGTCCGGGAATGTCTTTGCAAGGATTTGATCGGCCAAAGGCTGGCCCCTTAGCATGGCGCTTCCCCACTGGGTCCCGGCCGGACCAGCATTGACAGTGGCTATAATGAAGGGGTTAGGGATTTCCATAGTCGCCGACTGCGTTACGGTTTGTGTTACAGTTGAGGCAGTTGCGGGAGTCGAGGGCATTGAAACAGTGGAAAGCCCTCCGTAATATCCAGCAGCCGCGCCCACGGCCAGACCTACTACTCCTGTGCCGGCATACTTGAGATAATTGCGTCTACTAACTTTCTTACTTTCGCTCATGAGAATTAACCTTACCTAATGGGATGTAGGTCTTTCATTCTTAAGACTTCTGATGTGACACTCCGCGGGTCTGAGTAACAAGGCTTATAGGCCAGCTGCACCGCTCGCGAATGTCAGGGTGCTGAAAGTTAGTAAGTACTCAGTTGCATGGAAGGCACTGGATTTCTCCTGAGACTGAATGGACAGATGAAGAACTCAACACAGTTCTAGACGTTGCTTTCGATCTAAAAAAGAAGAAAGCCCGCGGCGAACCTCACGAACTGCTCAGAAGCAAGACGCTCTTCATGATATGGTACAACCCCTCTACAAGGACGAGAAATTCCTTTGAAGCGGGGATGACGCAGCTGGGTGGACACGCTCACGATCTTACGACCGACAAGCTGCAAATATCTCATGGAGAAGCCGTCAAAGATACGTCGGCGGTCATTAGTAGATATGGTCACGGCATCGCTATTAGAAGATACGTGGGTGGAGTTCAGTACGGTGAGGGAAACCTGACCATGAGGGAGTATGCGAAGTATGCGACAGTCCCCGTGATAAACATGGAATGCGATGTGTGGCATCCTTGTCAAGGCGTCGCAGATTTGATGACCGTCAAAGAGAAATGGGGCGACCTGAAAGGAAAGAAATTTGTTATGAGCTGGGCTAATGGCCCTGGCGCCTGGAAGCCTCTTTCGGTCCCACAGACGAACATAGTCTTCTTTACGAGATTCGGGATGGATGTTACTCTGGCTTACCCCGAGAAATTCGATCTTGATCCCGCCGTCATAGCATACACGAAGAGCCTAGCTGACAGGTATGGGACGAAATTTGAGATTGTGCACGACATGAAGGAAGCTTTCGAAGGGGCTCATGTGGTCTATCCAAAGGGCTGGTGTAGCTGGGAGTTACTTGAGAAAGGAGGGTTCAAGGAGGGGCCTCATGAGGAGTATAAGAAAGAGAAGTTGAAGAGTTGGAAGACCACGACTGCATTGATGGACGTTGCCGACAAGAGAGCGAACTACATGCACTGCTTGCCAGCGGACAGGGGCGACGAAGTGGATAATGACGTGATCGATGGGAAGTGGTCCGTGGTGGTCGATGAGGCTGAGAATAGGTTGCACGGTCAGAAGGCCATCATGGCTCTGACTATGGGCGGGCTCCCATAGGAAGGTGGGAAAAGTATGCCTTGCTGTGTTCTATGTCCAGGCTTCTATGATTGTGACAAGATGAAAAGCAAGAATGCTCTTGGCCGAACAGCCTCGTATCGAAACAAGGTCCTAGCTCGTTGCTGCGAGACGTGCAGCTACTACGACTCCAAGTCCGGGTGGGGCAGAGCTTGGTGGTGCAAGAGACCATTCCAGTTCGAAGTTGCGCCCGCAACATGTTTTGAAGCGACGGTGTAGCGGATCCCGATTCTGCTTTCCAAAAGTAGTGCTGTTTAGCTGTATTAGTGCTCTAGCTCCATTACGAAACCGAATGCACTGGCTGGCAGAACCTGCGGCCCCCCGACGTCCAAGCACGCCTTTTCAAATTCGATGTTTTCCTAGAGAAATGCGTCAAGCGAAACCAAGCGCTTCCGCATTGGAGAGTTTCTTATGGCCTGCGTGATGTCAACGCATTGCATGTGCTCCCCCCTCGCAGGCTATCTAAGATGTAGAGAAGGTTTGATGTCGGGATTGCGTGAAGTTCAAAACGGACTGGTTTCGGATGTTAAACTGGAAGTTTGAACCGGCCCGACGGGTCTGGATCCTAACACGCTCCAGTATTGGGCATTGGAAATTGGAATAGTTTCGAACGCTTAAATATTCTGAGGGCACCAACTAAACTCATGAATGCTCGACGCGAAACGGTCACCGATGAGATTCTGAAGCAATATTATGCTCGATCTAAGAAGTCCCGTGCGTACTACGAACGCGCGTGCAAAGTTATTCCCAGCGGGAGCAATAGAGGCGTAATTTTCTACCGTCCATACCCGGCGTACTCGAAGCGCGCTAAAGGCAGCCACATTTGGGACCAGAACAACGTTGAACGAATAGATTACTGCTTCAATTATAGCAGTCTTCTCCTGGGGCATTCTAACCCCGCAGTGATAAAGGCAATCAGGCAGGAGCTTGAGAATGGATTGGGAAGGGGGCAACCCACAACGGTTGAGGTTGAACTCGCCGAGCAGGTCTGCAAGATGGTGCCAACGGCTGAAATGGTGAAGTTCACAGTCACGGGGACCGAGGCCGTGATGAACGCAATCAGGTCTGCTAGAGCGCACACGCGAAGAAACAAGATAATAGCCTTCGAAGGCGCCTATCACGGGTCAGCAGACGCCGTCTCAGTAGAGGGTCTCAATTTCAAGGCTGAAGGAATTCCAGTCGACGTGCAGAAAAACACCGTGGTTGTTCCGTTCAACGACACGGAGCGTCTGGAATCGACTCTGAAAGAGCACAAGGGAGATGTGGCGGCAGTCCTTTTGGAGCCGTTCCTGGGCGCAGGTGGTACGGTAGTACCGGACGAAAACTTCTCAAAGGCAGTGCGTGAAATCACAGAATCAATGGATGTAATGCTCATCCTCGACGAGATCGTAAGTGGTTTCCGAATAGCGAAAGGAGGGTGGCAGGAGAAGTATAGAATCAAGCCTGATCTGACAACTCTTGGAAAGAATGTTACGGGTGGGATGCCCGGCGGTGCGGTTTGCGGGGCGAAAGAGATAATGGAGGATGTTTATGCCTTCCCACCCTCTGATTCACTCGAAATGAAATCTCCGAAAACTCCTCTTTCAGGTACCTTCACTGCCTTTCCGTTGAGCATGGCCGCAGGTCTAGCTACGCTCAAGATGCTGAAATCAGCGATCTATGAACACGTTGATTCTTTGGCTTCCACGCTTTCGAAGGAGTTTGTGAAGATAGGGTCCGACCTTGGTTTCGATGTCAGGGCTCCCACAAGCGGTTCGGTCTTTCAGTTCTATTTCAGCGGAAAGGACATCACGGACGTATGGGCCGTCAAGTCAGCAAATTCTGAACTCAGAAGGTATCTCGACCTTGGCCTCTTGAACAACGGGGTCTATCTAGCCCCTGGGCACTTCTGCTGCACTTCCTCCGCAACTTCAAGAGCAGACATTAAGCTGACCATAGCGGCGATGGAGAAAGTGCTTCGGTCGTTGAAACCCGTCGCGAAGGAAGCTCTAACGGCTACGGTCGCTAGATAGCCAAGTCAGGACAAGTCAGGCAGGACACGACGAACGTGGCGACACGTCTAGCTCTTATTTTAGACTGATGCAGACTGGAGTCCCCATATCCTCTCGAACCATCGACTGACAACCAGACTGAAGTTGCGTTCTTGGTATCATTGAGTTACTACCCGCTGAAGTTCTCTGATTTGGATTCCTATGTACCGAAGGTATTAATCATCTGACTCATGTTTGGTGTTATTGGCAGGATAACTGGGTAGGAGGCACCCGCCTTGACATACGCCTGCACACCAGTTTTGCAATCCTCCGGAGTTCCCGAAACCGTCAGCATGTCTACAACCTTGTCATCCACGAGCTTCATCGCCGCCTTCGGCCCGTCTTTCGTCGGAGGCCACCCACCTAATGCCTTACCGACATCCTTGATGAGTTGTTCCTTCACCCCACTTGCAAGCCCGATGTGTGGTTGTTGGCCGAGATAAAGGGTCACCAAATATCTTGCGGCCTCCTTTGCCTTTTCCGCATCTTCGTCCATTGCGACACCGATGAGCTGTGGCCTATCAATCTCCGACACCTTCTTGCCTGCCTTTTTGGCTCCCTTGCCAAGTGCATCCAAAGAAAGCTTCAGGTATGGGACCGAGGTGAAAGCATTGAGAAATACTCCGTCGGCTATTTCTCCCGTGAGCTCCATCATCTTGAGCCCTGTTGCCCCGATGTAGATAGGGACGTTTACAGGGTTCTTGGGTCTGCCGTATCCCAAGTCCAGTGCGATATCTCTGACCTTCATCACCTTACCTTCGTAAGTGAACCTTTCGAGGTTGAACAGCCGTCGCATAATCCCCACGAACTCCCTCATCGCAGTGAGCGGCATCTTCCGCTCGATTCCTTGTTTCCACGCGAGAGGATCCCAGTAAGCACCTACTCCCAGTATGGCCCTCCCATGAGACAGTTCATCGAGGGTCGCAAATGTCATAGCCGTCAGAGAGGGGACTCTGGTCCAGATGTTTATGACTCCAGGAGCGAGTTTGACGCGTTTGGTTATTGGGGCGAAGGCACCCAAGACGGATATAGCGTCCCGAACCAGCCTAGTTTCGCACGCCCAAATCGAGTGAAAACCCTTCTGGTCAGCCAGTTTCGCAAGTTCAAGTTGTTCGTCGGTACCTGGTCTGTCAAGAAAACAGAGGCCAACCCGTTTGTCATCGGAAGACATGTGCTACAGGCGGCCACTCAGAAGATATAAGCGTTTAATTTCAAGCGCGCTTGAATCCTTGGCTCAAATCAAATCGTCCATCATAACATCGTGAACAAAACCTTAATAGGACTTTTCGGAACTCAGAAGAATTACGAATTTCAAAGGGCGAGAATTATGGATTTGAAAGGACGAGATTACATCTCTCTGAAGGACTATAACGAAGAAGAGCTCTACATGATTTTTGACACTGCTGCGGATCTAAAGAGAAAACTCAAACGTAATGAACCTCACGAGTTGCTCAGAGGAAAAACGATGGCGATGATTTTTGATATGCCCTCCACCCGAACAAGAATCTCGATGGAGACGCTGATGACGCAACTTGGTGGTCATGCACAAATGATCACTTCGGAGCAGTACTGGACAACAAAGAAAGAATCTTTGGCCGACTCTGCCAAAGTTTTCAGTAGATATGTGAACGGCGTCTTCATTAGGACATTCGCATACAAGGACATAAAGGAATTCGCCGACTACGCGAGCGTACCTGTCATCAATGCCTATTGTGACATGGAACATCCCTGCCAAGTCGCGGCTGACATAATGACAACCAGGGAGAAGAAGGGTACTTTGAAGGGCAGAAAGACTACCATAGCTTGGGCTTTCTCCAATTTCAACAAATCGCTTGGAATCGTGAATTCGACACTCTATACCGCTCCAAAGCTCGGTATGGACCTAACAATAGCCTGTCCTGAAGGATACGAACCAGACGCAGAAGTTGTGGAGTATGCGAAATCAGTAGCAAAAGAAACAGGAGCGCAAGTTGAGATAACATCAGACTTGAACGAGGCCGTCCGAGACGCTGATGTGATTCATATCAAAGGCTGGGCCCCGCACGAGATAATTCGAATGGGCCCGAAAGGAATCGATGCCATGTCTCCGCACAGGCAAAACCCTGGTAAATACAAGCAATGGGTAATCAAGCAAGAACACCTGGATTTGGCAAAGAAGGGAGTCAACATACAGCATGCTCTACCTGTTGAAAGAGGCGTCGAGGCTTTGGATGAAATCATGGACGGGCCGAATTCCGTAATCTTCGACGAAGCCGAGAACAGACTGCACTCCGCGAAAGGAGTGGTAGCACTCATTCTCGAATAGAACCCGAATCATTGCCGTCCCTGCCCCCGCGAAAGTAGTTTCCCGGGGTCCCCATTCCACATTGTTCTCTATTCCTAAATTGCCCACCTTATTCGAAGTACCTCTCTTCTTTCGAGCGAGACTAACGCTGCCGAATCAATGGACAAGACTCTGGCTGTATCGACCAAGACGAAGCGGGCTCAGGCGACAGGACGAGTCCTTAGCTGGCGACGATTCTACAAATTGTGGGTTAGCCTGAACCTTTTCGTCAGCCTCAGCAGATGCTTCGTTTGACTGGTCGTGGATCGCCTGCGCCGCTATTTGAGACAAGAGCCTCCTTGACGAAACACACTTCATCTTACTCATTATTTTCTCATCCTCGACAGAGTATATGGCACCATCGCAGCTGTCAATGTCATTCGTTGAACAGCCCTAACAATAGAAAGTCGCCATCATCCATAGAAAATCGCCACGTGAGAGCCCTATTGGAACGGATAGGACACTCCAAATAAGTACTCGAAGCGACCGGCGCTTCGGCGATACCCTGCTATCGCGGTTTACAAGTCGGGCCGACCCGAAACAAAGGGGACGCCCTTGACGAATTGTCCCCTACCCTTCTTGCCACTGAACTGGCCGTTTTCAGCGATGACATCACCTCGTGAGATCGTCATGACAGGATACCCGGTTACGGTGACGTCCTCGTAAATCGAGTAGTCAATATTACTGTGTAGATTGTCCGCCGAAAGTCTTACTTTCTTTTGGGGATCGAATATTATGATGTCAGCGTCGCTGCCCACTGCGATGGTTCCTTTTCTTGGGTAAAGGCCATACATCTTTGCAGCATTAGAGGACCCTACCTGTACCAATCGATTGAGAGAAAAGATATTCTTTCCAATGCCCTGAGAATAGAGTATGGGTAGAATCTGCTCTGTACCGGGAACACCATTCGGAACCTTGTCGAAGCCATGCTGATTCTTCTGCTCCAAAGTGAATACCGCGTGATCACTGCCGACTGTTTGAATAGAACCATTTGCCAAACCTTGCCATAACTTTGCGCTGTCCTCTTCACTTCTAAGTGGTGGCGACATGATGTACCGATTCCCATCGGGTCTCCTTAGTGCCTCATCCGTAAAGGTAAGGTAATGCGGACAGGTTTCTGAGTAGATGGGAACGCCTCTAGTCTGAGCCTCTTTGATTTCGTTTACGGCTAGACCTGTCGATACGTGGACTATGTATAAGGGAGAATGTGCCATCTCAGCCAGCCGGATACCTCGCTGAACCGCCTCTGCCTCAGCCAATGATGGCCTCGACTTTGCATGATACTCCGGGTCAATCTTACCTTCACTCAGATATCGAGCCACGAGACAATCAATGACTTCGCCGTTCTCAGCATGTAGACCAACTAAACTTCCGTTCTTTACGGCTTCTTCCATGACTCTGAATATTGATCCATCATTCATGGAAAATGCCCCCTTATACGCCATGAAAACCTTCAAACTCACAACCCCCTCCGCTGTTAACGCGCCAACTTGGCTGAGATTAGTGGGATTGAAGTCTCTGAAAATCATATGAAGACCATAATCAATGGTTACCTTGGGATCAGCTTTCATGCGCCATGTCTTGTACGCATCCAGCAGAGTATCGCCCTTGGATGGAGTGGCAAAATCAACGATTGTAGTTACGCCCCCACATGCAGCGGCCACCGTGCCATGATAGAAATCATCAATCGTTTCCGTTCCCATGAATGGCATTTCCATATGTGTATGACCATCGATGAATCCCGGAAAGACCAACTTTCCTTGGGCATTTATCACCCTGCTGGCGGACTCCTTGCTCGACTTTGAGACTTCGACTACTTTTCCATCTTTTATTCCGATTTCTCCTTCGAACGTATCTGATCCCGTAACAATCTTTCCATTTCTTATTATCAAGTCTAGCATTGATGACGCCGTCTCAACTTAGCAGAGTCCTTAATTATTAATGGTTTCTCGAGCGATTCTCAAGCGGCCCGCACTGTTAGCCAATAGGATGCTGACGATGGTTTTCCAAAAGCCTTCTCTGCTTACGAGAGGTTCATTTGAAGCCGGTATGGCTCAACTTGGCGAGGGTGCATGACGTTAAAGGCATACCCCAATGACGCGGCGGACATAATCTTTGGCGAGGATCCAAAAGATCATGTAGTTGTCCTCTGCAGTACGGCCGACATGATTACTGCCCTGGGCAGCTAGGAGCCCCGGGTTCCTAGGCTAGGCCGCGTAACCCTCAAAATTGCTTTAGGATGTCTTCTCTTTCCATGATGTGACCGCAGAAAGAGCATCCTAATCTAATGGGTTCTCGTTGAGTCACGCCAAACTGTGGTTGAACGGGTTCCCTCGAATTTGAGATACAAGAGGGGTTGTCGCATTTCAGAATGCCCCGAATTGTAGACGGGAGTTCAACGTTTTTCTTAGTCGTGACTTCATAGTTCCGAATTATGTTGATCGTGGCCTTTGAAGCAATTAGGGCGATCTTGTTCACTTCTGCTGGCTTAAGTTCCCTATCCTGAATCTTTACGATGTCTTTGTGACCAAGTCCTTTGCTGTCAACATTCATTGCTGCAGTTACAGCCCCTCCTGCCTTTCCGTTGATGCCGAGAATTTTCAATACGTCAAGAGCGAAACCAGGCGTTATGTGATCGATGACTGTTCCATCCCTGATCTTGCTAACGTAAAGTTCTTGTCGTGTCTCCAAAGCGGCTCAATCAAGCGATGACGCCGACAATTATTTAAGCATGAAAATCAACAAGACGCGGGCGTATTGAAGTGCAGTTTGCCGGAAGAGATATCGTATCGATCAAAGATTTCTCGCGGGAAGAGATCGACCACATTCTGAAGATGACAGATGTCGTCGAGCCGATGGCGAAAACAGGTTCGCATGCGCTTGACGGCAAAATTATGGCTACGCTGTTCTTCGAGCCCAGCACTCGAACTCGTCTCAGCTTCGAATCTGCAATGTATCGTTACGGCGGCAAATGCTTAGGTTTCGCTGAACCTAAAGTTGCATCAGTTGAAAAAGGAGAGAACTTGGCGGATACCGTCCGTACCGTAGAGAGCTATGCAGATATTCTTGTCATTCGTCACCCTCTGGAAGGCGCGGCACGTCTAGCTGCCGAGTTTGCCTCCGTCCCAGTCATCAACGCCGGAACGGGAGCTGAAGAACATCCGACTCAGGCTATGCTTGACCTCTACACGATGCGAAAGGAAACGGGAAAGCTAGATGGGTTGAATGTCGCACTCGCCGGCGATCTCAGGTACGGGCGGACCGTTCACTCACTAGCATATGCGCTTTCGCTATATGACATCAACCTCTACTTGATTTCACCACCTCTGCTAAGGATGAGAAAGGAGGTGTTGGAAGAGGTCAAAGATCGAATCAAGATCCAGGAGCTTGAGGATCTATCCAAAGTAATCCCGCAAGTTGATGTTCTCTACATGACACGGATTCAGAAGGAACGTTTTGGTTCCTTGGAGGACTACGAAAAGGTTCGCGGATCCTACAAACTTGCCGCGGGCGACCTAAGCACAGCAAAGCCCGGAATGATTCTCATGCATCCGTTGCCTCGAGTTGACGAAATCGCATACGACGTCGACGCCACTCCTCACTCCAAATACTTCAAACAGGTCTTCTATGGACTTCTGGTGAGGATGGCTTTAATCGGGCTTGTTCTCGGCGCCTTGAGTTAAACGGAGTCGCAACCGCGGGCACCGATTGTAATATTCGCGATCAGATTTGCAGTAATCCTTCCTTGAGGACGTAACCAGCATAGGGCTGGCGCAAAACTTGACTGCCATGTTGGAAGATGCAGAAGCCGCAAGTTATTTCTAGAAGATGCAATAATTGCTTAGGGTTCTGAAATGGAGCATATCGAAGATAGGAAAGCCCATCAAGGTTTCATGAAGGTAGCCATCGAGGAAGCAAAGCTCGGAATGCATGAGGGGGGCGTTCCAATTGGGTCCGTCCTTGTACGGAACGGAAAGATCATTGGACAGGGACACAACAGACACATACAGGAGCGAGACCCAACCTCGCACGCAGAAATCGATTGTCTTCGCAAGGCAGGAAGAATAGGTAGCTATAGCGACACAACAATCTACTCCACATTGATGCCTTGCTACCTCTGTTCAGGAGCAGTCGTCCAATTTGGAATAAGCAAGGTAGTTGTGGGAGAATCGGCGACTTTTCCCGGAGGTGAGGAGTTAATGGTAAGCCATGGCGTTCAGGTAATCAACCTAAACCTCGATGAATGCAAAGAAATCATGAAGCAGTTCATAGAGAAATATCCGAAGCTATGGGATGAGGATATAGGGAAACTCTGACGGCTTCGTTGCCTGGTTACTGAATCTGACATGACTTTTATCTCAGAGGATCCGCCTTTACTTTTTCTAATCCTTTCTCGAGTCTGAGCAGCTCATCTGACGCTATCTTTTCCTGCCAATCCTTCAATTCTCCGATCTCTAGCAGACTTTTCATTAATCGTATACTGTTTTCTAGGTGGCCAGCTATGTCACCTTCTTCATAACCCAGGCCGTTGAAGAGTCTACTTTGACGCGCGGACCAATCACCGGGTTGATCCGACCCGGGAACAAATTCATGTAGATATTCCACAAATGTGACTCTATCGACCAAGGCGCCGAGTTTGCTGATCGAATGATCCCTTCGCCAAAGCCATTCGTCTACCCCGTATAGTGGCATGTCGTAATTGTTGGCGCAGAGAGCGGTTAGATTGCCGATTGCAAATGCTACTAATGGAATACCGTGGCTTCGCGCAATTTTGTCGAGCAGCTTGAGTCCTTCTAGAGCGATGAATCCATAGAGAATCCACTTGGAGATATGCGAGCCGACTTCTTCGCAATGATTAATGGCGGCTCTGATGCTGACTTCGGCTGACCTACTGCTTGCCACTGTATCTTGCATTATCAAGAAAACCTCGCTGTTTGCGGGAAGTTCCGCAAAATCTTCGTAAACTATGTCAAGTTGTCGGTGAACTATGCCGTCGTGATCTCGATAAGATGTGTGAGTGTAGCGAGGCCTAATGTTGACGGTTCTATAGTTGCCTGGTATTACTCGACTCGCTGCCTGATGCAGGTTGTACCCGGGAGCGGCTCGGAGTATTTGTTCAAATACTATTGCGCCCTCCTTAGCGGTATTGATTTGTGATAGTTCGAGAATTGCAGGAAGACTCTGTTCTGCAGCCTCTAGTGTGAGTTTTTCAAGTTCATCCCCGACCACATGTGGGTGGCAAGCGATTCTTCGGGTCATAGGAGTGTCGATGATGAAGGCATTCAATGAGGAGCTTTGAACTTCAAAGACTCTAGTCTGCGGATTAAGATTTGTTTTAGTTAGCTTAGCGGGTCTTGTAGCGTCGACATTGACGCCGTATTCCTGAATTATGGAATCCACTAGGTTTGTTTCAAGTTCTTCCAATTGCTCCATCTCGGAAAACAAGGTTCCAAGATAGGCGATGGCTCATTGAAATAATTACCCACCAGCATTCAGGAACAAATCATAACGGAATTCTCAAGCCGCAGAAACTAACCTTGGCTTAATGTTAAATACTATAAGACGAGCATCATTCGAGACTATGGCTTCCAAGTCGTCACCTGGGAAAGCCCCAGTCTTCGTTAGGGATGCAACCGGACTCCGGAAGAACGTCAGTCTATTGGATGCTATATCAATCAACGTAAGTGACATGTCTGCGGGCGCTGCACTTGCGAATATTGGTTTTACCACGATCCTGTTGCCCACCATGGCTGGTGTGAACCTCGTCTTAGGCTCACTCATAGCGTTCGTGCTCATCGTGCCGCAAGTCATCATCTACACAATGATGACAAGACGGATGCCACGCACTGGGGGAGACTACGTTTGGGTCTCTAGGTCGATGGGGGGTTTTCTCGGGAATGTCTTGGCCTTGAGCGGTTACACTATGGGAAACATTCCATTCGCAGCGCTCATCGCGTTATCCGCAGTGTTCGCGATTGGATCAGTTGGCGTTTCATTAGGTTACCAGAATATGCTTAGTTTAGCACTTCCAGGAAACATGCAAGGCGCAGCTCCGGCTTCACAGTTCCTCCTGGCCAGCGTGATTTTGATCGTACTCTTCGCGATTAACATCGTCAGACCGAAAATCGCATACAAGTTGATCTCGATCTTTACGGTGATCGGAATCGTCTCTATGTTGGTGGCCGTTTTCGTTCTCGTGTCAAGTGGGACCAATGGCGCTGTCAACTACGTGAATTCTCTTGGCAATTCCACATTGACTTTTCAGGGCATCGCGAGGAGCTATACAGGGCCGTCTTTCGATTGGGCTGCAACTCTCATGTTCGTGCCGTACTTTGCTTTCTTCACCTACCCATGGGTTAACGCTGCACCTGCGGTGGCCTCCGAGATCAAAGGAAAAAGCGCGTTGAAATGGAATGTCGCGGTTTCCGCGGTTGTTGTTATGCTATTGGTTACAGGAGCGTTTGGATCCATGTACTACGCAGGTGGAATGGCGTTCGTTAACGCAGCCTTGGCCAACCCAACTATGGTGTATAACTACTCGTTCAACTTTTGGACGTTCGCAATGGGTGCTACAACGAATCCGATTCTGTCATGGATAATCGGAATTGGTTGGATCCTTTGGATCATCAACATTCTCGCGTACCTTGTGGTTGTAGAAGGCAGATATCTCATGGCGCAAGCGTTTGACAGGTTTTTGCCTTCAATGGTTGCGTACGTTAGCAAGTATGGCTCGCCCGTCGTCGCCCACCTTATCGATCTGGTGATAACGATTGCACTCGTCGCGGGCGCGTCATTTCTCTACGGTACTTTTGTCTCACTATACGGAACGATAGTTGGCCCCATGATATACTTCGCCTTCGTTGGTGTTGCCGCTGTGATATTTGCGGTTAGGAATGAGAAGGGAGCTCCGAAAGTAATCCTAGCGATTGTAGGAGTTCTTTCCGCTGGGGTCTTCCTCTGGTTGACTGCGGAGTTCCTTCTCTACTGGACTATCTGGGGAGGCAACTGGCTGGCCTACGGATTTATTGCTGGAACAGCGATCGTCGGTGCCGTCATCTACGTTACATCAAAGATGTACCACGCGCGCAGAGGGCTTGACATTTCACTGGTGTACAAGCAGTTACCGCCCGAGTAGCAGCACCTCTCCTGCTAACCAACGGTCATGTCAGGTGACGGCTTGGACCATCTTGCGCATTCGTTACTCCGACCGAAGTGCGGCAAGAAAATTCGTTAGATTACACTCTATTCAAGAGAGGAAGAACTTTCTAGCTCTCAATTACGAAGTCATTGACTTTGCGGTCCTTCCAAAATGCCCAGTGAGAAACTATTACTTTTGGACCTCGGTTGCTTGGGTGGAGACATAGGCTAGTTCTCACCGGGGTGGCTCAGGAGGTGCTGCGGCAAACAAGAACCGAAACCCATCTGTGACTTGGATGGAGATCCCAGCTGTGGTAGAAGTATCCTAAGGCTCTAAAGACAATAGAATAGCGGCGTGCTGTGCGTGAGGATCTTCCACACCATCCAACATACATTGAGTTAGTCGTAGTCGTATGAAAGACTCACTTGGGCATGTCGACGGGACGAAACCAATGTCCCAGTTTTATTCATCGGTGTCAATATGGTTTCGGACCCGAAGAAGGAAATATGTTATCCACTTGAGCGTAGTAGAAAATGACGTCCACGTATCCCCCCGGATCATATTCAAAGACATGCCATTCAAGTTCCGGAGTGTGCAATGTCATACCCTTCCGAAGGGGTAGCCGCGGTCCCAACTTGTCCGGACTTGGCCCATAGCGCACATAGCCGTCCTTAGCGTCAATAACGTGGACGACTTCTTCGGCATGCTGGTGAGGCTGCATCGGTCCGCTTTCTTCACTGTAACGCGCAAATCCAGCTGTCATCTTCTCGCTTCGCGAAACACCAGTCTTGCCAACCACATGCTGGACCACTCTGCCAGGGAGCATTTCCTTCTTCAGAGTATCGCGCGGCATCAATTTCATCCTAATGCGCCGTTTCGGGATGAGTCTACAAGATAAACATAAATCTTAAGCGTGATTCCCTTAAGTCGAAGAGAGCTGTCCCTTTCTACAGTCAGTCAGTGAAGCATACAAAAGAGTTTGCGAAACACGAAGCGATGCTGAGCTGCCCCCTACTCCGGAAATAGATTCTTTTCTCCAAGTTGCCTACATTTTCCAGAATTGTCAAAACTCAAATAATCGAAACGTCCATTGATGGATATCGTGATATGTTATGGGCAGTTTCTTTACAATTAACCCTGCAACAAGTGAGAGAATACGAGAATACAAAACGATCGGAGAGGGAGAAGCTCGCGCCTTCGCAAAAGAAGCGAATCTAGCCTTTGAAAGGTGGAGGGAAACCGAGATCTCTCAGAGATCAGAGCTGTTATTGAATCTCGCGAAAGTACTGAGAGATAACAAGACTGAGTATGCAAGAGCAATGACGGTGGAGATGGGAAAGCCGATAAAGCAGTCGCTTTCTGAGGTTGAGAAATGCGCTTGGAGTGCTGAGGTTATAGCGAAGAATGGAGGGGAGTGGTTACGAGATGAACCCGGTGAGACTGATGCATACAGGAGCATTGTTGCGTTTGAACCATTGGGCACGATACTCGGAGTGATGCCTTGGAATTTTCCGTTCTGGCAGGCATTAAGGTTCGCTATGCCAGCTGTCCTAGCTGGGAACACAACCATGTTGAGGCACTCAAACGTTGTTCCTCAATGCGCTCTGTTGATAGAGGAAGCATTCACGAAAGCGGGTTTTCCAGACAATGTGTTCAAGACTGTGGTAACCGAACATTCTGTCGTTGACTCGCTCATTGGAAGTGAGTACATAAGGGGCGTTTCATTTACGGGCAGCACAGATGCCGGACGGCATATCGCAGTGTTGGCTGCCCAGAATCTGAAGAAATGCGTCTTAGAACTCGGGGGAAGTGACCCCCTAATAGTCCTAGAAGACGCCAGACTCGATAAGGCAGCAAGCATCGCAGCTGAATCGAGGTTGGTCAACTCTGGCCAAAGCTGCATTAACGCGAAACGGTTCATAGTTGTCAAAGGAGTATACGACGAATTCAAAGAGATGCTGGTCACAAGTGTGAAGAAACTTGTCGTGGGAGACCCTCAGGATGAGAAGACAGACGTCGGCCCTCTGGTCAGAGAAGACTCTCTGAAGCTCGTCGAGTCGCAGGTTAAGGATGCGATAAAAAGAGGCGGGCGGGTTCTAATCGGCGGTAGAAGACTAGCGAGACAGGGATATTTCTACGAGCCAACTATCATCGATAACGTTGGGAGAGACGCACGGATTGTGAAGGAAGAAGTATTCGGACCCGTTGCACCGATCATAATGGCACGTACCGAGGAAGAAGCAATCAGATTTGCGAATGAAACGGTATTTGGTTTGGCTGGAAGCCTGTGGACCGAAGACTTAGAGAGAGCTTCAAGGGCCGCCAAGAAGATCGAATCGGGAGTCGTGTTCGTTAACGGACTAGTGAAATCGGATCCACGGATGCCGTTTGGTGGAGTAAAGCAGTCAGGCCTTGGAAGGGAACTTTCAAAATACGGGATAAGAGAATTCGTCAACACTAAAGGCATCAATGTATACAGGACGACCTAATTACAGAAAATAGTCAGCTAACGGTGATGAAATAGTACCTTGATTGCTATCGGAAAGTTGATCTCCACGAGTTGAGCGGCTTCCCTGCCTTGTGAGCAAGCTCGCATTGACCTACCTAAGCGAGTTCTTGCAAGCATGAGATATAGCCGACCAAGGCAACTATTCCGACTACAAGAATCAGGCCGAAGCGGATTCAGCTGATACCCGAGTAAGTTGTAAGCTCCATATTGCAATTCATAAGGCAAACCCACCGTCCTCAGATCACCCGTCCACGCTATCACCTCGCAATTCTCGAGCAATAGGGCGACCCCCACGTTATGAGAATTGAGTTTCGTGTCGAGAAAACTGCGTCTCTTATGGCTGGGGTAACAAGATATCGTTGAACTACCAGCCCGATGAAGTAGAAGAGTGGAATCACGAACACCGCCGAAATGATCGGGATGATTAGGAGAATAGTACATAGTACTGAGAGAAGTTCGAGTAAGCAGAGCGCTCGTTGATATTCGCGATGACTCAGAAAACGTACGGTTAGTCATTGGCGTGCTGGTCGACCTCAAGCGCTAGTTCCTGTACCTTTCGACTTGACGAATGGGAGCGAGTTTTCGAACTTTGAAGAAACGGACAGGCTATTAGGGCCTTATTGGTCTCGAGCGATTAATGGTCTCAGACGCGGAATAACAGGAAACTGGGAAGTCACAAGAGAATCATCTCTTGGCGTTCGTTCGTCAGCGTGTTTTCCGGTTTTATCGATATTCCAATGGCGCAAGAAGACCGGAGAACTTTGAGTCCCAACGCTTTCACGGAAAGAAAACGCGCATACCGTTTAGATAGAGGAAGACGGTTAGCGATCATTGACGAGCATTGGAGACTGTTTCTTCTAAGGTACTCCTTCTCAAGATGTACGAGAGCATGGTCATGCAGAGAATGTTTGAGGAAGAAGTGGCGGAACTCTACAAGAAAGGCAGAATTCCTGGGCTTGCACACCCGTATATTGGCCAAGAGGCCGTAGCAACAGGTGTATGTATGACCTTGGAAAAAAACGACCTTGTAGTTAGCAATCACAGAGGGCATGGCCACAGTCTCGCCAAAGGCGTTCCTGCTCGTTCCATCTTTAGCGAACTCATGGGCAAGGACTCCGGAATGTGCTTGGGCATCGGCGGTTCGATGCACAGCACAGATGTAGATGCTGGATTGGTTTTCTCCACTGCAATTGTCGGTGGTGGGATACCCTTGTCCGTAGGTGTCGCTTTGGCTCTAAAGATGGGTAAGAAAGCAAATTGTGTAGTCTGTTTCTTCGGAGATGGTGCGAGCAATACAGGAGCTTTTCATGAAGCAGTGAATCTGGCAGCTGCTTGGAAACTCCCCGTGGTCTTTGTTTGTGAGAACAACCAATACGCTATTTCAGTTCCGGTTTGCAAGTCAACATCAGCGCGCATCGCCGAAAGGGGCAAGTCGTATGGTATTCCTGGAATTCTTGTGGATGGCATGAATGTGTTGGATGTTTACGCTGCAGCATCGGAGGTTGTTAGCGGAGCAAGGATAGGGAAAGGCCCAGCTTTGATGGAATGCGAAACCTACCGATACAAAGGTCATGGAATGTATGATACTGGATTTGACTATAGGACGAAGGAAGAAGTCGATGAGTGGATGGCACGTGATCCGATTCAAAACCTTGAACGAAAGCTGATCAGCGACAAGCTCGCTACAAATGAGGAGCTGGAAACGATTGGCCGTAGGATCAAGTCTGAGCTTGAAGAAGCTGTGAGGTTCGCCAATGAGAGACCATATCCACCTGTCGACCTGCTGCCAAAATTCGTGTGGGGCTAGCTGGTGAGGATTTGAAGATGCTAACATTTGTCGAAGCCGTCCGCGAGGCGTTGACCGAGGAAATGCGCCGTGATGAAAAAGTGTTCGTCATGGGAGAAGACGTGGGCAAGTTTGGCGGTGTTTTCAAGGTAACCAAAGGCCTGCTAGAAGAATTTGGACCAGAACGTGTTAGAGACACACCGCTCTCTGAGAATGCGATAGTTGGCGCGGCGGTTGGGGCCGCGCTTATGGGCTATCGTCCCGTTGCAGAAGTAATGTACATGGACTTTCTGAACGAATGCGCGGACCAGCTTGTCAATCATTTGCCGAAGCTCCACTTCATGACGGGAGGAAAACTAACGGCGCCTGTTGTCATCAGGACGCAGTATAGTCTAGGACGAAACACAGGAGCACAGCATTCTCAGTGCTTTCCAGCTTTCTACATGAATACCCCTGGGTTGATGCTGGCTATGCCCTCGACACCCGCTGATGCGAAAGGCCTTCTCAAGACGGCCATTCGAGGAAACAATCCCGTTCTCTTCGTGGAATCTGCCATTCTGTATAGCAGCAAAGGAGAAGTCCCCGAAGACGAGTTTCTAATTCCGTTCGGGTGTGCAGATATCAAGCGACAAGGAGAAGATGTAACCCTAGTTGCAATATCCAGGTTGGTGGGAGAGGCCTTGGCGGCTGCCGATGCTCTGGCATCCGAAGGAATTAGTGTCGAAGTCGTTGATCCGCGGACGCTTGTTCCTCTCGACGCTAACACCATCATATCTTCTGTGAGGAAGACCGGACGCCTAGTTACCGCGGAAGATAGTTGCAGGACATCCGGAGTGGGCGCTGAGATCTTAGCCCGGGTTATGGAAAACGCCATGGATTACCTAGAGGGAGTAGGACGTGTAGCATGCCCTGACATACCAGCACCATTCAGTCCACCTCTTCAGAGCGCCTACATGCCGACAAGAAACACGATAATTAGCACGATAAAGAGCATTATGTCATGAACATACGATCTAATTCATCCAGATTGCTCCATCAGCGATCGCGGATTCTCAAGAAGCCCTCTAACATTATTGAGAAACTTCGCTGCTGGAACACCGTCTATAATTCTGTGGTCGAATATCAGTGACAGAATAGCGCGAGGTCTAATCTTGATCGATTCACCCAACGCAACTGGTTTCCTGATAGTCTGTCCTACTGCGAGGATCGCAGCTTGTGGAGGATTGATTATCGGAGCAAAGAGCTCAACGCCCTCACTGCCCAAATTTGTAACAGTGAACGTCCCTCCAGTCAGTTCATGGATACTTAACGTGCCAGAGATCGCCATTTCCCGGAGGTCTGAAATTCTTTTCGAGATCGCGGCTAGACTTAACTTTTCCGGACCGAAAATTACCGGCGCCGTCAGTCCTCTTGGAGTATCTATCGCCACAGCGATGTTAATGTCGTCGTAGACCTTGATACTGTCATCCTCAAGAGAGGAATTCAATATCGCGTGTTGCCGGAGGGCAAGGGCAACTGCCTTTACCACGAAAGTAGTCACTGAAACAGTCTCTCCAGTCTTGTCGCGAGCCTCCTTGAGAGCTTCCATATCCGCTTCCATGGTCACCATCACAGGGACGGTTGAACGGAAACTATAGGCCAAGCGTTCTGCCACTGTCTTTCGTATTCCCTCGAGCGGAATAGTTTCTTTGACTTTCAAGCCGACTGCAGCCCGCATTTGGGGAACGGTTTTTTTGCGTTCGACGACCTTCAGCACATCTTCAGTCTGAACTCTTCCATGTGGACCCGTACCGATTACCTCGGCAAGGTCAATTCCGTGTTGCCGTGCCAACGCCCTTGCTGCTGGCGAGGCTCGAATCTCACGCGATTGTAACTCTGGTTGTCTCGCCGGTGAGGAAGTCTCCTGCGAAGGACTGGGCTGCAATGGGTGTATCTGCACTCCAATTTGATCGGGTATCTTTTCACCCGCCTCTCCAAGGATTCCCACGATCTCGCCAACAGGTATGTCTGAGCCTGACTGGCCGATTATCTTCAACAGTATCCCTGAGCCAGGGGCTTCGATCTCGAAAGTTGTTTTCTCTCCTTCTACCAGAACGATTGGTTCTCCCTTAACGACAGCGTCGTTCTCCTTTCTTAGCCATTCAAGAATCCTTCCTGATTGCATTGCAGCGTCTATGCGTGGCATTACTATTTCATTCACAATCACTCCCTCCCCATCAATAGTGCGACGGCAATAGTCGGAATTTAATGTATTGTACTATACGCCACATTCGAGAAGAGCGACGACTGGACAACGGCACCATATCTAAATTTCGACCCATGAAATCTCGCTGAAAACAAAGCCGGCACAAATGAATTGAGGCAGGAAAATGACCAATAGCCGGTTGTTACTTCAAGCATCTCAGAAGAATGAGTAAGGGATTCGATCGTTGTCTCCGCTAGGTGAGACGTAAAAATCACATTGTATAATTTGGTCAAAATGCGGTTCTTGTCTAATGGTCCATCCCAGAAGCAATCAAGGACCGCACCGGAAATTCTCTCTTCTCTAAGGGCTTTGCAAAGAGCATTCTCGTCGATTAGTCCTGCTTTCGCCGCGTCGATCAGGTAGCTGGTCAGCTTCATTAGGGAGATTAGCTTCTCTCCGATGATGCCTTCTGTTTCCTTGGTCAACCCGGAATGAATGCAGACGTAAACTGACTCTTGGAAGAGCCCTTCGATGGACGTTGGTTCAGCCTTGATCATTCCGTCTCCAATTATCGCAATCTTCACCAGCTTCTCCTATTCGAAATAGTAAGGCAACACAAACAGAGATCGATGTGCCTCGGAGTTCGTCAATGTTGATTCCCCTTGTTGGAAGGGTCTGGTCCCTTACATGGTCTGTTTCATTTTTGGAGATTGATTGCTTTGAATTTCTGGCAGTATTTTCTTAAAATACTCTAGCGATTGTGGATTGGCTAATGCGTCTCTGTTTGTTACGGGTTTGTCGTTTATTATGTTCCTGACAGCACTCTCAACTTTCTTCATGTTGAAGGTGTAAGGGATGCTTGGGGTATCGAGGATTAGTGCAGGGACGTGTCTCGGTGAAGCGCCTTCGCGAAGCGCTTTTCTAATTTTGTTTTTTAGCTCTTCGGTTAGGCTGAATCCGGGTGTAAGTTGAACGAAGAGGATTACGCGCTGGTCACCTTTCCAATCCTGTCCCACAACAAGGCTGTCAGCTATTTCTTGGAATTGCTCTACTATGTTGTAGATTTCAGAAGTACCTATGCGCACTCCGGATGGTTTCAGGACGTTGTCCGAACGGCCTAGGAAGGTTATTCCGCCCGTATCGCGGTGGACAATAATGTAGTCCCCGTGCCGCCACACGTTCTTCCCGAAAGCTCGGTAGAAGTTGAAGTACGCCTCATTGTACTTGTCACCCTTCGGATCATTCCAAAAGTAAAGCGGCATAGAGGGAGACGGTCTTTCGCAGACGAGTTCTCCCTCCTGATCAACCACTGAGTTGCCTTTTTCATCGTATGCTTTCACCCTCATTGCCAATGCGGGCGCTTGCAATTCACCAGCATACACAGGCAGGATAGGGTTTCCGACAGCAAATAGACTATTGATATCAGTCCCTCCCGTAATCGAATTGAAATGGAGATCCTGTTTGATTTCTCGGTAGATCCACTCACATCCTTCAGCCGAAAGAACTGAGCCGGTCTGTGATATTTCTCGTAATGATGACAGGTCGAAGGACTTGCCTGGTTTGGCTCCGACCGTTCTGAGATAGTTGATATATGTTGCACTGCAGCCGAAGATGGTTATCATCTCATCCTGAACGAGCTTCCACATCGTCCCCCAGTCTGGATAGTTGGGGTTACCGTCGTAGAGTAGTACGGTGGCTCCAACAGCCAATGAGCTCATCAGCCAGTTCCACATCATCCAGCTCGCAGTAGTAATGTAAGTAATCTTGTCTTGCCGTTTCAGATCGGTGTGGAGTAAGAGATCCCTCAGATGGCTTAGGAGTACACCGCCGGCTCCTTGTACCATGCACTTTGGCTTGCCAGTTGTTCCCGAGGAGAACATGATGTAGACGGGATGGTCGAAAGGCAGCTGCTGGAAGTGGATGTCGGACACGTCCTCGGATGAGATGATATTGTTGTAGAGCACACAGTTTGGTATGTTGGCGGTATCAGGTTTCTCGTTTAGATACGGAATAGCGATCACATGTTCTAACGAAGGAATTCCCCGGGCAACCCTTTCGGCGTAAGCTAACCTGTCGAAAACTTTGTTTCCATAAAAGTATCCGTCGGCCGTAAAGAGGACCTTAGGCTCGACCTGACAGAAACGATCCAAAACAGCTGTCGGCCCAAGTTCAGTCCCACAGGAAGCCCAAACAGCTCCAATACTTGTAGCGGCAAGCATGGCGACAACCGTTTCGATCATGTTTGGAACGTAGGCACACACCCTATCCCCCGGTGCAACTCCCTGCCGGACCAGCCACTTTGCCAGCACTGCAACTTGAGCATACAATTCTCCGTAGGTCATCTGGGCTGTCTTCTGCGTCTCGCCTCTGAACAAAAACGCAAAATGATCGTCCCTATGCCTCAATAGGTTCTGAGCGAAATTCAGTTTTGTACCTGGAAACCATTTTGCACCGGGAAATGTGGTTAGGTCGTCAACCACTTTTTCATAACTGCGACTAGAGACTATGCCCCCAAATTCCCACATGGCCGCCCAGAAGTCAGGAATTTTCTCAACAGACCACTCCTGCAGCTGCCAATAGTTCTGAATCGTAAGTCCGTACTTCCTGTTGACGAACTCGACAAAACGGGTAATGTTGGCCTGCCTCACCTGTTCCTTTGAAGGTGTCCAAAGCAATTCTCCCAAGAACCTGCCCCCGTTTCAACTATCGGCGACTACGATTCATCTTGCTATTGAAGAGCTCATTACTCTGTCAGTTTCAACTAACGTTTAAATGATAGTGTTGCTTTGCTTAGTTTCAACGAAGACCGCGTGCGGATACAGTGAAGTTCTGCACAGCGAAACTGGAACGCGGTTTGCCCGTAAACGCGGAAGCTTAGCCGTTCGGTTTTCTAAAAGCGGTTTACGTAGGAAAGTGTAAACTAGGAATGCAAAGTTTCGAAGAACTCCCGATAAAGGGAGAGATACTCCGCAGCCTCAGGGAACTCGGTTTTGAAGAGATGTTCCCAATTCAGGCTGCAGCAATTGGCCCTCTGCTTGATGGCAGAGATGTAATAGGCCAAGCGAAAACTGGTACAGGTAAGACTGCCGCTTTCGGCGTACCTATGATTCAGAGAATTGATGGGTCCGTGGATGCGGTGCAAGCGCTTATTCTTGTCCCGACCCGTGAACTAGCCGTTCAAGTCGCATCAGACCTGAACAGATATGGGAAATACCTCTCAGTACGAACGCTCGCAGTTTATGGTGGCCAACCAATCTACAGCCAGATGGAAGCACTTCAAAGCACCGTGCACATCGTGGTTGGGACACCGGGTAGAATCATCGACCACCTCCGAAGAGGCACTCTACTAATCGACCAAGCAACGTTTGTCGTCCTCGACGAAGCCGACCGCATGCTCGACATGGGTTTCATCGACGACATAGAGTTCATACTCCGAAGGACAGCCAACGAAAAGCAGACGGCAATGTTCTCCGCTACCATGCCCGACGAAATCCTCGAATTGGCGTCGAGGCACATGTACAATGCTGAGAAAATACTGGTCAGCAGAGACGAGATAGCGGTTGAAGAAATAGACCAACTCTACCGCGTAGTAGACCCAGAACGTAAGTTCCAAGCACTCTGCGACATAATGGACGACAAAACAGTTCAGCGTGCTTTGATTTTCTGCTCCACCAAGATAGGCGCGGATCGGATTGGATATAGACTGAGCCGAAACCGGCGTGACGTCGCTGTAATACACGGTGATCTGACGCAGGCGCAACGCGAACGAGCGTTGGAGGATTTCCGAAGAGGCCGTGCGCGATTCCTGGTGGCAACGGATGTTGCCTCACGGGGCTTGGATATTGAAGGCATCACGCATGTCGTGAATTATGACCTACCCAACGACCCTCTGCTTTACTTCCATAGAATTGGCAGGACCGGCAGGGCTGGAGCCAGCGGAATTGCGGTGACGCTCGTTTCTCGACGGGAAATGACTGATTTGAAACGCATTCAAGGCATGACAGGTACCCGAATGCACGAGATAGGGGAACGACTGAGACCGCAGAGCGTTAGAACCATCCAACCAAGCTTGCATCAACCTTCATGGTCGGACGGCTTCAAAAGCCAACGTTGAATAACAACGGGGCAAATTGCAATCACGAGAGTGAAATAGACGGGCCGTCGACAATTCCGTAATAGAAACGTACGCACCGAGATGAAGACGCTCGAATGTCTTCGATGCCATCGACAAATCAGGCTCGACGAATACAAAACGCACATCACAAAGTGCGGACTGGCAGAACAGCCCATCCCAGCGGCCGAGGTGGCGACGCAAGCGCCTTCCGCTCAACAACCCTGAAAGGCGCCAAACCAAATCCTTTCTTTTCCGTTTTGAAATCTACTACTCAACGATTCGTTGAACGTCAGCGAAGGTACTCAGCCTCACCTTTTTGAGATTCAAGAAAAGTCCGTAACGCATCCATACTCGGTATGTTCTCATAATCGCCTCTGACGCCTACAACCAACGCTGCCGTCGCCAAAGCTGCCCGCAAACTGTCCTGCAGCATCCAACCTTTCAACTGGGTTGATAGAAATGTTGCCGCGAAAGAATCGCCCGCACCTGTTGGATCCTCAACGCTCGCATGGATCATGGGTTGAGTCACGGTCTCGCCTTTAGAGCTAGCAAACGCCCCCTTGTCTCCGAGCTTGATTACTACAGTCTTGACGCCGCTTTTGTGTAGAGCTTTAGCTATTTCTGCAGGTTCGTCGAGGCCTAGGATTATCCTTGCGTCCGGTAGGCTCGTGAAGAGTATATCCGCCATATTGCATACCGGGAGTAGGGTAGTTCTTGCCACTGCCTCGGTCCAAAGTTTAATGCGAATGTTTGTATCCAGTGAGACCATCACCTTGTTTTCTTTCGCGAGTTTCACAGCCGCTGTTGTTGCCTCTTTGGCGCTGTCGCTAAGTGCAGGAGTTATTCCGGAAACATGAAGGATCTTTGCTGAACCAATGTATTTCGTGTCTAGATCTTTGGAACTGAGTTTGCTTCCAGCTGAATTGTGGCGGTAATAGTATGCCTCACTTCTGTCAGGAATCGGAAAACCACGTTGAATGAAGAAGATTCCAGTCGGAAAATCCTTGTCGACGGAGACATGAGACGTGTCCACGTTTTCTCCCTTAAGCGTCGCCATGAGGAAGAGGCCGAATTCATCATCACCAACCCTCGTGATTATCCCGGAAGTGCAGCCGAGCCTTGAGGCCCCGATCGCTACGTTCCCCTCGGCGCCTGCCGCATGTTTTTCGAAGAGACACACACTCCTCAATGGGCCACGGTTAACAGCGTTGAGTTCAACCATAACTTCACCTATACAGACAATGTCGAGCAACTTCCCCCCTCCATACATCCCATCTCGCTGAGGCAAATCGAACTATTCAAAATATGCGTAGGATAAGATAGACATGTGGAAAGCGGTGGCGCGGGGAGAGTTGACTTCACTTAGAGATCTGGGTGAGCTAGGCATAATTCGTATCATGGAACGTTCACTCGGCACTAATCGGAATACCGTTGTCGGTTTCGGCGATGATGTTTCCGCAGTGAAACTGGCAAACGGAAAAGTTGCGATTCTGAAAACAGACATGCTCGTCGGCAGCACCGATATCCCGCCGGGTATGACAATGCGCCAGGTAGCTCGCAAAGCGGTTGTGGCAAACGTTAGCGACCTCGCAGCCAAAGGAGTCCGGCCTCTGGCGGGGCTCGTCGCGCTAGGGTTACCAGCCACTCTAAGAAGAAAAGATGTTCAGGAAATTGCTGCCGGACTAAGTTTCGCTGCGATGCAGTACCAGTTCCCACTCGTGGGTGGAGACACCAATGAATCAAATGACCTGACAATATCGATAGCCCTATTCGCGATCGCCCGCAAAGAACAGCTCATTCTTCGTTCCGGTGCACGAGTTGGTGATATCGTTGCGGTTAGCGGCGAATTTGGGTCTGCCTCGGCGGGACTGAAGGCACTGCTCCAGTACGGGATCCGCCCCGCTAAATTACCGCGCCCGATGTATCAAGCTGTTTACAACCCTCGCGCCGAACTAGACCTCGGGCTTAGGTTAGGCGCCTCAGGAGCCCTGACTGCGTCTATCGATTCAAGTGATGGGTTGGCTTGGAGCCTTCACGAGTTGTCGAGAGCTAGCGGCGTCGGAATCAGGATTGATGATGTTCCCGTAAGCAAGGCTGCGGAGCAGTTTGCGGCTCTTCATCGCTACAGGGCGAGAGACCTCGCCCTCTACGGTGGAGAGGAATATTGCCTTGTGGTCACAGTGAAACCTGAGAGGTTCAGGCCTGCACAAAAGGCTGCGCGCGGAAAATTGAGGGAAATCGGCGTCGTAACAAGGAAATCTGTTGGAGTACGTTTACGGCTGGCCGGGGGAGATGTGAAAGTAGCGATGAAGGGCTGGGAACATTTCAGGCGTTAAAGATATAGTCAATGACTTAGATTCGCATCCTCTAGAGATAGAAACATGAAGTTCAACGTGCCTTACTATGCGCAGAGCTCGGATTTCACTTGCGGCCCCGCCTGCGTGTTAATGGTAATGAAACATTTCGAACGGGACCTTGAAATCGGCCGCGAACTTGAATTTGAGGTGTGGCGCCAATGCAACATGATTGGCATAAAGGGTGCTGACCCGTTCGGACTCTCTGTGCCGTTAATCGACTCAGGCTACGACGTGCGGCTGATAACGCAGCGCAGTAGGACAGTTAACTACGATGCATGGAAACGGAGGTTGCTCAGGATTTTCTCGTCCGAAGAGATCGAACTCAGTATATTCGGTATGAAGGAAAACCGACAGAGAGCCCTCAGGAGGAGATTGCCGGTCACGTACAAACGGCCCGTCGTTGCGGATATCTTGCGAGGAGTTCGTGGTAATCAAGTTCCTATAGCCCTTGTGCATATGGGGGTCATACACTCGCTCAATATTCCCCATTGGGTCGTTGTAACCGACGCTGATGAAGAGTTCGTCGTTTTCAACGACCCCTACCCACCAAAGGGGCGAAAAGGACTCAGGCTCTCCCACGTTAAATTCCAGAAAATTCTCGACGACATTGGGACGAGGATAGGGCTAAGCCCGTCGATTCTGTTCGTTAAGAAACGGTAGCCTTGGTCGACGGAAATTCAGTCCCGAGAACCAGCAGCGAGCCTAAAACCTCTGCGAGACATGCTCGCCCACGATGATACAGTATGGACTTGACGATTCGGCTAGCAGGAGAATCAGGCGACGGCGTCATACTTGCGGGCGAAGTCCTAACATACGCTGTCTCACGGATGGGACTGAAAATATTCACTTTTCGAACATATCCTTCATCGGTTCGCGGCGGCCCATGCATGTATCAGCTGAGGGTCAGCGACTGGCATGCTTACTCTCAAGGTGACATGCTTGATCTTCTCGTGGCATTCGACACCGAAGCCATTTCCACTCATCTAAAAGACATGAAGCCTGCCGGGGAACTCATCTTCGACGCAGATCGAACCCCGAAGACTTATTCATCATTACCTAAGCATTCGTTCGGTGTTCCCTTCACGTCCCTCGCCAAAAACCAGGTTGCTTTTCCAAAAGCCAAGAACATGATCGTGGCAGGATACACGGCCAGCCACGTAGGCATCTCGAAAACCATCTTGGAGGAGGTTGTGAAAGGGAAGCTTGGTTCGCGAGGAGAGGAACTTCTCCAAAGAAACCTTACAGCAGTGAACTTGGGATTTGGCCTAGCGCCAAAAGGGAGAGTTCAGAGCTTTCCAAGGGCAATTGCTAACAAGATCGTTCTTTCAGGCAATCAGGCGATAGTGTTAGGCGCGATTGCGGTCGGTTGCCGTTTCTACGCGGGCTACCCCATCACCCCTGCGAGCGACATTCTTGAGGGCATGTCGAAATTCCTTCCAGATTTCGGAGGTATAGCATTCCAAGGAGAAGATGAGATGGCTTCCCTCGGGGCAGCAATAGGCGCGTCGTTTGCGGGAACAAAGTCGATGACTGCAACATCAGGTCCAGGCCTTTCGCTCATGACAGAAATGATCGGCATGGCCTCGATGGCTGAAGTGCCTGTAGTGATTGTCGACGCGCAAAGAGGTGGCCCATCAACGGGTTTGCCCACCAAGACCGAGCAGTCGGACCTTGACCATGCGTTGTATGCTGGCCATGGCGACGTGCCCAGAATAGTTATAGCTCCCGGAAATGTCGAAGACTGCTTCTATCAAACCGTAAGAGCATTCAACCTAGCTGAGCGATACCAGCTCCCAGTTCTTCTCCTTACAGATCAATCACTAGCTCAACTCACCGAGGGCATGCCTATGCCCGACCTGAAGGCGATAAAAACAATTGACCGAGAAAGAGCGGAAATCGTTGGCAACCGTTTCCGAAGATACGCGGTCACACACGATGGAATATCACCTATGTCGATACCGGGACAGGCCAACGGGGAATATATTGCTGAAAGTGTTGAGCATGATGAAGATAGTCGACCGAGCTACCGGCCGCAGGTGCATTCTGAAATGACAGCAAAACGTTTTCGAAAACTTGAAACCGCAGCTATTGAACTTGCGAACGACCCACTAAACGTGAAGGAATTACCAGACTCCAAAGCTAAGATTGGTGTAATTGGTTGGGGTTCGACCCAAGGTGCAATCCATGACGCCGTCTTGCGCGCCAGAAGGAACATGATACAGGTGCGCTGGTTGCAATGCAAGCTCCTAAACCCACTACCCAAAGAACAAATCTCCACCTTCCTCAAAGGCCTCAAGAAAGTCTTGGTTCCGGAACTGAATTACTCCGCGCAATTTGCGAAATTGCTCCGACTTAACTTTGCCATCGAGCTAGTTTCCATCAACAAATCCGAAGGGCTACCGTTCACACCAAACGAGATTCTGCGCAAAATCGAGGAGGTGGCATAAGTTGGCCGCCATGGTTAGCGATTATCGAAGCAGTTACACTTCATCGTGGTGCCCAGGTTGCGGAGACTATGGTGTCCTGAAGTCTGTTGACATGGCTTTTCACGAGCTTGGTTTGAAAAACGAGGATATCATCATAGTCTCAGGAATTGGATGTAATGGCCGCTTCCCGCATAACTTCAGAACCTATGGCTTCCACACACTTCACGGCCGAGTATTACCAATCGCACAAGGCATCAACATGACCAGGCCCAGCCTTTGTGTCGTTGGGATTGCTGGCGACGGCGACGCCTTTGCTATCGGAGGAGGCCATGTTCCGCATGCGGCCAGAAGAAACCCCGACATAGCATACATCGTCCTCGACAATGGCATATATGGGCAAACCAAAGGCCAACCTTCGCCCACAACACCGCTTGGATACAAGACTAAGGTGACACCTGAAGGAAATCAAGAGGACCCAATTGACATAAGTCAATTGGCCTTGGCATATGGCGTTTCATTCTTGGCGCGAGGATTCCCAGGAAAGCCCACCCACCTCGCACACCTGATAGCCCAAGGTATAACACACAAGGGTTTCGCGTTGATACATGTGCTTAACCCCTGCCCTACCTTCCACGACACATGGCAAGAGCTGGCACCTAAAGTCATCGAGACGGGCTCGGAGCATGACTCGGCTGACTTGGATGCGGCTTGGAAACTTGTCAGAAGACGTGACAAGATTCCAGTAGGTGTAATATTCAAACAGAATCGCTCCACTCTAGCGGAGCGCGTCAAAGCCTCGGCCCGGACTCCTGCGGAACTGGAATTGAAGGAATTGCTCAAATCCTTTAGGTAGGTCCAACTCGGAGAAGATGCAAGTATCCTCCCGATCCCGAGAAATGTCTAACGCATCATGAACAGGACACTGCATATTGACCTTCATCTCATCAGACATCGTTACCGAGAAGGATCAACCACCCATCGTCGGGCTAGGTGGGCAATGCGTACATACCTCAAGGGGACCAGACCCGCAGATCGTACATACCTCGCACTCATCATCACCGTACGTGCTTTTGCATTCCGCGCATCTCCCAATCGTGTTTTCCGCCAAACTATTCCACCCCCACTCTCCTTTTGATCATTAATTCGGTCGTCCGTGCGAACGTCTCAGGCCAAGATCGCAGTGCAGGCATGGCGTGAACTTGGTTGTTCCGCAACGCGAGCATTGATCACACTTTTGATTCCAATATTCGTAGCAGTTTTCACAACGACTTAGGACTGATGGGGCGCGCACAGGTCCAATCCGATCATCAGCGCCCGGTTCACGGGTTTCGAATTGGAGAGCCCCTTCAGTGCGCCTAGAGTCTATGCTCGTTCACCTCCTTCATCTATCAGCTATTAGCTCCAAAACTTCCGCTGTGTCTGATGCGAGTTCGACGCCCCTCTGGAAGGCTCTGCAGTTCAGGTCGGCTGCCTTGGCGTACCTGGCCAGAATTGCTGCTTGCAGGGACTCAATGCTCACGACATGGGTTCTCGCTGCCAGAAAGCCTAGAATAACTATGTTCGCGACGACACGCTTTCCCAGTTCTTCAGCGATGCTGAGTGCGGGGACTGAAAATAATTTACGCTCTTGCACTGGACAGGTGTCAATCATTCCCTTTTCAACGATTATCGTGGCATCTGGTTGTGTGCTCTTCCAGTTGTCGTTAAATCCGTCTTGCGACATAGCCACTAGGATGTTCGGGCGTATGACGAGTGGGTAGTCGATGGGTTCGTCTGATATGATGAGGTCTGCTCTGGACCATCCGCCGGTTATGTATGGGCTGTAATCCTCAGTCATCACGACTTCTTTTCGTTCGCGAATAGATGCAGCTTCCCCAATGAGGCGGCCAGCGGAGATTATGCCTTGACCTCCCAGCCCGTGCAGCCGGACCTCACATCTCGTCATTTCGACCGGCTCACCGCCTTTTCGATCGCTTCACGTTCAACTTCGTGATACGTAGGTTTCTTGATATCGACGAAGTTACCTACGACAATTGGGTCGGGGGGCTTCATTGTAAGGGCGATCTTGCTGAGGTCTGCCTTATCGTCCACTCGTGAGCAGGTCCTGAAGTATTGCATCATGGCTAGGGCATCCTCGAAGTTGTTCAAGTCTCCAAAGGTGGGAGGGCACGGAGAGACAATTTCCACGAATGCTAAACCCTGAACTTGAAATGCCCTCAACATAGCTTTCAGTAATTGCCTTACGTGTAGCGCAGTCCATCTGGCCACGAATGGCGCTCCAGCTGCGGCAACCATGTACGGTATGTTGAAGGAAGCTTCGAAATTGCCGTAGGGAGTTGTAGCTGTCTTCGCCCCCGTCGGCGTAGTCGCGCCGAACTGCCCGCCTGTCATCCCGTAATTGAAATTGTTCACACAGAAGATATTCAGGTCGACGTTTCGTCGAATGGCATGTATTAGGTGATTGCCACCTATGTTAAACAGGTCCCCGTCTCCCGAGATGACTGTTACCTCAAGTTCGGGATTCGCAACCTTCATGCCCGTGGCAACCGCAATAGCTCTTCCATGGGTCGTGTGATAGGTGTCCAAGTTCAAGTAGCCGGGAATCCTAGATGTACAGCCAATTCCTGAAACGACCACATGTCTGTCCTGCGGAATTCCCGAACTTCTAATAGCCTCAACTAGACAGCCAGTTACAATTCCCAGGCCGCATCCTGGGCACCAGATGTGTGGTAACCTGTCAGCTCGCAACATTTCGTCTCTAGGGTTGGTGAGTTTCACCGTTTCGAATTCGCTGTTGGCCTCAAGTTGAGCCATTCCTCTATACCTCCAAAGCCGCGTAGATTTTCTCGGGAGGAATTAAAGCCCCAACAGGATAGTGGACGCCTACCACGGGACATTCCGCGAATTCTCTAACCAGATGTTCCATCTGGCCGTAGTTGACCTCGGGGACAATCATTCTCTTAGATTTCGCGCTGAGTTTTTCAATTTCCCTATGTGGAAAAGGCCATGGCGTAATCAACCTAAGAAGTCCAACCTTCTTGCCCCGCTGTCTAGCCTCATTGACGGCGCGGAGCGCCGACCTAGACGTTGAACCATAGGCTACAATGACTACTTCCGCATCATCGGTCAGGTAATGTTCGACTTCTACTATGTCGTCTAGGTGATTCAGGATTTTCCCGATTAAATGATTCAGCATTCTTTCAGAAACAGCGTTGTCCAAGGATGGATATCCGCGTTCATCATGTGTGAGACTATCAACATTGACGTGAAAGCCCTCACCAGCCACAGCCATGGGTGGGTAATCTTGGGCGAAATCGAAGGGTATGAAATTCGGCTCAGACTTGGATAGTTTCTTCCGATTGACCACCTCTATGTCTTCTGGGGGAGGTATCACAAGCTTGCTTGTCATGTGGCCTACCACTTGGTCGGCCATCAGGAAAGTCGGGGTCCTATATTTTTCGGCCATGTTGAAGGTTTTGATCGTAAGGTCAAACATCTCTTGGACGCTGTTTGGTGAATAAGCAATAATCTCGTAGTCTCCGTGAGATCCCCATCGAGCTTGCATCATGTCTCCTTGTCCAATGAGAGTTGGAATTCCCGTGCTTGGGCCCGCTCTTTGAACATTAACGATGACGCATGGGGTTTCGGTGATTACGCCTAATCCTATGTTCTCCATCATCAGGGAGAATCCCGGCCCTGATGTTGCCGTCATGCTCTTGACGCCTGCATTCGACGCCCCGATGACTGCAGCTATGCTGCCGATTTCGTCTTCCATCTGAAGGTAGTGCCCTCCGACCTGCGGCAAACGTTTGCTCATGTATTCTGCTATCTCTGAAGACGGAGTGATCGGATACCCTCCGAAGAATCGACAGCCCGCGGCGATAGCCCCCTCTGCGCAGGCCAGGTTTCCGGACATGAAGAATTCGCGACTTTGCCCTCGCATAGTCACAGGTCTCACCTTGCCTCCAGATGACAAATGGTGTTTTACAGACGAACCGGATTTCTGTAAATACGTACCTTCGTTTGTGCGTTTAATATGCATAGTATTTACTCAAAGAACTATCTCTATATTTAGAATAAAACGGAGAACGTCGAAGTGAGGCTTCCCCCATTGAGCAACATCGCTCAGCAGGTAGACCGCACACTTGAGCGGGTTACAGCGGGGACTGTTACGACGGGATTTGTGAGGGAATGGAGCCCTCCTAGACCATCTAGGATACCTCTCTCACCCCAACAGAAGTTGAAGCTCCGAGACGTCGACGTTATCCTAATCGACGACAGATGCAAGGGATGCACTTACTGCATAGAGTTTTGCCCACGAAAGGTGTTCGAGCAAGGCAAGAAGCTCAACCAGATTGGAATCCATCCGCCCCGGATCAAGGACAGCTCATTGTGTGTCGGATGTGGCGTCTGCGAAGAGATCTGCCCTGATTTCGCCATTTTCTTAGTGGATAAGGGAAGCTCACTGAAAAATAGGAAGATTATATCAGAGGAAAAATGAATGGACGCTGAAAAACCGAACTCGAATTTAGCAGTCTACGTCTTTGGTAAGCAGTACCGCGTTCCAGAAAACCTGACTATCCTAACCGCCATGGAATCTCTGGGTTACCGGTTACTAAGGGGGTGCGGTTGTCGCAGTGGCTTCTGCGGCGCTTGCGCAACCGTGTATAGAATTCAAGGAGATTACAGGCTGCGAACAGGACTCGCATGCCAAACGCCCGTCAAAGACGGAATGGTCTTTTCGATGCTTCCATTCCATCCCGCAACTAAAGCCAAATACAATTTGAAGGAACTACCGGCAGACCTGTCCTCAATTGTCCGTTTCTATCCTGAGGTGATGAGATGCTTACAGTGCAACACTTGTAGCCGCGCCTGCCCACAGGAACTGCCTGTCATAGATGTTATCGGGGCCGCGATGCGCGGCGACATCAGCACTGCGGCCGACCTTTCATTCGACTGCATAATGTGCGGCCTCTGCGCCACAAGATGCCCGGCGGAAATAGTTCAGTACTACGTTGCCATTCTCGCAAGAAGACTGTACGCAGCGCACTTAGCTCCCAAGTCGAAGCACCTTCAAGAACGGCTTCAGCAGATCAGGAGCGGATTTTTCGACGAGGACCTCGAGCACCTCACCCACCTAAGCACAGCAGAGTTAGCGAAGATGTACAACGCTAGGGAAATCGAAAAGGAGGCAGCATAGGTGTCAGTGCAATCTCAGCAATGGCGAACGGTAATCACTTACAGCGAAGAGATGCGACGTTCGATAGACAAAGTTGCCGCCACCCGTAAAGAACGAATGAAACAAACATTTCCAAAACTCAAGCCTGAGGAGAAGAAAGCGCTACTCGAAAAGTTCCACCCCGACTACAAGCCTGGCACGACACGGAAACTTCTCGTCGGAGCGAACAAAGGCGAACCGATCGTCAACGAACTGGGTGAGGTTGTTGAAGCTTACAGCCGCGTGAATCCCGCGAAGATGGACATCTCGAAGGTAGGCATTCAAACTGACGTACTAGTCATAGGCGGTGGTGGCGCAGGAGCCGCTTCAGCCTTAGCCGTCCACCAGGAGGGCGCCCAGGTGCTATTGTGCACCAAGCTAAGGTTCGGCGATTCTAATACGATGATGGCGCAGGGCGGAATTCAAGCGGCTGACAAGGCGAACGATTCACCGGGCACGCACTACCTTGACGTAATGGGAGGCGGAGGCTACACCAACATACCCAGCCTCGTTCGAACGCTTGTCTCAGACGCCCCCTCGATCATCGAATGGCTTGAAGGCCTAGGCACGATGTTCGACAAAGAAGCTGACGGTACTTTCGTCACAATGCACGGAGGCGGAACAAGCAGAAGGCGCATGCACGCGGCCCGAGACTACACGGGCGCAGAAATAATGCGCACCCTGCGAGATGAAGTAACCAACCTCGGCATTCAAGTCATCGAATTCTCCCCCGCAATAGAATTGTTAACCGATGAAGAGGGAAACTGCGTCGGCGCCATTCTTCTCAACATGGAGACCGATGAGTACACGGTCGTTCGTTCAAAGACGACGATCATAGCAACCGGCGGGTCAGGAAGGCTACACGTCCAAGGCTTCCCAACAACTAACCACTACGGCGCGACAGGGGATGGACTTGCACTTGCCTACAGGGCCGGTTGCAAGCTAGCATTCGTAGACACAATCCAATACCACCCCACCGGCGTAGCATTCCCAGAACTAATCTCCGGGCAGCTCATAACAGAGAAAATGCGGAGCCTAGGCTCCCAACTTGTCAACATAGATGGAGGCCGGTTCGTCAACGAACTTGAAACAAGGGATGCTGTTTCTTCAGCCATCATAAGGGAATGTAAGGAAAAGAACAAAGGCGTTCTAACCCCGGGCGGCCTCGTAGGTGTGTGGCTCGACACGCCGCTCATTGACGAATTGAAAGGGCCCGGCCGAACACAACGCCTCGCCCCTGCTATGGTCCGCCAATTCAAAAGGTTCGGGATCGACATACTGAAGGACCCAGTCCTCGTCTACCCAACCCAGCACTACCAGAACGGGGGCGTCCTCATTGACGTAGACGGCCGCACGAACGTCCCGAACTTGTACGTTGCCGGTGAGGCCTCTGGCGGCGTACATGGAAGAAACCGTTTGATGGGAAACTCGCTGCTTGACATATTGGTCTTCGGCCGACGCGCCGGTATAGACGCCGCCAAGAAATCAAAAACTTCAGCGGGCGGAAAACCAACTCTCAACCATGTTATTCGTTTTCACAAGGAACTAGTAAAGGCGGGCTACAAGCCGGACCGACACAGTCCCATCATTCTACCCGACTACCGTAGCAAGGAAGCGAAAATTGAGCTAGAGGCTTTCGCGGTAAAAGGCTGGGAATAAAGTGACGAGCATCCTATCGGCCGAGTCAATCGGAGGCCCACTGCTCCGCAAGGTGGAGACGATAAGCGGCCAAAACATTTCACTCTGTTACCAGTGCGGAAAATGCTCAGCCACATGCCCGTTATCCTCACGTATGGATTTGCTTCCCCACCAGATCGTTCGGTACCTGCAGCTTGGCTTTCAGCAAGTTCTTGACGCCAACTCACCCTGGCTCTGCGCGACCTGTTTCTCCTGTGAAACTCAGTGCCCCCGAGGCCTAGACGTGAGCAAGATCTGCGAAGCACTCCGCACAATCAAGCTGCGACAAGAACCCTACGAGCTCAAAATTGAACAGACCTACTCTGAGATACCCCAACAAGGCTTGGTAAGCGCCTACAGGAAACTCAGCTCTTATTGAGGTAAAAACGATGCAGTCTTACCTCTACTTCCCAGGATGTTCACTCCGGACTGTGGCAAGGGATTTCGACCGTTCCGCTAAAGCCTGTGCACACGCCCTCGGCTTCGAATTGAAGGAAATGCAGGGCCAGCTTTGTTGCGGCGCGGTTTTGTCGAACGTGGATGACAACCTCATGACAAAGGCCGGACCGAACCGGATTCTTGCACGAGCGACACAGGAAGACAACACCCTCGTGACGCTATGCGCAGGTTGCTACAATGTTCTCAAGAGAACAGACCTACATGCCAAGCTTGCCTCCTCTTCTCAACAAACGATTAACAAATTCAACGAAGAAACTTTCAACGGCGGAGTGGACGTCATACATTTTCTGGAAATTCTAAGGGACCGTATTGGTTTCGACGCTGTTGAGAGAGCAGTTAAGGTTCCTTTCAAAGGACTACAAGTAGGAGCCTACTACGGCTGTCTGCTCCTCCGTCCATCTGGAGAGATGAAGTTTGATGACCCTAACAGGCCTTCAATTCTGGAGAACCTCCTAACCAGATTGGGTTGCACGCCGATCGACTACCCTGCCAGAACTGATTGTTGCGGTTCGTACCTGAGCGTCAGCTCGCCGGGAAATGTTCAACCCATCTCGGGGGCCATCATCGGATCCGCCCGTTCGTGCGGAGCTAGGCTGCTAACTGTCAGCTGCCCACTCTGTAAGTACAACCTAGAATCCAGCCAACTTCAAGACAGCAGTGGTTCTACTCCCGACGACTTTCTTCCAATCGTCTACTTCACACAACTTCTGGGACTGGCCTTGGGCCTTCAGCCTGAGGAACTGGAACTTGACCAACGCCAGATGCAGGCAATACGCGAGGCACCAACACCGATGTTGATAGGAGAAGGTAAGAAGTGAAACGAGTTGGTGTGTTCGTTTGCCACTGCGGCTTGAACATCGCAGGGAATGTCAACATTAAGGAAGTTGTTGACAAAGCCGGCAAGCAGCAAGACGTAGTGTTCGCTATTGACCACAAGTACCTCTGCTCTGAACCCGGCCAGACATTGATCAAGGACAGCATAAGGCAACACAATCTGGACGCCATTGTCGTCGCCGCCTGTTCGCCAGCGATGCATGAGGCCACCTTCAAGACCATAGCGCAGCTGTCAGGCCTGAACCGATACAACTGCGAAATCGCGAACATTCGAGAACAGAGCAGCTGGGTTACCGACGATCTTGGAAAGGCCACGGCGAAAGCCCACATCACGGTGCACCAGGGCATACAGAAGGTTAGGCTCAACGAACCACTGCAACCTATCACCGTTCCAGTAACTCGGAAAGTTCTCGTCATCGGAGGAGGGATTGCAGGCATTCGTGCAGCGCTTGACGTGGCGAATGGCGGTTACCAAGTCTACTTGGTCGAAAAGTCAGGAACGATAGGGGGAAGAATGGCACAACTCTCCGAAACTTTCCCCACACTTGACTGTTCAACATGTATCCTCGGGCCTTTGATGGTGGAGGTGTTCAGGCACCCGAACATCAAACTCCTTAGGCTTTCTAAAGTCGAGGAAGTGAAAGGCTACATTGGCAACTTCAAGGTCAGAGTGCGACAGGAACCAGCGTACGTTGATGAAGCCAAGTGTAACGCCTGCGGTGAATGCGCGAAAGCCTGCCCCGCTCAAGTTCCTAACGAATTCGACTTCGGTTTGACCTGGAGAAAGGCAATTTATACTCCATTCGCTCAAGCGGTACCGCCGGCCTACGTTCTCGATGCGAAAAACTGCTTAGGCCTGTTGCCCCAAGCCTGTGGCGAATGCAAGAAAGCGTGCGATAAATTCGGCACAAGCTGCATGGACCTTGATGCGTGGCCAAGAATCCATGAGCTTGAAGTAGGAGCAATCATCGTTTCCACGGGATACGAGTTATACGATGCCGCAAAACTGACCGAGTACGGCTACGGCATTTTCCCCGACGTTATGACCAGCATGGAATTTGAGCGCATGCTCTCAGCGTCAGGACCGACAACAGGCGAAATCAAACGCCCATCCGATGGACAGACGCCGAAAGAAATTGTCTTCATCCAATGCGCGGGACAACGCGAACCTGAGACGGCGCTTCCCTACTGTTCGAAAATATGTTGCATGTATACGGCTCGACATGCGATGATGTTCAGGCATAAAGTGCCCGATGGCCAGGCGTATGTCTTCTACATGGACATCCGAGCTGGCGGGAAGGGATATGAGGAATTCGTAAAACGTTGCCAAGAGGAGAAAGGCCTCCTTTACCTCCGCGGGCGAGTTGCCAAAGTCTATGAAGAGAATGGAAAGCTCACCGTTAAGGGCGTTGATACGCTCAGCGGAAAAACCGTCCAAATTAACGCCGATTTAGTAGTACTTGCGGTCGGGATGGTCCCGAGCTCAGAATCCCACGAGTTGGCGAGCAAGCTCAAGGCTTCGCTGGACGCGAACGGTTTCTTCTCGGAGGCACACCCCAAGCTTCGACCACTGGAAAGCCCGACGGCGGGGATCTTCCTAGCCGGGGCGGGACAATCACCCAAAGATATTCCGGAAACTGTAGCACAGGCGAGCGGCGCCGCTGGCAAGGCACTGGACCTCCTTTCAAGCCCAACGCTCGAACGCGAACCAACAGTTGCCCGTGTTGTCGGCGAATTGTGCAGCGGATGCAGCATCTGCGTACCCCTATGTCCGTATGATGCGCTTAGCCTGAACGCTGAGAAAATTGCGGAAGTGTCGGAGGCTCTCTGCGAAGGATGTGGGACCTGCATAGCCTCCTGCCCGTCAGGTGCGCTAACGCTCCGAAATCTCACAGACGAACAGATGGTCGCAATGATTGAGGCCATAGTCGAATAATAGAGATGAACGAATTGGAAGAGCGATTTGAACCGAAAATTGTTGGGTTCTTATGTAGATGGTGCTCGTACGCCGGAGCCGACTTGGCTGGAACGAGCAGAATCAAGTACCCACCAAACATCAACCCAATACGAGTGAACTGTTCAGGTCGCGTCGACCCCACCCTTGTCATAAAGGCTCTCGCATCAGGAGCAGACGGAGTACTCATCGCTGGCTGCCACCCAGGCGATTGTCACTACACAAACGGGAACATCAAGACTCTTCGAAGGTTCAAGCTCCTGCAGAGGCTGCTGGACCAGTTCGGAATAGAACGAGAACGTGTCAGGTTAGAGTGGATCTCCGCTTCGGAGGGCGAAAGGTACGCACGGGTCGTTAGAGGAATGACGGAGGATATACGATCACTGGGGCCTTTGAATTGGAAGAAGAGAGTGGAGGTATTGGCATGACGAACCCTAAGATAGCATTCAACTGGGCAAGCAGTTGCGGCGGATGCGAGATAGCCATACTTGAACTTGGAACTAAACTAGTTGATCTAGCCAACAAGGTTGACATAGTCTTCTGGCCCGCCGCCATGGATTATAAGTACTCAGACCTTGAGGCGATGCCAGACGGCAGCATAGATGTCGCATTCATGAATGGCGCAATACAAAACTCCGAAAACGAACACATAGCTAAACTACTGAGAGCCAAATCCAAACTCCTTGTAGCCTTCGGAACTTGCGCCTACTTAGGCGGCATACCAAGCCTTGCGAACACAACCGACCGCGACGGGATCTTCGCAAGCTCCTACAAGGAAACGCCTACGACAGATAACCCTGAAAAAACCTTCCCGCAAACCAAGTGGCAAGCAAGGGAAGGAGAACTAACCATACCCGAACTCTACAACACCGTCAAAACACTCGACCAAGTCGTGGACGTTGATTACTACGTACCCGGATGCCCACCAGTCGGGGAACAAGTTTCTAAAGTGATCAGCCTATTCGTCGATGGCCCACTACCGCCGAAGGGAGCAGTTCTAGGAGCCTCCGACAAGTCACTATGCCATGAATGCAAGCGCACCAGGACGGAAAAGAAGATCAGTAAGATTGTTAGAACTTACGAAACGATCCCTGACTCACAGAAATGCCTGCTTGAACAAGGCATAATCTGCATGGGACCAGCCACCCGGGGAGGTTGTGGGAGCATATGCCTAGACGCAAACGCGCCCTGCCGCGGCTGCTACGGGCCACTGCCCAAAGCCATTGACCAGGGCGGAAAGATGCTTTCGGCCTTATCATCAATCTTCGATGCGCAGAGCGAAGAAGACATTCAGAAGCTCGCGGACTCTGTGCCCGACCCGCTCGGCACATTCTACAGGTTTAGCCTCGCTCGCTCTCTGCTAAGGAGGACCAAACCATGAAAACCGTCACAATCAACCCTGTTACAAGGCTTGAGGGACACGGGAAGATCTCAATCTTCCTTAACGATGAGGGAAATGTCGAGAACGCCTACTTCCAAGTCCCCGAACTCAGGGGTTTCGAGAAGTTCTGCGAGGGTAGGCCTGTCGAAGAAATGCCCGACATAACCAGCAGAATTTGCGGCGTCTGCCCAGAAGCACACCACATAGCCTCCACCAAAGCCCTAGACCAAGTGTTCCATGTAGAACCACCACCAGCCGCGAAGAAACTCAGAGAACTCCTATACAGCGCCTTCTTCATAGCCGATCACATAACCCACTTCTACATACTCGCCGGCCCCGACTTCGTGATGGGACCAAGTGCGCCGAAAGCAGAGCGAAATATTCTCGGCGTAATACGGAAAGTCGGGTTAGAAGTCGGTAGCTCAGTCATCAAACACCGCTCGGACGCACTCGACGTCATTGCGATGATAGGTGGAAAGAGGATCCACCCAAGCTGCGGCGTCCCCGGTGGGGTCAGCAAACCCATTACGGAAGACGAGAGAGCCAGAATCGAATCGATCGCAAAATCCGAAGTTGAATTCGCAAAGTTCACAATGAAACTGTTCGACGACATAGTTCTGAAGAACAAAGATTACGTTGACCTCATTACAAGCGACAATTACGCAACAGAAACATATTGCATGGGTACGGTCGACGAACAGAACCACGTAAACTTCTACGATGGAAAGATCAGGGTTGTGGATCCGGAAGGCCACGAGTTTGCAAAGTTTCCAGCAGCCGACTACCAGCAGTACATCTCGGAGCATGTGGAACCGTGGACCTACCTCAAATTCCCCTACCTCAAGAAGATCGGATGGAAAGGGCTGGTAGGAGGCAAGGATAGTGGCGTTTACAAAGCGACCCCACTCGCCCGCCTCAACGTATCGGAAGGGATGGCTACTCCAACAGCACAAGCAGAATACAAGAGGTTGTACGAGACATTAGGCCAGAAGCCAGTTCACTCAACTTTGGCTACGCATTGGGCTCGCCTGGTCGAACTTGTATACGCTTCGGAGCGCCTGGTACAACTTAGCCAAGACCCCGACATCACAAACCCGAACGTTCGAAACATCCCGACCCAAACACCAGATGAAGGTGTGGGAGCGGTCGAAGCGCCCCGCGGAACACTCTTCCACCACTACAAGACGGATGCGAAAGGCATGGTGAAGAACGTGAACCTCATAGTGGCAACGACCAACAACCATGCGGCAATCAGCATGTCGATTAAGCAAGCCGCTGAGGGATTCATCAAGAAAGGGGAAGTATCCGACGGGATTCTGAACATGGTCGAGATGGCCTTCAGGGCTTACGACCCATGCTACGCCTGCGCAACCCACACCCTACCAGGCCAGATGCCCCTCGACATTAACATCTACAACAAAAACAGGGCAATCCTTCACAACATACGAAGGCCGTAGAATCGTTCATGAGACCGGGGCTGAGCCATACGACCATTTTGCTTGTAGGCCTCGGTAACCCCATAATGGGTGACGATGCAGTAGGAATTCATGTAGTGAGAATACTAAAGGATAGGAATCGCGGACGAGAAGATTTGGAGTTCAAGGAATTGAGCCTCGGCGGCCTTGGACTGGTTGAAGAGATATTGGGCTATGAACGCGTTTTCATTATAGACTCAGTTGCTTCAACCGGGACGGTTGGCAAGATCTGTGAATTCTCGCCAGAGCATTTCAAAGGCACAGAATACGCATCGTCCCCGCATTCCACGAATTTTGCCACAGCCCTAGAACTTTTCAAGAGATTCGAAAACAGTGCGGTTCCCCATACGATTAGAATCTTCACAATCGACATCAACCCTGAATTTACTTTCCGCGAGGCCCTTAGCCCGCCTGTACAGAGAGCAGCCTTTGAATTAGCTGAGTTAGTTGGAAACGAAATAGACCAGATTCGAAATTGAATAGGTCCATCTGCCACCTCAAACACAAATACTAGTTCTTAGGCATGAAGAAAACCGCCCCTTCAACCATGACGCTCGCGGGGCAGGTAATAGTGAATGCGAAGACTTACGAAATATGAACAGAATCCCATCATCGCCCCTAGAAGCAACGTGGGATGGGAGACGACTGGAACTTTCAACCCTGGGGCAATTCTCGAAGATGGCTCTATTCACCTTCTCTACCGAGCCGTGGATGCTCATGGGGTTTCCCGGTTAGGATATGCGCGGACGCTTGACGGGAGAACAATGGAATCGCGCTCCTCGGAACCGGTACTGACTTCTTCCGGTGACTGGGAGGAGTTCGGATGCGAGGACCCACGCATAACACGTTTCGACGGGACCTTCTACGTCACCTACACTGCCTTCTCCCAAAAAGGCCCACGCATAGCGCTTGCTTCGACGAAAGATTTCTTGCATTTCGAAAGGTACGGTTTGGTTGGGCCCGACCGCAATGACAAGGACTGCGTGATTTTTCCGGAGCGGATTGACGGAAAAGTTGCTATTCTGCACCGGCTTGAGTCAAAGGTTCAGATTGCCTACTTTGACAGCGTCGAATCACTTGCGAAGTCGCGGAGCTTCTGGACCAAGTACTTGCCGCACTTTGGAGACTATGAGATTCTGAGAGCGAAGTTTCCATGGGAGAAAAGAAAAGTCGGAGTTGGCACGCCGCCTATCAAAACTGAGCGAGGATGGTTGGTGATTTACCACGGCGTCAGCCTCGACCGTGTCTACCGTGCCGGGGCCCTGTTGCTTGATTTAGATGACCCGAAGAAAGTGATTGCCCGTACTAGGTCACCAATCCTTGAACCTGAAACGGATTTTGAGAAGAGCGGTTTTGTTTCGAACGTTGTGTTTCCAGATGGGGCTGTGGTTCTTGATGGAGAATTGCTGACCTATTATGGCGGAGCCGACAGAGTCTGTTGTGTTGCGAGTTGTCCGCTAGATGAATTCCTTGACGAACTGGAAAAGGAGAAATGAACCTCAGCCGAGAGCCTATCCCTTTGTGACGCATTCCAGGAAGGTTGCGGTGGCAAGCAAAAGGGAAATTGTGGACTCGGATCCCTGATTCTCATTCAAACCAACCTCCGTTATACCGTCATGACTAGCTCCTGTCGCCTCATCGTAGACGTTGACAGATTTGGTGTTGAGACCAAAGAACCATCCCAGCGCTTCACGCAAAGCCCTCTCGTAAACTTCGGAGCCAGTGATCTTGTAGCCTATTGCTGCAGCCTCGACCATAGTTCCTGCCTCAAGGGGTTGCTGATCGTAGAGAGCTCTCTCCTTACCCCTAGCGTACCAGCCCATACTTCCGATGGGCACGAATTTTCCTTCAATTGTGGTTTGTTCTTGCAGGAATCGAAATGTTTCCTGGGCAACTTTGAGGTATTCATCTGCGCCTAATGAGTGATAGGCCGAGAGCAAAGCCTGGGGCAGTCGCGCGTTATCATAGGATATGATGTTCTCGAACCATTTCCAGTCTGGCCCATGGTTGGCGTTGTACAAGTCGACTAGGCTGTCGGCCAACGACGCAATGTTGACTCTTAGATTGGGGTCCTTAGCGTCGACTTGGAATCGCTCGCAAAGGCCTAGGCAAGCATAGGCCATCGTTCGTGGTGAAGACGACTCCCTTGCCCAGGGAAGTGCTCGATCAAATATGACTCGAGCGGGAGCCTTCAATCCATTAGGCAGATCCGAATTAATGACTGAACCAGCTGCCCAGATGGCCCGGCCCAGATGGTCTCCGACCGTCGGATTGTCGATGATTCTTAGGGAGTAATCCATGAGGTTGTGGAACTTGCCGTCTTCGGCTTGCATGAGAAGTAGAAAGCTGATCAGTTTGCGTTGTAGCTTTGAAAGGGGTTGAGTGGGCCAGTAAGCTTTTGCCTTAACTGCGAATACTAGGGCGCGGGCGTTGTCATCGACTGTATACCCCTCTTTTCTTGCGGGAACGGAGAACTTTGCGTGTTGCAGAACCGCATTGTGGTCCGTTATCGCGAAGAGGTGGTCAAGCTTCACTGATTGCCGCAGTTTCATCGATAGTTCTTGGAATTCCGATTGCAGATCTGAGTATGTCACCATATTGATCAGCTACCTTTGTCCAGCCCATTTCTTGACCGTAGTTGAATGCGTTCGTTTCTAGTTGCCGCCTTAGTTTAACGTCGCTTAATATTCGTTCGACGCATTCGGCGATTGAACGTCCGTCGGCGAACTTGCAGAAGAGCCCTCTATTGTTTGATAGCTCCTCTTTTGCGAATAGGGATGGTGTTGCAACAATTGCCCTGCCATGTCCAAGCGCAAGCGTAATCGTCCCACTGGAAACCTGATCCTTGCCAAGGTATGGTGCCACGAAAATGTCCATTGCTTGAAGGTAAAGGGACAGCTCGTCGTCGCGTAAGTATTGGTCTACGAAGTGAACATTGTTTTCGAGGTGTAGCCGTTTCGTAAGTGATGTTAGTTTCTCGCGGTAAGCTTCGCCTTCATGCCTTCGCACCTCAGGGTGCGTTTCGCCTATCACCATGTACAGCAGCTCAGGCCTTTCCTTAACTAGGTAAGAGAGTGATTTGATTGCATACTCTAGGCCTTTCCCAGAGCTGATTAAACCGAACGTCGCGAGCACCGTGCGTTTCTCCAGCCCAAGAAATCGTTTTGCGTATTCGTTGTGCCCGCGCTCTGGGAGGGCAGCCCCGTGACGTACCACGCTAATTCTTTCAGCGTTGACCCCAAACCGCTTCTCGAGAAGCTTCGCAGCCGAGTCAATTGTTACGATAACGGTTTCGCTCAGTCCTGCGATTTCAGACATGATTCTGCGAGCTTTGTCAGGCGGGTTTCGAAGGACCGTATGAAAGGTCGTTATAATGGGTTTCTGGAGAGTCTTGTAGAGATCGAGGACATATTCCCCCCAGTCTCCTCCGTAGATGCCGTATTCGTGCTGGACATTCACCACGTCAACTTCGCTCCGATTCAGGAAATCTGCGGCGGCGAAGTAGTCTTCGTTCGCATGCTGGTCAATAGTGAACCTAACATTCGGATCCGAATACCGGTTCCCACCCTCCTCATTAATTGCAACAATGAGATAGCGGGCAATTCGGCCACGCATTAGTAGAGCCCTCGCGAGGTCTCGAGTATATGTTGCTATGCCGCACGCCCGGGGAGGGTATGTGCTAACGTACCCGACTTGCGGTTGAAGATCCAAGAGGCTCCATCCTGTTCCAATTTCAGTCCACGACTTCCACCGAACGCTTAGCCCGTTGACCAGCTAGTCGGGCCGAGTACAACGAAAGGCGTAACCGTCAAGTAATACTCGCCCTAGCGCTAAAAACGCTACGCTTTCAACGAGCACCTCCTTCGTTTAAGAGCTAGAGCAAATGCCTCTGGTTTACGCCTGCATAGAAGCAGTAGAAGCAGATGACTATGCTCGCGGGAGCTATTGATAGGTTTGGTATGAAAGCCGACGTGATCTCTTACGATGTTGCTACGTACTTCGGTATGATATGCGCGAGCTTCCGATGAGTTTAGTGGAACGCTGAATTGTTACCCGAGTCCAGTAAATGATGTGACGAGTGGCACTTCCATTCGCTAGGCTCAAACCTTAGGGCGTAGGTCGATTACGCGGCGGGCCTTGCCGACTTCTGACCGTGGGAGCGTCCCTAACTCAACGAGTTCCACGTCAGCGCGAATCGCCAGGACCGCGAAGAGATCTTCCTGAATCCTCTTTGGCAAGTTCGGATCCTTCAGCATGTCCGTAGGTGCTTCAACCTTAACGGTCAACCGGTCCAGTTCCTTATGCGTGACAATTATCTGATATTGATCTCCAAGGCCGGGAATGTTCATTAAAACATGCTCGATTTGGCTTGGAAAAACGTTCACGCCGCCCACGATGAGCATGTCGTCACTCCGCCCTTTTATTCGCGCGATGCGACTGTGGTATCTGCCGCATGCGCACTCCTCTTCGTACACGGTTGAGAGGTCCCTTGAACGGTAGCGGAGGAATGGCATCGCCTCCCGGGAAAGCATTGTGAAGACGAGTTCGCCTTCTTTGCCCGGTTCCAAAACCTCACCGGTGTCAGGGTTGATAGTTTCTACGAGAAATTCATCGCCCCAGATGTGGAGGCCGTTTCTTTGCTCGCACTCGATTCCAACCCCCGGACCATAAAGCTCGGACATACCGTAGATATCATGCGCCCGGAGACCGAAGCCATCCTCAATCCGCTTCCGAGTCTCTTCACTCCAAGGTTCAGCCCCGAAGACCCCCACTCTCAGAGCGAAATCGGTTCTCGGCTCATAACCCTCAGCCCGACTTGCTTCAACCAAGTATACCATGTAAGAGGGTGTACTCGTGACCACGGTGCTTCGTAGGTCCTTCATGAGCATCAGTTGACGCTTTGTGTTTCCGACGCTCGTTGGTAGGATTGTGGCCCCTATGGCCCTAGCGCCGTAATGGATACCCAGCCCACCGGTGAAAAGGCCGTATCCGTACATGTTTTGAACGATGTCGCCCTTCCTAACTCCGGCAGTATCAAGAGTCCTGCCCATTAACGTCCCCCAACGTTCCAAATCATGTCGAGTGTAGGCTACGACTATCGGTTTTCCGGTTGTACCAGATGAGGCGTGGAGACAGTAAACGCGATTTTGAGGAACGGCAAGAATACCGAGTGGATAATTATCTCGCAAATCTGTCTTAACCGTGAAAGGTACCTTCGGTAGATCGTTGAGGCTTTTGATGGATTCGGGTTTCACTCCGGCTTCGTCGAAGCGTTTGCGGTATAACGGTACATTCCTGTAGGCGTAGCGAACGATTTTGCGCAGTTGGGTTTCCTGTAAGCGTCTTAGTTGTTTTGACTTGAGCGTTTGGCCGAGCCGATCAAACAGAAGAATTACGCTCCCGAGCTTTCAATTTTGTTCAGTGATAATTGGCTTGGGCCCTCTGTATGCCAATCATGATAAACAACCACAAGCCATTTCCTCAATCCCGCGGGTTGGCCCGCGGCGAAAAACATCATGATGGCGAAACCACAGCTGTTCGGTAACCTAGTAACGCAAGTAGTTCGACCTAATTTATGCTCTTTCTGCGGGGCCTGCATGGCCTCATGCCCAGTGGGAGTACTTTGGCCAGTTGGGGAACAACCAACACTCATCGGCCAGTGTGCCCTGTGCGAAGTCTGCTACTACCAGTGCCCTACCGTCGAGTTTCCGAAGGCTGACGTCGAAGTCTTCCTCCACGGCCGAACAAGACGCGCCGATGAACCCCTCGGAATAAGTCGAGGAACATTCGTTGGCCGCGCAGTAAGCAAAGATGCTCAAGTGGTTGCGCAGGACGGCGGGGTGGTTACAGCCCTCCTTAGTTACGCGCTGGACAAGAAGTTGATTGATGCAGCCGTGGTTGCGGGAAGAGATACGAATTGGAGAGCGAAGCCTGTGGTCGCGACGAAGAGCGAGGATATCGTGAAGAACGCTGGGACGAAGTACACGCCCAGCCCGACGCTTCTTGGCGTCCGATCAGCGGTTGAAGAGTACGCTAAGACTAAGGTTGGCCTGGTCGGAACACCGTGCCAGATGAGAGCGGTGAGGAGGATTCAGACATCACCCTTGGGCAACCGACGTTTGGCCCAGGCCATGGAGCTGAGTATAGGCTTGTTCTGTATGGAGGCTTACGGTTACGATAAGCTGGTGGAAACGTACATGGCCAGCAAAGGCATCGACCCTTCCACCATCACACGCACGGAGATCAAGAAGGGATCCTTCATCGCCAAATCGGGGGACAAGGAACTCTTGCATGTACCGCTTCGTGACGTTGATGCGTTCGTGCGGCAGAGTTGCAAGCAATGCGAAGATTTCACCGCCGAATACGCAGACATCTCAGTGGGCGGTATAGGATGCCCAACAGGTTATTCCACAGTGATTGCGCGGACAGAGAAGGGTCTCGACATTCTAAGGCAAGCTGAGAAGGCGGGTTACGTGGAGCTGCGTGAACTGAAACCGGAAGAGAAAGGGTACCAGAAAGTAGTGAACATGGCGCAGGCGAAACACGCCAGAAAAGCCACACAAAACAACTAAGCGCCGCTTCCTTCAACACCCAATGTTAGAGTGCGCCACACCCTAGTTTACTCGCGCGCACGCTTGGAGGGACCCCCCTAGGGGGGTGGGTCATTTTTAGGGGTCCAGACGGGCTGATTTTGGGTTCTTTTCTGCCTGAAGTGGAGTGCCGGATGGTTACACCCACCCATCGAGTGGATACATCTCCGAATATCTTGGCGTCAGAATCCCCTCCCACGCTCCATGTTGAAACTCCTAGAACTATTCCTCCAGCAATCGCAGCAAAGATTGTGGAACATCATGACCAAGATAGCGAGCAAAGCGATAGTCTGTCGGTGAAATGAACGTCGAAACAGGATTGCTGAGATGATGCTTGCCGTGACGAACCGCACTGTAAGGAACAAGGATGATAAACGGCCTATCACAACCCAGGTCAGGATCACGAATCCCGGACTCAAGTAGATCATTCGCTCCCCGTTCCATCAGAACTATCTCAGGACCAGTTACGGATTATTCTGTTCAAAGTGGTCCTGCTCACTCATACTTTAGAGCGACAACTGCATTCATTCTTGAGGCTCGTCGCGCTGGGTACAATCCTGCTAACACCGAAATCGCGATTGGGAAAAGTAACGAGAATAGGATCAGGTCGGTTGTGAAGACAGGCTCCGTAGTTGTGCCGCTGCTCATCGGGCCACCCCCCATCGGCATCATGCCTCCCATTAGGAAAGATAGGAGGTAGCCGAGAACCGTGCCCAGAACTCCACCTATTGCTCCTGTAACGACCGATTCAGACAGAAAGATGCTCAGTATCTGGCCGCTCTGATACCCGAGAGCTTTGAGCACACCGATTTCGCGTGTTCGCTCCATCACGGAGACGAACATTGTGTTCGTGATACCAACGGCCGCAACGAATAACGAGACACCTCCGATAGCTCCGAGGAAAACAGTCATCTGTGATGACACTGATTCAATACTCGATACCATTGAGCCCGCGTTCATCACGCGCACGTTGCTTCCGTACTGACTTTCGATTGCTGCCTGAACAGTAGAGACTTCACTCGCCGAGGAGGTTATTACGAAAAACCCCGAGTAATATGGAGTCTTCAAGAATAGCTGTGCTGCTTGCATACTGATGAATATGGTATCGTCAATGTTCGAGAAGAGCACACGGCCATAGGGGATTAGGATTCCCTTAACTAAGAACGCTAGGCTGCTGCTGGTAGTGCTGCCGCCTCCGGATAGCGCCACTGAAACCATCTGATTGACCCCTATCTGAATACTAGAACCCGTCGGAGAAGCTATGTCACTACCAATAGCTGCCGCAGTCGGATCATTCTGGCTAGGATATGCGCCTTCGGAGAGTGCAATCCCCTTGTACAGGTCGGAGAGTTTGTTTAGATCAATGCCTTCTATTTCTCCCTCAATTGTGGTTCCACCGACCGAAATTGTCGCCATCTTGTTGTAGTACGGAATGACCTCTGACACGCCAGCGATCGCTGCCAATGTACTGACGTCGGATTGGGATAGCTGGTATTGTGTCCCGCTCCCGCTGCTCACGAAGCTCATTGCAGAATTCACAACCAACGTGTTAGCTCCGATCTTGCCCATTGACGCAGATACTCCTGCGCTAAGCCCGTTTGAACTTGCGATGAGCGCTACGATGATTGCGGTACCGACCATGATTCCTACGATTGTCAATGCGCTTCTGATCTTTCTATCCCAGAGAGCTTTGACAGCGAGCCCAAAAACGTCAGAGAGAAACATTCCAATCACTTCGCGTATAAATCAATTCTCTGAAGGCGTTGGTCCTTCTCGATCATACCATCTCTGATGGTGATCACGCGGCGAGTGACGTCTGATACCTGAGAATTGTGGGTAACTATGACGAAGGTGGTATGCATTGTCTCATTGACTTGGATAATGTAGTTGAGCAGCTCCTGCGTAGTCCTTGAATCGAGGTTCCCCGTCGGCTCGTCCGCTATCACGATTGCGGGATGGGTTACCAGCGCTCTAGCCACCGCCACACGTTGTTGCTCTCCTCCGCTCAGTTCGGTTGGATGCTTGTTTGCTTCTCGGGCTAACCCAATTGCGCCAAGTAGCCTTATCGCCCTATCCCGTCTAAGTTTCTTTGGCATTTTTCTGGCGATCAGGGGCATTTCTACATTCTCGACGGCGGTTAGTCGATTTATTAGATTGAAGGATTGGTAAATGAAGCCAATTTTCCTATTGCGAATCTTAGCCAGTTGATCGTCGGACAATTTCCGGGTGTCTAAGCCGTCAATCCTGACCCGGCCTGAAGTTGCTCGGTCAAGTGCCCCAATGATGTTGAGCAAGGTTGACTTTCCGCTTCCGGACGGTCCAACGATCGAGGTCAACTCTCCTCGCTCTATCCTTAGACTCACTCCTCTGAGTGCAGGGTAATCAACCCGGCCAACCCTGTAGATTTTGGTGACCTGAGACGTTTCAACCGACGGAACTTCCGACTGTGCTACTAGGCCGCTGACTGTCTCAGGCATTTCATGTGCACCCCGCATCATTGTGCAATGACCTATCTGTGGCTGCGATTGCGTCACCGATTCGGGGGCGGCGGCAGATTTGCTGGAAGATTACCCGGCCCGACTCAAATTCCTCGCAAAGCCACTTCGATTCCTCCAGTAGGTGATGGACGTATTCAGCTTCCCAAATTTCCTGGACTGAGACGAGATCCTGCTCGTGCGACTCCGTCGGAACTCTCGAGAAACCCAATTAGCCATCGCCGCGTCGCCCATCCGATTGCGGAATATTACTGGGTTTTTCAGAATTGATTACAAGTCTTTACCTAATTCAGCAGAGGCAAAGAGTACGAGCGATTTGAGCGGCCAACCTCCTAAAATTGCAACTATTGTGATTTGTTGCATGGAGCGTGCACGAAGCGGAAAAAGGAGAAAAAAGCAGTAAGTGGCCTGTTTCTAGGTTTTATCCTTCAAGGCATCAAGGAATCTTCCCAGTTTCATTAGGACGTACAAGATTCCCACGCTCACCAGCAGGACGGACACGGCAGTGATAGCTCCGAATATGAACGATCCTCCCATGCCTGCGGTTTGCTGGGGACCCTGCATTCCTGGAGCAGCTTGCAGCACGTAACTGAGAAAGCCCAATTCTATTTCTCACCTCTTAATCGGACGTTTGATTCTGGACGTATTAGTGGATTTTTCAGAATTGGATACAAATCTTTGACTAATTCATCCCTATCGATTCTCATTCCATCTCCGAATCTGACTTGTGTTGAATTCTGAAAAACGAGCTAATAGTTCACGATTGATGATAGCCTGTCTGTGAAACGCGATTACAGGGTGTGGCCTGAAGGAGCTGAGATAGCTTGAATTTCCATGGATATCCAGATAATGGCTTTCGGACTACTTGCATTAAGTATTCGTTGAATTGGACGTGCGACCACATCAAATCTGGAAATAGCTTCAGTAATGGAAGGGCCGCTGCAGGCGTGAGGGAGCATTGCCTCAAGCCGACTGACATACCCCCACCCTAATCTCATCATCCATTTGTGTCAAGACTCAACTCAGGTGGATTGTAGTAGGCATGGATTCTTGATGAATTCTGAAAAAAATCTAATAGCAACACCGCGCACGTGCCACGGAGGACTGGCAACTTGTTCAACTGCAAACTCTCGAGTCGCGACATGAAAAGAATCGAACGGTATACTGAAGTAATGGAGTTCGGAGACGCTAGGTCAAACTGGGACGGTATGGATGTACGCTCGCCCGCAGTCGTTGAAGTACATTCTGGGATGGCTTATCGCAGGGATGAGAGGCGGAACCACCCGTGCCAAAATCATACGTGCTTTGAAAGAGAGCCCACAAAACGCAAACCAGTTGGCCAACATCGTTGGGAAAGATTATAGAACAATTCGGCATCATCTCGGCGTGCTGGAAAAAAACAGAATTATCATGTCTGCAGGCGACAAGTATGCGTCAACCTATTTTCTGTCCCCAGAGATGGAAGAAAACTACGCATTGTTTGAGGAGATCTTGAAGAAAGTTCTGGAACGTGAGGCTAACAAGAATGAATGATAGCCCGAACATGAAAGTCAGAATTGGGTTAGCCGTAGCAGCAGCGATTGCAGTGGCGCTGCTTGCCTGGTTCTGGGCATCAACACACCTGCCTTTTCCTCCACCATCTCCGATGCAGCCGCCCAGGCCACCTCCGGAGGGCATTCCCGGAGACATCGGGTTGTACTACATCCTTGACACTGTGTTCTCAACGGTGAATGCAACATTATTGGTTTTCTTGCTCGCTCTCTACGCGGAGATTTATCTGAAGCGGAAGGTCGAGTTTACTCTTTGGTTGGTCATATTCTGCATTGTGCTGCTCCTCGACGCTCTCACCTCGAACCCCATCCTTCAATGGGCATTCGGATTCAGACCCTCCGGTCTTGGCCCGTTTGCCATGCTGCCAGACGTATTCACGTCCGTGGCCCTAGCAATCCTGCTGTATCTAACCCTAAAGTACTGAGAATCGGCGACAGGTAGCGGGCAGCGGAATTCGAACTCTCCAATTCTCATGGGATGCTTGTGCAGGCGAACCGGATTGAACTCAATGTTGTATGCGTATCCGCACCGCGTTAGTTTAGTGAAAGACATGCAGAACAACGATTTCATCCCCCCGCATCCGATTTACACTTAATGCCTAGTACCGCGGCGATTTCAGCCTCGGTCATTCCTGTGATTTCGATGACTTTCACGTTCGAATGGAAACCAGCGACTAGCTGCACATTCGAGGATGATGTTCGGAGCCTTTTGGACAGCCATCGCACGATCTCTCGATTGGCTTTACCTCTCACCGGGGTGCAACGACATGGATTGTAAGTGTGCCATCCGGCTCGCAGAGCAGTTTGGTCTCGTTTCTCAGCGGCTTCACGTGCACCGTTAATCTGACACCATTCGACACTGGGCGCGTATGCATACCACCGCCTCACTCGTCACCCGTCTATATGTACCGGTAAATTGGGGTCAGAATCTCCTCCCCCGCACCAACTACTCGACAACCAATGTTCCCAAACACCGACCATGGCCTAAAACCCCTTTTGATTTAATTCCTGGGAAACCCAATCCACCATGCAGAGGATTCATCGAGATGCCCATGCCGGAATTCAAACTCAATCCGGAAATGACGCTCGGACCTATTTCCTTGAAGGTAAAGAATCTAGGTTCTATGCTGTCCTTCTACGAAAAGGATCTTGGCCTCGTAGCCCGCCAGCGGGACAAAGAGATTGTTGAGCTTAGTCCCAGCAAATCCGCGGAGCCCATTTTAGTTTTGAGGCATCTTCCAAACGCCGAAAGACCGCCCGATGACGCTGCTGGACTCTACCATTATGCGTTATTGCTTCCAAATCGGAGAAGCCTAGCAGCCGCCTACCTTGCTATCGGTAATGCAGGGATAATTTTTGACGGTTTCGCGGATCACCTCGTCAATGAAGCATTGTACCTGACGGACCCTGAAGGAAATGGAATAGAAATCTACGCTGACAGGACTAGGGATTATTGGAAATTTGATGAAGACGGCTACGTGGATATGACAACACAGCCGCTAGACATTGATTCCTTGCTAAAGGAAGTGCCCGACGCACGTCCGGATGGTTTGAAAGCGATAGCTGACGGAACCAAGATGGGCCACATTCACTTGAAGGTTACCGACCTGCAGAGGTCAATCTCCTTCTACCGTAGCGTGATGGGCTTGGATTTGATGACGTACTACGGAAGCGCTGCGTTCCTCTCCGTTGGGCGATACCACCACCACATCGGAATGAACACGTGGGAAAGCCTCGGAGGAAAACCAGTCGAGAAGAACTGGGCGGGTCTGGAACACGTAATCATTACAGTTCCACGCGAAAATTTCAATGAGCTATCAACCATGTTGGCCGACAGCCCCATCGCACATAATGACGGAAACGGGCAACTCTTCATCTCGGACCCCGATGAGATTGCGTTGATAGTCAAGTGTTCGTGAAGCCTTCCGAGATCAGCCAGTTGATTTGACTACGTAGCATGATTCCCTGCAGCCGAAGATCCTGTAACGCCGCTGAGCCACCCAATCATACAATCGTTGAGCGAAAGGTGTTCCGAACAGACTGCAAAGGAAGCTGAATGGTGTCAGGAGCTTGCACACTTCCACTAATGCAAAAGGGCCACTTGCAAGTGACCCGTCTCTTCGGATGAGGCACATGCGACCCTGAAGAGCCTCATCCGTCAAACCGTATGCCCGCCGCACCTCTGACCTAAGGTTCTGGAACGGCGTATACTGAACAAGCTTTTCACCCCGCAGCGCGTGAAGAAAACGAACAGCGCCCGTACATAGGTTGCAGACCCCGTCGTAGACCAAGCGTGGTTTTTGGTTCACGGAAAGCAACCCGAGTCTCCTCGCAGAAGGCAATGCTAGTTTTTCTTGCCCACGCTTGCGTACAGGAAATCGGCGGTACTCATAGCCGGAGGGGTGTATAGGTGCGTGAATTTGCATTCGTTACAGTACTTCATTCCACATTCTTCACAAAATCCGGTAGGCCTCTTCCCGCTGCCGCAAGCACAAACCTCCGTGCTCATTTGGACCCCACGCTCACAGCCAACAATCCTCCCAAAGGAGCGTCAGCAATTATCCTTTCCGTTTGAGGTAGTGTTTTGCAAGTCGGGTCGTAACCGAGAAGTTTTCGCTGAAAAGGATCTACCGTTACTGGCCGCTCTTCGCGTGCCAGAGATACAATGAGGCTATAGAGCAATACGGATGCCAATTGCTCGCAATCTCCTCAATCTTCTTCGCGGTAGGAAGTTTGCGCAAGGAGTACACCTTCTTGACCGCCAGTTGAATCCCAAGGTCATCGACCGGAAGAACATCCGGCCGTCCCAGCGTGAAGAGCAGATACATGTGCGCCGTCCACGGACCTATGCCCTTGACTTCATCAAGTACTCGAACTACTTCAGCGTCATCCATCTCCTTGAGACGCTCAAGGTCCAACTTACCATTGGCCACCCGCGAACTCAAGTCTTTGAGGTAGCGAACCTTCTGCGGAGAAACCCCCGCTTTCCTCAATCTTGATACGTGGATCCTGTTGAGGGTCTTCGCCTCGATTACTTCGGATCCAATCAGAGCCTTCAGTCTACCAAAAATTGCCCGAGCGGATCGGCCGCTTAATTGCTGAGAAATAATCGCTTCGACCAGCGATTCAAATGGATCTCCTCCAGCCTCGAAATCGATCTGACCAAGCTCTTCGACGAGTTGCCGAAGCTTTGGATCAACCTTAGAGACGTGCTTGGCACCCAACTGAAACGTTCGGCGTTCGTTAATGTTAGGGAAAGGCATGAGCATCTGCCGCAACTTCGATGCCGAAGATAAAAGAGTTAGAGGCCTGCGAATTGCGCGACTTCACGAAGAGTTGGAAGTTTAGCATTCTTGTTGGTTAGGTAGAGATGGGCGCAGGCGTTTGCGAAACGGAGCCTATCCTCGGCTTTGAATCCGAGAAGGTGCCCGATTATGTCTCCCGCATCCCAAACGTCGCCTGCCCCAGTTACATAGCCGCTGATTTTTCCAAACGAATCTACCCACACGTCTCCCTGGTTGGTTGAAGTGGCGCTCCCGATTGGAGTATGAATGTCTACCCCGACGTGAAGGGAGCCGTGAAGCAGCTTTGACACTCTAATTACGTCACGACGATCATATGAACGCCGCAGTCCCCCGACTGAAAGCGTGCGTGCTATAATTCTAGCCTCGTTCTCGTTTAAGCTCATTACGTCAACTAACCCTTGATCAAGAATGTTTCTCGCGAGAGCTCTGACCCTACTCTCTGCGCCGGTCACATCTGCAAGGTCAATGAAATTCAACCTGCCTTCCCGGCCGTTTAGACCAAAGACCCTGCGCGCAAGCTCGTTTCCTTTCGTATTAGAGGACCAGTTCACGAGAGCGACGCAATCAGCTTTCCTCAGGGTCATGGCGTCGTGTCGAGTGAGTTCTTTACCATCGAAATGCGAAATGTCACCGACATCGCTGAACATGACGTTGACTGGTTTCCGTTTGAAGCGGAATTCTAAGGCCATCGTATAACCTGGCCGGCCCTCAATGACCCTGACCTTGCAGCCTGCAGGTGGGGTTGAAAGTACGGCTCGTGTTAGCGAATTTCCCACACAGTAAAGGTTTGTTCTTGCTGACAGCGATGATAAGGCGTACGCAAGGTTTGTCGCGTTTCCCCCTTTGACCTCTGTCTGAAAGAGGCCTCGCAGGTTGCCGCCCCCTGACGCCGCCTTCAACTCAACCTGCCTAATCAGGTTAGGGAAGGCGGGAACCCGAACTATCCTGTCAAAATAGAAATCAGGAAGAACCGACACCGTGAGGTCAGAAATTCTCTTCCGGAGACCCAATGTTTCCGCCTGATCAATTACCTTGTTAACCAAACCCAAACCTTGTACTAAAGAAGTGGTAGTCGGACTGCCTCCCAAGTCTTTTATTGTCAGTTATCTAACTTGATCCTTCTAGTTGAGCGGGATCTATGAGATTCATCCTGACGGCTTCGCTTTTTCTTGCGCTGGTCTTGATTGGAAGTAGGTTGGTGTTCGCCCAATCGACGCAGCAGTACTACGGTGGGCCAGGTGGAGAGATAACGGGCAGGGTAATCGGAGTTAACGGCCAGCCCTTTGACTGGGCGACCATCTATGCCAGCAACAGCCAACAAACGTTCGAAGCATTTTCTGGTATGAGTGGAGTCTACCTGATGCGAGTTCCCGCCGGAACATACAAGGTTACAGTGAGCGTTCAAGGATACACGGCTAACAGTGCTACTGTCAATGTCACTGACAATACATCAAACACTGTAAACTTCTATCTTCAGCTAGCCGTCCCTGAATTCCCGCCAGCAATAGCACCCTTGCTCATAGCGTTCACGGTTGCATTGGTCTTTTTGATTTTCAAGAAAACATATTCGAAGTCTATGCCCACAATTTAATACTGCGGTTGGGCTGCGTTCTTTTCCATGTCAAGTAATCCGGCTATAATGGAAATTGTTGAGAAAAATAAACCCATCTGGGCGCTAGATCATACTTCGGCGCTGCTTGAATGGGACATGGAAACTTACATGCCCCTCGGATCATCGAAGTCTAGGGGCTTCGCGATGGCTCAGACGTCGCTTATGAAGCAACAACGCACGATTGAATTAGCCGACCTTGTGTTGAAGGCGGAAAAACTTGGGGGCATGAACGATTATGAACGGGGAGTTCTGAGGGTAGTTAAACGCGAGCTTGACTACTATATGAAAATCCCGCCGAAGCTCTTGGAAGAGCTAAGGAGAACTGCAATAGAGGCCACAGTCGTCTGGAGGGAGGCGAGACGAAAATCTGACTTCCAGATGTTCAAAGGTTATTTAGAGAAGATTGTTGACCTGAAGAAACAGGAAGCAGAGAAACTCGGTTACAAAGGACACCCCTACAATGCCCTCATGAACGAATTCGAAGAGGAGCTCACAACAACTGACGTCGACCGAGTCTTCTCACACCTCGTCCCTAACCTCAAGAGGATTCTCAGCAAGGTTGTTTCCGAAGGCAAATTTCCGAGCACGCACCCCTTGGAGTCAGTTACCTATGATGAAGCCGCTATGAGGCGTGTGAACGTTGAAGTCCTGAAGCTGCTTGCAATGCCCGAGAAGACTTTCAGGATGGATGTTTCTACTCACCCCTTCACCACGAGCATGTCAGTTGATGATGTGCGGATTACAACAAGGTACGAAGGAAAAGACTTCAAGGAATCCCTGTTCTCCACTATCCATGAATCAGGCCACGCGATCTACGATTTGCAAGTAAATCCCTCTCTAGAATACACTCCACTCTCTAGAGGCAACTCACTCGGCGTTCATGAATCCCAATCGAGGTTCTGGGAGAACTTCATAGGAAGAAGCAAAGAATTCACAAAACTAGTTTACCCAACATTAAAGGCAAACTTACCCTTCGTCTCGGGCTACAACGAAGACGAGATATACAGGTACTTCTGCGCGGTCAAACCAAGCCCAATCCGCGTCGACGCAGATGAGCTGACATACAATTTCCACATTGTATTGAGGTACGAATTGGAAAAGAAACTAATCGGCGGAGAAATCACGGTCTCCGAAGCCCCGTCACTCTGGAACGACCTGATGGAGAAATACGTCGGCGTCAGACCCAAGGACGATGCGCAAGGTGTTCTCCAAGACGTGCACTGGAGCGGGGGAGGTTTTGGATATTTCCCAACATATTCGCTGGGGAATGTCATAGCCGGAATGTTCTTCCAACGAATTAAGAAAGACATGGATACGAAGGAACTGGTGAGAAAAGGTGAACTGGGAAGAATCAAGACTTGGCTGAAGGAAAAAATACACAACTACGGCGCGACCTACTCTCCCAAAGAACTCCAGAAGCGGCTGTTCGGCGAAGAATACAACCCCGAATGGCTGGTCAAATACCTGGAAGAGAAGTATACGGCCTGAGCTAACCTAAATGCTTCCGCGCAAGGCCGTGCACAAGTAATATAGAGTTACGACGAGAGCTAATGATGCTGTGAGAAGCCATGCCCCGCAAGCCCAAACGTGACCCGCCAGTCGCGGCAGTACTTTCCCTTCTAGTTCCAGGGTTAGGGCAGATGTACGCTGGCAGATCAGAACGTGGCGCATCAATCCTCGTCGCTGGAATAATAGTCGGGACTTTAGCGCTGATATGGCAGACCCTCTTCATCTCCTTCAGGTCGGCTGGAGGTTTCTTCCCATACAGATTCGCTCTCACCACTTACGCGCTAGTCTTCTGGGTTTGGCAGGTAATCGACGCATACAACCTGGCAAAGTAAACTCCCCGCCTTCGATGGGAAGGGCCAATCATAGCTCACGTGCACCTTGGCGCCGCTTCAACTAAGAGGAGCAACTTATCAGCAACCGTCAACATAGGATCCAACAGGGTATCCTCATCAGGCCTCAAACTCAAACCACACAAAAATTTCACACGTCCAATACAACCATAAAACCATGCTGACGAAAAAGAAAATGCAAGGGAAACAGAGATTCGTCTAAGGACGAGAAAAGGTCAAAAATTCCAAATGATATATCAGGGATAGGAAGACATCTTCACCATGCACTACGACGGCTCGTTCGAGGTGTCGTCATCCAAGGATGTGGTCTACGCCTTCGCGGTAGACCCGGCCAGGATTGCAGCGATACTCCCTGACGTTCAGGACGTTAAGGTAATTGATGCCGACAATTTTTCTCTGAAGGCAAAGCTTGGAATTTCTTTCGTTAAGGGCTTAATGGATGTGAAATGCACTATTACCGAGAAAACGGCATCCACTTTCCTGAAACTGAATGCTACGGCAACCGGGCTTAGTAGCGTCGTCGAACTTGAAAGCCGCTTCACTATGGAGGATACGCAGGGCGGGGGTACCCTAGTGAAGTGGGCTGCCGATGCGAAGATCGTGGGTTTAATGGCGAGGGTTGGCTCTAGGCTGATTGACTCCGCCACGGAGAAGTACGTGACGCAGATGATCAATTCTCTGAAGCAAAAGCTCTCTGAATAGAACGGAGTCTTCTGCGACGGGAGTCAGGCTGATGGTTGCGCTGGGGCGCGGTTGGCTCTCAAGGCGGAGAATATTTCGTCTGGCGTAGCAGGGGCCATGTTCACTTCTATTCCCGTTCCGATCTGAGCGAGCGCGTCGTTTAGAGCGTTTATGATAGCTGGATAGGAGGCAATCGTGCCGCTCTCTCCTACGCCTTTCGCGTTGTTGAGAGTTATTGTTGATGGAGTCTCTTGATGGAACATTTCGATGTTCGGGACTTGCTGAGCTGAAGGGATTTTGTAATCCATGAAGGTAGAAGATAATGGATTGCCGTCCTTGTCGTAGACAAGGCGCTCCGATAACGCGCCACCTAGGCCGTGCACCACACCTCCGTGCACTTGCCCCTCAACTATGGTCTTGTTTATCATCCTGCCGCAATCTTCAACCACCAAATACTTTGAGACATTGACTTTACAGGTTTCGGTGTCTAGGGTTAGGGCGCAGAGGTGCACGGCGCTTGAATAGGTCATTGAGTTCAACTTGAATTTCGAATTAGCTGAAATTTCCCCGCGCGGCATCTTCTTCACGACTTCGTTCAACGCCAAGAGCGGAGCATCAGGGCATGTGAGATCTACAACCGCGCCGTTCCTCAGATCGAGGGATTTTTCGTCAACTTTGAGAATCTTTGATGCCCTCGCGATAAGCTTCGATTTCAGTTTTCGTGACGCGTCTACGACTGAACTTCCGCCTGTTACGGCGGACCTGCTCGCGAAGGTTCCAATTCCATCGTGAATCTTGGCAGTGTCTCCCCATACAACTGTTACTCTGTCACGTGGGACACCTAGTTCCTCTGCCGCGAGCTGGGCGAGGGTTGTCTCAAGCCCCTGTCCATGTGGCATTGAGCCTGTGTAGACTGTTATTCTACCAGCTGCGTCCAGAACCACTCTCGCAGTCTCGGTCAGCATTGCCCCGGTGCCTTGTAGCTTCAGCGCGATCCCGAGGCCTGCTAATACGGGGGTGCTTCCTCCGAACTTTGAGTGTGTGTCGCTTTTCCATTGCAGCAATTCTTTGTAGGATGATGATTCGACAAGAGTGCCCAGAAGTAGCGGATAGTTCGCGCCGTCGTACACGGAGCCGATGCCGTTGTCGTACGGGAACTCCTTTGGCTGGATAATGTTCCTACGCCTGAATTCGATCGGGTCTAATCCAATCTTTCTGGCCATTATGTCCACTGCACGTTCGATGAAGTAGCATGCTTCTGGTGCCCCTGCTCCTCGGACGGGCCCCAACGGCGCCTTGTTCGTGACATAAGCGCCCACCTTTAGGTCCAAGTTTGGTATCTTGTACGGACCAGGCATCATCCAGATCGTCAGTGATGACATGTGGTTATGCGTACCAGAAACGCCAGCATCACATTCTACTCTTGCTTTGAGGGCAACGATTTTTCCGTCTTTATCGCATGCAAACGTGATATCGCAGTACTCGTCCCTACCGGATGCGGCCTCCAGCAGCTCCTCTGTCCTCGTCGCTGTCCATTTCACCGGAAGCCCAGTCTTTCTGGCAAACAAGCAGGCAAGCAGAGGTTCAGGGTAAGACTGCGATCCCTTGCTCCCGAATCCTCCTCCGACGTCCATGGCTCTGACGTGGAACTTCTCTTTGGGCGCTTGCAGCTCTGAGGCCAAGAGCTCTTGGAGTCCATGTACAGACTGCACAGTCGCCCAGACTTCGTAGGCATCGTCTTCCTTGTCATATGCGGCCAAGACTGCACGTGTCTCGATGGGTGCGCTTGCTTGCCTAGCTATCCCTTCTCGTGCATTGATCACATACGCGGCGGATGAGATTGCTTTCTCTGCGTCGCCCTTCTTCGCTTCGTCGGTTAGCGATATGTTATCTTTCCATTCTTCGTAGAGTATCGCCTTACTCTGCTTCGACTCCTCAATCGACGTCACGACTGGAAGCGCTTCGTACTCTACTTCGACTTCTTCGATCAGATCTTCCAACGAATTCTTGTTCCTGCTCAGGATCGCCGCAACGGGTTCTCCTGCGAATCTCACTTTGTCGACGGCTAAGTGGTAGCGCTTTGCGCGTCTCTGCGGGGGCCATTCGTCCTGCGTAATTGGAAGTACACCTTCCTTGAGTAAGTCCTCTCCCGTAAGTGAAGAGATGAAGTCGGGAGATTTGCGCGCTTTCGAAAAGTCAATGTGTCTTATTTTGGCGTGAGCGAACGGACTTCGAACAATTCCCAGGTATGCTTGGTTTTCTAGTTTGAGGTCATCGACGTAACGTCCTCTGCCTGTGATGAGCCTCAGGTCTTCCACTCTGCCCTGTATTTCGTCATCACCAGAATTTGCAGTCATGATCAGGCACCCTTCTCTACGCTTTCCTGCATGCTTTTCGCGGCGGCCTTGATCGACTTCAGGACGTTGATATACCCCGTGCACCGACAGAGGTTGCCTTCGATTCCCCTGCGAATTTCGTCCTCAGTCGGGTTGGGAATCCTCTGTAGCAAAAAGAGACTGGACATCAAGAGGCCTGGGGTGCAGTATCCGCACTGCAAACCGTGGTTCTTCCGGAAAGCATTCTGAATCGGATGAAGCTTGTCCCCCTCCGCTAGACCCTCGATAGTGAGTATGTCTGCTCCCTGAGCTTGAACCGCTAAGACCATGCAGGACTTGACCGTCCTGCCGTTCATCATGATTGTGCAGGCGCCGCAGTGACCCGTATCACAGCCTATGTGAGTTCCAGTCAGATTTAGGTCGTCTCTGATGAAATTGACAAGGAGAGTTCTTGGTTCAGTCATCCCGCTGTACTCCCTGCCGTTTATCTTCATAATGACCTTCACGGTCTCGGATTTCGTCGGTTGCAAGATTGCTTTCACCTCATTTGACTCTGCTCAAAGCGAGCCTGAGTGATCTCCTGGTGAGTACTTTGATCATTTCTAACCTGTATTCGCTGCTACCATGCACGTCTGATGGTGGGTCAGCACCCTCAGTTGCCTTCTCAGCTGCCTCTACAATCATCTTGTCGTCGAAGGTCTTGCCCTTGAGATGTTGCTCTGCAGACGTGGCTCTCAAAGGAGTTGGCCCTGCTGCGCCGAGACCAATCCTCACGTCTTTGCAGGCATTTCTGTCACCCACGGTCAATACGGTTCCGACGTTCACAATCGCGGAATCGTGCTCTCTTAGACTGTGCTTGATGTAAGCGGAACCAGACTTAGGCGGAAGGTAAGGTAGTCGTATCTCCGTCAGAACCTCGTCGTGGCCAACAGCAGTCGCGAAGATATCTACAAAGAAATCCTGAGCAGGAACCACTCTTTCACCGTTCCTTCCTTTTATCACAAATTCTGCGTCCAAAACACGCAGCGCTGTAGGTAGGTCGGCAGCCGGGTCAGCGTGACACGCGCTTCCGCCGACGGTGCCTAGGTTCCTGGTTTGCTGATCTCCAATCTTGCTGGCGGCTTCGTTCAGAATCGTAAACTTTTCTTTGATTGTTAGACTGTGCTCTATGGTGTCGTGGGTCGTAAGGGCCCCAATCGCCAAGCGATCCCCATCTTCTCGTACATAGGAAAGATCTGAGAGCTTGGAGATGTCAACGAGAGCCGTAGGTGCGGCTAACCTCAGCTTCATTAGGCCTAGGAGGCTTTGCCCCCCAGCAAGCACCTTAGCCTCCTCGTTTTCACTCAAGAGTCGGATTGCTTCCTTGAGAGATGTGGGCGCGTAATAGTCAAACTTTTTGGGAATCACGCGAAAGCCTCATTCGAGCTTGAAGAGCTTCATGGCAGTTTCACCCAAGATCATCTTCTTCTCTTCCTCAGGGATGCCGAGTCCTTTGATATTCTCGATGATTCTCATTAGGCAAGGATTTGGAAAGCGCCTCTATGTATTCCTTTGGATAGAAATGGTTGAAAACATCAATGATCAATGGTCGGTCTCCTGGACTCGCAACAGTGAATGGACCGCCCCCGTCTTGACTAATAAGGAGTTATGAAGGTAATTTCAAGACGGCTTAGTGTGATGAATCTCTTTTCTGTGGCCTCGCCTAATTACGAGCAAACGTTTTTCTTGCCAAGCTCAGGATTCAGGGCAACTTTCAGAAACTTGTGAGCGAATAATGTCACGAACCGAAACAGTTAGTGCAATGGTCGACGCCGAAAAAGAAGCAGCGAAATTCGTTTTCGGACTTGCCATCGCAATTGGTACTCTTTCCCTGATCACGCGTATCCCTTCCAGGCCGTTCGGAATGATTATCGATGTTGCAGAGTTCGGGTTCAGTTTTCTGATCTTGATTTCTGTATGGCTGGGGTATTGGAACATAATGTCGGCTCTCCCGCTGGAGGATAATACCATAGTCATCCTCAATGTTGCATTGTTATTTCTAGTAGGGATTGAACCTTACCTTTTCTACCTGAACATAACCTTCGACCTCTTATCCCATGAACTACTCTTGAACTATGCTTCAATTCTATATGCGCTCGACATGGCTGGGCTTGTGACTATTATCGCATTATTCACCGATCAGCTTGCCCGGGAGGAGAAAGGCTTAGTGCCGAAAGAATCACTCGCCAAATACCAGCGCGTTAGAAACACGCTCTTCATATCAGCAGCCCTCTTCTTAATAACGGTCCTTCCAATCTTCTGGAACTTCAGACTATGGGACCTGCCAGTGCGATTCTATTTTTGGTTCGTTCCATTGATCCTTTCATCGATTAGGCACGTACCGGCACGCGGATTCTAGGCTTAGTAATTACGAATTAGAAAGAGGCTCGGCGACAGGCAAAGTTCCCTGATTTAGCTGCCAATTCATGCAAGTGCTTCGAGAGGTTGCTTGTATTCCATGAATGTAACCGAAGAATAACGAAAACGATTTCAATAACACGATTTTGGCGGGCCCGCGGGGATTCGAACCCCGGACCCCAGGCGTCCCCCGCTTTTTGCAAAGCGTTTAGAGGGCCTGTGCTTTAGACGCTCAACCTGCAAGCACTATCCAGACTGAGCTACGGGCCCGAACTCGGACTACAGGCTCTTCAAGCTTAAAGTTTACAGTGCTAACTACTCGACGAAGATTGCAGGCCTATATGGTTCAGCAAATTTCGCGCGCCCCTTCGGATCATACATCCCTTCCTCGCTTTCGCCATGGACTTGAACCTCAACTTTCAATTCCCTAGCGAAGAAGCCCCGCGCTTCATCAAACGCTTTCTTTTCGTCAATCTCTCCTATCTTCAATCTTCGTCCGCGCAATTCGACTGGCATTGTTCTCGCCTGCTGGATTATTTTAGAGGCGAATTTCGGTAGGTCTTTCGCTGAAGAGGCTTTTGCAGCCAGCATGTCTCTGATTAGACCGTTCAGCGTTTCAGGTTGCGAGTTAGCTCTACTCAAGGCTTCGGTGTAGACTCGCCACTTCCACTTGGCGGCGGTGTAGTAGTACACTTTCTTTGGCGTGATCTTTGTTGTGGCTATAATTTCTTGAGTGTCATCGAGCGTCTGCCTCACGAGCATTTCCAATTCATTAGATTTCTCATCGACGATCTGTTCCTTGAATTCGGGCCATTCTGAAGTTGACACGAAGCCGCGTTGGCCAACTCTTCGCCAGGTTTCCTCGGCTAGATGTGGTGAGAAAGGTCCCATCAATCGAATCCAAATTGAGATGAAAAGTTTGACCGTAGCAGAATCAGGTCTAGCGGCGCGTCGCTCGTACCACCGAAGGTCGTTCCACACGTCATAGAGGGCGGCGGCTAATGCCGTTCGAGTTTTCATTTTCTCGATAGCTTCGGAAACCGCCTTTACCTTAGAGTTGATTCGGCTCATCAGCCAGTTTTCCAGGTGGCCATTTGAAGTCTGCTGGTCAGGCCTCGCGGCGATGTCTTCAACTAGGCTCAGAAAGGCTTCCAGCCTACCCTTGACATCACGAACGTTCTCGGAGCGCCAATCTGGGTCGTCCATTCCTTCAGCTGCCAATAAGGCGGTGCAACGTACTGCATCCGCTCCATATTCGTCGCAGGCCTTCCAAATCGGAATGAAGTTACCTTGAGCCTTATGCATAGGGCGACCTTCCGCAAGCATGAAACCGTTGACACCAATCGCGCGAGGCCAAAACCGCGGTTCGAAGAGGGCAACGTGTTGGAAGACGAAGAAGCTAAGGTGGTTGCCCACCAAGTCCTTGCCTGAGTTACGCAAATCGACTGGGTACCAGTAAAGAAACTCTTCCCGTATCTTCTCCAAAACTCTCCGATCGGCACCGGTTTGCTTGCTCAGTTCCTCGGACTTCCCCGTCCCGTAGAATATGAAATCGAAAATCTCAGGGATGAGCTGCTCGGGCTTGATGTCCCCTGCATTGACAAATTTGCTCACCATGTAGTATGCCATGTAAATGGTTGAGTCGCTAAGCGTCTCTACGATCCAGTCCGGACTCCATGGAAGAGGTGTGCCTAATCCTGTCTTTCGCGCACAAGGCCAGTCTTGCAGCCAATCGATGATGCTGTTCATCCATGTTCTGGCCTCCTCTGGATAGAATGACATCTTGGAAATTGCCCCGTGCGTCCGTTCCTTCCATTCTGGGTCAGAGTACTTCAGGAACCATTGGTCCGCCAGGATTTTGGCTACACATTCAGTGGTGCACCGGCAAACAACACGCTGCGGCAGCTCGTACATTACGTCCGCAATTCCCTTTCTTCTGAATTCAGCCACGAGAGATTGCTTGACGTTCGCAACCTTCTGCTTGGAGTAAGGGCCACAACTATCTTTGAGGAAACCACTGTGAAATTCTGCCTTGTAAATTTCCTTCGTCGCTTCCTCAGCTAACGGGTCGTTTTGGTCACGAATTCTCATGCGGTCAACGATCTCTATTGCGGGAAATTCACCGTAGCCTTCGACCGATATTACTGAGATGGGTTGAATCACTGAAACGTCATCAGACTTAACGGCGAAGCCCTCCACGCTCGCCGGATTCTTCTGAATATCTCTTAAAGCAAGCCAGTCGAACGGGGCGTGTGCGGGAACGCTGTACACCAAGCCAGACGCGTTATTTGTGTTCACGAATGTTCCAGGTAAAATCAATAGCTCCCTGTCCTGAATGAGGTCAAAGCATTTCTTTCCTACAAGTTCAGCGCCCTTCAGGTTCCTGATGACGGTGACACTTTTCAGTTGGTTGCGTAATTTTTCTGACGCGGGTCTGCTTATGACCCAATGTTCTCCGTTCACATCGGCCTCAACGTACTCACCGTGAGGGTTGACCCAGAGATTAGTGACACCATAAATTGTCTCGGGCCTGAAAGTTGCGCAGGGTAAGAAGATCTCTCCCATTTTGAACTTCATTAGAATGAATTCTTCCGGTCTGACGCCTTCGCCCTCAAGCCTATCGTGATCACCCGTTGGGCTTTCGTCTTTCGGGCACCACACTACCGGGTGCGTACCCTTGATGACGTACCCCCTTTCTCGAAGGCGTAGGTATTGCCAAACAACAAACTTGCTGAAAGCCTCGTCCAGAGAACTCGTGTGAAAATCTCTTCGCCAATCCACCGATATCCCTAAACGCTTTATCGCGTCACGATTGACGTCAGTATAATATTTCGCCATATACGCGGGGTCAACAAACTTCTTCAAATCGTCCTCTGCGACCTCGTCTACCTCCCTTATCGGTCGAATGAATTCTTCGTCTCCCATTTTGATGCGTTCAGCCGCGCCGGCAAGGGGCTTGCCAGTCCAATGCCAAGCCCACGGGTAGAGGACGTTGACACCGCACATCCGTTTGTAGCGTGCGTACACGTCTATTCTAGCGGCGGTGAAGCCGCTCCCGACGTGCAAGGGCCCGCTCATGTATGCGAAGGGAAATGTGACGAAACATTTCGGCCGTTTCGGGTCGGGGTCGGCCTCGAAGAGTTTTGCCTTAGCCCATTCTTCCCGCCATTTCTTGTCCAAAGCCGGCCAGTCAACAGGCATGATTATCACTTCAAGACCGCTTTCAGCGCCGATTCCGAGTTCCGCATCACTTCGTCAACCGCATTTAGGTTTGTTCCGCCGCCTTGGCCGAAGTAGTCTTTGCCCCCGCCACCTCCGCCTAGCATTGCGGCAAGTTTGCTGGCGAGCTTCCCCGCATTCACACCTTGAGCAATTGCATCTTTTCCAGCACCGACGAAGATTCGGGCCGAATCCTTGACGAGGATTAGTACAATGACCGCGCTAGGTTCTTTCTCGACGATCTTGTTGTTCAACGCGACTAAATCGCTCTCTTCACCACGATCATATTTGGCAGAGCACATCATTACGCGGCCGACGATTTTCGGAGACTGCAGAAGTCTTACAGCCTCTTGCTCCGCCCATTGTTTAGATAGTTCTTCGAGGCGTTTGGCCAGCTTTGTCCTATCTTCAACAAGTGTCTGAACGTATTGGTCTACTTTTTCGATGGGCGCTTCGACGACCGTTGAAATGCTTTTGATTTTCTTCTCCTGTTCTTGGAAGGCACGTAAAGCTTGAGTGCCTGCGGCGAAGATTATTCGTTCTACGCCGTCCTGAATGCGCTCTGTGTGCAGAATCTTGATGGTCCCAATCTGTCCTGTCCTAGTGCAATGCGTTCCACCACATGCTTCCACATCCCAATCGCCAATCTTGATTACCCGTACCTCCCGGCCGGGCACAACCCCTCCTTGGTAGAGCTTGAAACCATAAGCCTGCTCAGCCTTCTCCCTGGGCAGCCACTCGGACTCTACAGGAATGTCTTGGAGGGCTACTTCCGTTGCAAGCCTTTCAATTTCTCTTGCCTGTTCCTCCGTAATTCTCTCGTAATGCGATATGTCAATTCGGCTGGAGTCAACGCCCTTCTTCGCGCCGGCCTGCCAAGCATGTTGACCCAGCACCCTTCTAGCCGCACCCAAAACCAAGTGTGTGCCTGTATGATGACGCATCAAACTGATGCGCCTGTTCCATTCAATTGAACCTCGCACGATTTCCCCAATGCGAGGTGGTGTACCTTCTATTTGGTGGACTATGATTCGGGTAACTTTCTGTGTGTCTACGACTTTGATTGGCCCATTAGAGGTCTGAAGGACTCCGATGTCGCCGGGTTGGCCACCCCCTTCGGGGTAGAAGCAGGTTTGGTCCAAGACGACGAACCTGTTTTCGAGGATCGCGATTACTTTTCCTTGGAACTCCTTCTGGAAGGGGTCTTTGTAGTATAATGTGGCAGTGTCCTGTAGCCCGCTGACCTTGTCCTTCAGTGAGTCAATCACTTTCGATTCTGTTTCTTCCTCTGAAACGCGCTTTACAGACAAATGCTTCTGGGCGACCATTCCATAGAAGTTTCCCGGAGGATCCACTGATACCCCGAGCGGTTCTGCGATCTCTCGCACTATGTCCGGAACCATTCCGTGAGAGTCATACAAGTCAACGAGAGTCTGCGGAGGAATTTCGTTAAGTCCCTTAGTTTTCAGGTCGCTTGCAATTTTCTTTACTAGGTCTGAGCCCCGTTCGATTGTTCTTCGATACTTGGATTCTTCTGACTTGATTTCTCCCGCTATCTCACTCTTCATTCCTTTTAGTTGAGGGAAGTCGCCACCCCAGTAGTCTACTTGGGCGTCGATTATATCCAACATTTTGTCTTCAATGCCCAATTGGCGCAGCATTCGGTAGGTCCGTCGAATCAGCAAACGGATCAAGTAGCCTTCTTCAACGTTTGAGGGAACAACGCCCTCTGATAGTAGGAAGGCAATTGCCTTTGTGTGATCGGCAACCGCCATCGCACTTTCAATCGGCGTAAGAGCCTTCTCGAGTTCCCTCCAATCCATGCCTATACTTTCGGCAACTTTCTTTCGGGCATCAATACGGCTCTCGTTGCGTTCGATGTTCATGTAACTCGAAAACGGAACAACTTTTGCAACCAGCTTCTCGTCATACTTGAGGTTGGCTAGTTGGAATATGCTGTCTAATACCTGGCCGTAAAGGACCTCGAAAGCGCTGGCTGTTCCCTGGCTTAACCATGCCCAACGCTCTATCCCGTATCCCGTGTCGACGGTTCGGATCGGGAGTTTGACGAGTTGATCGCCCTGAACCTTGTACTGCATAAAGACTAGGGTGGAGATTTCTAGTCCGGCGCTAAGACACTCAAGGTCGGGGCCAGCGTTTCCGCCTCCTGACCAGAAATGCTCTTTGTATGAAATCGATTCCGACTTCAGGCCGAACTCTTCGGTGGCTAGCTGGTGGTGGTAGCGGATTGTTTGGTCCATCCAGTAGACCTCCTTGTCAGGGTAGTTGAAGGCGTGAGCGCCTCCCATTTCGAACATTAGCTCATGGCGCCCCAATGTTGGGCCGACATTGTCTATGTCCGTGAACCTAATGGATGGCTGACTGACGACGAGTGGGTTTGCTGGGGGCGGAATCATACCTTCCGTAACGTAGGGCTGGAAATCGTAGATCGACGCTCCTACAAGGAAGACATCATCCCGCCACCGTGCCACAACCGGGTACGGGTTGATCCTTTTGTGTCCATTCCGTTCGAAGAATGACAAGAAAAGTTCACGCATATCATGAATGGAGTACCGCCGCTTAGCTGGAGGTTTCCCAATAAACGAGTATTGAACGCAGGGACTGTCTCCGCAGAATTTCTCGTCAGGCCTCTGAGTCCAGAAGTAACCTTTGCAGCATTCACACTGCTTGCGCTGAAACCCATTCTCCTTGAAGAACGGGACGGCGAATTCTTTCTCATTAATCTCCATTAACTGATACCCCCAGCCGACAGAACGAAGCAGACTAAACTAGTTAGCTATTTGCCCGCTCCCTCTGTCAGCGAGGTGCGAGCACGAGGGCCTGAAGCAAAAGCAGAAGATTAGCGGACATGAGGCCCAGCTCTAACTCAGATATTCAGCTAAGCATACTCATAATGTTTACTTCAGAAGCGTTGCGGCCGGGAAACAGAGCAGGACATGGTCATGAACCTGATGCGGTGTACGCCTCAGCCCACCATGCCGTTAACCTACATTCGCGAACAAGAATGGTACAGCACACAATGCGACAATATTGAGCAAATAACGAAAGAGGTCACGGAGCCAACCGGTAAGCAGCGCATGTTCAACCGGGTAATACGCAAGTGAAGACTACGAGATCTCTTCACGGACACGGGTCTAGTACGTGTCATCCTAAGTTGCAACTCGATATTGAATTGCTCGCTCACGAAACTAACAGTTCCCTATAGAGCCGAGGGTCATTGGGAGATGGTTTCGGTTTTGAGTAATGCTGGAAAAACCGAGCGAACCTTGTTCGGTGGGCGCATTGAAGTCAGACGGCTCTGTTTCAGGCCCATCGAAACGAGTACCTCGGCAAGCTTAAGGCATGCCGCTGCGGCGTTCACCACTGGGACCTCGTAACCGTCCTCCTTGAGTAGACTTTCAACCTTCTTGGCTACGCCCGTCATGCCCGTGCAACCGAGTACGAGAACATGCGCGCCATCTTCTTGTATGGCCGCAATCATCTCCTTGTGTAAGGCCTCGACAAGCTTCCCTTTTTCTTCCAAGCCAAGAACCGGAATATTCGCAAACCTAACGGAAGCAAGCTTCTTCTCAAGACCATACTGAGCCGCGAGGTCTTCTGCTAACGGAAGAAAATTGCGTAACGTCGTGACTACAGAGAACCGCTGCCCAAGACAGGATGCGAAGTGCATTGAGGCTTCCGCGGCTCCGACTACGGGAATGTTCAGGATCTCTCTGGCAGCCTTCACTCCCGGATCACCGAAACAGTTGCTTATCACAGCGTCGTATCCTTCAGCCTCAGCTTGCTCGGCTTGGCGAAGGAAATCGGGTACGCAAAGAGCTTCATCTAATTCGCACTCAATGGATTCCGGTCCGAAGTCTAAATGCGTAAGGGTTATCTGCGTTCCAGGAAAAGCGTAACTGGACATCTCTCGCTCCTCCTCGGCATCAAGTTGACCGGACGTGATCGGGTTAATGACTTTAAGTTTCAAGGACTTCGCAAATTGATACTCGTACCCGCCCTTAAATGATTTTGATTCAATCACCAAGATGCGAAATGGTCGAACGACGGGTGCACTTCACCTACTTCACATACTCTCTCTTCTGCATAGGCTGAAAGACTGAAAATCCCAGAACTGTAGACTCGCGTCGCCACCGAAATGTCTTTGACGTTCTCGTCGACCTTTTCGACAATCCCAGCAGCCTCGATGCCGGGAAGAAGAGAAACTAACTTATTGTGGCAGCAGTCATTCAAACTAGGTTAGTTTCTTGGAGTCTGATGCAAAACCATATGTGAAAGACGAAATCAAATTCTGTAGACTTTCCGACCTAAAGGAAGAATGGCTAAATCCAAAGCTTTCGAGGAGGACTATCTCGGGAAATAATGAGATGCTCGGCTATATCGTCCTGTTGAAAGGGTGTGTTGTTCCACCCCACAAGCATGTGAGCGAACAAATCACAGTCATTCTAAAGGGTGCGCTGAAATTCACAATAAACGGAAAAGATACCGTCGTGAAAGAGGGAGAGGTTTTGGTAATTCCGTCGAACATTGAGCATACTGCAATTGCGATTGAAGATACACTAGACCTTGACTGTTTCAGCCCTCCTCGAGAAGATTGGGTTGCAGGTAAAGATAACTATCTGCGTGGCTAGGGCGGTTGTGCATTTAGAGTTCGGGCACGACTCCGGTACTCATCGACGCTTTCTACGGATTCGTTGGGTCTGTAGGGGCCATCATAGTATGTTGCCACTCAGCTAGGAGCCGACCTCAACAACTTGAACACTGATGCTGAGGTTTTTCGGCCTTGATTGATTTTGTGACTCATACATGCAATTGTAAATCTAACTAGAGTATGTATCGACCCCTTATATCGGCTCCCGACTTCTAGCCCTAGTTGCTCCCATCCCAAGCTTGCGAGCGTCCCGCCGGACAGAGGGGAGCAGACTTAGGGATTCGAAATGAAGGACGATCGAATTACGGACCATCCTATTGTGCGATTCGACCGCGGAGAACCCGTCACATTCTTCTTCGAAGGGAGACCCGTTGAGGGATATTCAAATGAGACCATCGCAGCCGCGCTCTATGCGAGTGGCGTAAGGACCTTCAGTCGAAGTATGAAGTATCATAGACCCCGAGGCTTCTTTTGCGCAATAGGCCGCTGTTCAGCCTGCATGATGACGGTTAACGGCATACCAAATGTTCGAACTTGCATGACGAACATCCGTGACAGTATGAAAGTGCAACGGCAGAGCGGTTTTCCTAATGCTGATCATGATCTCTTTTCAATAATGGACAAGCTTGGATTCTACTTCTCGCTGAAGTCAGGTTTCTATCACCGAAAGATGATCTCTCCAAGCTTCATGAGAGGCACCTACATCAAAGTAATCACGTCGTTTACGGGCTTGGGAAAACTTCCAACGAAAAAGGCCATTCCAACCACCAGAACCGATAAAGTTCACGAGAATGTTGACTTAGTAATAATCGGAGGCGGACCTGCCGGGCTTACGGCTGCGTTGGAAGCTGGGCGAAGGGGCGCGAAAGTCGTTATACTCGACGACAAGAAAATGCTAGGAGGACAACTCGTAAAGCAAACGCACCGGTTCTTCGGCGATGCCCGACACCACGCGGGAGTGAGAGGTATTCGAATCGCCGAGAAGTTGACGAAGAAAATCTTTGAATTGAGAAATATCAAACCCTACGTAGGCGCAAGCGTCTTCGGAATATTCGATAAACATACAGTCGGAGCGGTACAAGAGGATAGGTTACTGAAGTTTGAAGCCCGAAAGATAATCATTGCGACAGGCGCCTACGAGAGGACTCTGGTTTTCGAAAACAACGATCTACCAGGCGTGTACGGGGCGGGCGGTGTCCAAACTCTGATGAACACCTACGCAATAAAGCCGGGCTCAAGAGCCTTGGTTGTAGGGTCTGGGAACGTTGGCCTCATCCTTACCTACCAACTCCTTCAAGCAGGCGTCAAAGTAGTAGCGATCGTTGAAGCACTCCCAAAGATTGGCGGGTATTTGGTTCATGCAGCCAAAGTTCGTCGACGGGGCATCCCGATACTCACATCGCACACGGTTCTCAAGGCACTAGGACGCAACCGCGTCCAAGGAGCGGTGGTCGCGCAGATCGACAACTCATTCAAGCCGATAGCTGATACTGAACGGCGCTACGAATGCGATCTCATATGCATCGCAGTCGGACTCACGCCCACTTACGAACTAGCGTCTCATGCAGGAGCGCAGATGCAATTTGTTCCGGAACTAGGCGGGTTCGTACCGCGAAGAACCAAGTCATTGGAAATTTCAGAAGGAACCTACATAGCGGGGGATTCTTCCGGAATCGAAGAAGCAACAACAGCTATGCTAGAAGGCCAGATTGCTGGAGTTGACGCCGCGACAAAGCTAGGTTACGGCCTGCCTGGTGATGAAGAGCAGCTCGCGGGATGGATCAAGCAACTGGACGACGTTCGGTCTGGGCCATTTGGCGAGAAGATTCGACGAGGACTTGAGAGCGTAATAACAGAAGAGGGCATGATTGGAGCAAAATCAATTGTCCATTAAAGACGGTATAATCCGGCTTGAAGAACTGCACGCTCTGCACCTCGTGCCCCCACTTGCAAGGCTGAGGGAGAAGCGGCCGATCGTTATGATTGAATGCGTTCAAGAGATTCCATGCAACTCATGCGCCATGGCATGCAAACTAGGCGCGATAAGGATGGAAAACGTGAACGCCATCCCAACAATAGACTACAATAAATGCATTGGCTGCATTTCCTGCCTCATGGTATGCCCGGGGCAGGCGGTCTTCCTTCTGAAAGTAGCCGAGGGCATGGGGCAGATAACAATGCAATACGAATTTCGCTCCGTCCCGGAGATTGGAGATCTGGTTCACGCTCTTGACCGCGACGGCAGAGTGCTTGGCGAAGCAAAGGTGATCCGAGTGTTTCCAGCTGACCGAAATGATGGAACAGCCCTCATAACGATCCAAGTACCAGAAGACTGGCTGTTTAGCGCAAGGGGCATTGCAGTTGGCGATCCATAATGGGCAAGAAGATAGTTTGTTACTGTGAAGATCTCACCGAGGAGGATTTCCTTAAGGTCATCGAAGAGGGATACGATGACATTGAGAGCCTGAAGAGGTACTCCGGTTTCTCGACTGGGCCATGCCAAGGAAAAACCTGTATGATGCATGTCCTAAGGTTACTTGCGCAACAGCAGAAGCTGAAACCCACCGAACTCCGTCTGACAACTCAGAGACCCCCGGTAGATCCCGTGGCACTGAAAATCCTCGCTAGAGATGAGAAGTAATGCGAGTCGTGGTCATAGGCGCGGGCATAACCGGGCTTAGCATAGGATACAACCTCGCAAAGAGGGGCGTGGATGTCGTAGTATTAGAGGACAGGTATCCGGGAAGTGGAATAAGCGTCAGAGCGATCGGAGGAATCCACTGCCAATGGGACAACGAGAATGATATTACAATGGCAAAGAAGGGTCGAGAGATACTAAGCAGGTTACCTAACGAACTTGATTTCTTCATACCGTTTCGACGAGATGGTTACTTGATGGCTGCAACTGAGGAAGAGGAATTCAAACTACTGGAAAAGAATGCAATGCTGCAACGGTCGCTAGGAGTCGATACGGTCACGGTTTCAGCGGAGCAGATGAGCAAGCGATACCCGTTCCTCGAAACCGATTCAATCGTGGGTGGCACATTTTCCAAAGGAGACGGTGTAGTTCACCCGTTCTCCGTCGTTTTCGGATATTGGCATGGGCTTGAAGCCAATGGAGGGAAATTATGTAAGTCAACTAAAGTTGGCAAATTGGAGACGGATAGGAATCAGGTTATCGCAGCGTGGACAAATCAGAACAAGTTCGAGGCGGATGTGTTTGTCTTAGCGGCAGGCGCCGGAACAAGAGAAATCCTGCGCCCGTTGAATCATGAAATCGCATCAGAACCAATTAGGCACGAGATGCTAGCTACAGAACCGCTGAGATTTTTCATCAAGCCAATGATACAGCTACGCCCGAATGGCTTGTATCTCAATCAGAGTATGAGAGGCGAGGTGATATGCAGCGTGGCGCGTCCCAAAGACACTGCTCACGAAGAGAGAAGATCAACCTTAGAGTTTCTTGAATACGCTGCAACTGAGTTAACCCGTCTAATGCCCTCGACCCGCGGGGTGAAGGTACTGCGTCAGTGGGCTGGTGTGATTGAAACCACACCAAACCTCAGGCCATTTTATGGTAAGATTGGGTACGATAACCTATGGGTAGCCTACGGAGATTCTGGCAAGGGGATAATATTCGCTCCCGCAATAGGAGAAATGATCTCGAACTCCATTGTAACCAATGAAACCGACCCAGATCTGTTGGACTACAAGAATACGTGCTGACGCCGTGAATCAAGGAGCGTCTGATGAGCGAGCGGCAATACGTGCATTATCTACTTGCATTGTCCACGTCAAAGCACTAAAGATAAAGTCCTAGTGCTTGAGGCTGGCACGTGATCCTGTTAAGGAGGGTGACTAGTGAGTAGAGCGAAATGCCTTGTGACCTTAGATTGCGGTCATGTCGCTACTATCGGTGCTGTGAAGTCCTCGTCGGACAGGTTTGGATGTGAAAAACCGTCGGGTGTGTGCTAAGTGTCTGTCAGCCCAAGAAGTCTAGCGATAACCGAAATTTGAGCTTCTTGTCGTTTGTTCTGTCCGGTAATCTGTTTTGCTTCATCATACTCTTTACGAGCCTGTTCCACAGAAGCAATGTGCCTATCAACAATCTCATCTAGAACTGGCTTGTCAGTATCATCAAGACCGGCCATAACTATAATCACAGTTTTGTTCGGAGGAGCCGTCACGCTACCACTAAAATTTGGAAATCTTCGCTTTATGGCCTCACTTAACTTCGATGTGTTGCATGTCTTACCATAAAAGTAGCTTTGCATCGACAATGCCCATTTCCACAATACGGAGACTTGCTTAAGAAATCATCCAGTCAAGTTCTCTCAACGGCTATTTCTCATATATTTCTGTCCTTGCTTTCTTGGTTCTGTTCTCTACGGACGACTTTTTTTGCAGTCTGAATTAAGTCGTCAATTTCGTTCCGTTTGCCGTTACCAAGTAGCTCCCGCTATGGAAAGGAAAGCTAGCAAAGTATATTCAGAAAAGAATGCAGACATAGACGACCCTCGACCTTAGCCCAGCTGCTGTTCTGTGACGTGAAATTATTCTCGGACTGGATCAACTGATGAGCGATTTGATTTCCAGAAAGAGTTTTCCAAGGCTCGGTCCTGTCTCGGTTGAATTGGTCTAGTGGGAACAATCTTTCTGGTCACTAACTATGGATTTAGGATGGAAGACCGCCCTTTGCCTTTGAATATAATTCCTCAAGCCAGATTTGGTGGTATTTTTCCATGTTGTTAGGTCTAAATAGTTTGTTGAGTTTGGCTAGAATGCCTTTCTGGTTTTCTTCTGTCAGAATATAGCAACCAGACTCTCTCTTTTCTATCAGCCATGCATGATAAGCGTCTATCCCGATGCCATGTGCAGTCCAGGCCAGGCGTTCATTTGGGACAAATTCCTCGACCTTTGATTCAAGGTTCAGGCCAAAGGTCTTCCACTTGAATTTGGTGCCGAGGTGCAGGTCTGGTTTTCCATCATCCATAATTACATTGGCAGAATTGCCGTACCATGTTGGCCATAGTTTTGCTCTGATTAGCCATGCCCACACTATATCAGCAGATACTGACATCTCCAATTCGTTACTTACATGCACATCCACATTGTTTTGGCTATATTGTTCCGGCCATTTTATTGACCTAGAATCTTTATCCAAATTACCACCATAAAATTTGTATTAGCATTTAATACAGAAGTTAAATCTTATAAAAGTCTCTAGTCCAGTTGGAGAGACCTCGTCGATGTGCATGGCGTCTTCAGGTTCTATTTCATCGTAAGTAACTACTCTCAAACCAAAACCGCCTCGCTGCCCGGTTCAGTCATCGTTGGCTAGATCTGCTGGGACGGGAATATTCCCTCCTGGAACCTGAATCTTGTGGGACGCTGCCTTGCTTCCCGCACCAGGATTGATGAAGATCGTAGAGGCGCTTTCCTTCCGCATCGTTTGTGAATTTAGCCCCGCACCGGCAGACAGTGTATTCCTCAGACAAAGAACAGCCAGCACCTAGCCGAGGAAACAACGTTAACGTAACTGTAAAAGGTTAAGCCGCATCCTCCAATCTGAATGTTCAGGGCCAAAGATGCCATCATTTGTTGTTCATGAACACTGGGCGACGGCCCACCATTTCGATTTCCGTTTGGAAATGGACGGCGTTCTGAAATCGTGGGCTGTCCCCAAAGGGCCTCCACTAGAGGCTGGGATCAAACGTCTCGCGGTAGCGGTGGATGACCATCCGATCGATTACGGCTCATTCGAGGGAACTATTCCGGAAGGTGGGTACGGCGCTGGAAAAGTAGTGATTTGGGACAAGGGAGAATACACTCTCATCGAACGAGGACCCCGTTTGCTACGCCTCGAACTTCACGGGAACAAGCTGAAGAGCGAGTATGCACTCGTCTACTTCAAAGAAGAACGTGGCCAAGCACAGTGGCTACTATTGAGAAAAAGTGTGGTAAGCTCCTCGAAGCGGAAATAAAGATAGGGATTGTTCGCTCCAACCAGCCCAATTATGAGGGTAGCTTTCTCAAGAAGCGTATTTTCGATCTTGAACCGCTGCTCGGAGCACTAAAAACAAAGTGAAAGGGCGTTAGGTTGCGAGAGAGCTCAACCGAACAACGCGCCGAGGCCGGCTAATGCTTCTTCTCCTTTCTTTTTCTCGTCTTCTGCTCCTTCCTTCTTGTCCTTCTTTCCTTCAGCTGGGGCTGCGGCTGCAGGTGCTGCGGCCACCGGCATTGCTTGCGCGGCCTTTAGGGCGTCGTCTATCTTGATTTCTGAGAGCGCCGCGACTAGGGCCTTAACTCTTGGCTCATCAGTCTTGACTCCGGCTGCTGTTAGAACTTTCTTTACACCATCTTCAGTTATTTTGCCGCCTGCTGAATGTAGCAGAAGAGCAGCGTAGACGTATTCCATTTTTCACACCGAATTTTGACAGGATTCCTGTGCTTACCCGAAGTCCCTCTTTTCAACCTTTTCCTTCAGCGGATGCAGGTGCCGGGGGACCTGGTTGCTCTTTCGTCTCGCTCGCAGTTGACGGAGGCGTGATTGCTTCAGGCTTCACAGCAGCAATCGCTGAGGACAATGCATTCATGTTCGCGTAGGCCTTCTGGATGATAAAGTCCGCAGTTTGTTTCGTAAAGAAGCCTGACTCGACGCTGACGGCAACCGCCTGCCGATACGCTTTCGAGATAATTATAGGCGCAGTCTCCGGTAACATGATGTTTGCCTCAACCGCCACGCCCAACGCCATCCTCGCGGCTGAGGAGAAATCAGACTTCATTTGGTCAAGGTCAAAGATGAGATCGTTCGGGCCGAGAACTGATCCGTTATCGTAAGCATATGAGAGCGCTAACCCCGCTTCCATCGGTTTCATTCCAAGCTTCGACAGAAGTGAGGCGGTCTTAACTGGAATCACTTCTCCTTTCTCAACAACGACAGTGTCCTTTGCAACGAAGATACTGCCGCCCTCGATCCGTGTTTGAACCTTAGCCTCGTTGAACTCGCTAATCACCGGACCGGGCTGTATTCCCGTGTTGCCGGCTGGAATCATAATATCGCTTGTCGCCACATCTCCGCCCTTTGCTGGAACCCTGACTTTGTTCTTGTTGAGAAAGATAATGAGTTCAAAGGGGTTCATTTGCGTGAAAATTAGAACCTTGGATCCGGTCAACGAATCTGCAAAGTTATCAATACCTTTCTTTTCACCGGCGATCTTCTCGCTGGCTTTGCGTAGAATCGTATTCTTCGCGACAATTAGGTCCGCCTTGCCACGCAGCTTCTTCCGAATCTCTTGTATTTGCGATGAGCGTACTTTCTGCAGGTCGGCGACGGCTATAACTGAGTATTCGTTAAGCAGTTTCGTTAGGTCTTCGTAAATTTCCTTTTTCCAAACCGCGACCTGCTGAGCTAGCATTAATCATCACTTCGTCAGGGTGATCTTTACCGGTTTGCTCATCGTTGCCTTAATGAGTATTTCACCAACATTCTTGAAACCCCGCTCGAGCTTCTGTTCAATTCGGGAAACTACCGCCTGGATATTCTCCACTAGCTTCTCGTCCGGCATAGCTTCCGTCCCAACCCTACACTGGAGGACGGGCTGTTCTCGCATTCGAACCCGAACCATCTTGCGGTGGCCGGAGATGATTTGATCAATAGCCGCGTTAGGCGGGACTGGTGTGGGCATCTTGCCCCTTGGGCCAAGGAATGACCCCAGGGCCTTTCCTACGAGGGGCATTAGGGGGGCTTCGGCGATGAAGAAATCATAATCTTGAGCTAACTTCCGAGCCGATTTCTTGTCCTTGCTCAAGTTATCCATCTCCTGCCTGGTAACCAGCATGTCTGCGCCAGCCGCTTTTGCCCTGGTTCCCAAATCCCCTGACGCTATCACGCAAACCTTCAGTGCCTTATCCGGTGGATTCGGCAACGTAATTGTTTCATTGATCCTGTTTTCGGGCCTCTTTAGGTCAACTTCTCGGAGGCGAACAACCAAATCGATGGATTGTGAGAACTTTCTCTTAGTTAGATTCTTACGTAGCTCACCGAGTGCCCTAGCAATTTCATCCTTGGCAAGTGGCAATGAGGGGACCATCTAGTCAAATTTCTAAGGCGTCAATCCCCCTGCCTAATAAAAACGTTTTCAGCGCGGCCACTTGTTTCGCGACCTTCAGATTAATAGCGGACACCGATGCCATAAGGCGAGGTCACGAATGTCAGAAGTGAAGAAGTTCAAGATTACAGGCGAGATCAGGAAGGGACAAAGCAGAATCCCGTTTTCCGTCGAATTCAACGCGCTGAAAGAGGAAGACGCCGTCCAGCGTCTTTATTCTGAGATGGGCAGCAGACACCGCGCTAGAAGATTTGAAGTTAAGATAGCGAAAATCCAATCCGCCCTCCTAGAGGCGGCGCAGGCTAAGGAATAGGAATGTCATCCCCCCAACCAAGGGCAGAAGACATAGTCAGGCAACTGGCCACCGAGATTCGTATCTTAGAAGGATCCATCGGGGCTCTTCAATCCAGACTTAATTTCGTCCGAGCAGCGATCAGCGAAGTTACCTTAGCATTCAACACCCTCGATGGCCTGAAGAATCTACAGGACGGCGATTCCACGCTCGTCCCGGTCGGAGCCGGCTCATACGTGAGAATGAAAATTGCGGATTCCAAGAAGTTGATTATGGGTATAGGAGCAGGAGCCGCGATGGAGAAAGACGTGGGAACCTCCGTTGGCGAGCTGAAAGGTAGACTTGAGGAATTAGATAAAGCAAGAACATCTATTCAACAACAATTAGACCAAACCATTGGCCGATACCAACAAGACCGCGATGCCCTCGAGGAACTCCTAAGACGCCAGGGGACAACAGAACAGGCTCCGAGCTGAGTTTAGATGCGAAGTCCTGAAATCTCCGCTTAACCCTGCGGGAGACAAAACTTAGTCACGGTTCTCATCAGTGACATAAGGTGTTCGAGAAACTCAAATCAGGCGTCAATAGCCTAGTTCAGAAGATTTCGCAGAAAGAACTGTCTGATCAAGACATCTCAAAGGTTCTCGATGAGTTTCTGTTGTCCTTAGTCGAGAATAATGTTGCCTACTCGGTGGCCAAGCAGATATGCGACAACTTACATGAGAAACTCAAAGCAACACAATTTCGACGGTTCACAGACTCAACGCAACCAGCTAAGGAGGTGCTGCGGGAGGTCTTGCTTGACTTATTGAAGGGAAGCGGCGAGGAATCCTTCTACAAGGTTCTCAATGAAAGCAAAAGTGTCCACAAACCGGCCATCATACTTTTCGTGGGAGTTAACGGGACCGGTAAGACGAGTTCCATCGCGAAGGTAGGTCATCTATTGCTTCGGAAGGGTTTCTCAGTCGTCGTGGCTGCCGCAGACACTTACCGGACTGGTTCTATAGAGCAGATTGAGGAGCACGCTCGGCGAATCGGAATCAAGACTATCAAGCATGATTATGGCGCTGACGCTGCTGCGGTAGCATTCGACGCTGTGAATTATGCGATCGCACACGGCATTAACGTTGTCTTGATTGATACGGCTGGTAGAATGCAAACAAACAAGAACCTCTTGGAAGAAATGAAGAAAATTGCTCGAGTGGCCAAGCCGAACCTGACAATCCTTGTTGTCGACTCACTCACCGGTAACGATGCGGTTGAGCAAGGAAAATCCTTCTCGAACGCCGTGAACATCGACGGTGTCGTGCTGACCAAGTTGGACGCTGACGCAAAGGGTGGTAGCGCCATTTCTATTGCCGCCATCATGGGCAAGCCGATCTTCTTTGCAACCGTCGGGCAGAATTATGAGGACTTGGTCTCCTTCGAACCTGAACAAATGGTTGAGAAAATCATAAGTTGAAGCTGGCATGAGTTGACGGTTCTCATTGCCGCCTCCAAGCGTGACGTAGCAGCTCAAAACATCGCACGAGAGCTAATTCGGCTGAAAGGTTTTCAACCGGCCTCAGGTGTTCCTGACCTATTTCAAAACGGCAATGTCTACTTGAAACTCGTGGAATCCGATGGCATATACACCGATAGCCTAGGCGTCGATTCAAGACCAGAAGTTGTTATCTTCGCTTCGAGGCATAGAAGCGAGAGCGGCGAACCAGCGCTAACGGTCCATTGGACTGGGAATAGTACAAGTCGTGCTGATTTCGGCGGCAAGCCCAAGAGCCTGTCCTTTGCAGACCCTCCTCGATTACGCGCAGCGTTGTTGGGGTTGGATAAAGCGCGTGAAGCTTTGAAGTTGAATTACGCAGTAACCCTTGAGGCTACTCACCATGGACCAACCGAGCTGGGAGTTCCAACGCTTTTCGTGGAATTAGGTAGCACGGAGAAAGAATGGAATGATCCGCTGGCCGCTGTAGCGGCTAGTGAAGCCATATGGGAGGCTGCAGTGGCCCCGGTAAGAGGAACGGCGGCTGTTGGTTTTGGAGGGGGACACTACTGCAACAAGCAATGCATCGCGGTTAGGAATGATAACTACGCTTTCAGCCATATCTTCTCCAAGTATTTCTTTGAAGATTACGATGAACGAATGGTTCAGTTGGCGTTTGAGCGCACAATTGGAGAATGCCGCAGCGCCGTTGTCGATTGGAAAGGTATCCGCGGCGCGGAGCGATCGAAGCTCGTAGAAACCCTGAAACGGCTGCACATCGACGTTGTTCGTGTTTAACTCAAAGAATTGAATCCAACACGCTCTTATTTTCAAAGGTTAAAATAGCTGGCTTTTCACTTCAATCAACTTGATTCAAGAGCCAACTATCTAGAAGGATATACGATATGAACGCACGCGAATTCCTGGATTCATCGAAAAGGCTTGTGCACGTCACCACGAAACCTTCACGGGATGAAATTTCGTTGATGGTAAAGATTAGTTTCCTAGGAGTTGCTATCGTGGGTTCACTTGGATTCGTAATTCGAGTACTCTTTCTGTTCTTCAACCTATTGCCGCAAACACAGACTGGCGCCACCGGAGCCACTCCTTGATGAGCACCGAACACAAGATGCTCATCTACGCTGTCCGAACAACAAGTGGCCAGGAAAGGACGGTTGTAGACCTCGTCTCGTCAAGAATTGGCCTGAAGAAACTGCCCATCGCCAGCGTCTTGGCCCCAGATATGGTCAAGGGGTACATCTTCGTCGAATCAGCAGGACCTCACTATGTGGACGACTTGATTGCCGGCGTTCGGCATGCCCGAGCACGTACGAAAGGCGTCATATCGGCCGAAGCCCTTGACAGGTTCATCGTCAGCAAGCCCGTCATTGAAGACCTACGGAATAATGATTCAGTAGAAGTGATCAGTGGACCTTTCCGTGGGCTGAAAGCGCGAATCACGAATGTTGACAAACTCAAGGAAGAGGTAACCATAGAGCTCTTGGAAGAGGGATTCGCAACCCTTCCGATCACCGTGCACGCGGATTACGTGAAACTAGTTAGCAGAGGCAGTGTGGCTGAAGTTGGGCGACAAGAAGCAAGTTGAAGCATTACTGAACGGTGGAGAAGCCAACGCCGGTCCACCACTAGGACCAGCATTGGGACCACTCGGAGTAAACGTGCTTCAGATCGTTAACAAGATCAATGAGATGACTAAGGCATATTCTGGTATGAAGGTCCCCGTCCGCGTCGTCGTGGACGTTGAAACGAAGGAATTTGAAGTCGAGATTGGGACGCCTACCACGTCAGCCCTAGTAGTGAAGGAACTTGGGATCGCGAAGGGGTCAGGCAATCCCAAAGCTGAGAAGGTGGGTAACCTCACGATGGACCAAGTGGCCAAAATTGCTGCGATGAAAATGCCAAGCAGCTACGCAAAATCTGTTAGGACGGCCGCTAAAGAGGTAATGGGAACTTGCGTCAGCCTCGGAATCACAATTGAAGGAAAAGACCCACGCGATGTCCAGAAGGAATTGGACCAAGGAAAGTGGGATCAAGTCTTCAAGACGGCAAGCTAACCGCATTAGATACTTCTAGACGCCTAGTGCACGGCTGATTTGCATCAGTTCAGCGCCGCGCGTCAATGGGCCTACGACAGCGCCCTTAGTATTCGCAAGTATCCCTGACTTGACGAATGGTACGCCACCGTTGGTGGAACTCTGTTCTACGGTCACATGCAATGCAGATGCAATCATTGACTGTTCTTCATTGAGCGCATTCGGGCTAACCAAAGCGCCTTTGTTAGTAGCTATAGCTAGGGAGCCAACAAAAGGCAATGCCCCAATTTCGCCCAAAGCAGAGGTCACTTCCAAGTGTTGATTCACGGCTGTAATTATCTCCGGAGGGGCGTCTTTGTGTATGACCGCACCGAGGTCGTTTGTCAAAACCACATTCCCCAGCGCAGTCCAGTTGGACTCGACTACTACCACTTTCGTGAATTCTTCAATCCTTTCTAATTCGTATTGTCGAATCGTGTGGGGAACCAGCACTCCGTTAGAGTTTCCGGTAACCAGCGCTCCTACTAAAGTGGAGCCGCCTATCGTGGTCTTGCAAACGCTTACGCCAAGCGTTTCTGTGAGTTGGTTGATCTTGCGGTTTGTTAGGCCTGGCGGCACTATGGCTACTTTTTCATTGCAGAAGCAATATACGCCAATATTCGGGCTGCCGAAAACATCGGCTAGGATGACGGTCATTCCTAGAGTCCCATAATGCCAGGTCGGCGAGCCAATACTGGTTTACGCCGCTTTTGCTGGGTAGACTATTACTTTACCTTCCTTATCCTTGACGGCACGAACTGTAATCTTCCTAGGCGGCTTGTTGATGCTTCGAGACCAGAGTGCCGCATTAACTTCGTTGCTCATCGCTACCTCCTCTGCTTTCATGTGACGAGCAACGAAATCCCTTACGTCTCTTACCGCCCTCGGTGCCCTTTTGCCTCGAGCCGTTACGACCCAAACATGTCGGAGTGAAATCGTGTAGATTTTTTCCTCGACTACTTCTATTTCTTCTTCTCCTTCGGCCTCTTCTTCTTCGGCTGCAGGAGCTGTTTCGACGGGCGCCTTCTCTTCTTCTACCGGCTCAATAGCTTCGCTAACGGGCTCTTCCAGTTTTTCTTCTTCTGCCTCCACAACTTCTTCCTCTTTCGGCTCTGGTTCACTCATTTAGGCTGTTTCTCCCTTTACGCTTTCAGCTTGGTCCTTCGCCAGTGCCGTTTCTTCGGGTGAGTCCTAGTGTGGCCAGATGTCCTCGCCATCACCCATGTTGGGACAGGTTTTCTAGTTTTGCCCGCACTAGCGAGCCTACGTTTTCGCGCTGTTGGTTTATTTCGTGCCATAAGTTAAGCTCTCCTAATTCTAATTTCCTTTCGTGAAGATTGTAGGCGGGCGAGCGCTTCCTTCAATTGCTCATCACTAATTGGAACTTTGATTCTTCCCGACTGTGCTAGTTGAATGAGCTGTAATTCGATTTGATCTGCGAATTCGGGTTTTACCATTCTGATGTTGGTCAACCTTTGCCTTGCCTCAGGGGTCAGTATCTGTTTAAGTGCACTTTGTTTTTGGGCTTCGATTTGTCTGCGGGTTTCTGCTTGCCTCTGTTCATCTATTGCTGAGCGTTGTAGGTCTGAGTATCTCCTTCGCCTAATCTCTTCAAGTTCCTCGTCGGAGTAATCTTCATCCTCACTCATCATGACTGGCCTTCCGCCTTCTGGGCACCCTTCAAAACATCGGCAGCAACTCGGTTGAGAAGGCTGATTCCTTCAGGCGTAAGCTTCCTACCCTTTTTGGCCTCAACGGCAATGAAACCTGCTTTCTGAAGTTGCTGAAGCGGTTCTCTAATAGCTGAGCCGCCGGCTACTCTGGAATGCTCAATATGCGTCCCATGACGTAAACGGCCTCCATACTCGACCCGAAGGCGGGCTATCCCCACTGGTCCGTGCAGGTACAGTTTTCTTAGGAGGGAAGCGCAACGATTGTACCACCAATCCGGACTTGCCGGGGGGCGTTCCCGATGAGATCCTGTTTTTGCGGTCAATGCCCAACTTGGTGGTGCAACTTCACCTACGTTCTCCTTCAGGAATTTCGAGAGATTGTTGATTAGGGTATCTGAAGGAACATCTAGCGGTGTTGGCATTGAGATTCATCCCGGTAATGGAATCTTGACGGTACAACCGGTGAGCGCCATATAAGTTTAGTTTGGAGAGTACGATCGGTAATTGTATTTTACCGCTTTCTTTCAAGTTTGGTTGTTTCGTGGCGTTTGTAAAGCGTGAAGGTGTGGCCCATAACTTCTACGAGGGTCGAGCCTGTCGAAGATGCTACTCTACCCGCCAAAATTGCGGTTTCAGTCTCCGCTAAGGCAGATTTCTGAACTTTAACTTTGACCAGTTCACGGCTTTTGAGCTGGTTTGCGACATGTTTCAACAGTTCCTTCGAGACACCTTCTTTACCAACCCAGATTGTTGGATCGGTTTCCCTGGATCTCGATTGTAACCGTCTCATCCGTCTTTTTTCGAAAGTCGTTCCCTCACAGTGGGGTACCGTTTCTTTGTTCCACAATCCAGGCAGGTAATTAATACCGTTGTCCCAAGGTCGGACCGTGTTCTGACTCGGGAATTAACGCCTGGGACGAGTAAGCTTCCACATCCCTTGCAGATGAAAAGCTTCTCTTCCTTAGGTAATCGAACTCCGGCCTTCATTCCGATTCTGCGGGCGAGTTCCACGTACCGTTTCGCCAGGTCCCGATCCTTCGGGAAAGTGTTCTTTGCAAGCCCGAGGAGGATACGAATCCGTTCAAGCGCAATCTCTTTGATGTTTCCGCCCTTTCTCCAAACCAATGGGCCGACCGCATCAAGGAGTAAGGGGATGATCTTGTAACCTTTTTGTGGCGCCACCGCGACAACGGATTCGACCCCTCCATGGTATTGACCCTCGCTCTTGTAGAATCGGCCTTACAGCTTGTCCCACGACAAATACAATCGCATCCACAGATCAAACGATACGCCGAACGAAGGTCAAAGAGCCCAGCTGAGGTTCTACTAGATAGGGCCTTTCATAATACAGCCATGCGTAAACTCGCTAAGATAGGATATTCGATTCCAGTTGAGAAGATGGGAAGGCCTGACATTATCCACAACACCCTCCTCCAAGTTCTTGAAACCCCCTTGAATTGGGAGGGACAACTTCGCGTCCTAGTCCATACTCAAGAGGACCAAGTCATCATCATAAATCCGAAAGTGCGTCTACCGAAGAATTACGTTCGTTTCGTTGGATTAATTGAGCAACTCTTCGCACAGGGAAAGGTGCCGGAAAAAGGTGAGCCGCTTCTCAGTCTTGAGAAAGGAAATGTCCGAAAGCTCGTGCGAATGGTTTCGCCGAACAAAGTCTTCGGGTTCAGTACGTTGGGCAAGCCATCTCTGTTACGGGTTATTTCGAATCAAATAAGTAGAACAAAAGCTCCTTTAGCTTTTATTGGCGGCTTTCCGAGGGGGCACTTTGCCGAAGAAACTAGGGGCGCGGTGAATGAGATTTTCTGCGTAGACCGAGAGCCGCTGGATGCATGGGTTGTGGCTGGGCGTTTCGTTTATGACTTTGAATGGGCATTAGGGCTCGCCAAAGACCGCGTAGATCTCATGAGATGAAAAGGCGACTAACATGAGCGATGATTCGGAACTTGAGAGATTGAAACGCCAACGGTTAGCGGCGATGCAGAAGAGACTGAACGCGAAGCAAGAGCAAACCGCAGTCACATCTGGAAAACTCGATCCTGTAAAGATTTTAGAGAAAGTTTTCGTGGGACGCGCCTGGGAAGTTTACCATGCGACAAGGCAACAGTATCCTACAATAGCGGACCAGCTATTTCAAGAACTGGCCGAACTCGTCCGCCTTGGCCGAGTGAAAGGCCAGATTACGGGAGAACAACTATACGGGCTACTCCGCCAGATTGGTTTGGACGTTAGGCTAGAAACCAAAATCCAAGTCTTGGACCACGGCGAATTAAAGCCAATAGCGGACAAATTCCGGGGCGACTAGGGTAAGGCATCCTTAGGCAAATGTTCAGTTTCGTGCGGTTTCCCGTCGCCAGCGTCCACGAAGAGCTTTCCGCATTTTTCGCATCGCCAGGCCTCGAAATCCTTCAGGTGTGAAGGGGCTGCGCTTTCCAATCGTACGTCGAGGATGTATCTGCCAACAAAATCCATAGGCAGACTGCAATTTGGGCAGCGGATCGTCTTTCACCCTCTACCGAGTGAGTACGATGCTTTCGCTGCTTCCTAAGTTATACTATTCAGCAACTTCGCCGGAAAAAAAGAGAGGGAAAAGATTCGCTGCCTACGTGGTAGTCAGAGTAGTTGCTGTGTTCGCTACGGTCGTCGTTGCGGTCACAGTTATGGTTGTCGCGCTTGCGGACGTATTTGTCTGTGTGACTGTTTGGTTGCTAGTTATAGTGAGGGTTATTGTTGCGGCTGATTGCGTTACTGTTTGCGTCGCCGTGACAGTTTGAGTTGCAGCGGAGCTTCCGACGGTCTCTGTGACCGTAGCCGGGTTGTTAGAAGTCTGAGTTACTGTTTGCGTTACGGTTACGCCTTGATTAGTAGTGATCGTCTGGGTGTTGTTCTGAGTTGAGGTTACAGTGCTTGTTTCGGTTACTGTGACGGTTTGGGTCAGCTGACTTGTGCTGCTATTAGTGCTGTTAGTCGTGCTAGTTGTGGTCAGGTTGATAGAGATCGGGCCATTCAGAGATAGGAAGAAGTCTGAGGCAAGTTTGCTTTGAGGCGAAGTGAAAACCACATTGCTGCCCTGCATGTTGCCGTGCAGAATTAGCTCAGATCCACCTTGTGCATTGGTATTGATTTGCAATGAACTCTTGTTGGTTCCTTCACCTTGCCCTCCCGAAAGAGGATAACTTTTGTTGTCGATTTGTAGCGAGCCTGAAAGGCTGCTGAATTGCATTATGCCGCCATTGGATGCGACGTTACCTGTCAAAGTTAGTGATGCGCTGCTCGAAGCGTTGCTGTTCTTACCTTTTCCGTTACCGTTGCCGTTCCCATTTCCGTTACCGTTTCCGATCGGAGTTGCTTGACCTGTTGCGTTGATAGAGAATGTGCCCTGCTGTTGTAGGTGCTGGTCTGCAAAGATTGTTCCGGGCTGAACTGCGAGTAGTGTGACGACGAGGAGAAATGCTGCTAATGCGAGTTGTCGATTACTTGTTTTTTGCATTTATTCCCACCATTTTCCTAGTTCCCTTCTGGCATGGAGGTAGGTATATCAGTGTTTCGTAATCAGTACAACAATGTTCCATATGGTCGTTCGTGAGCTACGCGTAGGATGGGCAACTACGAAGCGTAGTCAAGGCTCGAAATCAAGAACCAACAGCGGAGAACCACACCAAGTTTACAGATCTTTCATAGGTGCGCGGTCCACTGACCCACACGCACGAAAATTGCCGCCTGAACGTTCACGAATGAATTTGCTTGAACTAGGAGACTAGCCCACGATCTTGGTTATCTCCTTGATTATCTCGCCTTCTACATGCCTAGTCCACAGCATCTCGGGCACATCTATTGCGAGAAATAATACTGAGAGAAGCAACGCTTCCGCGGCAGCCACCGCTATGTTCTGAATCCACTTTCCAATACCAACACGTATTGTGAAGTCATTAGGCTGCCCCGCTATCATTATCGTGAATGCTCGATCTGCTGTAATAATATCCCGCAAGATCCCCGCCTTCTGAGCCTGGATAACTATTCCTATTGGCGGCGACGTGGATTGAACCTTGTAACCCTCCGATTGGAGTTGTTGCACTAACTGATCAGCTAACTGTTTCAAATCCTTATTCTTGCCTTGGAAGTGCAGAACCTTCTCAGAGACCATATGCATCCGAATGCTCTGCATGTCATGCTCGCTTTAAATCTCTTCTGTGTCCGATCTCACCCCTGCAGGATACCGGATTTGAACTTGTCATCCGAATTGAAGGCCAGCACACAATTATCACGCGCGGAAGTCTTGCAGTAGAGGGCTCGTTATGATATACTTCCTCTAACGACAGAAACGGACAGGTCGTTTTAATCTCTCTATGTGAGGGTTATGGTGCGGCCGCCGGGATTTGAACCCGGGCATCTTCTCGCCCCGTGTTAAGAGGCGATCAGAAGCGTGGCAGGCCTCCGTCAGCAAACTTCCGTTGCTGTTCCCGTCCTAGACCAGGCTAGACTACGGCCGCAACGATAACCGTGATGCACAACGTTGCCGTATAAAACGTTACTTCGATACATGTGTTGATACCCACACTACTCTTGCTGGGGCGTGATAGGTGGAACATCAGAATATCGAATGGCTCAGGGCCTACATCGACTCGATAGCGGATGCATGTCCCTCAGATTATGTTCCTATCGTTCATTTGCCTTTGAAGCGGGGTGGTCGTTTCTCTTGAAAAGCCCGGATTCCCTCTGCGTAGTCTTCGCTGTCGTAAACAATGCGCCGGTAGCTTTGGATTCTTTCCGCGGTTTCCGCATCGATAGTGGCCCCTTTCGAGAGGAGCGTGAACTGTTTCTTGAAAGCCTTTACTGCTAAGGGGGCGTTCTCAAGGATTTTGTCCGCCAACTCTCGTGTGAAACGTTCAAGGTCTGCTATGGGGACCAGGTGGTTCAAGATTCCGACGGTCAGCGCGTCATTTGCGGTTATCGGGGTAGCAGTGAAGAACATCTCTTTCGCCTTGTTCAAACCGAGTGCGTTGATGAAGTGCATCATTCCGGAAGCGGTGTATGGAACTCCAATTTTTGCGGGTGTGATAGCGAAGGACGCGGTCTCAGAACCGACCAGTATGTCGCAAGTAAGCGCGAGGTCGCAGGCACCGCCCCAGACACCGCCCTCAATCATGGCTAAGACCGGGCCAGAAAAGCTTTGGACGCGCCGTAGGAGGCGCCCGAACGGGGCTGCGTAGGCGAGCGGGTCCCTCCCGGGATGGGGGAGCTCATTAACATCATAGCCAGCGCTCCACACCTTCACGCCTGGCTGGGCACGCAGTATGACCACTCGAACTCCTGAAGCTTCGAACTCGTCTAGTGCGTTGCAGAACTCAAGGATCAACGCCGCGCTGAGAGAATTGCGCTTCTCAGGATTGTTAAGTGTGATTACGCCGAGCGCTCCGTCAACCTTCTTGAGAATTAGCGGCATTCGAGAGTCACCCCATTGTCCTATGGCTTACGAAGTTTCTTGGAATGCACGTTGAAGAACTTACCTGCACCTTCGGGGGCTCACCCTGCTTTCGTACTAGCGTAACATAATCGGGTTCGGAATTCGCATTTGCGTATTACTTCAACATGTTGAAATATAGTACGAACGTTATGCGGAAGCTCGTTCACTTTCACTCACAAAAATCGCGGATTTGAGGATTCGTAATGGCTAAGCCACTGAAGAAGAAAACCCCCTTGGAAACGAACGCCGAGTCCTACGTTATTCCATTCGACCGGATAGCAATTCACGACGTACCATTGGTCGGTGGCAAGAACGCTTCGTTGGGTGAATTAACTCGAATCGGGATTCCTGTCCCACCAGGGTTTGCCTTGAGCCTACTCTTTTACAGGGAATTCCTTAGCAAGAGCGGATCAACGGACTATATTCGTAAGCAATTGGCAGGCTTGGACGTTAGCAACGTCGAAGAGCTTCAGAAAGTTGGCGGCAGCATAAGGTCGAGAATTCTGAGTTCATCGTTTCCTTCCAATTTGGAGAAAACCATCAGAGAAGGATATTTGGCGCTGAGCGGAGGAGCGGCGCTTCCGGTTGCGGTGCGAAGCAGCGCAACTACTGAAGACATGGCGGACGCTTCTTTTGCGGGTCAACAGGACACTTACCTGAACGTAGTTGGCGAAGAGAAAGTCCTCAATTGCACGAAGAAATGCATTGCATCATTGTTCACGGACAGAGCGATCAGCTACAGGGCGAAAATGGGGTTCGATCACATCGATGTCGGCCTCAGCGTTGGAATACAAAAGATGGTCAACAGCGAAGCCGCGGGCGTCATGTTCACAATAGATCCTGACTCTGGAAACGAAAATTTCATTGTGATCGATTCAAGTTGGGGGTTAGGAGAATCAGTTGTTAGTGGAAAGATCATACCTGACAAGTTCTTCATTTACAAGGAAACGGGAGAGGTAGTTGGAAGAAGGTTAGGGCAGAAGGAAGTATTCGCAAAATACCATAGCACTGGAACGGCGTTCGTTAGCACTCCGCTGAAGCGGAGAGCCCAGTTTTCACTGACCAGGGAACAGGTCAAAGTTCTAGTTGAATATGCACGAAAAATCGAGAATCATTATGCGAAGAGAATGGACATTGAGTGGGCAGTAGAAGGTGGCAAGGTATACATCCTTCAAGCTAGGCCTGAGACCGTTCAATCATCAAAAGGAACCCTTGAGGAAACTTACCATCTAAAAGGCGAAGGCAAACTGCTCGTCGCCGGAATTGCTGTCGGGGGAAAAATAGGGCAAGGTAAACCCAACGTAATGGCTGATGTTAGCGAGATGAAGAGCTTCGAACCCGGTGAAATTCTAGTTACAAGGGAGACAACACCAGCTTGGGAACCAATTATGGAGAAATCCGCGGCGATTGTCACGGAGCAAGGCGGAACCACTTCACACGCCGCAATCGTATCAAGGGAGCTTGGAAAACCCTGCGTAGTCGGGGCGAGAAGAGTTACACAGCTACTCCATAATCATAGCAACCCGATAACCGTGGATTGTAGCACGGGAGTTGGAAACATCTATGATGGATTGGTGCCTTTCGAAACTGAAACCTTCGACCTCAACACCATTCCGCAGACCCACACCAAGATTATGATGAACATGGCCGTACCGGAGGGCGCGTTGGCCCATGCAAAGAAGACGGATGGAGTGGGTTTGCTCAGGATTGAGTTCGTCTACGGAAATAGCGTCGGCATTCACCCCGCCGCTCTACTCAATTTTGAAAACCTGAAACGAGACCCACAGAACTTCCTCCGTGCACCGCCAAAGACCAAGGACGTACAATACCTCAAAAGAACTATCGCAGAAATCGAAACTCGAACTCAAGGCTACGATGATAAGCCTCAATTCTTGGTGGAGAAGTTGAGGGAGGGAATTGCTATGGTTGCGGCCGCGATGCATCCGAAACCTGTCATAGTCAGGTTTTCCGATTTCAAATCTAACGAATATGCGGCGCTGGTCGGTGGCGAGATTTTCGAGAAAGGTGAGAACAATCCGATGCTCGGTTGGAGAGGTGCTTCACGATATCCGCACACGGAATTTGCGGAAGCGTTTAGACTGGAATGCCGGGCGCTGAGAGAAGCCAGGAAACTAGGGCTGGATAATATTATCCCTATGATTCCATTCGTGCGGACGGTCGAAGAGGCGAAGGCTGTCCTCGAACTTATGAAAGCAGAGGGATTAGAGAGGGGAAAGGACGGGTTACAGGTTTACATGATGGCAGAGATTCCATCAAACGTCTTCCTGGCACAAGAATTCTCTAAGCTTTTCGACGGTTTCAGCATTGGCTCAAACGACCTAGCCTCGCTTGTCTTGGGCGTGGATAGGGATAATGCGAAACTTGCGAAGAGTACTTTTGACGAGAGGAATCCCGCCGTGAAGATGGCCATAGAACATCTAATAAAAATTGCTCATAAGAACGGGCTCAAAATCGGAATCTGCGGCCAGGCTCCCAGCGACTATCCAGAGATTGTTGAATTCCTAGTCGAGAACGGAATAGATAGCATATCTTTGAACGCAGACGTCATTGGCAAAATGAAGCAAGTTGTCGCAAAGGTCGAGAAAAAGTACTCACAAGGACGCTAAGACAAGTTCAGAGAAAACTACGCCATGCCCATCTTAGCCAGTTTTTGAAAGTCCGTCATGTTCTGGACTAAATCTGTCTGGCTGATTATTCCAATTATTTTATCGTGTTCAGTCACGACCAAACGCTTCACCTGTTTCTCAACCATTTTCCTAGCAGCATCGATAAGCGAGCCTGATGCATCAATGGTAGCTAACGGTGCGGTCATTATGTCAGCGACCGTAACCTTCGACGGATCAGTAACATGGGCGACGATCTTTTCAACTAAATCGCGCTCCGTAACAATGCCGAAGGGCAACCCGTCCCTATTGGCAATCAAGGAGCCTATCCGCTTCTCAACCATCAACCGTGCGGCGTCTTTCGCTTTCGCCTTCGAGTCTATGGAAACAATTGTTCGCATTATCTGGCGTATTGTGATTTCCGCGGGCAAGTTTGCTTCACACCGGTAACTAGCTTAATCAAATTAAAGGCTTATCGGGGCAATCATCGCGAATACGCTTGTGGCATCCTATCTCTTAGAAGATTGTTTCTCGACGTCACAGCCTTGTTGCGAGCCATTCCCAGGTCTATTTCCCGCACGGCACATTCTTCTTCGTTTTCCGAAGCTCGGTAAATTACTTGGCCCCGTGGATTCACGATTTCTGATTGCCCTATGAAGCGGAGACCTCGCTCCGCGCCTACACGGTCAGCGGTCACAGTGAATACCCTGTTTTCTAGTGCCCTTGTCTTCATAGCCTCGGGACAATTTGGCAAAACAAGGTTCGACGGATGAGCAATTACCTCGGCACCTTTCAGCATCAATGAGCGGGCAGACTCAGGAAAGTACCAGTCAAAACATACCATGACGCCAACGTTGCCGAAAACTTTGAACGCATGCCCCGGTTTGAAGAACTTCTTCTCATTACTGAAAAGGTGAACCTTTCTGTAGGTTCCCAAGTACTTGCCATCTCTCACCACAACTGCAGAATTGTACATGGTCGTTCCCCTGCGTTCCGCGATACCAGCGACAACCAGCGTTCCATCGCGCTTCGAGAAGTCCTTCAGTGCCTGCGTCGTTTCACCTTCTGGAATCTGTTCGGCCACACTCGCGGCTTGCCGTCGGTTCCCAAAATTGTAGCCTGTGTTGAAAAGTTCTGGTAGAACGAAGAGATCAGCCCGTTTCCGCTCCATAAGTCGAAAGGCCGCGTTAACATTGCCCTCCACGTCAAGAAGTCTAGAATTGACTTGCGCGAACCCAACTCTCATCGCAACTGGACCTCACGAATACAGCCGTACGTCTGTGATAGATAATTGATTCGACTAAACAGATTACCCAACGAGTATCTCAAAGAAAGGAGGCGGCGACGCCTAAAGCCCCGAACAAGTTTGGGTTGAGTGGTGCCGAGGGCGGGATTTGAATCCGCGATTTGGCCTACGCTTGGTATAGCGTAGTCAACCCGGTCTTCAGCTTCACCACGATTTGTTCGGGTGCTCTCCCAGGCTGAGCTTTCGAGGGAATCCGTCCTACCTCGGCGTTCCCCGGCACCGAGCAAGGCAGTTTTCCGCTCAACAACTTAAGCCTTCTTCTAGCTGCACCCACCTCATCCAGCGCTGGACTGATCTCGAGCATTCTATCCCAAAAACCTTGTAACTCTAGTACACAAACCAGCCGCGGTCGGACAGCTCTAATCAACGTGCGCCCTCGGCATACGTTCGCGTCACAAGACCGTTCACAATTAGTTTCCGTAACAGGACAATGATTGATATCACACGGGTTCGCCAAGATTAAGCTTGAACGGTAAACCTCTGATGTGGCCTTGGACAAGGCGGAGAACTGAACGAAAGTAGTACGAAGGTTTTTAGGCGGAGGTGGAAAGCAGTCGAGCCGTTGGGCCGGTAGATCAGCCTGGTATGAGCATCGATGATTGAACACGATGCGATCACATCGTCCGCTTGGCATGCGGGAGGTCGCGGGTTCAAATCCCGCCCGGTCCACCAAAAGCAACCCACGTGAGTCTTGAGAGATTTGTTCGATGATAATGGTAAAGCGATGGAGCTGATGAAGGCTCTGGGCTTGTCCGCTGGCGAATCCAAGGTATACCTAAAATTACTTTCCCAACCTGAAGGCGAAATGTTAGACAAAGTGGTCACGGCATTCGGAATCCCTGCAGCCATAGCTGAGGATTCGCTGAAATCGCTGGCTGACAAAGGCCTTGTAAGAATCTCAAGCAACAGGGTTGAGGTCATCCAGCCCCGCACGGTTCTCCAGAAAATACTTGAACAGAGAAAACGTTCGCTCGAAAGCCAGGTGAGCAAGGAAACCTCTGTAGCCTTGGAGTTGGAGAAGCTCCTTGAACCTACGTATTGGGAAAGTAGGCTCGGGATCAGGCCCGAAGAAATCATCGAACCCTTACGCGACCTTCCAGAAATGGAGTTACGAACGGCTCGAATTCTCGGAAACGCACTGAAGGAAGTATCAATTTTCGCGGAGACTTTCGGATGGTACGGTAAAGTTCGTGAATCATTATTCCAAGCCCACGATCGGGGAGTTGGCATGAGGGTTTTGATGATGGTGAAGGATGACTCAACAAAGGAACGAGCCAAAGAACTCCGTGGTGTGGGAGTTCAAGTGCGCCACTGCGCCGAGGAATGGTACCCTGTCAGGGGAACCCTGGTAGACGACCAGGAACTTGTTTTCGTGGTCTGGGCGACGAAGAAGAGCGCGATGCCTCGCCCCATTTACTATCGCCCAAACTATACGAGAAACCAAGGGTTGATCAGGATTTTCCGTGACGCATACTCGAAAAGATGGGAAGAAGGCCAGCCGATATAGAAATCCTCGCCCGAATAAAGGCGCGGCACTCCAAATCTCGAGTAGGTTCGTTTAAGTCGATTTAACAATTTGATTTTGCTCAAAGATTCGGTAACCCTCACTAAGTGCGCTTCACACTTGCAATCGCTCGCGCCTAGCTGCTGAAGAATTGCCTGCGTATTCATGTTCTTCCTTATTGCTCGGTTGATTTTGCACTCGAAACGTTGGTTGGAGATCAAGTAAACGGCTCCGTTGAGCTTACAGCCTCGGCGTGCTGTAAGGTAGTCGATATGCCATCTCTTCTTTTTGAACGAACGATTGTGCCGCGTAAGCCTTCCCTCTAGCGATACGGCTCCGAGTCCTCGGGCTGAACCGGTGTACAGATAGTAGCCAACCTTTACCTTCACGCGCCCAAGCCTTCCGAACCTGACTTGCACAGGTCTTTCACAGACCAAAACGATAGTGTAGGTTCCTCTCACACGACCCGTCTCCGAAGCACAAATAGCGCCAAGGTTCATCCTATGAACTGCTTGTGTGTAAGGGTATGAAGGCGGTCATTCTTGCAGGTGGGTATGCGACTCGCCTTCGGCCTATCAGCTATGCCTTGCCTAAACTCCTTTTTCCAGTGCTTGGAAAACCGATGATTTACTGGACGCTCGACCTTTTGAAAGGTATCGGCGTCGGCGAAGTCGTATTAGCAGTAAATTATCTTGCCGATTCGTTGCGCATGGAGGTGGGCTCCGATTACAATGGAATCAACATCAAGTACTCTCTTGAGAAAGCGCCACTGGGAACCGGCGGTCCAATAAAGTTGGCATCAGAGGACACACGTTTTGACGAGACATTTATTGTAACGAACGGTGATGTAATCGCTGAAATCGACCTAGCAAAAATGTTGAACCATCACGAGCAAACTGGGGCGATGATTACAGACGCTCTTCACCAAGTGAAGGATCCTACCAGATTTGGAGTTGCTCAACTTGACGGCGAAGGCCGGATTCGGCGGTTTGTTGAAAAACCTAAGGCCAAGGAAGCTCGTAGCCGCCTAATTAACGCCGGAATTTACGTGGTTGAACCTGACGTTCTGCAAATGATTCCTGCAAACCGTAAGGTCTCGATGGAGAGGGAAATATTCCCCGTTCTTGTTAACGAAGGAAAGCTAAGCGGATTTCCGTTTTCAGGCGACTGGTTCGACATCGGAAGCCTTTCAGATTATCAAAGGGCGAACTTTTCACTACTTCAAAAACATGCCCAGCCGCTAACTTCGCGTAGCCGTGAAATTAAACTAGCCAGGGGCGCGGTGGTACGAGCGCCTGTCATTCTCGGCGAGGGTTCGCGACTAGAGAGTTTGGCTTCGGTGGGACCACGCGTCGTTGCAGGGAAGCACGAGTTAATCGAAAGTGGGGCACGAGTATCAAACTCCATCTTATTCGATGACGTTTCAATAGGTGAGGGTTCAGTTGTTTCAGGTGCAATCCTGGCTTCTGGGGTGAAGGTAGGCAGAGGCGTAAGAATCGCTACCGGATCGATTATTTCGCCGCATGTTCAGATCCGCGACGGAGTTAAGATCGGGAGAAATGCCATAATTCACCCGTACAAAGAAATCGAAGCGAGCATAAGACCGGGAACGAACGCAATGTAACCTTGGCGATTAGGTTGGAAGAAAGGAAGCTTTTCGGAACAAATGGTGTGCGCGGCGTTGTAAACAAGGAACTAACACCTGAACTCGCCTTGAAATTGTCCATGGCAACTGGCACTTACTTCAAAGGGGCGGATTTGACCGTTGGGTGTGACGGGCGGGTTTCCAGCCCCGTCTTCTTGGATATCGTCTGCGCCGGGTTGGCCAGCGTTGGTTGCCAGGTCTGGAAATTGGGCATGATAACGACGCCCGGTTTACAGTTTCTGACGAAGGACTGGGGGCTCAAAGGTGGCATAATGGTTACTGCCAGCCATAACCCGCCTGAGTACAATGGGTTGAAAGTCATGGGAAATATGGGAGTTGAACTCCCACACGAGGACGAGTTGAAAATTGAACGGACATACTTCCATTCAAAGTGGAAGGTCACAGACTGGGATAGAATCAAGCAACCTCTCCCCGTAGCCGAGAAATTCTCAGCCTATATCAGGTCCATCATTGACAATGTGGGCGAAATCCCACGACAAGCACACCTAAAGGTACTAATTGACGCAGCGAACGGAGTCAGTGTCCTTTCGATGCCCACTCTAATTGAAAGATTAGGTGGAACTGTCTCCATTGTAAATGGCAATATCGACGGAACATTTCCAGGAAGAATGTCAGAACCAACACCAGCAAATTTACGAAAAACTTCCGATATCCTCCCCTCCCTCCATGCTGACTTCGGCGTCGCATTCGACGGTGACGGAGACAGAGCCGTCTTCCTCGATGAACATGGCTCCGTCTGCTGGGGGGACCATACATTTGCCCTAATCGTAAAAGATTTCCTGGAAAATCATCCCGGGCAGAAGATCGTAACACCGATCAGCTCCTCCATGATTATAGAGGAAATTGCTGAGAAATACGGCGGCGAAGTTGTATACACACCTGTTGGAAGCGTGTACGTTTCGAACCTCATGCTGAAAATACGGGCTAACCTGGGTGGAGAAGAGAATGGAGGAATCTTCTACGCACCCCACGTAGCTGCCCGAGATGGGGGAATCACAACCGCTATGGTCTACCGAATCCTTGCCGAGAAAAAGCGACCCCTATCAAGACTAATCGGTGAGCTACCCAAGTCCTACATTGTCAAAGACAAAATGCCATGCCCAGATTCAATCAAGGCAAAGGTAACACAAGCAGTCCGTGACCTACCAAGAAAAGGCAAAGTCCTAGACATAGACGGAATCAAGGTGTGGATTCCACCCCGTTCTTGGATACTTATCCGCCCCAGCGGAACAGAACCCATCTTCCGAATTCTAGCAGAAGCGCCAACGAAAGGCTTTGCGATGAAAGTGGTGAACGATTACAAAAAGAAACTCGCCCGAATAATCAAGGAGTGCATAAAGAATGTTTGATTTCTATTCAGTGACGAACATCGCGCTCATTTTCATTATCACGTTCCTTGCGACATTCATAGCCACTCCCGCAGTGGCGAAACTGATGAAACGCCGCGGCATAACGGGCGAAGATGTCCACAAACTTTCGAAAGTCAAAATACCCGAAATGTGCGGCCTAGCTATCTTAGTTGGGCTTACAATTGGAATAACAGCCTATGTAGCCCTGCGCCCATCTGCCATTCGCGAAGCTGTTGCTTTTCTAGGGACAGTTCTGATCGCGGGAGGGATAGGCGTAGTTGACGATTTGCGGCCCCTAGGCGCCAGGGTGAAACCGCTTCTCACGGCCGTTGCATGTTTGCCCATTCTAATCCTACGGACATATGTGCCGGACCCAGTTATTCCATTCATTGGCCCTGTGCGGCTTACGTTGGTCTATCCAATCCTAATACCAATAGCGATCGCAACCACATCTAATGGCATTAACATGATGGATATTATGAATGGATCAATGCCCGGCACTGTGGCCATAATCGCGGCTGCAGCAACTGCCGTCCTATTAATCTCAGGTGATTTGCAGACAGCTTCTCTCGCTGCGGGGTTGTTAGCGGCTATGCTCGCATTTTACTACTTTAACCGATTCCCTTCACAAGTTTTCGATGGGGACACCGGAAGCCTTGCCGTAGGGGCTGCCCTCGGAGCCCTAGCGATCCTGGGCAGGGTCGAGACAGTTATGGTTGTGGCGATGATACCCCACATCATGAATGCGTTCTACGGCCTCGCGTCAGTAGGAGGACTGCATGAAAGGCGCGAAATCCATCAGCGACCAATCAGATTATTGGATAATGGATTACTCAAGGCCAGTACCGAAAAAGGTGCACCTGTCACGGTTGCTAGACTCATATTGGCTGAAGGGCCGCTCGGCGAGAAAGATATCGTCAAGGGAATGATGATTCTTACAGCAGTTTCTTCCTGCCTTGCACTCTTAACTTATTGGATAATGGTTGCTGTTAGGCTTTGAAACGCATTCTGCCACTAGCTGCGATTGAGGTATTTGTCTGGTTGATTCTTCTTCTGTGTACGCTGCTCGTATCGAAGTTTGCTTTTTCCATAAACCTAGGTAATGCGACAATACTGCAACGCATCGCTACCCAAGTGGCGCGAAATTCCTTAGCTGGTGTAATTGTTGTCATTTGGTTACTGGTTTGGAAGAAAGTCACTGACTCATACTTGTGGCGTGCCCTAGGCCGATAAACGGTTAGGACTTGAAAATTCGCTGAATGATGACGCGGAGTGGATCTTCCATACTTCGCACTAACTTAGCTGACTTCTTCTGGTAGAATTCACGGAAGTCATCGCTCTTTGATATCGCAAAGGCCCTTTGAGCGATTCGACCCGGGTCCAGGACCCTTTCAACCAAACCGTATTTTATGAGAAACCTCTCTACGAAAGTTGGTTCGCCGGGGTAATACGAGATCACCGGAACTCCGAGCAGGGCGGCCTCTGCGGTCATGGTCCCACCACCTCCGACGAACACAGATGAGGCACGTACGAGAGGTATAGCGTCGATAACATGTTCAGGAACAATTACGCGGTCTCCGAAACGTTTCTTAAGCCTGTCACGTTGCACGTCGTACCTCGGCAAGATCACAATCTGCATGCCGTCACCGTTGATTTCCAAGACTTTCCCGATAACATCCGTCACCTTACTCGACAAAGTTGGTGACCTTTCAGTGAGATATGCTGCGAACTCTTCAGGGGTTCTAACCACAAGGATAGGCTTGTTCGGATCTAACTTTAGACCGTCGAACGCCTCCTTGTTACTTTTGTAGCTACTCAACCATACTATCGGATCTAGAGCCTTGTACCTGACAACATCCCTCGGAGCTGCACCGTACCGCGACCAAGCGTATATTGGAATCACCCAGGGCGTGAACAGTTTTTGTGAGAGAGGTATTGTCAGCCTGCAGACTGCGTCAGCATGAGGCGAATCACTGACGCAAAAGTGAGGAACCTTTAGGCCGAATGCGACTCTGGCTGCCTCGGGCGATGAAAATGAAATTGCGACATCTGGTTTTTGGTTTTCTATGACTTCAGTTAGATCTGAAACCCGTCTGGAACTTTCGAGTAGTTTGTCCTTGAGCTCTCCGCCGCCATGGCGCCCGACTTGAATGGCTTTAGTCCCTTTGAGGTCCAGCAGTTCATTTACTTCTCGGTATTGTCGTGTAGTCAAGACGGTCTTGAAACCTTTGGCAATAAGACGGTGTTGGAGTTCGCCTAGGAAATTGGCTTGCTTTGGCGTAAGTACGTCTAACCAAACCTTCATTTAACTATCAGCCTCGCCGTTGGCGATTTCTTGGAATTGCTCCATCGGTATAGAAACGATTCGCGAAAAATTCTGATCAAACCAGGGTTCTTTGTGTGATTTGGAGTATACACAATTGGATTCCAATGTCGCTCCGCTTCTTCAGCTGCCCATATCACGAAGATCAGATCTTTATTATCTACTAGGGTTCCGCGAACGGGATGCCATGGGTCAGGCGTTTCTCTGATTTGTGCCCCCATATCTCTCAGATCATCGAGATGCCGTTTAACCTGGCTGTCGGCGAACTGCATCAAGATCTTAACACTCACACCTCTCGCCAAAGAGTTCCTGAGTTGAGGTTTCAGCTTGGGAAGCCAAGAGAACAACGCAGTGGATATCAAGACCTCATTAGAGGCTTCTTGAACATACTCGCTGGTTCTCTTTTCCATCACTCTTAGATCTTCCAAAGACTCAAGCAGTTCCTCGGCCTTCACTTGGAGATGGCTTTCCACATAGATCGGCTCCACCTGTCTTTGCAGATCTCCCATAGTTTCCTCCATCGTGAGTAGGTTTCTTTCAAAATTCCTACGCGCATGCGTTAGGTATTCGCGCTTGGCTTCCTCGGGGGAAATGGCACGAAACTTTTTCGGCCTGCTCTCCACTATTCTCGCGAAGCCCTTCTGCATCAGTTGCTCAAGGGTTCCATAAACCCGCGTTATCGGTACGGAAGTCATTTTGGAGATTTCTTCCGCTGTTAATTCTCGGCTTTTCAAAAGCGCAAGATACGCCTCCGATTCATAGGAGGTTAAGCCGATGCTTCGCAAAGATTCCGTGATGCGTGAAGCGGGCATGATTAACTCGTGTAGAGTTAAAAACAGTTAAATATTTCTATGGCTGCCCCTACGCAAGGTCCGGTCAATGTCTTCACCCACACCATCGCCTCAGACACTCATGTCCCTTGAGCCCGGTGAAATTGCTGTCAGAATTCGTGCTGGCGCACTAACCATTGGGGTAGTCGGGCTAGGTTGGATGGGATTACCGACAGCATGCCTCTACGCCGACGCAGGTGCCCGGGTTATCGGTGCGGATATGAATCCTAAGGTTGTCGAACGAGTGGGTAAAGGAGACCCACCAATCGATGAGACAGGCCTCCCCGCCATGCTGAAGAAAGCGACGAGGTCTGGCAAACTTACGGCGACTACGAGCACAGAAGAAGCCGCTGCCGACTCGGATGTTTTATTCATCGTCGTTCCAACAATGATCGATAGACAGAAACGAGCAGATTACTCTGCCGTCGAAGACGTCTGCGTGAGCATTGGGAAGGGGTTGAGGAACGGTAGCCTAGTGATATTCATGAGCACTTGTGGGCCAGGTGTAACCGAACGTGTAGTAAAGGCGACAATTGAGAAATACTCAGGACTCATCGCAGGCCAAGGATTCGGTCTCGCCTACAGTCCGATTCGTGCCATGGGCGGAAGAGCGCTCCAAGACATGCAGAGCTATAGCAAAATTGTTGGAGCCGTTGATAAGAAAAGCCTTGAAGCAGCTTGCGCCGCAATCTCAGTAATAGTGAAAGGGGAACTGATCCGCGTCCGAGATATTCGGACTGCAGAATTATCAAAGCTCTTTGAGACGATTTACAGAGACGTTAACATTGCACTCGCCAACGAGTTCGCACTTCTCTGCGAGGAGGTGGGTGTGGACTACTTGGAGACTATGAGGACCGCCAACAGTCAACCATTTTCTCATCTCCATTCAACGGGCGTTGGCGTGGGAGGTCACTGCTTACCAGTCTACCCATACCTACTGGCGAGCGAAACTTACGCGCTCGACGCTCGACTCAGGTTAGTCCTAGAGGGGCGGAAAATAAACGACCTCATGCCCCGCCACGTCACAAAGCTTGCTTCCGATGGCATGCGGGTTTCAGGCAAATCACTCAAAAGAGCAAAGGTGGTTGTCCTCGGAATCAGTTACCGACCCAACGTCAAAGAGACACGCTATTCCCCATCTCTCGACCTCATAGCAATCCTAAGGAAACGTGGGGCACGAGTCACAGCCTTCGATCCTCTCTTCAACGCATCCGACATGGAGTCGCTCGGACTCACGTCTGAACAAACCCTGCGCAAGGCCGTTGAGAAAGCGGACTGCGTGATATTAACGGTCGCACACGACGATTTCAAGAATATGGATACCGTTGAGCTTGCCGCGCACATGTTGAAGAAGGGGCTGATCATCGATTGCACAGGGATCCTTGACCCCACAAGTGTGGAAAAGAGCGGGCTCGTCTACAGAGGTGTCGGGAGGGGTCTGTGGACACGTTGAAGAAGCTTAGGACAGCAGTTATCGGGACAGGTTTCTGGGGAAAAAACCAAGCGCGCGTGCTATCGCAGTTGGATGTTGCGGAACTAGTGTGCGTCTGCGACATCAACGAAGTCAGCGCAAAGGTTGTAGGAGCAGAATTCCAAGTACCTTACTCCACGCGTCTCGACGAGGTACTCTCACGCAAAGACCTAGACGCCGTAACGATTTGCACCCCGACCACAACCCACAAGCAAGTCGCAACACAGGCTTTGTTGGCGGGTAAGCATGCCCTCGTTGAGAAACCGATGACAAATACGGTTGCGGAAGCTCGTGAACTACTCTCCCTTGCAAAACGAGAGGGCCGCAGGTTGATGCCCGGTCACATTGAACGGTTCAACCCCGCAGTTGACTACCTGAAAACCTTGCTTGATGATGGAAAACTCGGGACGGTTACGCTCCTTCTCGCGAGGCGGGTGGGAAGGTGGCCGGAGAGGATTGGTGATGTCGGTGTTGTGAGGGACACGGCCATCCATGATATCGACTTGGCTAGATATGTATTCAATGATAATGTCAGCTCAGTTCACGCGAGAACAGGCAGCATTAAACACACGAAGGAAGATTACGCCGAGATTATGCTCCAATTTCAAAACGGAGGGACAGCCTTCATTGATGCAAACTGGTTAACACCCAGAAAAGCACGCACACTGATCGTAACTGGAAGCGAAGCCACCGTGCAGCTTGATTACATTACACAGGAAGTCCTCGTCGAAAATTCTAACACATCTTTCAAACCGAATTTGGAAAGAAAAGAGCCTCTACGAGCTGAACTCGCACATTTTTGCACCTCTGTGCTCAATGATCAACCATTTCGTGCAAACGCCGAGGACGGATTACGTGCCGTCGAAATCTGTGAAGTTGTTCTTCAATCCGGTACCTTGGGGCGGACGGTCACGCTAACCGTTCCCTCCCCGAGTTAACTGATGTTGAGAGACGAAATCACGAATGAAATTTGTAGCGAATAAGTCAGCTCGCTTCTCCACTTGTCCCCTTCTCATGATCTGCGAAGCCCTGAGATGGTGGTAGAACTCGTGCAAGATCACGAAGGGGTTTGTTATGTATTCACTCTTCGACAAGTAGATCCGCCTCTCTTTCTCCAAGTAGCAAGCCAAAACCCTTCTGTGCCGCTTTACTGTGCCAACCTTCAGAGCTGGCTCGCTAACTGTGTAGTATTTTGAGAGGAGCTTCAGGGCAAGCTCGGCCCGTCCGTCGATTATGAGACCGACCACTCTCGCGCGAAACAGCTGCTCCGAACCATCAGGGGCCTGTGGATTCATTGGGCAACAGGCTGAGGAGACTCGAACGTGGTATATTTTTCTTGGGAGCGATTGGTTGCTCGACTGTTTTGACGGGTAACGTTGAAGGCGTTGCGGGTGCTCCGCACGATGGACAGAATCTCAGATTAGCTGTGGATTGGCTTCCACAGTTCGTGTAGAAAGCCAAGTCTTACCGAGTATTACATGTCTATCAATGTGCACCTAAGATTTCGGCCCCTGCGTATCACTCTCTACTAGGAGCTCTTGTTACGGTATGTGTTCGTCTATATTTTGAGAGAAAGGAATCCTTCAGATGCGTCCTGACTTTGGCAGCGGCCACTAGCGATATTGTAATTTAATTGCCCCGCGTTTCCAGAAGTTCGTAGATCGTCACATAGGAAGCCGTTTAGAGAAGCATGCAGGTATAGTTGTCACATGTCTCAGAATTTCGATGGGCGACGACCTCGTCCTAGGATTGAAGGACTCGCTGACCTAGTTTTCGGGCTTTCGCTCTCGCTAGGCTCTCTATCTCTAGTCATCAGTCTACCCAACAGCGTCTCCGAACTTGACAACCACATACTTGCGTTTGTTTTCACATTCTTCTTCTTGATCACAGTGTGGATTAGCTACACTGGTTCTATGTCCGTTCTGCCTGCGGAGACGACGCTGGTCCTCGGCCTCAACATCATACTGTTACTGTTAGTTGCGATTGTACCGTTCCTGTTGAATGTAGTAGCACTCGGAAATCCCTCGCTCACCGCCGCAGAAAACATTTTGATTCGTAACCATGCTTCGACGCTATTCGCAATAGACCTTTCTGGACTATGGCTGATACTTGCACTCTTCTACCATATTCTAGGACAAGAGAAAGCGAAGTTGGTTGCACAAGACCTGCTAAGAGTATACAGGAATAGAAGAAACATGATGTTCATCTTAGTGGGCATCATGCTCTTGTCCACCGCACCTATCTTCTTAGCCTACACGATTCTGGGCTACCCAGCGAAGTTCTACATATGGTACGTACCGATCATAATTTTTTGGGCGAGAAGATTAACCAACTTTCGTTGGTAGACTAGCAGTGAAACGAAGACTAGAGGGGGCGTGGAAACAACTCTGGAACGTCAATTCGTGGGTGTATGCTGGGGCGTAGAAAGGGCGAGCGTAAGCGAGGAGCTGGGTCAGTTGGCGCGGGCAACTGAATTTGAACCGTCAATAAAAATGAAACTTTGGTGGCTAGACCTACTATGATATTTAATTAGAATGGGAGACCAAAATGGTATATTTCAGTTGAAACGTGAGTAAAATACGGATGATTCTGCGTTGAAGCGGAAATTGATGGATATACTCGCCTGCCCAATAGACAAATCCTATCCGCTTGACCTGCTCGTCTTCGAGGAAAAAGAAGAAATCAGTTCAGGAATAATCACATGCCCAAAATGCAACCGATACTACCCGATAATTGACGAGATTCCGCACATGCTTCCCGACGAGCTGAGAGAGCGAGATGAAGATCTGAAATTCCTTGAGAAATGGCGAAGCAAGATTCCCGAAAAAGTTCTCACCGAAGGAAAACCTTTCAGCCTTAAACCACCCGGATAAAACCTTTAGAGAGCAAAATGAATGTGAAAGGTGGGAAGTGCGTTGAAGCAACTCGTTCGAACACCTAATGGCCCCCAACCCTTGGGGCCATACTCTCAGGGTGTCATAGCAGGTAATCTTCTGTTCGTGGCAGGCCAAGGAGCAACCGAGCCTAAAACTGGACAGATGGCTGAGGGAATAGAGGCCCAAACTCGTCAGACATTAGCGAACATCAAAGGCATCGTCGAAGCCTCAGGCTTTTCAATGCGCGACGTGGTAAAGATATCAATCTTTCTCAAGAACATGGATGATTTCAAGAGGGTGAACGAAGTCTACAAGACGTTCTTTGCCGAGGCCCCCCCAGCAAGAACTACCGTCGAGGCTAAACTACCTGTACAAGGCATGCTCATTGAGATTGATGCCATTGCATATAGGGAATGATTTCGTGAAATAGGTTTATCGAGCAGGACACTGCAAAAGCAAAACGGTGCCGTCAGTAATGGCGCTCTTTCTGACCAGAAAAGACGTTGAAGCATGCCTCACCATGGATGACACACTGGATGCTGTTGAAAGAGCATTCAAGGAACATGGGGAAGGAACTACAAACATGCCAGTCAGGTCGGGCATCAGGCTTGAGAAGGCTAAGGGAACAACTCTCTTCATGCCCGCCTACATGGAGACAATGGGCGCAATTGGGATCAAAGTGGTGTCCGTGTATCCCGACAACCCCTCAAGATACGCCCTGCCAACAACCCTAGGCGTAGTGCTCCTTACAGATCCGAAGAATGGTGAGTTACTTGCAATAATGGATGGAACTTTTCTGACGGCTATGCGAACGGGTGCCGCGGGAGGGGTGGCCGCCAAATACTTAGCTAGAAAAGACGCAAAGAAAGTTGGAATACTAGGCGCGGGGGTCCAAGGAAGGACCCAGATCATTGCGGCCTCCAAGGTCAGGAGAGTGGAGAAAGTAAAGGCTTACGACGTCGCCCGCGATAGGTGTGAACTCTTCTGCAAACAGCTCTCGAAGGAACTTAACATTCAAATCGAACCGGTTGATAGCGCCGAGAAGGCTGTAAGGGGATCTGACATAGTCATTACAACCAGCACTTCAAAAATGCCGATTTTGAACGGCGACTGGCTAGATGAGGGAACCCATGTGAACGCGATCGGCTCTCATACGCCGGATACCCGAGAACTCGACGCCGCATCCATAAAACGAGCGAAATTGGTCGTTGATTCTAGGGAAGCCGCATTGAAAGAAGCTGGAGACATAATGATCCCACTTTCACAGGGCCTTATCACCCCTGATCAAATCCATGCTGAACTCGGGGAAATTGTAACGAACAAGAAAGTGGGCAGAATAAGTGATAATGAAATAACTATTTTCAAATCCTTAGGGCTCGCAATCCAGGACGTCTCAACAGCTAACAAGGTATACGAGCTTGCGTTGAAACGTGGCGTGGGAACACGAATGGCAATCTAAATGGCTGAACATCCCACGGTTACCGCAATGGCTTATTTCTCTAGGGCACCTAGATATGATGCAGGAAAATCGAAACCTTGCCCAAGCTAACTTTCATCGACTGTCAAACTGCAGGCATATCGGGAGACATGCTGTTAGCCGCTTTGATCGATGCCGGGGCACATATCGGCAGAATCCAAGAAATCCTAGAACTAATCCCGAAACACTATCCCAGATGCAAGTCACTTGATCTTACGACTAAAGAGGTCAAGAAACATGGGTTTCGATCTTGCTCAGTGGATTTCACAATCTCCGAGAAGGATGAAGAAACCCCAGCCCAAGAACTCATTCAAGCAACTGATGAAATAGCAGATGCATCAAACCTGAGCGAAAGAGCGAAGTCTTTCGCGCGGACTACGATCCGAACCCTAACGGAAGCTGAGAGTAAACTGCATGGTGTTCAAATTTCGGAGGTACATCTCCATGAGGCTGGTTCGACAGACACTTTGGCGGACATTTTCGGGGTAGCAACTGCCTGCGACTCCCTAGGAGTTTTTGATGGCGAAATATGTTCAACTGTGGTGGCTGTTGGAGGCGGCCCCATTGCTTTTTCACATGGAACCGTCGCAAGCCCGGCGCCTGCCGTTCTGGAGATAGCTACCCGAGGTGGAATCCCAATAATCGGCGGCCCTGAAACTGGGGAACTTGCAACTCCCACGGGTGTTTCTATGCTTTCCGCCTTGACAAAGAAATTTCTCGAATTGTATCCGCCAATGGTCCCCGATAACGTGGGGTATGGTGCTGGCAAGAATGAGCTGGCAAAGACGCCAAATTTACTCAGGGTCGTTATTGGACACGATGTGTCGGGAGGGTTCGGGTCTGAAACGGTTCTAATTCTTGAGACGAACCTTGACGACGTACCGGGTGAGACAGTGGGTCACGCCTTACAACGGATTCTTGAGTCCGGTGCAATGGATGCCTGGATTACCCCAGCACTGTTCAAGAAGACACGTCCAGGTCAAGTTCTACATGCGATTTGCGAGCCACGTGATGGCCAAAAGATCGCCGAGATTATGATTCAAGAAACGGGAACGCTTGGCGTTAGGTTTCAACAATGGAATCGCATCACTTTGCAAAGAGAAATTACAAAACTCAAACTACACCTGGCGGGCAAAATCTTTGACGTGAGAATGAAAGTCGCTAAGGACGGGTTCGGCAAAGTTGTGAGAGTCAAACCGGAATTCGAAGATATCCGTGCGATAGCTCAGGTGCTATCCATGCCCGCCCGAGAGGTAATAGATATGGTGATGCGAGAAGCGATGCAATCGGAAGCACGTAGAAAAGGTGGCGTTTAGGTTCGGCGCTTGAAGTATTCAACTAACTCAAGCGCTGGCATGATGCTTCCTACCAGCAAAGCTGTTAGAACAATTGCCGCACTCGCAGCCATCATCAGAACAGGTAATGTGAATAACTCTGAAACAGCAAAGCCTGCGAATAGTGTTACGAAAGCTACGGCAATCCATTTCGCAACTCTGCGTTTTGTCTTGGCGCTGACTCTTTTTCTCTCAAGCCAAAGTACCGCCGAGAGTGGGAGGGCAAGGTATGCGACCCCGATGAGGGAACTGGCGAGTAGTCCAGCGACTAGGGCGGCTGCTTCTGGTTCAAACCCGAGCAAGGCGTAGGTGGAGGATGCGAGATGTAGGATGCCCATCAAGGGGTATAGAGATTGCTTGATCATAAACCGAGTTGTAGAATGCGTGTACTCATACTGTGCGACTGCGGGACTGAAGGAGTAATACCACGCATTGAAAACCTGCATGAAGTTTGAGCCAGCAAACGTTTGCATTATTTGCTGGTCGCGGAAGTCCCGTAGAAACTGAACTTCAGGCGCAAGCTCGGAGCCAAACGTGGCCGTTGCGATAATGCAGGGTGATACGCGAACGCCGATGACTATTTGATGCGTTTTAGATGGGTTGGAGCTTGTTCCAGTAATTGTTAACTGATAGGTTCCGGATGTATCTTTGAACGCAATAATCTCCATGGTCGTTGATCCAGCCTCTCCCGGGATGAGTTGCACGTTTGCGGGCGAAAAACTAGCGCCTAAACCAATTTCTAATGGTGAGAAGGAAGCGTCGAGGTTCACGATGCCGTTGAAGGCTCCGATAGAGGTTACAGTGATCGGGATATCGTCTCGAGATCCTTGCACCAATATGACCTGGCTGACAGGCGAGGATATGTTGAAGTCTCTGAACAATGCAGTAATTACCAAAACCGGGCTCTCGGCCGGATGTTGGGGCGATCCACCGCTGGACATTCCTGTAATCGTTATTGGGTATGAGCCAGCTGGCGTATCGGCGCCAGTCTGGATGTCAAGTTGAGAAGTAAAAGTTGGTAGCCCGCTAGGGTTGGAGAACGAAGCAGTCGCAAGAGGCGGGAGGCCAGCGTAGTTTAGGCTTACAGACTGGGAAGTTCCACTCGTGAGGGTAACCACCAAGCCGAAAGACGCTGCTCCTCCTTGCGGAATTGTCACAGTGCTGGTACTGGTCACATTGATGCTGTAGCCAAATGCTGGTGGGGGTGGCGGTGGAGCGATTTGCACTGTTAGAGTGATTGGAATAGTCTGGTTCTGGCCTCCGCTGCTAGCATGAACATTCATCGTGTAATTCCCCGTTAGCGTCGCATCCGTTGTGGCAATAGTAAGAGTCGACGCAAATGGCGGGTCTTGAGTCTGTGGGTTGAACAAGGCAGTTACGTTTTGAGGAGCATTCACAAGCGAAAGTTGTACGGGCAGCGGGCCGCCGCTGGTCAACGCCACTTTCACATCATAGGTTGCTGTTTGTCCCTTGTTGACGATCCGCGAGGTTGGAGAGACAGAAACTTGGAAGGCATAAGGAGTGCTGAGTCGCCCTATCCTATTTACAGTAGCATTGCTTTCTGTAAACCAGAGATTATTAGCTGAGTCTAAAGCCATTTGGTCCGGTCTAGGTTCGGCTTGGGTGTTGGTTATGTTATACTCAGTAAAACCATTCACAGGACCCTGAAGTATTCCTACGTTTGAGGTTTCGAGAGGAGCTACAGTTTGCGAACTCGCCGGTGCATTAGCCGTAACTGTCGATGACAAGATGTTCGAAGTCATTGTTGCGGGAGAGGGACAGGAGGGTACTCCTACGGGTGGTGGGATTGTGCAGTAATCCGCAGTTAGGGATATGGGAGTGAAAACATTTGTTGTGTTCAAGCTCGCAATTTTCCCCGCGTTGATTTCTGCGAACCATATCGCACTTCGGGAAGAATCAAATGTTACGCCTGTCGGCCCTGAACCAACGGTTGGGATAACGGAGTCCATGTAGCTTGATAATGCTCCACCGGTGTCATTCCAGAGAATCGAGATCCGGTCGGCGTTAGCATCTGAGAAAATTATTGAGGGAATTGAGGTTACCGTACCGTGCGTTATGTCCGTCGGATGGAATGAAGTGCCTAGGGTGTTAAGGTTCCAGAGAGTCAGCCGATTACTGTTTGCCTCTAACCGGCCAATCATGTTACCTGTGGTTTCAGTGAACCATACGAATCGGTTGGTATATCCAACGTTCAAAGGCGTGATCACTTGAACGTAAATGCCCCAGGGTGTTAGGAGTGGCGAGCCTGGAGTTGTGGTTGCTCCTGGTAAGGTCCATTCTGTTAGGTTGTTATTGCTAGTATGGATTCTACCTATTGCGTCTCTTCCGGACTCTGTGAACCAGATATCATTGTTTTCGTCGACGTATATTCCAACAGGGTTAGCCCCAGGCGCGAGGTGCCATTCGGTGAAGGTGTTGTTGGCTACGTTGAAACGAGCGATAGCATTCGCCGCATATTCCGTGAAGAAAACCTGAGTATAATTAACTCCTGAGATGCTGACCTCTTTGACGAACAGGTTCCGTGGCTGACTTTGCGTTGAAGGCGTGCTCCATTCAGTGAAATTTTTATTGGTGGGGTCGAAACTAGCGAGTTTACTAGTCGCGTTCTCAGTTATCCAGACTTTCCCGGCGTTGTCTATTCCGATTCCAACTGGACCGCCAGACGTTGAGGGCACAGCCCACTCAGTAAGGCTGAATTGGGGTATGGGAGTGATTGCTGCAACGTGAAGGTCAGGCGAAAAGTTTCCCGTGTTGGCAAAAACGTTCGTAGTGTAACTAGTTCCGGAGAACAGAACTACGACCATCAATGCGATGGCGGGGATGATTTTTCTCCTTGAATTCCCCGTTGGCCTCTTTAAGGACATCCAGGGCACTCTCTGGGCATGTTTAGGTGCGAATAAAGGTGTTTTTGCCATCTATGGAGATTCCAAGTAGATATGAAGCAAACAATAGCCTCTATGGAATGGAAAGCAAGCAACCCTAAATCAAGTTTGACGAAAGCCAGGGCGTCATAGAATAGCCAGAAACTCTGCTAAGCGGGACGTTTCTTCTCCTTCTTTTCATCCTTGTTTTCCAAAACTCGGCCGCATTTGGCGCAGAATTTTGCTTCGACCAAGTTCTTGTGCTTACACACAGGGCAAATGACTGACGGCGCAACCACTAACGCAGACTTGGCTTTCACGAAGACAACATCGCCTATCTTTTCTATGTCGTCGAAGGAAAGAAACGATTCTTCCTCCTCCCCTAACTCAATAACCAACGCTAACCTGCCATCAGATGACCATGCGAAATCTTTCGTAACACCCAATTTCTTAGCTTCGCTATCGACTACTTCTTTGCCTATGACTTCTTCCCGCCTTCGCCATTGCACCAAAGCTAAAGCCTCATCCGCGTTTTGTTAGTGGACTGCTTGAGTATTTAGCATTGTGCAGCTCAATGCGCACATAGTACCATCTCAAGCTGGATGGGCTGGACTTTGAAGGAACAAGATGGGATACTTTTACCCTTGAGCGTGGCAGAAAAAGGACTCCGACTATTGCGAGAGCTTGAGCTCCTTGATAACACACGCCAATTTCTTCGGACAGATAGGGCCATCCACGTGCCCCTTCTCCGTGAGTTGACAGAAAACGAAGATCGACTAATGAAAGTGCAAGTTGGTGACTTTAGAAGGCAACGCGGCTTTTTCGGAGAAATCCAGAGGAAACCAAGAAGGCTTGACGAATATCTTCGAGGTAAAATTCCGGATGAATTGATATCAAGATTGCCTCGGTCTTTCGACTCGATTGGCGATATTGCCGTCATCGAGTTACCCGAAAGTATGGAAAAGTTCTCAGCAGTTATTGGACGAGGAATCATAGTAACAAACCCCCACATTCGACTCACGTTAAGAATATCTAGCCAAGTTGAGGGCCCATTCAGGACTCGAAAGTTCGAAGTCATGGCAGGGGTTGGCGGGACTGAAACATTCTATCGTGAGTTTTCATGCCGGTACCATCTCGACGTCTCAATGGTCTACTTTAGCCCAAGGCTTTCCCGTGAGCGAATGCGAATCGCTCAACAGGTTATGCCTGATGAGCTTGTTGTCGACATGTTTGCTGGCGTGGGCCCATACTCCATACTGATCGCGAAACTCCAACCAAAGTCCACTGTCTATTCTGTGGACATCAATCCAGCCGCTGTAAAGTATCTTAGGGAGAACGCCTTGGCGAACGGCGTTGCCGACCGGCTAATTCCAATGCACGACGACGTGAAGGAACTAGCCGGAAGAGACTTACGCGGACTGGCTAACCGCGTCATTATGAATCTTCCTTCTGAAGCTGTGAATTACCTTCCTGCTGCTTCTCAGATCCTCAAGGACGAGGGCGGTATGGTTCACTTCTACGCGTTCGCACAGCGAAAAGAAAGCATCGATTCGGTCCTTAGCTCATTCCGATTGACTATGGAAGGACAGAATAGGCGGATAAAATCGGTGCCTTTCTGTAAGGTGATAAAAGAAGTTGCACCAAACCGAGTTCAGGTGGCAATCGACGCGCTCTTGGGCGCTAGAGCTCCACGATGATTCGTACCAACAATCTTGTATCCGAATGAGTCAGAGCATCGATAAGTTCCCGGTCAAGGTCGTTTGCAGCTTTATCAGCTCTAAGCATAATGGTGCGACTCGAAACATAAGATGACTTTCTACCAACTGACTCGGTTTGATGGGTGAATGAAAGTTTGGGGCTACCGCTTCCTTCGATGGAGTCAGTGATTCCGGCAGCTTCAAGTTCGACTCGTATTGTGGATTCATCGTGTTTACACAGCTCCTGGAAATTATATGATAAGTCGAGTGGGCCCTTGTTAGCGTTGACACCGATAATACAATCCCCGCGTCGTGTTAGCTCCGTGTGTTTGGTGATTTCGAACGTAGTTCGGTGCGTAGCCACTACGTTTGGATGACCTTGCGCAGAAAGTACCTCAACACTTCTCAAAGGGGCCAAAGAACGAATGGAATCAATCCTTTGAATCTTTATTGGCTCGATCCGGTGGTTACGACCCGAAAGAATTGACGGACTTCGCCGAGTTAAGGCGCCAAGCTGTTGACGACCTCATGCATGAGGGGATTCTCCGGAACCGGGAAATAATTAGGGCAATGAGCAAGGTTCCACGCGAGGAATTCCTACCCCATGAGGTTAGGTCATATGCCTACACAGATTCTCCTATCCCCATTGGATACGGCCAAACGACAAGCGCCCTCCACATGACCGCCCTATTTTGCGAATTTGGCGAAATGAGATTAGGCCAGCGTGTCTTGGAGGTTGGGGGCGGCTGCGGCTACATGAGCTGCGTTTACGCCGAAGTGGTCGCACCTTCAGAACAACCGAAGGAGACATGGGGTCATGTGTGGTCGGCGGAGATCGTGCCACAGTTGGCAGAGTTTGGGAAGAGAAATGTTGAACGGCTTGGATACGCTACTCGAGTGACCTTCATAGAAACAGATGCCTCGGGAGGTTTGAAAGGCCAAGCACCGTTCGACCTAATCATAGTAACTAGTGCAGCCCCTGAGATCCCGTCCGAACTCACAGATCAAGTTAAACCCGGGGGCACTCTTCTCATCCCCGTGGGCGGGCCTCAGTTGTACCAAGAACTAATGAGGATAAGGAAAAACAAGAACGGCGGCCTTTCTCGTGAAAGCATGGGAGGAGTTGCCTTCGTGCCTATGAGGGGAAGGCGAGGCTGGAATAGGTAGATAGATCCGCATTTCGCCGACATGAACACTTGACTAACCGAAGTAAGAATCGAGTGTCGTTTTCGGAGAGGGAAGCGTAGCAACTGTGATCATTCTTGACACAGCTTTTCGCACCCGGTCCTCGGAAAAATCACATTCACCGCATAGGAATGATACTACCTTCTCTTCATCAGGTCTCGACCATTTTAGCAAGTAGTCAGGGGTTACGTCCGGTTGTAGGAATATCTTTCGTATGCTTTCGGGAGTAGGGTAGATCTTTACTTCAGGGTTGTTAGCCATCACTTTTTCGAGATTACCGTGCTCGCGGATCAGTTTCACGGCGGTCTTAGGACCGATACCCTTGACACCATCTGGATCGAAATCAGTTCCAATCAGTATGCCCACGTCGACAAGTTGCTCTCTTGTTAGAGCGAGTTCCTCGAGTACTTTTGCCAATTCAATTATTTTGGGTTCGACCTCAACGTAGGCATCCCTGCGTGGCAGTTTTCTGCGTCCCGTGATAGCAAGGTTCTTCACCATTCTTGGCGCCCCAAAGAGTAGTGAGTCGTGGTCCTGAGATGCAACCGCCCAGACATCTCCACGGGACGCTATGAATGATGCTTGGGCTTCTCCCTCTGAGGGGGCCTGAATCCAAGCAACGCCTAGGGCGTCGAGAAGTTTCTTGGCGTCGTCGACCATATCATCTTTCAGCCGTGAGGTTGCTTGGGCGTATGTTCTCGCCTTTTCCATCCTTCCTTCTTTCAGTGCCCGTTCGTAGCGCACCACCGCTTCCTCTTTCACCTGCCGTCGCCGACGGATTTCCTCTTCCTTCAGTTCCGGCGGTTTCCCATCAAACACGAAGACAAGCTTGATGCCTTTCTCGGCAAGGTTTGCAGTCCTATACAATAAACCACTGAGATGGCTTGTAATTCTCCCATGACGGTCCTTAAGTGGCGTTCCGTCTGGCTGTCGAATTATAGCCAGGAACTGGAATAGCGCGTTGTATGCGTCCACCGCTAATGTCTTATTCGATAAACTGTCGAGAGAAGTTGCCTGCTCTGGTATGATGTCCGCTAGGTCAACACCCAAGGCTTATCCCTACCTCCCCCAGCATTTAGTTGTACTTGCTCCCTACAAGATTTGTGTGGAGAGTCGCTAGGGGTAATTGAGGTTAAGAATTGCATCTAGCAGTCGTGGCCGTCCCTGACCTTGACGACAATTTCGCGAAGCTCTCCTCTAATGTAGACTTTGACAATGGCCCATTTACCATGAACGAAGTGCTGCTCTAACAGTTCTAACCTACGGACTTCTGATTCAAGTCGCATTGGGCCGTTTGCGCCTTGCATAAAGACGCCTGCCGAAGCTAGATTAGCCGTTTAGACTTCCACAAGGCAACCTGGGAATTTGTCTCCGAAGGTAGGTGCACTATTGTGGTTGGCTTTCACGTGTCTGCGAAAGCTTCATGAATCGAGTTTGCAGGCTCTTCCCTCACTGATTCTGGTTCCGTTTCAGTTTCAGTTTCTGCTTCACGGCCAGCTATTGCGTAGGACTCTGACAGAGCCTGGGAAGCGAATAGGTTGACCAGTGTGTTTGGGCTCGCCTCACCGCTCAGTCGGCCGACCCTGCCTTTCAGGTGCCGCCACTTCAATTGGGTTCGGCCGCTCTTGGAGTTGTAAATTATTCCCAATACATTTGACACCCTAGTGAACCTGATCTCGCGTATTTGTTGAAGAGTCTCCTTATCTTCGGCCTCAACATACATGGTCCCTTTTTCCGAGGATCTTTCGGGGTATATGGTCTCGTCTTCGTCCATGTCTAGTGGAATGTAGGATTGGCAGGTGCTCATGATCATGAAACGGCGGAAACGATCGAGATCGCAAACTGAATCTATTTTGACCAACGTTGTGTCCCTAGCGTAAGCTGGAATAGGCTACTGGAAGTGTTACCAAGCTGCTGTTTGAATTTGTCGGTTCTTCCAATCGTTGACGTCAAACCCGGCCTTGACCCAATACGTTGCGTGAAGTTAGCAATCAATTTATAACCTTCAGAGCTGTGCGTGTGGGAACCCGAAGTGCGATTAGATGAGCGCTACTGCCACGATGTCCAGCGAAAAAGGTATTCGCATGCCCACGTGTACGTGGTGCGCGCGAACCATCCTCCCAGGCGAAGGGGCTGTAAAGTTTCCATGTCCCAGTTGCGGCGAAGTGACCATCTGGCGGTGTGAGAAATGCCGAATGTTCGGCCGACCTTACCGTTGCGTTAAATGCGGCTTCACCGGCCCATGAGAATTTTTGCTAGTTGAGAGCTCATGGCTAAGGTACTTGCATCAATCAAGATCTTTCCATCGGATGCAAATATTGACCTAGGCGGCTTGAAGGCCAAGATTCAAGCGTCTCTACCGGCTGGTTCTACCGTTCAGAGATTCGAGGAAGAGCCTATCGCTTTTGGCTTAGTCGCATTGATTGCGCATGTTCTACTTCCGGAGGACGTTGAGGGGAAAATGGATGAGGTCGAAGAAGCTATACGTTCGGTGGAATTGGTGAGCGAGATACAGGTCCAACGCGTCGTTCGCTACTGAAACTGTTACTGTAAGTAACGTTTATATCCGCAGATTGTTACCATACGTAACAAAATCTTGGTGGATCCCAACATGAATGAATCTGCACGCCAGACCATCTTGCCGACTAATGTGATGGTAGAGGATGGATATTACACAAGGGATTTTAGTATCAAGAATCAAGGTCTGACCAGCACGACTCGCACTGGAATCCTATTGAAGGTGTCAAACTATGAGCAGTAAAGAATCTTCGTTGAGAGTTGCCGATGCCAGACAACGTGATGTTGGTCATGGCAAGGTCCGAATAGACAACGATACGATGCAGAAACTTGGCATTACAGCCGGTGACTTCGTCGAGATACATGGTAAGAAGATGACCGTCGCCGTAGCATGGCCAGCCTACGCCGAAGACCAAGGCCAGGAAATCATTAGAATGGACGGTTTGATTCGAAGAAACGCCGGTGTAGCCCTCAATGAATACGTTAGCGTTAGAAAGGCGGACGTGAAAGACGCTCAAGCCATAATCTTCGCGCCGACCGATGTCAGACTGAGCGTGGATGAAGAGTTCGTCAGCTTCGTAAAACGCCGATTCATGGATATGCCCTTTATCGAAGGCGACATGACGCTACTGTCAATATTCGGTAGCGCCGTCCCACTAATTGTTACTAGGACAAGGCCGCATGGCGCCGTAAAGATTACTGAAACAGCTCACGTGCAAGTACTTAGCGAACCGACACCCGAGAAGAAAGGGATTCCAATCGTCACCTATGAAGACATAGGCGGTCTACACGAGGAGATTCAACGCATCCGTGAAATGGTAGAACTTCCGCTGAGGCACCCTGAGCTCTTCCAACGGTTAGGCATCGAGCCACCTCGTGGGGTTTTCCTATACGGCCCTCCGGGATGCGGTAAAACCTTGCTAGCCAAGGCCGTCGCTAACGAATCCGACGCCAATTTTTATGTAATCTCCGGACCGGAGATTATGTCGAAGTTCTACGGCGAATCAGAAGCGAGGTTGCGGGAAATCTTCCAGAAAGCCCAAGAAACGTCGCCAAGCATCATTTTCATAGATGAAATGGATGCCATAGCACCCAAGCGCGAAGAAGTCACTGGAGAAGTTGAACGTCGAGTCGTCGCACAACTGCTCTCACTAATGGACGGTATGGGTTCTCGAGGGAACATCATTGTTATTGGAGCCACAAACCGACCTAACGCAATAGATCCAGCTCTCCGCAGGCCGGGAAGATTCGACCGTGAAATAGAAATTGGCGTCCCTGATAAAGCAGGACGCTATGAGGTTCTACAGATTCACACACGTAATATGCCGTTAGCAGAAGATGTAGACTTGAAGCGGCTGTCTGATGTCACCCACGGGTACACGGGAGCCGACATGGCTTCCCTCTGTCGGGAAGCAGCAATGAAAGCGCTGAGGCGATACATACCTGAGTTCAACCTTGAGGAGGAACGGATACCGCCTGAAATCTTGGAGAAAATGACAGTCAAGATGGACGACTTCCTCTCGGCGTACAGGGAGATAACACCGACCGCTATGCGTGAGGTGTACGTAGAAGTCCCGCAGGTTCACTGGAATGAAGTCGGCGGCTTGGATCAGGTTAAGCAGGAACTGATGGAGTCAGTCGAGTGGCCTCTCAAGAAGCCAGAAGTGTTCAAGAAAATGGGCATCAAACCTCCGCGTGGAATCTTACTTTACGGGCCCCCCGGATGCGGAAAGACACTCTTGGCAAGGGCAGTGGCTACGGAAAGCGAAGCGAACTTCATCTCCATAAAGGGTCCCGAAATATTCTCGAAATGGGTAGGCGAATCGGAGAAAGCAATTCGCGAGGTCTTTAGGAAAGGCCGGACCGCAGCACCCGCTATAATCTTCTTCGACGAACTCGACGCAATAGTGCCAAGACGCGGCTTAGGTTACGCTGACTCGGGTGCTAGTGAACGCGTCATCAGCCAACTGCTGACTGAAATCGACGGCATCGAAACCCTCCAAAACGTGCTAGTGATAGCTGCGACGAACCGGCCGGACATGCTAGACCCAGCTGTCATGAGACCGGGCAGGTTCGACCGATTAATCTACGTGCCCTCGCCAGACTTCGACTCTCTGAAGGAAATCTTCAAAATTCATACAACTGGAATGCCGTTGTCTAGAGACGTGGTGCTTGACGAGTTGGCCAGGAAAGCCCAAGGATATTCCGGCGCGGACATTGAAGGTATCTGCCGGGAGGCCGCCATGAACGCATTGAGGGAGGACATTGAGTGCACGGAGGTTTCAAGGCGCGACTTTGATGTTGCGATGGAGAGGGTCGGCCCAAGCATAACCGCGGAAGACGACGCGTGGTACCAGAAGTTCTCGAAGCGACTTAGAAGAGAGCGAGCATCAGCCCCCACACCAGTCGCGTAAAGCAAGGAAACTGACAGTGCAAAATCCTTGGAAAAAGTTTGGGGCCCCCGCCCTCTACAACTCCTAGTACTAGACGTCATAACACGAAAAGGCGCATTGACGGACGACGAATTGCTTCGAGAGATCCGGAACGGCAAAGAGGACCTCAGCTTTCGCGAGCTGAATCGAATCCTCTTGAAACTGGAAGTTACCGGAATGGTAAGGGTTTCTCGGCAAACGAAGGGCAAACGGCGAGTAGAATTAGCGGAACCACAGTCACAAGCCTAACTGCTTCCATCAAGTTCATCTCTTTGCCCCTCCTGAACCGTGCAGTGGCACGGCATCGCTGTGAAAAAGAAACTTGCACGCATACTCAGCTGATATAGCGATCGTTGGATGTGGGGTAAGCGGAGCAAGTGCAGCCATCGCCGCCGCGAAGCGCGGCCTCTTCGTATCAATCTTCGAAGAACACGAACAGGTTGGAGAACCTTCTCACTGCTCTGGCCACGTGGGCATTCTCGCCTTCAAACAATTCGCCCCTGACATGCCAACAAAGATCATAGAGAATGAGATCAAAGGCGCAGTCCTCCACCCACCACACGGAAGGTCCCTAACACTCTATAGGTCGAAACCGGTCACATGGGTTCTGAACCGGGCTGAATTTGATAAGCATCTAGCTTCTCTAGCAATTGAAAGCGGGGCGTCCCTTCGGCTTGGTTCCCGTGTCGAGAGTTTCGAACGTTCTGGAGGAGGAGTTAGGCTCAAGACTGGTGGCCGAAATGCACGAGACTTCTCTTGCAAGATGCTAATTGACGCCAGCGGTTGTGGGGCATCTATTTCGAAATACGTTGGCCTCGCGAAGCCCGGGAGAGGAATGCTTGTGAATTCAGCCCAGTTTACTGTGGAGAACCTGACTGACGTAGATGAAGACTTTGTTGAGGTTTATTTCGGGCAAGGCTTTGCGCCTGGTTTCTTTGGTTGGATTATACCCCGCCGCAATGGATCGGCCAAGGTTGGGATAGCAGCCGGCGGGCGTGCTAACGTTCGGGAATGCTTCAACCGCTTCATTCACAGGCACCGTGTCGTATCAGTGAAGCTCAAACACGCGAAACCTACAACTGCCCCTATGTACCACCCCATCCCCGTAGGCGGCGCGGGAAGCCGCACGTACGCTGACAACATACTAACTGTGGGAGACGCGGCATCGCAGGTTAAGCCAACGACGGGGGGTGGCATCGTGTTTGGCCTAGCCTGCGGACGGATTGCTGGTGAAACCTCTGCAGGAGCCGTAGAAGAAGGAGACGTGTCTGCGTCTAACCTTAGAACCTATGAGAACACGTGGCGGCGATTAATAGGGCTGGACCTAACCGCCATGTCGTGGCTCCGTAGGCTGCTCTACAGATTACCCGATCAGCAGTTAAACCGCATCTTTAGAATTTCAGCGGAGTTGAGGGCGGATGACATTCTCAACAGAACGGCGGACATTGACTTCCAAGGCAGAACTTTACTTTCTTTGGCTCGGGACCCGCGCCTCTTCATAACCCTCGTTTCAGCATCCGTCCTTTCAGTTCCCTCACTAATTGGGAAGGGGTCTACCAAAGGAAGCCATAGCGCCTAATCTCCTCAATGCGCATTCGATGTCAATGTTGTGCTTCGATTCCATAGAAAAGGTTCAACACCTATTCTCAGCGAAAATAACGATGCTTCTTTAGCCCGTAACTTTCTGGTTAGGATTTGGCCAATTCTTTGAGGGCTTCTGTAAAGGCTGGGATTATCTGGTACAGGTCGGCCACGATGCCGTAGTCGCTGAACTCGAAAATCGGAGCCTTCGGATCATTGTTCACGGCAACTATGATTCTGCTGTTTCTTATTCCTGTCAAGTGCTGTATTTGCCCTGAAATTCCGAAGGCAAAGTATAGTTTCGGACTAACTTTCTGGCCGGAAAGGCCTATGTATTGCCCCTCGGGGAGCCACCCTAAATCTTCAGCAATTGGCCGGGAACAACCAACGACACCACCGACTGTTTGAGCGAACTGCTCGATTAACGCCATGTCCTCTTTCTTGCGTACTCCGCGCCCAAACGATACAATCACGGAAGCATCAACAAGCTTCACATCTCTTGCGGGTTTCGGCTTAGTCTCGATGAGTTTTGTGCTTGGAGCTTTGATCTTTGGTTCAACCTTGATAACTTCCCCTTTGCGCGAAGCATCAGGAGCTATCGGGGAGAATAAGCCCTTTGGAATTGTTGCAATTTGTGGTTTCGACCTTGATATTTGCGTCTCCACTAAATTGCCACCCAGAGTAACTCTGTCCATGAGTACATAGTTCTTCTCGGCGTCTGGTTCTAATCTAGTTGCTTCGGTTACGCAACCAGTCTTCAACCGCTCAGCTAGTCGGGGTGCCAACTCTAGTCCGCTTCGAGTTGCGCCTATGAGTAGAATGTCAGGTTTGCGTTCGGTGACGAGCGCGGCAAGGGCATCGGTATATGTGTCAACATGAAAGGTCTTCAACGCGGGGTCTGGAATTGAGAGGACCTTGTCAGCGCCATTCTGAATGAACCTTTGGGCGTCTTCGCCGACTGCTGTCGACACAACGGTTACGTCGGTTCCGAGTTGGTCTGCGAGGCTTCTTCCTTTTCCTAAGAGTTCGAGTGTTAACTGCGATAACTCTGAGAACACCCAAACGCCTTTGTCTTCTTGCGCCATGCTTAGTTCGCCTTTAGGACTCCTTCTTGGAGTAGAGCCTTGACAAGTTTCGGCCCAATTTCTTTCGCTTCTCCTTGAAGCATGATGCGCTTTCTTTCTCCCACGGAAACAGTGCTCCGTAAGACTTCGACAAGTGAGCCGTTGAAGCCTAGCTCGTCCGCGCCAAGGCTGAGGTCTTCGGCAGACCAAATGTTTGTGGGCCTCTTGGAGGCGGCCATTATCGCCATCAGCGTGGGAAGCCGCGGTTCATTAATCTCCCTCACAACACTGATCAAGCATGGGAGTGTGCCCTCTACAATTTGACGTTCGTTCTCTAGATCTCTTTCGACAACAACTTTCCCTGTTTCGAGGGCGATTTTTGCGGCATAGGTAATTTGGGGAAGGTTGCACATCTCCGCAAGTCTTGCTCCGATTTGGAACGCGAAGAGATCCTCTGAGTATGCTCCACAGAGGATTAAGTCGTAATCAAGTATCTTAGTGACTGCAGCGGCCAAGACGTTGGCGGTTGCATGGGCGTCGGATCCTTCAAAGAGCGGGTCGGTTAGAAGACAGGCTTCGTCGGCGCCCATCGCCAAGGCTTCCCTTAGTGCCTCTTTCGCTTCGGGCGGACCGAGGCTTACTACGGTAATTTTTCCGCCGTGTTTCTCTTTAATCCTGACTGCTTCCTCAATGGCGTTCTTGTCGGTTTCACTAATGACCCGAGGAACACCTTGAGTAATCATGGTCTTGGTGTTCTTGTCAACCTTCAGCTCTGCAGTTTGAAGAACCTGTTTTACGAGTACGATGATGTTTACCATCGCCAATCACTGGATAACCTGGCTTCCCTCAATTTCCTATCGGATTAAAAGGTTAGGAAGAATCGATTTGGCCTGCAACAAGTTCGGCGATATCCCGAACCGCTACCGACCCCTTTGTCCCTAGGGCAACCGACGCGTCTTCGAGCATCGAGGTGCAGAAGGGGCAGGCAGTTACTAATGTGCCAACGTTAGTTTGTTGTGCTTCCTCGAAACGTATCACGCCTATTTTCTTCTTTTGCTCTACTTTATACCAGAAGTTCGCTCCTCCCGCGCCACAGCAGAAACTGGCCTCGCGGGACCTAGGCATCTCCCTAATCCCTTCTGGGCTGAGAGAGGTTAGGATTTCTCTAGGTGAATCATAGACGCCATTGTACCTCCCCAAGTAGCATGGGTCATGAAACGTAACGTTCCCCTGCAACCCTTTCTTGAGCTTCAACTTTCCAACAGCGATGAGTTGAGCGATGAGCTGTGAGTGGTGCATAACTTGTAAGTCAGCGCCGAATTGTGGATATTCGTTCCTGAAGGTGTTGAAACAATGTGGGCATTGGGTGAGAATTGTTTTGACGTTGTATTTCTTGAATAAGTCGACTAGCTCTATGGCTGCTTGTTGAAAACGCCCTTCCTCCCCTAGCCTCCGAGCAACCTCGCAGTTACATTTCTCTTCGTTTCCAAGGACTACAAAGCGAATTCCTGCCGCTTTCAATATCTTGACGATAGCTCTGGATACGTTCTGATTTCTGGGATCATATGACCCTGAGCAGCCAACCCAATATAGGAGGTCAAATTCCGGTTGCTCCTTCACAGTCTTTACATCAAGGCCTTCCGCCCATTTCATGCGGTCCGATGGTGGCAAGCCGTAGGGGTTGGAAACGTTAGTCAGGTTCGTGAGTAAGTCCCGTTTGCCACGGTCAAGTTTTCCTTCGCCGACTAAGTGCCGTCTCATGTCGACTATTGCGTCGATGTGATCGATGAGAACAGGGCACTCGCTAACGCACGCCCTGCAGGTTGTGCATGCCCAGAGTTCCTCGGGGTTCACGACATCGGAGACTGCTGTGGTTCCGCCATCAGTCGTAGTTTGTGTTAGCATCAGGCCTCTGAGCTTCAGTATGAGGTGCATTGGTGAGAGGAGTGTTCCAGCGGCGGTTGCGGGACAGGCGTTTGTACACCGGCCACATGACGTGCATGAGTCAAATGTTAGCCTCTGTTGCCACGAGAAGTCAGTGATAGCCGCGACTCCGACTTTGATGTCGAAGTTGCCTGAAGCCAAGAGCTGTTTCAGGTCAAACGGTGTGCCGAGTTGACCGTTCGGTCGCAAGTGCACGAAGAGGGCATTAAGAGGCGAAGTGATTAGGTGAAAGAGTTTCGTGTACGGAATGCTCGCAACGGCAGTGAACGCCAGAAGTGCGTGGAACCACCACAGCCCACGGTAGAAGGGTACGATTCCTTCGGTGTCGAGCCCATGGCTTATCAGCAATAAGGAAAGTTGGTATCCTACGAATGACCACTGCGCCCAAGTTGGCTTATCAACCGCAAGCCGTATGGCCTCTAACACATACCCTGTTGTCAGGATGACCAAGAGAACTGAAAAAATGTGGATGTCATCCCGGGACGTAGGGAGATTCGGTGGCCTAGAGACCGTTCTTCTGAAGATAGCGATTAGCAGGCCCGTTATGGCAACAAGGCCAAAAGCGTCCAAAAAGAGTTCAAAGAATAGGTAGAAGTTGCCGACCAAGATTTGGCTATGAAAGATGGTCTGCCAAAAGTCGGAATCAATGAACACTAAAGTCGTACCTATCAAAAGGACGATTATTCCAGAGTAAATGAGAAGGTGCATAATGCCAGGGTATTTCTTCTTCAAAACCTTTCGCTGCATGAACGCGTTTGCTATTGCCTTGAGGGCTCTTTCTTTTAGGTGGTCAAACCTTGGTGGAGAACTTCCCCTGAAGTAGATTCGCAAGCGCCTGTAGACTCCGTAGAGAAAAACTGCGGCGAACAATGTGAGAATTGAGTACATGAAAACAGGCGTCAAGGCGGGCATGAGGTCATAGTTCATGCGGTGGGGTAAATCCAACAGTGGCTCAAGCAACGGGATACCACCAGAATGCGACGGCTCTAATACTGTTAAAAGAAGTTTCGCGTTTATTGTATGTGCGGTCGTTGAATGCCTTTTACGTAAGTTCCTAGATAGGGCCGCTACGTGAATGGATAGGGAAATAACGAATGAAGAGCTTGAAAGTCGTTCAATACGGCCTGGGCCCTATTGGAATCGGGATAATTGAAGTTCTTCTTACTCGACCTTGGGTGCAACTCGTTGGGGCCATCGACATCGACAGGAACAAAGTTGGAAAAGATGTTGGAGAGCTATTTCAGCAACCGAGGAAAATTGGTATCACGATCAGCGATAAAGCGGAAGACGTCCTCAAACGGGCTTCGCCACAAATAGTGACCCATGCCACCTCTTCGTACATGAAGACAATTCATCCAGAGATCATTCAGCTCATAGAACACGGGGCAAGTGTTGTATCGACTGCAGAGGAGTTATCGTATCCGTTTGTCAAGTACCCTGAAATGGCAAAGGAAATTGATGAGCGTGCGGCAGATCGGAAAACTGTGGTCCTTGGGACCGGCATTAACCCGGGCTTTCTATTGGACACTCTAGCCGTCGCGCTTAGTGGCGTCTGCCAAAAGTTGAATACTATTCGCGCCGAACGCGTCGTGGACGCTTCGAAGCGCCGACTCCCATTACAAAGGAAGATCGGAGCGGGATTGTCCCCCGCCGAGTTTGAGAAGAAGGTTGCCGAAGGGACGATCAAACACGTGGGTTTGCCGGAGTCTGTGGGCCTTATCGCTTTAGCCATGGGTTGGAAGGTAGGGGAAATCCAGGAGAGGATTAGCCCCGTAATCGCAGAAAAGGGGGCCAAGAGCGATTACATTACGGTCCCAGCAGGTTCCGTCGCTGGAGTTCGCCAAGTCGCAAAAGGTATTCTCGCAGGTCAAGAATTGGTGGTCCTCGACCTACGAATGTACCTAGGGGCTGAGAACCCGCATGACTCCGTACTGCTCGACGGCATCCCCCCAGTCGACATGGTCATACGCGGTGGGGTACAAGGAGACAGAGCGACACCTGCTATCATAGTCAACGCACTCCCGAAAGTCGCTAACCTGCAACCAGGGTTAAGGACAATGCTCGACTTACCTCCAATTCCACCCTGTCAGAGCCTCCCTGATCAGGATCGGTCAGTAATGCTGAAGACCTTCTAGCGGCTCCGCTTTCGGTTATTGCTCTTTACGAATTTCTCCACAGTGGTAGCTAAGTCTCTAATGTTTTTGTCGGAGTGCGCGTTACTGATCGCTCCATGGAGCATTTCGGGTATGATCATTAAGATCTCGTTATCGAGGAAATGGTTGAAGAGTTTTCTGGAGAGCTCGTGGTCACTATTAGCAAAACTCTTGGCATCTATTATTGGTGCCTTGTCAGTTAGGTGGATAGCAAAAAGCGAACCTACCCCAGTCGCACGCGCTGGAAAGGCGTGTTGCTCAAATAGTGTGTTGAGCGCGTCGCGGGTTTGCTTCCCAAGGCGATCAATGTGCTCGTAAACAGGTGAGTGTTGCAAAACGTTGATTGTTGCGAGGCCTGCGGCCAATGTGATTGCGTTGCCCGCGAAGGTGCCTCCATGGTAAGCATAATCAAGGCCGCTGTATTTCGTGTGATCCATCCTTTCCATTATATCGCTTCGGCCACAGACCGCACCGATCGGTAGCCCACCTCCGATGACTTTTCCCATTACAGTAACGTCTGGTGTTACGCCGAAGTACCCTTGAGCGCCAGCTAAGCCAAGTCGGAAACCGGTAATCACCTCATCAAAGATCAGTAAGGTTCCAGTATCATCGCAGTACTCCCTCAATCCTTTTAGAAAATCCTTTTCGGCAGGTATCATTCCACCCGCCCCTAGGACAGGCTCCAAGATTACGCAGGCCAATTTCTCCTTGTTAACACGCCTGAGGTAACCATCAAGGTCGTTGTATGGGACAAGAATAGTATCTTTCTGCGATGCCTGGCTAATACCTCCCGACAAAGGCTGGTCTAGAGGTGGCCGCATCGCTAAGTGTAAAGGATCATACGCCCCATGCCAACAACCTTCGAACTTAGCAATCTTCTCTCGTCGGGTGAATGTTCTAGCTAACCTAATCGCGAAGAAGTTTGCTTCGCTACCAGAACTCGTGTATCGAACTAGTTCGGCGCTCGGAACGTTTTTGGCTATAGTTTCTGAAAGGGTAACTTCCAACTCGTGCGCGAGTCCAAAATGCCACCCGTTTTCCGTTTGCGCCTCAATGGCTTGCATGACTACGGGATGTGCGTGCCCAAGAATCATTGCAAAGTGCGTACACCAGTAGTCCGTGAACGCGTTTCCGTCTAGGTCAATCAGTTTTGCACCGCGGGCCTCTCTGACGAAGAATGGGTAGGGCTCGAAGTATCTATATTTGTATGAAACACCGGCGGGCTCAACCTTCTTGGCACGTTCAAACATCGCTCGAGACTTTGGAGTTCGTTTGGCGTATACCGACTCTTTCAGAACGACATCAGACATGGTTCAGGCACATCGATGTGGATAAATCGAACTGAATTTCAGGCTTCCGATTGAGTTGTAACTTTGCTTAGAGCTTGTAATAAGCGGACGGCGAGCTCTTCGAAGGTTGGCAGATACAATAAAGAAATGTCAAAATGAAAAACAGGTGATGCCTAGACGTTGAGGTTAGATACGATGTATGGCTCAACCTATGTAAGATGTGCATATTGCGGCCAGACAATCCCACGCGTAACTCCATCCTGCCCATATTGCCAACATAAATTTCTCCTTAAAGGACTTGGGCTCTAACGGTAATCTTTCGCTTGAAGTCCCGATTTGACGCGCAGATACACAACAAAAGGGCGGCTTGGATCCTTTGAGCAATGGCTTCTTGGTGCACCCGAGCTATTACTTCTCTTTCGCCGTCAGGGTCACTTCTTTCAGCTCTTCTAGGTATGCGAGGGCATCCAGAGCGGCCTTACAGCCTTCCCCAGCCGCTGTCACAGCTTGACGGTACTTGAAATCGTGAACGTCTCCTGCGACGAAAACGCCGTCAACCGAAGTCCTCGTCCCCTCTCCAGTAATTATATAGCCCTTCTCATCCAGTCGCACCTGACCCTCGAAGATCTTGGTGTTGGGTTCAAACCCAATTGCTACGAAGACACCATCACAGGCCACGATTGATTGCTCATCCGTCTTGACGTTCTTGAGCCTTACACCTTCGACGCCCTGCTCCCCAAGAACATCGTCGATTACCGAATCCCAAACGAATTTGACCTTCTCGTTAGATAAGGCTCGTTTTTGCATAATCTTGCTGGCACGCATCTCACCGCGTCTATGGACAACAATGACTTCAGAAGCATATTTTGTTAGGAAGAGCGCTTCTTCGATCGCTGTGTCTCCACCGCCGACAACGACGACTCGCTTCCCCCGAAAGAAATAGCCATCACACGTGGCACAGCTTGAAACGCCGCGACCACGTAACCGCTCTTCAGAGAGTAAGCCCAGCCATTTGGCAGATGACCCGGTCGCTATTATGATGGCTTTTGATGTGTGAATCTTGCCGCCGACGGTAACCTTGAACGGTCTACGGGAGAAATCTACCGATTCAACATCATCCTCAAGCAATTGCACGTTGAAGCGTTCAGCCTGTCTCTTCATCTCTTGCATTAGCTCGGGCCCCTGTACTCCGTCATGGAACCCTGGGAAATTTTCCACGCCGCTGGTGAGCATGAGTTGTCCGCCTAACAGGCGGCCGGCAACAACAAGAGTCTTCACGAGTGCTCGGCCGGCATAGATTGCTGCTGTCAAACCCGCGGGGCCTGAACCGATAATGATTATGTCGTACTCTGCCATCTTGCTTCCGGGTATAATTTCGATTCATGAATTATAAGCCAGACCCTTGACCTACCAAACGCAATCTTGCTGTTCAGGTTACGTGTTTCGAATTCACCGTTCTCTAGCATATTCGCCCAGTTTCACTGTGCGCGCTGATGACCCAATGAATATGACAATAGTATTAGACAGCCTGTTGAAGAGCCTCTGCCTATTCTCGCGACACGGCGAGTAGACCCAACCAATTAAGCAATCAACTGGCAGGAGCAGGGACTTTCCCACGCTCTGTATCGCGGAAGCTTTCAGGCTCGGCCTTTTCCCTTGAAGATCTGCTAGTCGAATATTCAGCAAGAGCTGGCCAATTGACCTTCCGAAGTACCCTTCCGAAAAGGCCCAATACAGAAAGAAGGCCAAAACGGACAAAGGCGACCAGATGGAAATATCGAATCCTGGAAAACGTGGCAGAAGGGTTGCTGGGACCAGTTGTGTTTCTAGGTCTTCCAACCTGATGTATGCAAGCATCACATTAACGATAATGTAATCTATGAACCAGGCGATGAAACGCCTTCCCCAGTTTGCGAGTACAATCGGACTGGGTCTAGCCTTGGACATGCCGGTACCAGTTACTCGGATCCCTTATGGGCGTGCATAATTGCTGATTTTCTTTCTTACTTTCGGCGTGTCGGCGTGCGGCGATCTCCCATAACCATAGCCATCACGGCTTTTTGGGCATGCAACCTGTTCTCGGCTTGCTCGAAGTATAGTGAGTAACTCTCATTATCAATTACGTCATCAGTAACTTCTTGTCCCCGGTCCGCCGGGCCGCAATGCATGTACTTGCCTTTCTTTGTTAGATCCATCATCTCCTGGGTGCATATCCAGTCCTTGAACTGGTCTTGGTAAGTGGTCGCGCCGGTCTTGTCTAGTGAGTCGCGGTGCGGAGGAAAATAGTTCTTCGGCGACCAGGCCTTCGGGTACACTACATCAGCGCCGTTGAAGGCTTCCTTCATATCGTTAACTACATGGAACCCGCCGCCGTACCTGTCCGCATTCTTCTTCGCGGCATCAAGGACCACATCTTCTAGTTCGAAGCCTTGCGGGTGCGCGAGGACTACGTCCATTCCTAGTTGCGTTCCGATTAGAACCTCATTTTGCGGGACGGCTAGTGGCTTTAGTCCGCCAGAGTACGCATAAGAGACAACGAGTTTCTTTCCTTTCAGTTTAGGAATAGCATTTCTCATAGCCTGGGCATCGGCCAAAGCTTGGAATGGGTGATACATGTCATCCTCCATATTCAACACTGGAATGGTTGCGTACTTTGCAAATTCCCGAACAACCTTGTGGCCTCTGCCTATGATCCATTTCGCTGCATCGCCATAGATTCTGATTGCAATCGCGTCCCCGTACCTGCTCAATACACGTGAAACGTCAGAAATTGCTTCAGTTTGATAAGCGACCATGTCTTCGGGAAGCGCGGGTGTGTAAACGTCTTGTGGACTAAGAAAGTGGGCGTGACCGCCGAGTTGATACATTCCCGCCTCGAAAGAATTCCTTGTCCTGAGAGAGCGGTTATAGAACATCATGAAGAGGGTTTTTCCAGATAGATAGTGATGCTCCTTTCGGGAACGAAATAGTTTCCTCAATACGTCGGCTGCGTCTAGAGCTTCCTTAATTTGTTCCTGCGAGAAATCATCTGTATTTAAGAAATGTTTACCCTTCCATTTGCCTACGAACGACGGCATATTTGTTACCTCCTCGTGTTGTTTGCTTGCGCGTATTTGAATTAAGCTCTTAGAGAAAGACGTTTCCTTCTAGGGCAATCACCATGACTCTGTCAATCAATCTCGCTTCATCTCAGAAGAGAAGCACAACCTCTCATTACACCCTTTATGAACTTTCATGATTTTCCTAGTTTCGGAAAGTTCTATCTAGCTCGAAAGAGTATCTTCGAGACAAATAGAGGAACTTTTGATGGCGAAGGTTGATTTGGCCGGTAAGGACTTAATCACCACACAAGATTGGTCACTTGATGAACTTCGGGCAACACTTAAAGTGGCACGGGAACTGAAGATGAAATATAGGCGCGGCCGCGTCCCACCCCTTCTTCGTAATAAGACGTTTTTCATGTTGTTTTATGCGCCTTCGACCAGGACGAGGGCTGCGTTTGAAGCCGGTATGACATACCTAGGCGGCCATGCGCAGTATATCGATGTCTCAACAACCCGGCTCGGGTCGGGTGAGGCTCCGAAGGATGTGGCTAAGATGTATGAGAAATATGGCCACGGGTTAGGGGTTCGAATTCTAGATTCAGCGATCGATTATGTTTACGGCGCTGGAATTTCCGTCGTACGAGAGTATGCAAAACATGCGGAGATTCCTGTCATTAACATGGCATGCTGTACCTACCACCCGACTCAGGGACTTGCGGATCTGATGACCGTTCAGGAATCATTGGGTAAGGTGCAGGGTAAGAAGTATGTCATAATGTGGGGGTACGCGAAGAGCTTCCGTGGCAGGTGTAGCATACAAGAGGAGGCATTGATCATGCCCCGCTTCGGAATGGATGTTGTTCTGGCCCATCCGCCGGGCTTCGAAATTGACCCAAAGATAGTGGAAACAGCAAAGTCAAATGCCACAGAGGCAGGTGGCAGCTTTCAAGTCTCAAACGATTTGAAGTCAGCTATCGAGGGGGCCCATGCGGTCTTCCCTAGAAATTGGGCGTCATCTGAATTGCTTCAAGTCGGGGCAAGTAAGTTTGGGAAGGAAAGAGAGATGGAATTACATGAGAAGTACCGCAATTGGACATTTAATCAGGATTTGCTTGATAGGATGGACAGAAAGGCTGTCGTGACTCATGTACTGCCTGTGCTTCGCGGAGAAGAAGCAACAGATGACGTAATGGATGGCCCCCACTCAGTTATCTATCCACAAGCTGAGAATGGCATGTACACCAAAATGGCGGTTCTCGCAGTAACCATGGGCCGCAGAAAAAAGTGAAGACATCTCCTTGAACTAGAGTTTCAGTATACGATCCAACTCTTGCATTGAGGCGTCAATGAGAGGTATCTCTGGCATTCCTTTTGTTGCCACATTCGGATCTTTCAAACCGCTTCCCGTTATCTCCACCACAACACAATCAGCCTTGTCTATATTTTCACGTTCTTTGATCACGCCGGCTAGTGATGTTACCCCGGACGGTTCAGCGAAAATCCCTTCGTATTTGGCGAGCTTCTTCTGTGCCTCTAGGATTTCGTCGTTCGAAACCGCAACGGCCGCGCCATGAGAGTTGCGGATGGCAACGAGAGCGGCATCGCCATCCCAAGGATATGGGTCCATGAGTCCTGTTGCAACGGAGTCGGGCATTTCCCACGGAACTATGTTTTTCGAGTCGGCGCCTTGCTCGTAGGCCCGAATTACGGGGGCGCAACCGGTCGATTGGACAGCAGCCATTCTCGGCATTGATTTTATGAAACCTAAGTTCTGAAAATCGAGGTAGCCTTTCCAGTTTCCCGCAAGTGCACCCCCTGCGCCCACGGGAACGAAGACCCAGTTGGGGACCTCCCAACCGAGCCCTTCCACGATCTCATAGGACATAGTCTTCGGACCCTCTGCTTGGTACGGGTTCATGGGGCCAAAGCTGGGGCAAGGGTACCAGTTGTTCTTGTCACAAACAGCCTTCAGCATTATCACAGTTGGATCCTCCCCTGATTCTAACCCTCGAACCTTGACAACATGAGCCCCGTACATCGTTAGCTGGGCCAATTTTCCTATGCTCGCCATCTCTGGGACGAAGGTGATGCATCGGAGCCCTGCCTTCGCAGAGTAGGCCGATAACGCTGCAGCAGCGTTACCACTTGAGGCTGAAACAACCGTTCGGTAGCCCAGCTCAACAGCTTTCGAGACGCCAACAGTCATCGGTCTGTCTTTGAACGAGGCGGTCGGATTGCGAGTGTCATCCAGCAGCCAAAGATTATCCAAGCCTAACTTCTCGCCGAATCGGTGTGCCCGCAAAAAAGGGGTTCCGCCTTCTCCGAGGCTAACTATGTTCTTCGGATCGTTAATCGGCAAAAGTTCCCTGTACTTCCAAACTCCGTTTGGCCTTCTCGACAGTGTCTCTATCTTGATGGCATCCCGCAAAGCTTCGTAGTCATAGAAGATGTCTAAGCGGCCGTCATCGTGATTTGCGCACCGGATCGCGCCAGAGCTAGGTTCGTACTCCCTCCCACAGCGAGCGCACTTCATCAGCTTAAGGAAGGACTTCATTCAACAATTTCCCAACGCGATTGATACTTGTCCAGCTGCGTAGTTGTGTACTCGTCAAGTGGATGTTCTCTTTCTGGGACCTCCACATGTTTCTTTTCGCCGCAGAGTTCCGTTGAGAAGTATCGTTGGCCGGTGTCATTCACCATCGTTACAATCGTTTTGTACCCAGGGTGTCGCTTGGCGATCTTTATTGCTGCAACTACATTGCATCCTGAGGATATCCCGCAGAAGATTCCTTCCTCCCTAGCTAGCCTTCTGCCCATTTCAATGGATTCATCTGAGCCAGTTGTAATTATCCCTGTGAGATAGCTGAGGTCGAGGTTTACCGGGACAAAACCGTCTCCAATTCCTTCGATCTTATGAGTTCCCCATTGACGATGAGCTAGGATTGGTGCTTCCGACGGTTCCACTGCGAAAAGCGCCACATTCTTTTTCTTCTTTCTCAGGTATTTGCCAACACCCGTCAAAGTACCCCCAGTTCCTTGTGACGCTAGGAAACAGTCAACTTTTCCTTCGCTCTGCTCCCAAATCTCGGGGCCAGTTGTTTTGTAATGGGCGGCAACATTGTCTTTGTTGCTGAACTGGCCGGGCTCCCAATATTTGCCTGGACTTGCTTGCTTTAGTTCCTCAATCTTCTTCAGACATAGGTCCACGTCGCTTTCTGCCCCTGGCGTTGTAATGATCTCGGCTCCGTAAGCCCGTATGATCTTCATCCTCTCTTGGCTCATGCCCGCAGGCATAACGATCGTTACCTTGTGACCTAACGTAGTACCAACAAATGAGCAAGCGATTCCAGCATTGCCCGTAGAAGCTTCCAGTATTTCCATTTCAGGCCGTAATTCCCTGCGCTCAATCGCCTTCGTTATCATTTCGAAATATATACGGTCCTTGAGGCTGCCGGTTGGATTCATGTACTCAAGCTTAACCAGAATGTTCGCTTTGACGCCCTCAGATGCCGGTATCCTCCGCAATTTGACGAGTGGAGTCCGACCGATCGTTTGGAATACGCCGTCAGCGACTTTACGCGATTTCGTCCACTTTATGCTCATTTGCCTCAGACCACCATTTCGCTAGGCTACTTCAAACTTGAACCTTATGGTAGGTTCCTAGGAAACCGCCCACTTGGGTTCGATTTCGAGACCCGCCCTTTCCAAGAGCTTTTGGCCCCTTTCGTTTGCCTCTTTGAGGATTTCCTCCTCTTCGAGTGTTTTGAGGTTTCTGTTTTCCATTACGACTTCACCATCAATTATCACGGTTTCGACATCGGTTCCCTCCGCCGCGTAAATGAGGTGTGAAACTGGGTTGAAAACTGGTGTCAGGTGAGGTTTGTTCATTGCTATCATGATTACATCAGCTTTCTTATTCACCTCGATCGACCCCAAGTCTGTCTGCTTGCCAATGGCTTTTGCTCCGTTGATCGTGGCCATTTCGAGAACTGTCTCAGCATTCATCACTAGTGGGTCGAGCAACCTTGCCTTTTGAAGTAGCGAAGCCGTTTTCATTTCACGGACAAGGTCGTAGCAGTTGTTGCTTGGGCCGCCGTCACATCCGAGACCCACATTCACTCCCGCTTGCAACATTTCCGGGACCTTTGTAATTCCAGATGCAAGTTTCATGTTCGATGATGGGCAATGGGCGACACTACCTCCCTTATCGGCCAATATTCTCCATTCCTTCTCAGTGAGCCAGACACCGTGGGCGAAAACAACATTCTGGCCCACTAAACCGACTTCATTCATGAATTCCGCTGGCAACATTCCAAATTCTTTCTTGGTATACCGAACGTCCTCCTGAACCTCGCTCAGGTGCATCGTCACTCCCGTTCCGAGATCTCGAGCGCCGATTGCGATACGTTCGTACAGGTCTTTCGTGCAGCCACCAAGGGACCGAGCACCATACCAAACCTTAATCCTCTCGTTCGCTTTGCCGTCCCACCGTTTGAAGTGTGATTCGATTTCGCGAAGGCAGGTTTCAGGGTCTTCGATCATCCCGGGGTGCATTATGCTTTTTTCAGTTCCGTAGCCCGGCAGTCCCATAACAGTCTTTGAGAGGATGCCACGCATTCCTGATTTCTGCACGCTTTCGGCTATGCCATCGAAGCCATAACGCGTATGCAATAGGCTCTCGAGGAAGGTTGTCGTTCCTGATTTTATCATTTCAAGCATGCACAGATTGGCACTTGCCTTTCCATCCCCTGCTTCGAAGTTGCCTTGAAGGGGCCAGACAAATTTCTGGAGCCAATCTATTAGTGACGTATCGTCCGCGCATCCACGGATAAGAGCTTGGGCTAGGTGAACGTGCGTATCAATAAGCCCCGGGAGGACAACCATCCCTTTTGCGTCTATTTCGTACTCAGGCCGCGGATGCACTCTAATTTGGTCTGCCTTCCCCACTTCGGCGATACGGTCGTTTTCGACCCGAACTGCTCCGTCCCTAATAATTCGCCGATTCGCATCCATGGTTATGACTGTCCCGCCGGAAATCAGAATAGACGCCATGATGACCACTTCGCCGGGTGCTTGGATTGCACACGTCTGCTTTAATTGAATTTCCTGTGCAACAAACCTGACAAGCATAGAAGGGCGAGGCTGATTCTGTCAAAACGCTCGACCATTGCACTTAACGATTGGCCTCGGGACGGATGAATACTTGACCGACATGTTTGACGTCATCCGCGCTACGTTCCTGATTCACGAGAGGTATCTGCAGGATGCATGCGTCATGCCGGCTGAGACAGTTCTAGATATTGCGAAAATCAAGGGCGCGGAGGCAGCAGGACTTGGAGATTCACGGTCTGTTCTCAAAGCATTTCAGAGCCATGAGGGTTGGTGCGGCAGGCCATACATCTTAGGCTCACTTCTACTTATTGAGGTAGGAATAAGTGACTGCGCAACTGATAAGTTACTTTGCGAGAAAGGAGTTGTACAAGGGGAATTGAGGCCTGGCGTCCGCTCGCGTGACTGAAGATTCGAAGCGGTTGTTCTATGCGTTCTTGATCTCTGCGATTCTTCTTGTAGTAGTGATTCTCCCAGTCTATGTTCTTAGGATTCCGTTCGTTTCAAGTTTACCCAAAAGATTGAAGATTGGCGATTCTTGGACCTACCAAGTCATCTTTCCTGATGGGGAAAGTTACGAATTGACCGAATCAGTCAAGGATACGGTTCAATTGAACGGAACCGAAACCTATCTCCTTCTCCGAGACGACCCACAGCATGCTTCAACCGAATACCTGTGGATAACTCCAGATTGGCACGAAGTCAAAACATTCCAGCCTAACATCGGGAACATCGTTGCAAACTCGACCGTCATTTATTCTCCTCCCATCGAGTTACTTCAAATTCCGTTACGCGTTGGCGACAAGTGGATCGTCAACAGCACTAAGACTATCATAACCCAGCTAAAGAATTCGAAAATCCAAACAATAACGCAATTGGTCGAGAAAAGAGAATTTGAGAAAATCGACGAGATTTCAACTCCAGCAGGATCATTTCGCGCCTTCAAGGTCAGTGTAACCATGAATGGCGTACCTATTGAGATTACATGGTTTGATACATCATTGGGTCAAATCGTAAGAGGAGAATATTACAATGGTCCAGAGGTGGTCACGCAGTCGCTCGTGTCTTACTCAGAGACGTTTCCAGCGACTTCCACATTTACCATGGCCTTTTATCCAACCGTGAACCGTGCTTGGAGACATTTCGGAAGTTATATCTACAACATCGTTCGAACCTTTACTGAGTTGAAAATATCTTATGACTGAAAAAGCACCAAAGAAGAACTCGAAGACGCTCATTGCTGGCGTGGTTATAATCGTCATTATAGTCGCAGCTGGAGCAGCCTACTACTTTACCACTACCCCAATGGGAGCAACGCAGACCACTACGGCTATGCAATCAACCACATCAGCCACATCTTCAGCCCCTCTCAAAATTGCGATGATCCTACCTGGCAGAATAGATGACCTCTCATGGAATCAGGCGGGTTACACTTCTTTCGAGAATCTGTTGACTAGCTATAACCAAGGCATCAATACCTGTGATTGTTGGGTACAGAACCACGAAGACCAGGCCAAAATTGAAGCGGACATAGCGGATTTCGCGAGTAGAGGCTACAATTTGATCATCGGTCACGGGTTCGAATTCCAAGTTCCAGTTCAGGACGTAGCGTCCCAATATCCAAACGTCAACTTTCTAGTCGTAGGCGGATGGAATAACTCATTGCCTAACGTTGCTATCGCTGACGTTCGCACTGACCAGACAGGCTACATCTTAGGCTACCTTGCCGGAAAGATGACGCATACAGACAGGATAGGGTACATCATGGGCGCTAGAGTGGCTGAGTTGGCACGGTTTGAGCCCAACTTCGCTCAGGGAGCACATGATGCCAACCCGGCTATTACCTTCACATACGGAGCATTACCTGGCGGAGGAAACGGCATACTATCCGGAGGAACCATTAGCGTCGTAGCGGTGGGTGACTTCCACGATCTTGAAGGAGCCAAAGCTGATGCTGAGTTAATGGCGGGACAGGGCGTTGACGTCATAGCAACTATGGGCGACGGCGTCGTACTAGGATCGATCGAAGGTGCCATTGATAAGAATGTGTCTTTGATCGGTAACGGCGTTGACATTGCTGACAACCCACCTGTAGGCGCAGAGAAACTGGTCCTTGCCAGCGGTTCATGGAAATGGGATATCGTCTTCTCGCAATGGATCAACGACACCAATCAGGGCAAGCGGAACGGCAAGTACTGGGCGAACATGAATAATGGTGGATTACACATAGAGATCAACCAGAACAATGTACCCTCTGCAGTCCAGCAAGAAATCTTGAACATTGAGGGACAAGTGAAGTCAGGTCAGATTCAGACAAATCCGCTTGGGCCTCTATTGATGAGCCCCAGCGCATTCATCACTGCTGTAACATTACAGGTAACTCGCTATTCGACAGACTAGCTTCTCTAACGCAACCGCTCCCCTCACTCTTTTTTCTTTCACATTAATTAAATTTGATAGCGGAAGATTTCAAGAGTGCAAAGCCAGAACACCGTCGTTGCAATGCGCGAGATTGTGAAGAGATTTCCGGGGGTATTAGCAAATGATAAAGTGGATTTTGAGGTGCAGGCAGGCGAAATACATGGACTGCTAGGCGAGAACGGCGCAGGCAAGAGTACTCTCATGAACATTCTCTACGGCTTCTATCATGCTGACGAGGGAACGGTAGATGTCTTCGGCAGAAGAGTTGACTTCCGCTCGCCAGCTGATGCGATAAGAAATGGGATCGGGATGGTGCATCAGAACCTGAAACTCGTCAGCAATATGACGGTCACAGAAAACGTCATTCTTGGTTTAAAGTCCCCGAAGAGATTCTTGACAGATCTTCCGACCGCAGAAAAGAAGATTTCAGAACTCGGAGAACGCCACGGCCTTCCCGTGGATCCAAAGGCACAGATCTGGCATCTATCAATAGGCGAGAAACAAAGAGTCGAGATACTGAAATCTCTCTACCGGGATGCAAAAATACTGATTCTCGATGAACCAACGTCAGTTCTAGCACCAAGCGAAGTGAAGGGATTCTTCATGGCCTTGCGCAACCTTACGCAAAGTGGAATCGCCGTCGTTCTGATTACCCACAAATTAGACGAAGTCATGGACATTACCGACAGAGTCACGGTACTAAGAAAGGGCAAAAATGTTGCAACGCAGCCCACAAACATGGTAGACCAGAAGAAACTGGCTCAAATGATGATCGGAGAAAGCATCCCTCCGATGACTGCAAAATCCCCAACCACGTTTGAAGAACTGATTCTTCAAGTAAAGCATCTACATGTTTACGATGACCGGGGCCTTGAGGCCGTAAATGACCTAAGCTTTGAGGTACGAAAGGGCGAGATTCTAGGCATAGCTGGCGTCTCAGGCAATGGACAAAGAGAACTCGTCCAGACAATAGTAGGACTAAGGAAACCTATCTCAGGATCGATAAGACTCAACGGCGTAGAAATCGCTGCTAAGCCACCTCGAGGTATCATCGAGCTTGGCGTGGCATATGTCCCAGAGAATAGGATGGAAGATGGATGCATAGCGGATTTTGGAATAGACGAGAACCTTATTCTCAATGACTTTGATAAGCCTCCGATTTGCAACATGCTTGCGTCACATATTCCGACTTTCTTGAATGAGCGAGAGGTTCGGATCAGAGCTCAAAGAGCCATCGATGAGTTCGGCATAAAGACCACGGGACCGACCGCCAAAGCAGGATCATTGTCTGGAGGGAACTTACAGCGTTTACTCTTAGCCCGCGAACTTACTGGGAAGCCCGAGTTAATCGTGATCTCGCAACCAACGCGAGGTTTGGATGTAGCAGCTACTGAATATGTCAGAGGTCTGATAGTCCAACAAAGAAATAGAGGCGCAGGAATAATCCTCGTAGACGAGGACCTAGCAGAATTAGTTACTGTTAGCGACAGGTTAGCCGTCATGTACAAAGGGGAAATTGTCGGTCTACTTGAGCCGAAGCAATTCAGACCTGAAGAAATCGGGCTAATGATGACGGGCGTAAAGAGGATGAAAGCGGCGTAAAGCAATGACTAAACTCCGGATTTCACAGAAATTAGAAGTCAGCAGGCGTGCCCTTCTGGCTGTCACCCTCATTTCGTATATTGCCTCGCCCCTAGTCATCTTGGGCGTTCTTTACGCTGCGGGTAAGAGTCCGCTCGTGGCGCTGGACGCCCTTTATCGAGGCACGATCGGAACAGTTCCGGGCTTTGCTGAATCGATCGTCCAAGCCACGTCACTAATGCTGTTAGCGGTAGGTCTCGTAATAGCGTTCAGAGCAAAAGTGTGGAATATAGGCGCGGAAGGTCAGCAGGTGTTCGGAGCGATCTTAGCAACATGGTTCGCGTTGCCCCTGCTAAGGAACCCTTGGCCTAACTACGTTATGATTCCCATCGCACTTTCGCTCTCCTTCATAGGCGGAGGCCTATTCGCCACCGTACCGGCGCTGATGAAATCAAGACTGGGGATCAATGAGGTGATCACGACCATCATGATGAATTACGTGGCTATTGACGCTCTTAACTGGCTTGTTAGGGGCCCCTTTCAAGACAAGTCAATCCCGGGCAGCTACCCAGAATCCCCGATCTTTCCTGAGCAATTGTCCCTGCCAATCATACTGCGAGAATCAAGTGTGACAATAGGAATAATCATCGCGGTCGTATCGTGCTTTTGTGTATACTATCTTCTGTTTAGGACGCCGTTGGGTTACAGCATAAGGGCCGTTGGACTAAACCGATCCGCAGCTAGGACAAGTGGGATCCCAGTAACTCGTGTTCTCGACTCTGCGATGATACTTAGTGGCGCATTAGCTGGGCTAGGGGGTGGAGTCTACATTCTAGGAATTGCCCACGCACTACTTCCTGAACAGGCGTCGGGCATAGGTTATACGGCTGTAGTCGTCTCACTCTTGGGCAACGTACATCCATTAGGTGTCATTTTCGCTTCGATTTTCTTTGGAGGACTGATTTCGGGAATGTCATCAGTAGAACGCTCACTTCAGATCCCCGAGACGCTTTCACTTCTATCACAAGGAATAATAATTGTAATGATTTTGATCATTCAAGTGTTCGCGAGATTTGAACTTAAGAGGGGATGAATTATGGTAGCAATACTAAATGCTGCGGCGATCACAGGCTTGATCGCATCAATGATTGAGCTTAGTGTCCCAATGGCTTTCGCTGCGCTGGGAGAGGTTATAAGCGAACGGGGGGGCGTCATCAACCTTGGAACAGAAGGTGTGATGCTTGTCGGCGCGATTTCCGCCTTCTCCGTAGGTTTCTTCATGCACAATGACTTACTCGGAATATTGCTAGGCGCATTCGCTGGCGCGTTAATGGGCCTTCTTCTGGCCTTTGTGTCGGTATCTTTGAAGCAAGACCAGATCCTAACGGGGCTTGGAATCTACTTTCTCGGCCTAGGTCTTTCTGGTTTTCTCTACGATGTGTTGTTCAGCAACATAGGCTCTACAATAAGAATTGAGGGCCTTCAGAAATTGCCGATACCTATCCTATCACTAATCCCTATCTTAGGAGATTCCCTCTTCTCTCAAGACATAATCGAGTACCTGGCTTTCGTGAGCCTAGTGATAGTTATCCTTGTGATTGGCCGCACGACATTCGGGCTTAACCTTAGGGCCGTCGGCGAAAACCCGTCAGCCGCAGATACATTAGGCGTCAACGTGAGCAAAATTAAGTACATCGCCGTAATTGCGGGAGCAGCATTGGCGGGGATCGGGGGCGCTTACCTAGCAATTTCCTCCCATGCATTTCAGGCAGAGAACATAACCGCGGGTAGAGGTTTCATCGCAGTTGCGATGGTCTACTTCGGCAAATGGAAGCCGGCGAGAGCATTTTTCGGAACTTTTCTGTTTGGAGCGGCATACCTGCTTGGCTCATTCTTTCAAGTTGTGGGCTCCATGGTTCCATATTACTTTCTTCTGATGGTACCATACATTATGACGCTAATCATCCTCGTGATAATAGCCAGAGGCGCTAGACAGCCCTCAGCTCTCGGCGTCCCGTACACCAGAGAGAGCGGATAATGGAACTCAACGAATGAATATTCTTACTCAGCATATTGAGAACAAGTATCTTTCGAGAGCATTTCGCGCTCTGGAATTGGACTAATCTTATTCACGCACGAGCTCGTCAACATCTTTGTACCACTTCCGTTTCTCTCCGATTTGTGACCTAATCTTCCAGCCTCTTGTCTTGGGCTCTTTATCGATCCGCTCCCGTAAAGCATTGATCTTCGAAGTCACATCTACCTTATCCTCTTCGGAAAGTTTCTTGAGAGTTTGTGTTGTTTTTCTCACGTTTTCTAAGTTTGTTGTGAATGTCTTCCAAAGCCCCCAATCGCGAGCAGTAAGCCGCGCCAAATGGTCTTCGTTGATCGTGTCATTGTCCGATCCGCCAATCGGATGTTCCCTCAACAGCATGATGGTGTCTATCGCGTCCTTCTCATTCAGTTTGACTATCTGCATTTTCTCTAAGACAAGCTCTGCGAGCGGAATCGTCGGATAATCCACTTCGAGCCTATCTTTGAAGTCAATGTCGTGGCAGAACTCAAGCTTGTCCAAGAAGACATCGCAATGTCTACCGGTGCCGCTGGTCTCGTAAAATACCAGCCTAGAACCGAAAAGAGCTCTTACTCGCACGTCATACTGATACCCAAGCCCTGCGAAAAGAGTGCTGATTCGCGCAGTTTCCTTCTTGTAGGAGGCGAAGTCTATGTCAGTAAACGTGCGCCCGAGCATTTCCTGCATGTAGGAAAATTTGGGGCAATGTATGTGAAACGCAAGTGCTCCCAGCAACCTCAATAGTACGCCGTCGGCTTTGGCCGCATCCATGATCCGGTGTACTTCTTCAAAAAAGTCAGAATGCGCATTGCCGTACTTTGCCAAGGGTAATCTGCGAAGAATCAATAGGCCCCGCCTAAATGAAACTTGACCTCAACACCCTACAAAGTGAAAAAAGTAAAGGATACGCGGCTCAGAATTCTGGAGCCCAGCTGATTTTCGGGTGATAACCAGCCCTGAACATAAGAAGCAAGAGGTTAAACTCCCACTACCCGAGCCATAGGGTGGTCATTTTATGAGAAGTCAACCTGCGGCGTTTGTAAGAAAGGCCTCAGGGCTACGTAGAGACGTTTCCTTATTGGATGTAGTAAGCCTGAATCTGGGCAACATGTCAGGCGGCGCAGCCCTCGGAGTCATAGGCTTCACAACTGTACTGCTCACATCAATGTCTGGCGTGAACCTGGTGTATGGTTCTATAATCGCTTGGGTGCTATCAATCCCGGAGATCATTGTCTATACGATGATGACGACGAGAGTCAGTCGGACTGGGGGAGACTACGTTTGGGTCTCGCGTATCTACGGCGGAATGTTCGGAGGACCTCTTTCGTTCATGGGTTACACGCTTGAGACGATGGCATATATGGCGCTGATCGCGCTGGCGGCAGTTTTTGCGATTGGTTCGGTTGGAGTTTCGCTCGGATACTCGAACATGCTTCAGTTCGCGTTGCCAGGCAACATTCCTGGAGCTAACCTGGCGGGACAATTTCTAATTGCAGGATTAGTCTTCGCTGTCCTAATAGCCATCAACGTTGTCAAACCGAAACTGGGTTTCAAAGTCGTTGCGATTGCGGTAATAATCGCGATATTGGCAACTTTTGTAGGCATTTTCTCGCTCTTGGCTGCTGGAACGACGGGAGTGCAGAATTATATGAGCTTCCTAAACACGATCGGCTCCAACACAACGTATACTGCAGTTGCTAATTCATACACGGGGTCAACATTCGATTTTGGAGCAACCATATTTATGCTTCCATTCTACGCCATCTTCATCTATCCTTGGTTGAACGCAGGACCCGCTGTAGCTTCCGAGATTAAGGGCAAAGGCGCGTTGCGATACAATGTGTTCATATCGTCATTCATAACTCTCATAGTTGTCACGACGGCATTTGCAGCCATGTACTATGCTGGCGGGTTCAACTTCATCAATGGGGCATTAGGCAACGGGAACCTAGTATTCAATTATTCATTTAACTTCTGGACACTCGCAATGGGTGTCTCTAGCACCCCCGTAGCCTGGTTCATCGGCATAGGTTGGATCATGTGGGAGGTAGCCATCATAGCCTACGCAATCATCGTTCTATCACGATACCTCTTCGCTCAATCCTTCGACCGATTCTTACCCGAGAAGATATCATACGTTAGCCCGAAGTACGGTTCGCCTACTGTCGCATTCCTAATCAATTTCATAGGCACAATGGTTTTGATCGGGTTAGCTTCGTTCTTCTACGGTACTCTAACTGCGCTCTACGGAGCTGTGATCGCATCAATGATTTACTTCTTCTTCATAGGAATCGCCGCCGTACTCTATGCTCGCAAGAATGAGAAAGGACGACCCAAAGCAATTCTTGCAACCGCCGGCCTCCTGATGGCTATCGTATTTGCGTACATCACCTACCAATTCCTTGCCAATCCATGCATTTGGGGAAGCTGCCCGCCAGGTGTGTGGGGAGAAAATACACTTGGCTATCTATGGGTGGTAGGCAGTTTCGTGGCTGGAGTCATAATCTATGCGTGGTCGAAATCGTACCATGCCAAGCGTGGCATTGACATCACGCTCGCATACAAGGAACTGCCCCCACTATAGTTCAGTCATCACTGAATAAACAACCTCAATCACCGGCGTAAGACAAGCGCACCAAGCGAGAATAAGCAGAAAGCTTGATAGAAAACCCCCAAAAGCTGAAGCCGACAAGCACTGGATGTTATACGGGACCAAGCCGTCTGGTTCAACCGTCGTATAGTTCACGCGAGACGTTAAACAATATCCGATTCCGCATTATCCGGATGTGAGCTGAGAACTAAGAACTTTCTTATCTCCGATATTGACGATTGCCCCCCTGAGCACACCCTCAGGGTATTCGCTGCCAGGGTTAATCACCAACGTTCTTCCAATCCTGGTAGTTCCTCTGGATTCATGGATATGACCGCAAAGGTCTAGAAGCGGCTGATACTTTTCGACCGCGCGACGAATTGCAGTGCTGCCAGCTCCAAACATGACTGCCTGACCCTTGTCAAAGACAGGCTTCGGCGGATAAACTGAGTCGTCCAGTTTCGGGGCCGTATCTAATCCGCAGTTTACCGGAGGTACGTGAATATTAAACACACAGTTCTCCTTATCCGATACAGAGGAAACGAGCTTCTCAGTCATGGCTTCAAGCTCTTCCTCACTATGATCTCGCGGACACTTCCAGGGAGTAGGGTTGCTCCACCCCAAGTTCACCATTTCGTGAAGCTCATCAATTTTGAGGACTTTGTGATCGGCGTTCTTCACATGAGGAGTATCTCGGACGGCATCGACAATTTCCTGATAATCATCATTTCCACCCGTCAAATAACACGTCACGCCTAGCTCAGAGAGAAAGGGCTCGGCACGGTCGACCCACTTTGTCAATGTGTCTTTCATGACGGTCATGAAAAGTTTATCCACTTTCTCTTCGGACGCGTTGAGCTCATCCATCTCTGTCTTGCTACAGCGATAGGGGTAGTAACCGCTGTTAGTTATCTCCTGCTCCAAGGACTTCACCTCGTCTGGGCTGTGTAAAGTTCTCCCGCCAACGTAGTCAGCTTTGAACGTCCCGTCGCCGTAGTCAACGATCGGGACAAGCATCTTACCGGTCATGTCGCCTCCGAGAACCAAGACGTCAACCTTGTAGAACTTTGCGGCGCTTAACAACTTTTCATAACAACGTCCCGAACCGTGAAGGTCTGTTGCATAGAAAATCTTCGTGAACTTCTTCTCAGGCATATTTGCGCATCTTCGGTGGTCGCGTAGTAAACGCGGCGGTACTATAATTTATCCCTCCGAATATATCGAAGGCGAAATCACGAAGAAGGTTCCTTAAGTATGAAGGCAAGTCGTGCTTTCGTAGGAGACGTGAGCAATGTTTGAAATCGACGGCAGGACACACTTGCATGATGTCACTCGCCTGCTTGTGAACACTGCGATGGGACGCACCAAAGCTGACTTGGTGGTACGGAATGGTTTTCTTGTAAGTACAAACTCCGGCGAAATCATTGAGAATCAAGGAATAGCGATCAAAAACGATAGGATAGCGCTTGTTGGAAATGTGGAAAACACCATTGGGCCGGATACTCAAGTAATTGACGCGCGCGGAAAATGGGTTGCTCCGGGGTTCATTGACGGTCACGTTCACGTGGAGAGCGCTATGGTCACAGGAACTGAATTTGCGAGAGCCGTGCTACCTCATGGTACGACTACGGTTTTCATAGACCCTCACGAAATGGCAAACGTCCTTGGGACGGACGGCGTTCGGTTCTTCATAAACGAAGCGCGAGGACTTCCGCTTAAGATGCTTATCACATTTCCCTCATGCGTTCCTGCGGCCCCCGGTTTCGAAACGAATGGCGCTACATTTGGGCCGAAGGAGATTGAGGAGGCGATGAGTTGGAAGGAAGTTGTGGCCCTTGGCGAGGTGATGAACTATCCTGGTGTGTTGGCGGCCGACCCTGACGTACACGGGGAAATTGCAGCGACACTGAAAACCGGGCGGGTAGTGGAAGGTCACGCAGTCGATTTGCTAGATAGAGACTTGGGGGCGTATGCCGCTGCTGGGATAACCTCATGCCACGAATCAACTGAAGAAATTCAAGCAATCCAGAAACTCAGAAACGGCATGCACGCAATGCTAAGAGAGGGATCGGGTGCGAGAAACGTTGCGAATACAATCACGTGTGTTACGAAAGAAAAACTTGATTCACGTCACGTCTGTTTAGTTACAGACGACCGAGAGCCGAGCGATTTGCTGAACGAGGGGCATATTGATCATGCCATTCGCAGAGCCATTCAAGAAGGAGTCGACCCGATCGAGGCAATTCAGATGGCCACGCTCAATGTCGCAGAACATTTCGAGTGTGCCAGAGAACTTGGAAACATAGCTCCAGCCCGTTTCGCTGACATCGTCATTCTCGACAAACTCGAAACGGTGTCCGTAAACACGGTCATTGCTGACGGAAAAGTCGTAAGTGAAAAAGGAAAGTTAACCGCGAACCTGCCGACCCCTACTTACCCAGAAGCTGTGATGCAATCCATGCATGTCAAGCTTCCACCCAGCCTGGAGGATCTGATTGTCAGGACTAAGACCAAGAATGGCTCGGTTAGGGTTAGGGCGATTGGGGTTATGCCGACGAATATTCTCACGCGCAACCTAGAGTCGGAAGTTCCCGTGAAAGATGGGACTGCGACGGCGAATCCAAGAGAGGATGTGGCGAAGATAGCTGTCTTTGAGCGGCACAGAGGTTCAGGGAATGTGGCGGTTGGATTCGTCAAGGGGCTTGGGCTAAGAGAGGGAGCTGTTGCATCGACGGTGGGGCATGATAGCCACAACTTGGTGGTCGCGGGAATGGATGACGCTAGCATGATTGCGGCCGCAAATCTTCTAACGCAAAGCGGCGGGGGTATGGTCGCGGTTAAGAATCAAAAACCGCTATCCCATCTTCCTCTGCCCATAGCTGGGCTCATGTCGGACAAGTCTGTTGGAACGGTTTCAAGGCAGATGGAGGAGCTCAAGGGTGCGTGGTCAAAATTGGGCTCGAAGCTGCCATCTCCTACGATCACGCTCGCGTTCACTACACTCTCGGTTATTCCGGAGCTGAGAATTACTGACAAGGGGGTCTTAGATACGGTTCAGTTCAGATTCGTGAACCCTATCATTGAGTGAACTGAACTTGGGTGAAATGTGAGTCTGTCCACGTCCTTCGGTCGCTTATTTGTGCGCAAGTTCAGCTTTCATGCAATCAGTGGGCCTGAGGATGGTGGGTTGGCCTCGAAGGCGTCAATCATGGCGTGAACGTTATCCGCCAAGGGATAGAGGATTGGGCAGGTGCATCCGGTGGAGTTGTACTCTGCAACTTTCTTGAGGCAATCGTCTGCGGTTCCGCTGGCTGTGATAAGTCGAACGAGTTCATCATCTACCAACTGCTTGGCCTTTTCCAAGCCACCCGGTTTGGCAGGCCAACCCCCCAAAGCAGATTTTACTTCTTCAATCAAGGATTCCTTCACACCGCTGGCTTTGGCGATGTGGGGTTGCTGCCCCAGATACTGGGCGACCAGCGGCCGCGCGCTATCAATAGCTTTGTCAGCGTCGTCGTCCAGCGAACACACAATGAGCTGAGGTCTGTCAATGGCCTCGAAACTTCGGCCTCTCTTCGCCGCACCGATTTTGAGATGTTCTAAGGCTTGGCGATTGTAGTTCGGGGAAACTAAGTAATTCAGCAGAAGACCGTCAGCGATCTCGCCGGTTAGTTCAATCATATCCCAACCAGTGGCACCTATGTAAATTGGGATGTTACGGGGCGTAGAAGGATCGCCGTAAACAACATCTAGTCGTATGTCCCGTACTTTCACGAACTCTCCCTCGAACGTGACGTTCTCCATCCGGAAGAGGCGCTGGAGAACAGTAACGTACTCTCGCATTGCTTTCAGCGGTTTCTTTCGTTCGATCCCAACCTTCGACGCTAGCGGGTCCCACCAAGCACCCACCCCGAGCAAGCTACGACCGTCAGACAGTTCATCGAGAGTTAGAAAAGACACCGCAGTCAGGGCCACGTTCCGCGTCCAATTGTTTATCACCCCGGTTCCAAGTTTGATTTTGTTGGTGACGGCCGCGATAGCCGCCAAGGGCGTGAGGGCGTCTCGTGCGAGGCGTGATTCGGCGTGCCAGATGGCTTCGAACCCTTTCTGTTCAGCATATTGCGCGAGCTTCATCTCTTCGCGAATTCTGTGCTTATCTTGAAGATATAACGCAATTCTTCGTTTGTTTACCACTTTTTTCGCTTCCCGTTCAAATTGGCTGCAACTATAAGGGCTTGCTGACCTTAACACTTTCCTCACTTATGGAGTAAACCATAAAGTTCACCCCCAATCGTGGAGAAAAACGACTACCACATATACTCGCGCGCATGTGAAGCGTTAACGATGAAATATGCCAGTGGAGAGCGATAACATAACCGCCATAAGGGTTAGCTTTCAGGTTGCCGCCATCGTAAATGCGCTAGTCAAAGCCAAGAAACTTCACTCGGCCGACGAACTCTTACGACAAGTTTTGGGAGTAGGTGCCTGAAAATGGACGACGCAGCACTCAGCCTGAAATATTTCGGTTGCCTCGCCGTAGACCGTTCGGTGCTCGAAGGTAGCCGACCAGTTGTGGAAACTCAAATCTCCGAATTCGAGAGCCGTGTCACATCAACTAAGACCGGTATCCGTGAATGGGAGAAAGTCAGGGAGGGCAGGGGAAACCACCTAGCTGAAGTTGAAGGGAAAATTCAGGAAGCGAAATCCCAGGGCTTGACCTCGGAGGATCCGCAGCTTGCCGTTCTGCTCGAAGAAAGGGATCGTTGCGAGGCGCTTTGCGGCGGCCCCGATAGCGTTATGATGAGTCTACAATCTGACCTTGCGCACGAGTTAGACGCCCTTGAATATTGGAAATCGAGACTCCGGAAAATCGAATTCTTGGAGAAGCAAGCTGCTCAGAAAACGAAGGGGGGTAAGAAGCCATGAGCCCAGACGATTCCGATGAAGACCAAGAGGAATCATCCGACGAAGCCACATTAGGCATACGAATCATCGACGCCTCAACCGATGAGGCTGAGGACGAGCTGAAATCCTTACGGAAACAGGCAATCGAAAACCTAGTGAAAATGAGATATCCATTAGATCCCAGAATTGAGAGCGCCGTCGAGCACCCTAACCGAACCCACGTTGCTGGATCCCACGCTAGAAGCACGAAACCTCTGACGGAAGATAACCGCCGCGGATTCTACATCACATTCGACAAAGCCACAATTGAGGCTGAAATGCAGAAGATTCGGCCAAGTCACACCCCTGGAAAACGAATCATTTAGGTGGGCTCTGATGGATGAACCAACAACCTGTACGTGTAACCCGCCACGGTGGGACGGAATCCATTACGCCTCCTGTCCCATGAGCAATTACCTGTTTCGACATAGGCAGGAAATTCAGCGAACGGGCCGAGTTGATGGGGAAACCCCTGGGTACCAACCATCGAAGGATACGCCTAGACTCTACACCCAGCCCTCGAATTTGGGGGTTAGCTGGCCCTTCGTCGCTAAGTCAGCTCAACGCAGAGGCCCGAATTACCGTGAACCATTCCGACCAAGGCGTTCCCATTGAGGGTTTCCAAAGTCAATGACGCGATTTCTACTGCGGGTGCTTCTTCCCCCGCTACAATGCAGCCTGAGACTGAGGGAACCGAAATTAATTTTCGAAAATCATCCTTAGCCACCTTGGAGAGAAGATTTCAGAGTCAAACACGAACGCTTTACCATTCGACTCGGCAGACTCGAAAATATGGCGAATGGTGGGTCATATTGCAGAAGCTTCAGGTTACGTATCGCCTGATTGTTGAGGCTACGAGGCCGGAGGGTGACTCGGGCTGACGAAAGAAAAAGCGGGGCCCATTACGAGTGGGCCACCGACAGTAGTCGCAAAGGAGACCAGTGGTGACGTTCCAACTAAGGTTTCTGATGCTGAGTTGATGCGTTTCCTTGAACTTGAAATTTACCGTCAGGATCGAGAAGATCATGATGGAATAGTTTTCGAGATTCAGCGCCGATTAACGAAGGCTCTAGGTGTTCCGCCTAATCTCCAAGTCTTGGACCGCTACTTGGATAGTTTGCTGAATGTCCCTGAGAAGCAGGCATACCGGCGGGTGCTCAAGTTTTTTCGAGAGCATCCGGCAATTGAATAGTCCCTGCAGGGTTACCGTGCACGGCACCCATTTCGGCCTTAACGGCCAGGTTCGGCTACGTTTTCGGTCTGGGCATTGCGGTCGCTGCGACGACTACTCCAAGAGGTACGGTGAGTTGCCTGATTCCATGATTCCTCCCGGGGCTCGGAACCGCGTCAAAGTTGAACGTTCCAAACTGGGTACATGGTTATTCTACCCTAACGGAAGCGTGGTGTTCTCGACGGCTTTGCGGGGCCTACTGAGCCATGAGGCTTGGAGTATTTTGGCGGATGACCATGCGGAGATTTTGCGTTTAGATTTCACGCTGCCTCGAAGCTTCTGCACTCCAGCGAAGTTGCGGCGGCTTAGGATGGTTAAGGGGTGCCGACTCGAATACTGGTGGGGAACCGTGGTTTTCGGGGATCGAAGCGATCCTCGCAACATCGAAATTGAGTTCTCCAAAGTGGTTTTAAGGCTCATTCGAGAGGGTGGGCCGCGTCTTTTCAAAAAAGCAATCAGAAACCGAATCGCCCTGTTCTGGGCTTATTTTCAGGAAATTTACGCTCGGGGCTTAATTGAAATTTGAAGAAACGGTGAAACGATTTAGGGAGTTGCCGATTGGTTTGTGGGCGAAATCGCCGCGGAACATGACGTTCGGGATACCCCTCTGCAAACGGTTTAGTGAGTAAATATGGCTCTGACCGTTCAAACAAAATTGAGTTCTGAGGGGGTCGGAAACCATGTCGCCAGCTTAAGCTTCCCAGCTAGGTATGTTGGTGTTGGTTTCTGTGGGTGATGTTGGTTCCTATTCTTTCCTGTATGGTATTCTCATTATTTTCTATACGTTGCTTTATGGTTTGGTGGTTGAGGTTTCGGAATTAAATGCCCGTTTCTCGGGGTGCGTTCGCCAGCATAAACCCGTGTGAGGCCAGCGATAAGCCTGCGAGTAAACCGTTAGGTGGTCACATTCGTTCTAGCAGTGCTTGGAAAACCTGTTGCGTTGTAATCGGCATTTCTGGAAGAAACTGATTGATCGCTTCCTTCACGAGCTTAACATATTCTGGGGGCGAACGAAATTCAATCTTGAACCGTTTCCCTACCTTGGGCCCGAACCTTAATTGAACGAGAGCCCGCTTGTCTTCTGGTATCCCGGGTTTCACAGACTCCAAGATCTTCGCGGCCCACTCATTCAAAACCTCACTTGTAAGGCCCTCCACCATGTCCTGCAGATCACGTTCAAGCTCGTCAAAACCGTCGACATCCATGTGAATCAAACACTTCGCCACATAGAAGCAGCCCCAGCAGGATATATCAAAACGAGAGATAAGTGAAGGTAAACACCCTAGCCCTAAACCATAAAGTTCTGTAGAGAGAATAATCAGCTACACGTCAGGGTTACGGACACCGAAATAACATTGCCTTGAACCATGCCCATATTCCCCACCAGCCGTATGAGAAATCAGAAAGTAAGCATACTTCCGTAGCCCATGGCGATTCTTACGCCATACCATCAACAGATCACCGAGTAGCCCACACTTCCCGCAATACGCGCCCCTCCGAACCAAAACCAACCTGTTTTCACGCCTTAACCAATGTGTGTACGAACGCTTGTGGTTTCTGATTCTATGGTTTGGTAAGCCGTAATTTGAGGGATCACATCAGTATTCTCAGGCGACTAAGGTTTGAGTTCAGGTCGATGCTCTGAATGTGGTGGATCATTGGATTCAAGGAACCGTAAGGTTTGCACTTCATGTTATTCTGAGCGAATTCAAGGCTCGGGTGGCGACAGCTTAGATTAAGGACAGAAACCTTTGAAGCGGGATCAGGCCTAGTATTCCGCTATGCCCGAACGTTCATTGAAGCTTGAGAAGCCGGTTCAATGCAGTGAATGCGGAGCAATCGTTACGCTCCGAAAGAATCTTGTTGGCCGGAAATGTAGGGATTGCGCAGACAAGAAGGCTTAGGTTATTCTTTCAGCCCTGTACCAATGGGATACCCCGTAAACTGAGGCTAAGTCGTGGATTTGTTTAGCGATCCCCATATCATCTAGAATCCAAACTGATTGGGTGCTCCTTTTTCGGATTTCAATGTTTGCGGCTCCCAATAATTTCCATAGGCGCCTGTAGAATTGCATGTGTCGGCTTGCAGGCTCAGCCGGAATGTCATAGTCCACAACGAACCATTCTATTCCAGTCAACGTTCTAGTTCCTCCAAGACGTTACAGGTATAACGCAGGCGGGTAATAGGTGTTACGTGTCAAGTGCATTTACATTAACCGTAACCTAAACCATGAAGCTCACTGGGGCGTCTACGGCTAGAACCGTAACAAGTATAACGTTCCTTACTCGCCTTGGTTGTCAGAGTATTGCGTTTTATGGTTTAGTGGCGTTGTGTGGTTCCGTTTACGGTATGCTGTTTGGAACTTGGATGTGATTTCGATTTCCGTCTATTGTAAGTAAGTGTTACGGTGCCGCTTGCCCCGATTCCCAATGGCTTTGCTGACAGTTCCCCTGAAATTGTTATCTGTGAGAGTTCGAAGTTATCGGGGATTGCTTTTTCATATTTCGCAGCGATTGCTCGTGGGATAAGTTCCCGCAGGATTTCTTTACGGGGTCTCCTCCGGCCTGCTGTAAGGCTAAAGTTACCGACCTCGCTCAGACTCATGACATTCAGTTTGTGTTCCAGTACCTGTTTCTGAACCTGTTTTGAGACTTTAAGGGGTTCGACCTTCAAAATGTCATCTTCGGTCAGAGTAAACAATGCTGCATTCTCTTTGCGATGTTTCCTGGGCACAGTTGTCAACTCGACTAGATTTCAAGACCGTTAGGGTATTTCATTTATGGTTTACTTGTCTAGCTTAGATGATTGAATCATTCGCATTCAACATTCAAACCTGCATGCGCCCGTGAATGCTGGGATTTCTGGGAATCAGCCGCCGAAATCTAGGGACCCATCCGCCTACCCACCAGCCCCCACCAAGCGGTGACACACCACAAAACCCACACACCATCCTGATCACGTGATCCTTCACCCGCCTGCACGCGTGATACCCCGCACCCTCCATGATCCAACGTCGCCAAGACGACACCTAAGAAAGAATAAACAACAACACAATATGATAGAAATTATCTTATCTTACTTTCTTTTTTTCCCCTACTGCTTTCTTCATGTTTAAGGGTACTCTGCGATGTAAGTTGATTTTATGGTTTGCTCGCTGTTAACGTGGCAAATACGCCGTATGCTACTCTGGGATTCCCAGATACTTCTTAAGAAATTGTCTGATTTCCTCCAACTTGACGCCGAGGACTGGGGGTGCTCCGATCGAAAGAAAGAGGGCATCGCCTGGTAGCTCATCCTTCTCGCCGCTGGACATGAAGGCGTCCAGTTTCTCCAGTTCGTCTATGATGCCATCTAGCCCCGTGCGAATTTCCCTCGGAAGGAAGAAAGTCCCCCCAACTGACACAAGTTTCTGATAATGTTCCTCATAGGCCTTCGAGGTGTCGGCTAGGAGCGCGCGTGCTTCTTGGATGGTTGCATCCACTGAAACTTCGCCAACACTCATTTTCAATGACTCCATGGCACCCACGAACCGGAGGAAATCCGGTGTGAGAACCAGCTCTCGGAAGTATTGGCGGGATCGCTGTCGTTGCAAGAAATATGCTTGAACTAACACGGTCAGGAGGGCTCCAATCCCAAGGTACCCGAGAATTTGAAGGAGCGACTGAACATCTACTTCCACGAAAGGTCAGCAGTAACCGAATTAGCGTCTAGCCTTAATCAATCATGCTCCCTAACTGACCGCGAGCTTAGGGAAGAATAGGGGTCCGACCGCCGCTTGGCAGAATTTCTTCATGGGATGGAGTTCTACGAAAAACTCCCGGTCATTTTCGATTAAGGTCCTGCCTGCGACCGCATTTAAGACAGAATAGGCTTCCACTAGGAAGTCTATGGCCACAGTTGAGACAGAACTGAACTTTATTACGTCGCTTGAGGGTCACAGCACCTACTGAGACGATTGCAATAATGATGACAGCGCTGGCAGGCAGGATGGTACCAGGATTCAGCGACCACTCGGCATGAATTGTCATAGGAGCATTAACGGTTATCAGAGAGGACCCGTCAGGTCGTGGGCTTCCGGTGTAGTCACCTCCCCATCCACCAAAAATAGACCGTACACCCAATGCCCCCAGTATGCCTTCAGCTTGGATTGAGGTAGGCCTCACGCCAATTTTTACGTCGATGCCCGCGTCATACCAACCTGAGCCAAAGGTTGATCCCAGAGTTGAGGTGACTGTCACCAAGTACTGCTTAACGTAGACGGCTGAGAGTGACATGTTCTGATCGGCAGCGAATCCGCTCGCTGTATAGGTCCCGTCAGTCCAGCCTTCTAGGTAATATCGTTCGCCACCACTAATTGGAACGGTCAACTGCGCTTGCGGCGCAACCTCAGAACCTTCTACGTACCATCCGTTGCCCATCGCAGAACCAACTGAGGAAGTTACACTAACGTAGAACCATGGCCAGAGGCTCTGCCCTTCAGCCTTAATGGGTAGACCGCTTCCTGCTAACCAATGATTATTCTCACCAGTGACACTTTCAACTCCGTAGGGAAAACCACCATTGTAAGTGGCGCTTGTTACACCGTAGCAGCATAATGACGCAGCGGCGGACGCTTGATGCCAAACTCCAGTGCTGTCGCGGTAGGACAGGTTGCGGAACTCCACAGGACCGAGTACGTTGTCCGTCCAATACGTCTGCGCCGATTCAGCCACGGCATCTGGCCCGGAGCCTCCTGAGTCGCCTACGCTGAGGTCGACCTGTCCGAGTTGTTGATCGTTTGCGAACGCCGACCAAATCGTTCCCGTGCTCGCAAGCGAGAACTTGACCCATGTCCCATTCATTCCAGCGGTCCGACCTTCGTTTCCCAAGAATCCACCCGTATTTTCTTTAGCTGTCCCTGGAAGGAAGTACTCCCAAAACAAGCTCGGATGTCCGCTGTTATACTGGGGATTCATCATGTACCCTGCCTGTATGAATGCATCGTTCGGTAGGTCAACGCCTACCCAGTAGGAGTCGTCAGTGTCAACATGATTGAGTTTCTGATCCAAAATCCTGACTTCGACACTCGCCCCAGTTATTGGCTGCCCGAATTTATCTGCGTAACCGCTGTTGCTTTCTCCCCACGCTCCAACTTGAAACCAGTATGTGTTGGACATCGTCGTTTCCGCCATTCCAGAGTGAGATGGTAGATGAGGCGTTAAGCTAAAGGAACGAACTGTAGGCACTAAGGGTAGAGAGGTAAGAACCAGCAGTAAGAGTAGTCCCTGTCTCATTCGCCACTACGCTACTCTTGAGGAGTGCCACATTTGTTGCAGAACTTCGACCCGGTAGGAAGAGCTTTTCCACAATTTAGGCAAAATTGTCCATTAGAGGTGCTGCTCTTGGCCCGACTTTTTCTGACTTTAGGTCTAGACCTAACAACGTACAATGCAGCTATAATCACGATGACCACAACGACAATTGCCACGATAATCGTGGGGTCTACACCAAAGTTTAACCCTGTGACTGCTTGCGTTATTTGAGTTGAGCTAACCGTTTGCGTTGCCGTCAGCGCCACCTGATTCGTAACCATGTTGTAGACCGTAGAAGTTTGTTCTTGATTGAAAGTAGCGACTAGAACAAATGGGGTCGTGACTTTAGGGACGCTTGCGCCTAGTGTAGTGGATGAAAAGATGAAATAGTACCAGCCGGTTGGTGGGTTTTTCCAATCCAATGAATACGTTGAGATTAAACCATATACCGCAACTTCGGCCGCATACGGTATATTGCCGCATAGTGAATTACTGAACGCATAAAACTGATTCTGGTTCATAATGTAGAAGTCGATTCTGCTGCTTGGCGGTCCAATTGTGCCGGTAACCTCTATGGTGCCTGGGTCAACGGTTATGTTCCATGGATCATAAGTGCAAACACGTCCTGCGTTACTGGCTAATATGTCAGTCGTGCTAATGAAAGTGTTTGACGATACAATCGTTTGGGTCGTAGTTCCGACAGTGTTCGTGGAATAGACAGCTGATGTGAAGAGACCAGTCGTTGTCATAACATTTGTTTCGGTCGTAAATGTCTGACTCGCACTAGATGGAATTGAAGCTATTGCAAACACGATGGATAGAATCAAAAGAAGCGTGCCAAATCGCAAAAGAATCCGAATACTGGCTCAACAGATTTCCATTTAACACTTTACATTATAACGTATGCCATCGGACTGGTGATGATGACCTGCTACCTATCGGTGGCTGTAGGTTTCGCAGCGGTTTTTTATAACGTATGGTCTCTCGCTCAAGACTAATGATTACGTTGCTGATGCTCTTTTCAGTAAATAGTCCCATATTTCAGTTCGGTTGACGATTTCGATCTATGTCTTGTGGTTAGTTATTTCACTTTGTGTCGATTTGCACTTGACAGACCGAATGCCGCAGCGTCTGCTTGAAGGTTCTAGCTTTGCACGGAACTAAGGTACTATTTCTTTTGGCGGTTCTTGGCCTTCTGCTTGGTGGGTTTCCCTGCTTCGAAGTAGGATAATTTTTTTCGCAGTTCAGCGATTTCCTGGTCACGAGCAGTTAACTGCCTTTCAATTTTCGGCAGTTTGCCCAGTATTCCGTCAACAACTTCGTTCTGTTGGGTGGCGAGGCGTTCTATTTTCGTGAGTTGTTCGTCCCGCTTTGCGTCTGTGTTTACGCGTTCTTGCTGTAGGCGTTCAATCTCCCTTTCGAGCTTACTTGTTCGACCGTTGCCCTCCCAAGCCTTGCGTAATTGTTCGTGAACATGGTCCTCATTCTCCCAGAGTTTGTTGTAGCCCTGCTCGGAAAATTGGCTATGACCTATGGTGAACTTGCGAACGTCCCATTCTACGCCTTGCGTTCCGGCGTATGTGAACCAAGCATCCCGAATTTCGTGGCACCCGACACCCTTCATATCGGTAAGTCCGGCTCGACTTCTCGCGCGTCGCCATTCCGCCTGTAGATTGTAGTCCTGAACCATATTGCCCCGCGTATTCGTGAAGGGGAGCCTTCCGCCTTTTCGAAGATAGTTTTCGATTAGATTTCGGGGAATTAGCGAATAGAATTTCCTTTTCGCGTTCTTTCTAGGCGGATGGATGGCCTTGACGTAAGGCTTCTTGGTGGTTAATTGCTCGCTTACGTCCTTAGTAATGTCGGGGCGAGTATTCCATTTGATGAAGCTAACTTCTCCCATGGGTGCATAGGTGAAGATTGTATAGATTGTTTTGTACGGTTCTGGACAGTGGTTGATGATCTCCCTTATTTGATCTAACGTGAGTTCCTTGACATCTCCCTCAGATTTCACAGTGATGCGCTCAGAGGGAAGAAAGACTCCGTGATGTTGCAAGAAACTGCGGAACGATTTGATCTGCATTTTGATTGAGCCAGTTGGAAACTCAAACGCTTGGTCCCGTAGTTCTTGCCATAATCCTCCCAAGTCGCCTTTCATGCTTTTGCAGTGCGCTAGAAATTCAGTCGGTGTTTCACGACGCTTCTCAAGAAGCCTTTGCAATTGATACGCATAGTAAGTGGCTGTTGCGTTGGAGCCCTTCAGGAGTTTGCTATACCAGGGTTTGATTAACGGGTCTTGGATAAACGGTTCAATCTTCGCTATTCTAGCGGTCGTATGGTTTGCCTTCAGGCCCGAATACTGTGGTAAAGGTATAAAAATTCTCGCTATTCTTGAAGGTAAAGAGCTACCCGTTTCATGGTTCGAATACTACCTCATAGTTGAAGATTAGCATTACATATGTGAAACTTCTGATTTCTGACTTGAGGAGACCTTCCGCTACCGGTTTCTGATACGTGAAAATGTCTGTTATGTACCGCAACTCATGAACGGTTAAGAATGAGCTAATGGAACTCTTTCTGGGGTCCCGATCACTCGGAGTTCATCCGGTCCAGGCCTAGAGGTGTCAGGTTGAGTGGGCATTGAGCACGCCATAAGTTTCAGGCTTAACGGGCAAAATGTAACAGTGAACTGTCCCTCTGCTTACACCTTGCTTGAGGTTCTTCGCGAGCAACTGCACGTGACAGGGCCGAAGGAAGACTGCGCTAAGGGCGAATGCGGGGCCTGCACAGTACTGATGAACGGCCAACCCGTCTGTTCCTGCCTCGTCCTAGTTTCACAAGCGCAAGGCTCTGAGGTCATTACATCAGAAGGGCTCGTGAAAGATGGAAAACTGAACCCAGTTCAGCAAGCCTTCCTGGAGGAGGGAGCCGTTCAATGCGGCCATTGTATTCCAGGCATGATCGTTTCAGCCTCAGCACTCTTAATGCGTAACCAGAAACCTTCCGTGGAAGAAATTCGGACAGCCCTATCAGGCAACCTCTGCAGGTGCACTGGCTACAGTAAGATAATCACAGCCGTTCAGAAGGCCGCAAAGAATTGGAGTCATTGAATCTTTGATGCGCTCCGAAATCGATGTAATAACTCCCCGGACCTTGGATGAAGCGCTAAACATCCTCCATCAAGGTCACGCCGAGCTTAAGATTGTGGCCGGTGGCTCAGATGTAATTGTGCAACTTCGAGACGGCGTCCTGAAAGTCGAGAAACTTCTGAACATACTGTCTCTGAAGGAACTGAGATTCATACGGGAGCAAGATGGCTTGATTCACGTTGGTTCCCTAGCCACCTATAGCGACATCACGAATTCCCAGTTAGCGAAAGAGCATGCTTGGGTTCTTGTTGACGCTTCTAGGCAGATTGGTGCGGTCCAACTCCAGAATACGGCAACGTTAGGTGGGAACCTAGGTAACGCTTCACCGGCAGGGGACAGCCTCCCCCCATTGTATGCTCTCGAGGCTGTTGTTGTCACGAGGAGTAAAAGCGGTCGACGCGAAACCCCCGTCGAACAATTTTTCGTCTCCTATAGAAAGACCGCACTTAGGCCAGACGAATTGATTGAAGAAGTCTACTTCAAGCCAATGAATTCAAAGGATCGCGGCGCCTACATGAAACTCGGCCTGCGTGAAGCTAATGCGATTTCAATCGTTGACGTGGCGGTTGTACTGCGCGAGAGAAGCAGGGACGGTTCGTTTGCTGAGGCGAGAGTTGCCCTAGGTGCTGTTGCGCCTGTAATAACGCGAGCTCGCAAGAGCGAGAAAGCGTTAGAGCATACCCCGTTGAAGGAGAAAACGCTGCGGGAAGCTGCCACGCTGGCCGCAGATGACGCTGCGCCGATAGATGACATTCGTGGTTCAGCTGAGTACAGGAAGGAGATGGTCGTTTCATCAGTCTACCAGGCCCTTTACGAGGCCGTGTACGGGAGGAAGAAGAATCACGAGTAATCCTGTCCACATCCGGGTCAGAATCTTTGGCGCTCCTTCGCTCGCGCTGGAGAGCAACGAACTAACACTTGAATTAGGCGAAGGCGCGACAATTGAAGATCTGCTCAACTCCATCCCAGTTAAGGACAAAAACTACCTCTACATTGTTCGAGAAGGAGTCAGGCTCAAACCATCAACCAGACTCAATAACGGCGATGAAATCTTGGTCGTCCCACCGATAGCGGGAGGTTGAGTCAGATGACTGAGACCGTTGTACTCGGCAAGGGAAAAATGAAGTGGGTTGGAAAATCAGTCGTTCGGCGAGACGGTGCGGGCAAAGTTACCGGTGAGACCAAGTTCTTTTCGGACATGTCAGTACCGAAGATGCTCTATGCTAAGGTTGCGAGAAGCAAATACCCTCATGCTCTGATTAAGAGAATCAGCACGGAGAAGGCTGAAGCGGTACCTGGCGTTGTGGCGGTTCTTACCCACAGGGATGTCCTTGGACTCAACGGGTTTGGGATCCTTCTGCCCGACCAACCCGTTCTATGTAACGACAAGGTGAGATACCTAGGAGACGCAATCGCTGTTGTCGCAGCGGAGAATTTGGAAGCAGCAGAGAAAAGTGCGCAGCTCGTCGAAGTTGACTACGACCCTCTCCCAGTCGTTTCCGACCCAGTAGAAGCCATGAAACCTGATGCCCCGAAAGTCCACGAAAAGGGAAACGTCTTGAGGCATTCAATTGTTCGCGTGGGTGATGTCCAAAAGGCATTCCGAGAAGCCGCGGTGGTCGTTGAAAATACGTACCGCACCGGGCGGCAGATGCACATGTTTCTTGAGGTTGAAGCCGGCCTCGGCATGCTCGATGATGAAGGAAGGATCGTGCTCTACGTGGGAGGACAATCACCTTACAGAGATCAAATGCAGGTCTCGAGGGCTCTCGGAATAAAACCTGAACAGGTTAGGGTTGTGTCTACACCAGTTGGAGGTGCCTTCGGCGCTAAAGAAGAGAACACAGTCCAAATTCACCTCGCTATGCTCGCGCTGAAAACGAAACGCCCGGTAAAGATGGTGTGGACTCGGGAAGAGTCCGGGGTCACCGGCATAAAACGCCACCCAATGATAGTCACAACGAAGACCGCAGTGGACAAGGAAGGTCGACTTCTCGCAAATCAAGTCCGCATAGTTGCCGACACGGGCGCATACGCGTCGCTGGGACCCACTGTGCTAGATGTTGCTATTGAGAATTCATGCGGGCCCTACCGAATACCAAACATCGATATAGACGCCTCACTGGTTTACACTAACAATGGCGTGGCTGGTGCATTCCGCGGTTTCGGCGCACCACAAGTCAACTTCGCATTAGAATCTAACATAGACATCATTGCAGGGAGACTCGGTATAGATAGATTGAAGATTCGCAAGAAGAACGTTCTCCGCGAAGGTGAGATTGGCCCCTTCGGTTACAAACTGCGCGGAAGCGTAGGCATCTATGAAACCCTCGAGAAAGCCGAGAAATCTGATGTTTGGAGAAATCGGAAACAATACAAATCCAAACCGTCGGCGCCTTGGTGCAAGAGAGGGGTCGCAGTAACAACGGCTGTGAAAGGTTTTGGTTTCGGAGCATTACCGGATTTTGCCGCCGTCTCAATTCAGATCACACCGGCCGGTAAGTTCGTTGTTGGGGTAAGCTGCCCGGAGATTGGACAAGGAGCTGTGACGGCGTATTCGCAAATTGCTGCTGAGGCTCTGCACTGCGACCTCGGAGAAGTCTACATCGCCTCAGCAGATTCACAGCTAGCACCAGACACTGGCACATCATCAGCATCCATGGCCTTGGTCAGAGGAGGCAACGCGATCCTTGCTGCGGCTCCAAAGATGAACGATTTGCTACTTGAGGCAGCAGCGAAGATTCTCAGCCAACCAAAGGAGGAGCTAACCTTCAAAGACTCCCGCGTGGTTGCGATGAAGAACAAGAACGCTACCACATACACTGAAATCGCCCAATACATGCATCAATCAGGAGCGGAAACCAAGATCGAGGCTGGCTACAATGTCCCACGGGTCGACAAACCCGTCGAAGGGAGCATAGAGATTCCGCACTGGTCCTATATGTACGCAAGCGCAGTTGCGTTAGTGGAAGTAAACACTCTAACAGGAGCCACGAAGGTTATCAAATTCTATCTATCGCCTGAATCGGGAAGAATCATCAACCCACAATCCTACACCGGCCAATGCGAAGGCGCGATAGTCCAAGGCCTAGGCTTCGCACTAACTGAAGAGACCCAGATCCATAACGGCATAGTAAGAACAAACAACTTCACCACCTACATTATTCCGACAATATGTGACATCCCGGAGATTGAAGTGGATCCGGTTGAAACTTACGAGAAGATCGGACCATTCGGGGCGAAAGGCCTAGGGGAGATCGGCATAATTCCGGTGGGTTCAGTCGTGGCTAATGCGATATGTGACGCGACTGGCACACGCGTCTACACATTACCTGCAACGCCGGAAAGGGTTTACAAGGCGATGAAAGAACGGGAAGCTGGAACAAGTGCGAGTTAAGGTTAGGTTATTTCACGAATTGAGGGCGAGCGTAGGCGAGAGTGAAATCGAAGTTCAAGCAAGCACCTTGAACGAAGTGCTCCAAGCTCTCATCAATAAGGACGGAGCCGTTAAGGATATGCTCTTTGACCCTGAAGGGCAACTCCGAGGGTACACCCTTTTCTACGTTAATAATGCGGTTCAGAATCCACCTGATCTTTCGATGAAACTAAATGACGGAGACCTCGTATTACTAGTTCCAGCAGCAGCAGGTGGGTGAGTTAGATGCGTAAGTTCGACATGTACGTCCCAGAGGACCTACCCGACCTACTTCACTACCTAAACACACACCAGTCCGGAGCCCACCTGATAGCGAATGGAAGCGACCTAATCAGCCGAATCCAACGCAGGCAGGTTAACCCCAGAACGCTGATCGACCTTTCAGGTTTAACGGAATTCAATTACGTGAAAAAGGTTGGAGACCTAATCATAATAGGTGCACTAACAACGATATCCGACCTGATCAACTCACCCATCATAGATTCGCGACACGAAGTTTTCCGCGAGGTCGCGGCGAAGTTCGGTGGGCCAGCGATAATCAACGTGGCCACTGTGGGCGGCAACATTTGCGCTGCCTCATCCTCTGAAGACCTCCTACCTGTACTCCTAGTCCTTGACGCACAAGTTCGCATGCGCAGCGAACATGGGGAACGCGTAATGCGGCTTGAGGATTTTCTGAAGGGCAAACGAGTAACCGACCTGAAACCAAACGAAATTGTTGTTGAGACCATGTTCAAGGCACTCGATGACCAAACCGCATGCGCCTTCGAGAAAATTGGGATGAGAAATTCACTGATAATTGCTTTCGTTAATTCAGCTGTCTATCTGAGGCTGGAAAGGAAAACTAAGCGTGTCGAAGATGTTCGAATTGCCTTCAACCGCGTGGGTGGAAAGATCCCGGAACGATCGAAGCGGACTGAAGAAAAATTACGCGGACGAATGCTGAGTGCGCAGGCCGTCGAGGATGCTGCCCATGCTTTGAGGAGCGAGCTGAAGCTAAGTTCAGATTTCAGAGCCTCGGGCGAATACCGCACTGAGGTCGCGGGTGTGCTTTTCAAGCGGGCTCTTGGTAGGTCTGCGAGGATGTTGTCAGGGGAGGAAAACTTTGTCTAAGCATCTTCTGAAGTTCGCGGTCAATGGAAAGGACTACGCATTGATGGTCCAATCCCATGAACGATTATTGGATGTTCTTCGTGACAGGTTAGGTTTGAAGGGTACCAAGGAAGGTTGCAGCACGGGTGACTGCGGCATATGCGCTGTGTTGATGGATGGGAAACTCGTCAACTCATGCTTAATTTTCGCCATACAAGCCAGAAACAAGAAGATCGTAACCATCGAAGGAATCGGAACCGCCGAGAAGCTTCACCCACTACAACGAACGTTCATGGAACGGAATGCGTCTCAATGTGGATTTTGCATCCCAGCCATGATTCTGGCATCAAAGAACCTTCTCGACAAGAACCCCAACCCAACTGAGGACCAGATCCGCAGGGCAACGAGCGGAATCCTATGCCGCTGTACAGGCTACCTGAAAATCTTCGAGGCCGTGAAGGCAGCGGCTCATGAAATGGAGAAATAGGAACCAATGGTTGATGACCAAGCCGCAGTAGAGAAACTCACGAAGAGCAGACAACTGCTAGTTGTGGGCAAAAACATTCAAAGACTCGACTCGGCCGACAAAGTGATTGGCAAACCAATCTACACAATGGATATCGTTCCGGAAAATGTGCTGTACTTGAAGGTTGTGAGATCGAGCGTCGCGCATGCCCTATTGAAGCGGGTTGACGTTACCGAGGCTAGGAAATGGCCTGGCGTTGCGGCGGTTGTCACTGCCCAAGATATTCCGGGCATTAACGAGTCCACAGCACTTTTGCCAGACAAGCCGCTCTTCGCGACTGATAGAGTAAGATTTGCAGGCGAACCAATTGCGGCCATCGCATCCTACGACCCATCCATCGCCGAGGAAGCAGTCGAATTGGTCAAGCTTGAGTACGAACCCCTGCCAGCAGTTTTCTCTCCTGTCGATGCTTTGAAAACGGGCGCCCCAACAATTCACAGGAACGGAAACATAGCCAAGCATATGAAATTGCGAAAGGGGAACGTGGAGGAAGGCTTCAAACAAGCGGACCTAATCGTTGAACGCACGTACAAGAGCCAGTTCCAAGAACCTGTCCCACTGGAAACTGAAGCGGGGTTCGTTGTTCCCGAGCCTGATGGTTCGGTAACATGCGTCGGCTCAATTCAGAGCCCCTTCCACGTCCAAACTGGCATAGCCAAAATTCTGTCACTGCGACCTGACCAGGTTCGCGTCATACAAGCCGTAACTGGCGGGGCGTTCGGTCCAAAGTCCGATGAGATACCGGTTGATGTCTTGGGGATGGCGGCGTTGGTCGCGGTAAAAACCCGGAAACCAGCAGCGCTAGCTTACACTCGCGAAGAATCCATGGTAGGACACACGAAGCGCCACCCATTCGTTACGACATTGAAGGTCGGCGTGAAGAAGCATGGCAAATTCACGGCTTGGCAAGCAACCATGCTAGCGGACACAGGAGCATACGCCTCTCTAGGCCCACTCGTCATCATCCGGGCATGCTTCCATGCAACAGGCCCCTACGTTATCCCGCACGTGAAAACAGACGCCTACTGCGTCTACACTAACAACACCATGGCCGGCTCCTTCCGAGGCTTCGGCGGCCCACAGGCGCATTTTGCGGCCGAATCAATCGCAGACGAGATTGCAAAGAAACTCGGCATGGATCCAATAGACTTCCGCCTGTTAAACATCCTGCGACCGGGAAGTTTGATGGCTACTAGCCAAGTCGTTGACGAAGCATGCGGACTCGAAGAATGCATTAGCAAGGCCGCGAAAGAATCAGATTGGTATAGGAAGCGCGAAGAGTTCGCTAAGATGAGGGGAACCAAGCGCAGAGGCCTAGGCATCGCAATTCTCTACCATGGAAACAGCCTTGGCCCAGAGGGAAACGATTACGCCGCAGTCCACATGCAAATCGACAGGGACGGCACAATCAGATTTAGAACTGGGCTCACGGAATATGGGACTGGAGCACCCTCCGGCCTAATACAGATCGCTGCGGAGACCATGCAACTCCCCATGAACCACTTTAGACTGGAAGCACCCGACACAGATTTCTGCTCTGACACAGGCCCGACTGTCGCTTCGCGAACGATTACAATCGGCGGCCGCGCAACCCAGATGGTAGCGGGCACGTTGAACCAGAAGCTCAAAGATATTGCAGCGGAAATGTTAGGTTGCGCGACCAGCGAAGTCGAATCAGCCGAGGCAAAATACTACCAGAAATCAAAGACACAACATTCCTTCTCCTACCAAGAAGTGGTCGAATACGCTTACAGGCACGAGATCCAGCTGAAAGAGACTGGGACATTTACAGCGCCCAAATGCGAATACAATCCTGAAACAAGCCAAGGAACAACATACTTGCAATACACATACGGCGCAGTCACAGCTGAAGTGGAAGTTGACACTGAAACTGGCAAAGTGCAGGTCAAAAAGATGGTCGCAGCCTACGACGTAGGCAAAGCCATCAACCCGCTATCCGTCGAAGGCCAAATCGAAGGGGGCACAGTGCAAGGATTAGGTTACGCAATTATGGAAGAAATGATTCATAAAGATGGCATCGTCCAAAACCCCAACCTTGCGGACTACTACATACCCACCTCACTCGACATCCCCGAAATCAAAACGATAATCGTAGAATACCCAGGACACCTAGGCCCATACGGCGCGAAAGCAATAGGGGAACCACCAATAGTCCTACCCGCCCCTGCCATCGTCAACTCAATTGACAATGCACTAGGAATTAGGCTGTACGAAATACCCACAACACCCGATAAAGTGTTAATAGCCCTGAAGAGGGCGCGGGAAGCCAAAAAGTAAGCCAGGGAGAAAGAAAAGATATGAAACTTATCCCAGTAGCGTCGGACACTGAGATCATTGAAGAAGCCAACAATTTGATCGAAGCCTCCAAAGCATTCGCTTGGGTAACGATAATCGGCCAAGAAGGATCCAGCGCGCGGCACCTTGGCTCCTCGATGATTGTCACGAGCGAGGGTAGAGTGATCGGAACTGTTGGCGGAGCCATTGCCGAACTCCAACTAATCGACCAAGCCATTTCAGCAATCAAAGATGGAAAACCAAGAACCGTCAAAATGCCCCTCCCTGTATGCGCGGGCGTCATAACCTGCTTCATCAACGTCTTCCAACCACGCGAAACCTTACTCCTAGCCGGCGCAGGCCACGTCGCCCAACCCATGGCTACACTAGGAAAACTACTAGGGTTCAGGGTGGTCGTCGTCGACGACAGGACTGAGTACGCTACAAAGGAAAGGTTTCCAGAAGCGGACAAACTCATTGTTGATGACTGGGAGAAAGCGTTGAGGGAAGTCCCAATTGATGACCAGACGTATGTGGTGATCTTAACCTATGCTGGCGAATCCGATGAATTAGCCCTGAGAACCGTCATCGGGTCAAAAGCAGCCTACATAGGAATGATTTCAAGCGAATCCAAAGCGAAGGCGATTCTAGGGAAGTTGAGAAGGGATAAGATTCCCGAAGACCAGCTCCGCCGCGTGGTAACTCCAATCGGCTTGGATATTGGCGCTGAAACTCCAGCAGAAATCGCCGTTAGCACAATGGCTGAAATCATCATGCGAAGAAAGAAGGCTACCGGCAAGCCGCTTTCAATCGCTGAACGAGAGATCACCAGGACAAGTTAAGCCTCTACGGCTCGGAAAATCACACATAGCTGCAAAAAATTTTGCCCCAGTGCGGTTTACCGATGAAAAGACTCCGGTGCAAGAATAAGTTGCCGCATTCATTTCGTAGATGAGCTCTTCGTCTTGTAGAGGATTGCGCAAAGCACTATCAGAACGGTTTGTCCGACCAAAACTTGAACGGTACCGAGTGGCACCCATCCCCAAGACCAAGACAGCATTCGATGGAAGAAGATATTGGGCATGATTCTCGTGTAGATGAGAAGCAGGTTATCCACTATCGCCATAATCACGAGCGCCACAATTGACAATTTAAATAACTTATTCGCGGCAACGAAAATTCCGCCGAGGATAAACACGACGGTGGCGAAGAGGAAGTATCCGCCAATCGAGAAAGAGAAGAAGATGGCGCGGATTATTGGGACGTGACCGTAAGCCATTAGGAGAGAATCCAACAGGACGAGCACGGCAAGCACATTAGGAGTCTTCAAGTGTGTCAACTACAATGCGTAGTCAAACACCCCGCGCATTTAAGCCTTGACTAAAACAACAGTAGGGTTGAACTAAATTTATACGATGTAGTTTGATTTTCTAATGAACGCCTCTGAGATGGCCCTTAAGCTCACCACCTGATCTGGAATTGGGACGTTTCCATCTGGGCTCGGCGCGACGAGCATATGCGTGACTCCAAGCTTCTCAAGTTCTGTTACCGTGTTCTCGTTTTCAGTCATGCTGCCTGAAAGTAGGGACCTACGTTCCTCTCGTGGGCTAACGTATTCTGACTTTGGGGCCTTCGGCTTTAGGCCAATGCGAACACAGATATCCTTCTCCTTCGCTTGGGGAATACTTCTGAATTCTGAGACGAGCTTTCTGAAGACATCTAGGGGTGCGACGTTCTGATGCCAGGCATCCCCAAGCGTGGCAGCACGTCTCATTGCCGCTTCGCTGTTTCCAGCAATCCAAATTGTGAGCTTAGGCTGGATGGGCGGTGGCTCGAACTGTTAGCACAGTCCTCGACCGCCTTTACAAGAGGGGTTTGGTCAAACGTTCAAAGGTGATTGAGAGGGGTGGAGCCAAGTACGTTTACTCATATGCCGTGCCTGCAGCGATGCAAGCTAACTTGGTTCAGAAAGCATTGACCCAACTCGTCAGCGCGTTTGGACCGTCTATCGTTCCCACAATCTACGATAGTCTTGACCAGATCTCAAAGGAAGACTCTACGAAACTCAAGAGAAAGGTTAGCAGAGGCCGAAGGTAACCCTGATTGGATTTCGGAATTTAGGGCACATACTTTTCAGACCGCAGAACAATCACGTCGATCGCAATCCCTCTGGCCAGCATAGCGTTACTCTACGGCTTCTTCAGAGGGACGTGCAGCCCTCAACTCTTACGAGTCGGCACTCACCAATTCGCTACCGAATCGATCAAGTGATCCACTTAGCTAAGAGCCACTCCTAGGCCCACAGCCCCGGCTTGCTTGTTCAAATTCCGCCTTTTCAACTCTTTTCAGTACGCGCAAGGCAGTTAACGTAATCCACTTACTCGGCTTTCCCTCCTTCTCGAGCGCGAATCGTTTTGGCCGTTTTCTCAACCTATAACCGGCCCCTATCCCCAGATCTGGGTGGACAGCGTCTAGAGTCCAAGTGCCATCTGGACGGCGCTTTTTCTCCAGTATCCGCAGAGCCGTCCTTAACCGCTTGTCCCCAGCATAGCCCAGGCGTGTGATGACATCTAGCCCTACCAGTAAATCGTAGTAGTAGTGGACTGGATAATGAAATCGAAACCAGGGCAAGTATCGCCGACCACCTTGCCTGAATAGTTCCAGGTCGAGGTAGAATTCTACGCCCCTCTCGACCGAACGCTTGATCCGCCGCGTCCACTTTCTTTTAGGTAAGGCGGCGAAAGCGCTCAGGCCTTCCCAGCAATCGAGAGTACCCCTTCCATGAGACTGTTCGTAGAAGCAATGCCAGCCACCGTCATCCATCTGGTTTTCTATCAACCAGTCGAAAGCAGCGAGCACGCGCTTGTCTTCGCCATACCCGCAGACGAGTAGTGTCCTCGCTAAGTTGCCTGTTATGCAAAGTTCACTCCTAGGCGACTCGCCTGGCGAGTCAAAACCGCCGTCTGGCCGAGCGTACTCGTTCAGGAAAAAATCGCATGATTTTCGGATTCGATCATCCTTCGCGGTCAAGCCCAAGTCGGCAAGAACAATGAGCTTCCAAATCGTTGCAGAGTATTTTGGTCGATAGAGATCTTCTCGTGATTCCCAGTATCCGCCGGGCTTTTGCCCCGCAAGGATTTCGCGGGCCCATCCCACCTTGGGAATGTTCGAGTGGGCTTTTCGGACAGCCGTGCTTCTTTTCGAGTGACCAAGCAAATGCACTAACGTCTCGTAGCGGATGACTGGCTGATCTGGTTCGAGTAGCCAATTCAAGACATCTTCCTGTATTCTCATTACCCAAACCACTCATGAGGTTAGATAGGTGAACTTGTCAGCCGCTGATCGACGAGGAGCTGAGCACCGCAACGTAGAGCCGAATTTAGTCGGTCTTCTGGTCTTTCTTATCTTTCGTAAGATCCTGGATGCTGACTACGCCTATCGGCGGGAACCCCATTGAAACGCCGGCTGTGGGCGTGTTCGTTGGGACGAGCATAAGGGTGCCTTTGCTCTGTAGCCCGAGCTCGTAGAGAATGTTCATCCAACGCAATTCCAAAGCACGGATGTTCTTTTCGTACATATTGGCGGCGTCCACCATCTTCTGGGCCGCCTCAAACTCTGCCATAGCCAAGGTCACCCGTGCCCTTCGCTCGCGTTCGGCTTGAGCTTGCCTAGACATGGCATCCTGCAAAGCCCCTGGTATTCCGATATCTTTGACCTCAACAGAGGACACCTTAATACCCCAATGCTCTGTTTTCATGTCAATTATGTTCCGAGCCTCGACGCCCACCTTCTCGCGCTCTGCGAGTAATTCATCAAAACTTACTTTGCCTATAACCTCTCGCAATGTTGTCTGAGCAGCTAAAGTGGTAGCGTCTAGGAATCTTTCGACGTTCAAAATCACTTTCTCTACATCTACAGCTTGGAAGAACATTATTGCATCGACGTTCACGGGAACATTGTCTTTGGTGAAGGTTTGTTCGGTTCTAAATGGAAACGTTTGCACGCGCGTTGAAACGATGTTTGGAATCCGATCTACGAAGGGGATTATGTAAAAGAGGCCGGGGCCCTTCAACCCGGTATAGCGGCCTAGGCGTAGAACGGGAGCTCGTTCCCATTCTCTGATTACCCTAATACCGGAAGCTACGATTATTACAACGAAGAGTAGGAGTATGGCGCCTACGATGAACTCAGGCGTCAATAAATCCTCAAGCGCCAAGGACGTATCCTTCACTTCTGACTTGGTTTCGGCTTCACCTTTAAGGTTAGCCCCTTTCTGTCGACGATTTCGACTTGCTCTCCCTCTTTCACTTCGGCACCGATACTTTCAGCTCTCCAAATTTGGCCCTCTATCCTGACTTCACCTGTCGGGGCGAGGGCTAATATTACCGTCCCGACTTTGCCCACCAACCCTTCGGGGCCCGCTTTTACCTGCATTCGTCTTGCCTGGGCCACCTTGTAAACAACGAACCCAAATATTCCAGACATCACGAGGGCTACCGAGATCAGTGTTTCCCGCGCCGTTTCGACAGATCTTGCTGCGAGTAACTCCCATCCTGGGAGAGGAAATTCCAGGAAACTCCCGAGGATTACCATTCCGATTCCCGCTATGGCGAATATTCCGATGTGCGTCTTGATCTCCAGCAGGGTCAGAGCTACACCAAGAATGAAGAGAAGTATTGCAGCGAGGTTGATTCCTATTGCTCCAAATCCTATCAGCGCAAACAAGACCATCAGAGCTCCGGCAATTTCAACGCCGTAGCCTGGGGTTTTGAACCCTATTATGACCGCATACATGCCAACAATGAAGAGGACGATTGAGATGATGGGGTTCGATAGGAATGTAAGGAGTTGAATGCTAATGCTAGGTGTGTAATTGTAGGTGGGTATTTGTGATATTCCTGAGAAATCGTAGCTCTTCGTATGGGTTACATTGCTTAATGTGGACCTCAAAACGAGTTTCCACACTGAAGTGCCCATCTGTGTGGTCGTAAGAATCAGAGTGTAGGGTTGGAGTTGAGAGAATAGGCTGTCAAGACTGTCGGCAGCAAATTCAACAACGTGAAGCCTAAGTGCCTCCTCGGGGCCGAGGTTGATGTTCTGCGTTACAAATTGCTGAGCTGCGGTCTCGTTTCTGTCGTGAAGTCGGGCGTTGTCCCGCATCAGTCCGGTCAGAGCGTTGATGATTTTTGATTCATTGATGACTTCCCCCGTCGCCGAAACTGGTTGAGCTGAACCTATTGTCGTTCCGGACGCCATCACGGCTATGTCCGACGCCATCAAAATGTATGTCCCACCGCTCCAAGCTGTCGCACCTGAAGGAGTGACCCATACAACAATGGGGATTGGCGAACTGTTGAAGTCATTCATAATATCCGTAACAGACCCCAAGTCTCCGCCGGGAGTGTTAAGCTCATATACTATGAACCGCGCTCCCCCAGCGTTTGCCTCATCTATGGAACGCGCCACCAGCTCTACGGTTGGGCCTGCTATGTCTGAACTTATGCTAACGACAAGTACGCTGCCCTGAGCTGAAGCGGTAGGCTGGAACGCAATGGTCACTACGACTGCAAGAAGGGCGACCAGCATTATGGCCTTCATATCGTTCTGGAGTCTCTTCATTGGTTAGAAAGATAGCTTCCTTTAAAGTGTGCTTCAAACTTACGAACGCAAGCAGTCGCTACAAATAAGGAACCACGTCGATGAAGAAAACGACTTCACGAACACAAATCAAGATGATAAGAATAATCGGCCAGCGGTTTCCGGTTAAGGTTTGGAAGGCTGGATCCCCCTTCGAAACTTTAGTTAACACGATACTCTCACAAAACACGAATGATCGAAATAGCGACGCGGCAATGAGAAGACTCCGAAAACGCTACCGGATCACACCGGAAGTCCTATCGAAAGTAAAAGTTAGGCAACTGATCCCTCTGATCCGCTCAGCTGGGTTGTACAAGTCTAAGGCGCCCAGGATCAAGGAAGTTTCAAGGATCGTCAAAGAAGAGTATGGCGGCCGCCTCTCACCCATACTGAACCTTCCATACGCGGAAGCAAAAGCGAAGCTCATGGAGATGCCAGGGGTGGGACCGAAGACGGCGGACATCCTGCTTGCATTCGTCGCAAAAAACCCAGTAATTCCAGTTGACACGCATATCGCACGAGTCACCAAGCGGCTTGGAATTGCTCCGACCAACGCCAATTACGAGAAGACCCGGACATCATTAGAGGCGTTAATCCCTCCGGAGGACAGAGTGAAGTTGCATCTGTCGGTTATCGCATTCGGCCGCGAAATCTGTAGGGCACCGAGGCCGCGATGTAGCACTTGCCCAGTTAACGAATGGTGCCCGAGCAGCACCTTTTAGCATGGATTACCAGATTTTTCTCGTCAAAAATGCTTTTTAGCGAAAGGCGTTCTCTGAACTAGCCGGTGGCTTCTTAGTGCCAGTAGAATTAGCAGAAGAGGACATACCGTTCTATGCTGAAGTGACCGCAGGCGGCAGAATTACTATACCCGAAGAAATCCGCAAGATTTTCGAAATCAAAGATGGCGACCCGGTATTCTGCAGGCTGAAGATAATGCATAAGAAAAAGAACAACAATGCACCGAAGGAAACCAAACCTGCTACTTGACAGGCGCCGTCGATAATAGTGTCCGGCCCAGTGGGGTTAGCCTCACTCTAAGCCTCCCGCGTTGTCCACGTTCAACTTCAACAAGGCCTAATTCTTCCAAGCCTTGGCCGTCTTTTGATCCCCTGATATGATAACTCAGCAACGGTTTTCCGTAATTCGACGTTGCGCTAAGCTTCTCTAAGCTCTCGACATCACCGCCTGACTGCTCGATTGCCCGCAATATTTCCAACTTAGGTTCGGTGACCACTTGGGTGTAACTGAATTTCATTACTGGAAGGATTGCCGTCTGGTCACCCATTACGTCGAATGCTTTGACTCCATAAACGAATGCTGCCGTGACACCAGCGCAAGTCAAATGTTTGTCTGCGGACCCGACGTTTATGATGAAATCCTCGAAGTTCTGCGACTCTTTGCGCACGATCTGGCCAAACGCGTCTAGCATACTCGGTATTGACGCATCTTTGACCTGAACAATTTCGACTAAGAGTTTTAGTGTGTCCTTGAGTTTGCCGGAAAGTGTTTCTGCTTGGCTAATGTATTCGGGAGACGAAATCAGAATGAGTTTATGAACGGAGAAGTTTCTGAGCCCTACAAGGACTGCGTCATCGCTGCCGCCGAGAATAGCGATCTGGAGAGTCTTCAGCGGCATGGTTCGTGGCTTCTATGCGCCTATAATTAAACGCTTACAACTTCCCTTATACGGACGTTCGCTTCACAGGGCCGAACTCTTCGTGGCTGTCTACTGGTGGGGGAGAAAAGTTGGCTAGGTCTTATTCGACACGAATCTCAGTTGCTGGGTCATTGCTTCTTTCTTCACCACTCTACATTTCAGTTTTCTTGATGCGATTCAGCTTCGGCCTCGTTCTCTTCACGCTCCCAATCTACCTTCCCAGAGAGGAGTTCTCTAACTTCGTGGTAGGAGTAATTGCAGCCGCTTACCCAATTACGGAGATTCTTGCTGCCCCCGCAATCGGTGTGTTGGTGGATTGGTTTGGGAGAAGAAAGTGGATTTACCTTGGCTTGGCGCTCTCAACCTTTGCGTTGTTTGCCTTCACCTTGAATACTGCGGTTTACTATCTCGTGCTCGTACACGCCGTACAAGGTCTGGCCGCGGCTATGATCGTCGTGAGTACGTTGACCATGGCAACAGACGTGAGTACAACTGCGAACCGCGGCCGTGAGATGGGGATATACGATTTCGCTAACCTCGGGGGATACGTGGTAGGTATTTTTGCAGCAGGGGTTTTGGTGCGAACACATCTGATAGTAGCCCCGTTCTATTTCGCTTCAGCCCTGGCGGCGGTCGGGGCGGTCTTCGCATATTTGAGAGTGAAAGAAGCGAAGACGTATGCGAGGCGTTCCGCCCTCTCCCCGATACGAACCCTGCAACTCCTCTTGACCGATAAACGCGCTGCAGCAATGTTTCCAATATGGTTGTCCGTAACCATATTCATCGGAATGGCTCTCACATTCGGTCCGCGCTTTGGCCCTTCGCCTCTCCTAACGAGCTTCGTAATCGCAGGCATAGTTCTGCTTCTAGCGTTTTCGCAACCATTCTTCGGCCACCTTTCAGACCATTACGGCAGAGATAGGCTGATGATGCTGGGAATGGTTTCATTGATCGGCTTTTTCGCTACGGTTATCACAATGTTCAGGCACCGCTTGGACTTGATTTATGTTACTCCATTCCTCGTTGTGTTCGGAGTTGGAAGTTTTGCCTTTGCTCCAGCGGCCCTAGCATCACTCGGAGACCTAGCCCCCGAGCGAGGCCGTGGAACAACAATGGGGATTTACAGTGTAGTAATTAGTTTGGGAACAATTATAGGCCCATTGCTTGGCGGATATTTGCTTGACCGGTATGGGATCTCAAGCTTGTTCTACGCGGGCCTAGTGATCCTCATCGCTGCGATCAGCATTGCAACTGTCATAATAGGGCCAGATTTCAGAAACCTCAGACCTGTATCTTGGAGAGGTGGGAGATCACGTCCATCTTCGTGAGCACACCAATCGCTTTCCCATCCCGAACAACAGCCACTGCGTTGTATTTTCCGGCAAGTTGCTTGTAGAGATTGGATCTTTCCGCTCAACGATTGAGCCGCCAGGCTTTAATAATTCCTTTCGTTCAGCATCGTCGATCATCGCAACTCCTATGCGATCCTTCATGCTACCTCCGGGATTTAGGTCCTGAAGCTTCGCAAGGATAAGGCACTAGGCGCCGTTAGTGACCTTGTAAACCTAACCAGCGGGGTCTTGCCAATTAGGCCGAGAACGTTCTCGTAGCAGTCCAAAACCAATCATTCAGTTAAATCACTCGTGGAAATCTATAGCTTATGCCTCGCCTGATTTGATTTGCATAATCAATAAATCGGACTGAGCCTCCCTCCGCACCATGGAAGCGGTATTCCTCGTTCAACCTTGGGTCCAACCGAGCACAGCAATGGACTGTTGCAAACTTTGCTACCAGGAGAGGGAGGGCAAGAGCCACTTGGAATGTAAACGTGCTCACTTAGCTGCATACAACTCCCTGCTCGCTGTTCTCAAACTTGAGAGAGGCGCAGAGTTCGAAACAGCTTTGAAACGAATAGAGGAAGCGAAGGAAAAATGTATCTCAACCGCAAAGCCAGACGAACACTGCCACGCAAAATCTCAGGAAGCGTCGAGTTACACCAAGGGACTCTATGATAAGATTCTAGATGAGTATAGGAAGAAGCTGCCGAGCAGACCGCCACCACCTCGTACTTAGTAACTCCGCTCTATCACCGCCCCTTTCCTCGCGTATGGATCCCTTAGGGTCTTCACAATTTTGGGTCATGTTTAAGGCGAATGCCGACAAGAACAGTGGGTTTGAGTAGAATTGGAACCGAAAAAATCGCCAAAGATACATTGGATGGATTGGACTGACGAGGCCTTTGAGCGGGCGAAGAGTGAGAACAAACCCGTTCTTCTCGATATTAGCGCTGTGTGGTGCCATTGGTGCCATAGATTGGACCACGATACATATTCTGTCCCGGAAGTTGCTGAGTATATTGAATCCAACTTTATTCCAATCCGAGTGGACACTGATAAGCGGCCCGACATTAACCGAAGGTATAACATGGGCGGATGGCCAACGACCGCCTTCCTCACCCCCGACGGCCGCGTGATTGGCGGTGGAACATACATGCCGCCTGAACAGATGCGGCAGGTCTTGAGGGATGTTAAGTCATTTTGGGGGAAGTCCCAAGGTAAACCAGCACCTGAACTGGAGATGCCCCCACCTGAGAGCATCCCGACCGGCCAACTGTCGCCTCTAATCGTTGATGAGATTCTTGGGGAAGTTGCAAACAATTTCGACCCTATCTACGGTGGGTTCGGTTCGCAACCAAAATTCCCCAACACCGAAGCCCACGAACTCGCCCTCTTGAAGTACCATTACAGCGGCAACCACGAATTCCTCCGATTCGCGCTTTTGACGCTTCAGAACGTTGGACGCAGCGGCACATACGACAAGGAGATGGGGGGCTTCTTCAGGTACTCAACGCTGAGAGACTGGAGCGTCCCACACTTCGAGAAGATGTGCGAGGATAACGCGAAATGGTTAACCCTGTATCTGCATGTGTATCAGGTTACGGGCGAACCATTCTACGCTGACATCGCGAGGGGAATTATCGATTACGTGAACACCTGGCTAAGCGACCAAGAGCATGGATGCTTCTACGGCAGCCAAGATGCTGATGAGGAATACTACAAGTTAAACAAGGCCGAACGTGCGAAAACAAAACCACCGTTCATTGACAAACACATTTACACAAACTGGAACGCAATGATGACCTCCGCATACTTGGAAGCATCCTTCACACTCGGCGAAATGTCCACCCGAGAATTCGGACTGAAGAGTTTGGAAAGGCTGTTGAACCTCAACCATAAGCCAGGCGAGGGCATGTACCACTATCACGACGGCCGGCCACACCTCGAGAACCAACTTGCTGACCAAGTGCAAACTGCGAAGGCCTTGTGTTCTGCTTACGAGTGCAGGGGTGATCGAAAGTTTTTGGAATTAGCAGAAGAACTGATGGAAATTGCTGGACGAAAATTGTATGATGGAGAGTATGGCGCTTTCTTCGACACAATCGTGGACCTCAACGCGCCTGGCTTTCTAAGTAAACCTGCGAAACCGCTTGAAGAAAATAGCACTGCGGCCCTAGTATTATCGAAGCTATTCCATCTGACTGGGAAGCAGGTTTACCGAAAGCAAGCTGAGGAAACATTGAAGCGATTCGCCGAAATTTACCCTCAATTCGGGTTTATGGCAGCTGAATACGCCATAGCAGTAGACACGTTCCTTAACGAACCGACAACTGTGCGCATTCTGGGTTCACCCGAGAACCCAGGGACGAAAGGCCTCGTGACGGAAGCACACCGAGTCTATGAACCGCGCAAAATCATCCAAGTCCTAGACCCGAAGAAGGATTCCGAAACGATAGCTGCCCTCGGCTATCCTAACGCGGAACAACCCACCGCCTACGTTTGCGTCGGAACAGTTTGCACAGCACCGATCATAGAACCGAAACAAATCGGGTTGGAAATAGGCAGAATGATAGCTGGGCGACTTAAGAGGTAAGGTTCAGATCTGTAATTTCTAACTTTCTTTTGATTTCTTCCATCTCGTCTGGGCGCACGAGTTTCCTTGCAGTGAAACCTGCGCTGTCGTTCGGATCGCGTGGAATTATGTGGACGTGCACGTGCGGTATGAGTTGGTTGGCGGCCGCGCCGTCATTTATTGAAATGTGTGATGCGGATGCACCGACTTTCGATATTATGTGGCGGTTTAGGGCCTGGACCCGTGCGTATAACGCGCAGAACTCTCTCTGGGGTATGTCGTTGACGCGTTCAAAGTGCTTCTTTGGCAGTACGAGTGTATGTCCAATGGAAATTGGATACTTGTCTAAGAAAGCTATGTACCCTTCATCTTCGTAGATAATATATGACCCCGTAGCCCGCTTGACGATGTCGCAGAAGACGCATTCCAAACCGACAACATTTCCTTTGGCATCACAATACGGGTTAGTAGGGCCGCCTAAACAGTTAACCATTCGCTCCTGTGGTAATTTACGCCGAAAAGACGGTGGTTTTGTCTTTCTCTCTGAAGTTTACGTGAAAGACACTTTCACTTAGCTCTCTTGTTTATTTTTACAGGGTGTCAATTATCCTTTTGTGAGGTACTTTGCCGCTGAGACCTCTGCTCTTGAAGACTCTGGGCAGTGAGGCCCGGTTGAGGATCCTGTTGGTTCTAGCTCGCAATCGGAGTGAGGATTTGACCATCTATAAGATTGCAAAGTTCAGCGGGCTGGATAGGAAGGTTATACGGAAGCATTTAGAGAAACTGATAGCGGCGAACCTTGTTCACATGAAGAGTTACGGCCCCGTATACGTCTACGGCATAAACGGCGACAGCGCCCCCGTCCAACGAGTCATAGACCTATTCAATGAAGCAAGGCTACTAGCACAAGTCCCAGTTCAACTACACTGGTACGACATACGCGCTTGAGCTTCAGTTCTGCCAGGCAGCAAGCCCAAACAGGTTTGTCAAGCCTCATGAACAACTTGAATATTCTACGGACAAAGCCTAGTTGGAGGATAGTGTCGTGGCTAAGACTTCGCTCGGTCGGGTTGCATACTTGTTGGTTCTGGTTGGCGGCATTTTGATGATTCTGCTCAGCGTGCTCAGTTTTCTGGGGATCGAATTCATGAGTTTCGGGATGCCTGGGCTCGGGCTCTCCGCTAGCTTTGGAGCGATACTGGGCATAATACTTGGGATAGTCGCTATCTTCGGTTCGAAGCATGTTACTGAACTTGTCTGGGCAATCGTTCTCATAGTCATCGGCTATGTGGGCGCAGGAATCGGTGGCCTCCTTGTCCTGGTTGGAGGCATTCTAGGTTTACTCTCGAGGTACATCTAGTAGAGTGGCGGAACCGAGAGTCCTAGGTTGGCCTTGTGCGTCTAGGCCTGCGGCCGCGTTATGTGCAGATGGCTTCAATTTCGGCTACGAGCTGACGGTTGGTGAAGTTCTGCTGTTCAATCGCGCTGGAAGGACAGGCCGCCACGCAGACGCCACATCCTTTGCATAGGGCCTCGTTTACTGAAGCGAGCTTCCTTTCCTCGTCGTAGGTTATCGCGTGGTATGGGCATAATTCAACGCATATCTTGCAACCAGAGCATAAGGCCTCATTGATTACTGCGATTGCGGGTTCAAGTTCCACTGCCTTCCTATCAATGAGCGAGAGGACGTTGGCGGCTGCGGCCGCTCCCTGTGCTACGCTATCTGGAATGTCCTTTGGCCCTTGGCAAGCCCCTGCAACAAAGACCCCATCGACGGCCGTGGAGACGGGTGCAAGCTTCGGATGTTTTTCTAGGAAGAAGCCATCCTTGCTTCTGCTGATTGAAAACGTGTGTGCAACATCGAGTACGTCCCGCCTGGGCTCAAGTCCAACACTAAGAATCACCATATCGACTGGGATCCTCCGCACGATGCCTAGAAGCGTATCTTCAGCCACAACCACTAACTTGCCTTTCTCGGAGGTAGCTTCGCTTACGTTCGTAACTTCGGCTACCCTTCCGCGGATGAAGGTTACGTCTTCTTCGAGTAGCCGTTTGTAGAATTCCTCGTAGCCTTTCCCAAACGCCCGCATGTCAATGTAGAATTCGTATACCTTCCCGGCTGTCTTCTCCCGAACCAGGTGAGCCGTCTTTAGTGAGTACATGCAGCAGACTCTTGAGCAGTATTCGTTGTAGTTGTGATCTCGGCTTCCAACGCAATGGATGATTGCCACGCTCTCAGGAGTCTTACCGTTCTTGAGAACTACATTGCCCCCCGTTGGGCCTGAGGCGTGCGTCAACCGTTCGAATTCCAGGCTTGTTATGACGTTGGGCAACCTGCCGTACCCGTATTCTTTGATGCGCGCGCCGTCGAAAACATCGAAACCCGTGGCGAGGATTGCTGAGCCAACGGGCACCTCAACAAACTTCTCTTTCTGTTCAAAGTCTATTGCGCCCTTCGGGCAGAACTTCACGCAGACCTTGCAGACACCTTTTGTGAAGTATAGGCAGTGTTCCCTGTCGATGACCGGGGTGCCTGGGACGGCTTGAGGGAACGGCCGGTAGATTGCCTTTCTTTTGCCTAAGCCGCAGTCAAACTCGCTTGGTACGCTTAGTGGACATTTTTGTTCGCATTGGCCGCAGCCTGTGCATTTCTCCTCGTCGATGTACCTCGGCCTCTTGCGTATTCGCGCGGTGAAGTTCCCTACGTAGCCGGAAAAGTCGGTAACGACGCTGTAGGTTAGGAGCTCAATGTTCGGGTGATGGCCTACGGACACCATCTTGGGAGTGAGGATGCAGGCCGCGCAGTCGAGTGTGGGAAAAGTCTTGTCAAACCGCGCCATGTAACCCCCGATTGATGATTCCTTCTCTACAAGGTACACCTTCTTCCCCGAATCTGCAATTTGAAGCGCAGCCTCAATTCCCGTGATGCCGCCTCCAACGATCAACACGTCTGGGTTCACTGGGACCTTCTTTACCTCGAGTGGTTCGTGGAAAGCCACACGCATTACGGCTGCGCCGACGATGGCCTTAGCGCGTTCAGTCGCTAACTCTTTGTCTTCCGTTATCCACGAGCATTGTTCCCGTATGTTGGCCATTTGAAACAGGAACGGGTTCAGGCCCGCGCCGGCAACCGCGCGGCGGAAGGTTGTCTCATGCATCAACGGGGAACATGAAGCAACGACTACTCGGGTTAGACCAAGCTCGCTGATATCCTTCCTGATCATTTCTTGCCCTGGGTCGGAGCACGTGTACTGGTAATCCCGGGCCACAACTACGTTAGGAAGACGACACGCATACTCGGCAACGGCCTTGCAGTCTACGGTGCGGGCTATGTTCGTCCCGCAGTGGCAGACGTAGACGCCTATCTTTTCTGGCAACTCTCGTACAACCACCAAGTTTTCTTCAGCAATTGTTTGCTAGGCGTTAGCTCGTCGTCAACGCCAAGCGATTTTCTCGAGAAACCGAAAGCTAGGCCGAGAAGTTGTGTAAAGTATAGGATTGGAATTTTGAAGTCTGTTCCGAAGAGATTGTTCACATTGCCCTGATACGCTTCCAGGTTGATGTGGCATAATGGACAGAGAGTGGCAATGCACTCTGCACCATTTTGCTTCGCCGCTTCGAGGATGTTTCTTGTCAAACCCAGTGCAACGTCTTCGTTAGTCATCATTAACATGCCACCGCAGCATTTTGTTTTCAACGGAAAATCGACCGGCTTGGCTCCCAGCCAGGAGAGCAGCTTGTCAAGCATCATTGGGAACTCCTTGTCGTCTATCTCTCCGAACGGCCGCGTCAGCTGGCAACCATAATATGGTGCGACCATTAGATTGGTGAGTGGCTTCTTTGTTCTGGCTTTGACCTTGCCTTCCCCAACTTCGTTAACAATCACTTCGAGGAGATGCCTAACCCTTGCCCCTCCCTGATATTGCATACCTGTAACGCCCAGAGCTGCGTTGACTGCCCTCCTCAGTTTCGGATCTTCGCCCATGTAGCGGTTCGTCTTGGTTAGAGTTGTTAGGCAGGCGGGGCAGACTACGACTAGATCTCTTTTTTCTTTCTCCGCCAACGCCAAGTTTCTTGCTGAGAGAAGGTGTGCCCTCTGTTCGTTGATGGCCATGTATGACGTGGCGCCGCAACAGTTCCAGTCAGTTAGCTCAGTTAGGTTGATGTCGAGTGCCTCGCATACAACACGGGTGGCCTTATCGTAGGCTTTGTTCATTCCTTCGACCGAGCAACCCGGGTAGTATGAGAATTGAACCTGAGACTGCAACCTTCTACTGCGCCCCCTTTGCGGCTGTTCCCGCATGCACTCCTGAGACCAGCATCTCAGTGCTCTTGCGTAAGTCGCGTGTTCCCTTGATGCGGTGAGGAATGAGAGGCATTCTGCCACGCATGAAGAGTTTGTAAGCCCGCGGAATCATCTTGACGATGGAAAAGGGATTTGTCTTCATCATGAACTTGCTAACGAGCTCGGTTTCTGATATTCGGCCGTACTTATCGACGATGCTGACGAATAGTTTCGATACCATTGGCGTTTTAACATTCTTCGGAACAAGGTTGAACTCGATTGCGAGCCGTTTGAGCTCGTACATGACGTCTGTTAGTTTGATTCCTGAAGGGCACCTGACGGTGCAGGAGTAGCATGAGACGCAGAGCCAGATTGTGTTGCTCTTCAGAACACGATCAAGCATTCCAGCCCTAAGCGCTGCAATGACCTCTCGTGGCGTATAGTCCATCGCGTAGCTCGTCGGGCAGGAGGCACTGCAGGTCCCGCATTGAATGCATTCCTTGACCTTCTCCCCGCCGGGTATGGCGTAAACGTCCTCGAGGAACACTTCGCTTAGCGAGTCCACTCTCCGATCCGCGTGCTCCATTTGCATGAGTATCGCACGACGCGTTAGGAAAGTAGGGTCTTATGTTTAGCATATAGACTGGCATGGCAAGTATAGAACAATAAGTAGACTAAATGCATCGCATCCCATCAATACGCCAATAATTGACCGATTACAGGGATATCACGAAGAAGAATGAGTGCAATACGCCCGGAACAGGTCCTCAAGGTTCTCGAGATTACGGACTCATTGAACCTGCACCGAGAGTCCGTCGTCATACCGCTAAAGACCGAAGAGAACGGGAACATTACGATTCTCCCCGACGGACGCCTCCGAATAGTATGCCCAGAAAGAGAACAGTTCACACCTTGGCTAGAGCAGCTGCGTGCTGAGTTGCAGGGGATAGATCTATCAAAGGTTAGACAGTAGAAGCGAGATAGCTCGCTCACAACATGGACTTAACCATTTTATGATGTCGCAGGTCACTAATCAAACGAGATATGACTTGAATCACAAGGGCATGCGGGCCGCTTTGCCCATTTTTCTTCCGGCAATTCTAGTTCGAATGATAATCGCTCCATTTACAGGGCATCCCTATGATCTCAGCATCTGCATGGCAACCGGTAGAAATGTAGCGAACCTGACCTCACCCTATCAACTTCATCTGAGCCTGAGTTATCTCCCGCTCTGGGCCTACTGGTGTGGCTTGGCTTAAGTTATTCCAACGAATGATGCCAGCTACAGTTTTTTTCCACATCTTCCTCATTAAACTTCCAATAATTCTTGGGGCATATTGCCTGTAAGTAGCATTGACGCTAATTCGCAGCATGATCAGACCATTTAGGGCGCAAGAACTCGAGCTTAGAGCTTAGGGGAAGAGGGAGCAGCCGCTAATAGTTAGCGTGTTGCCCAGTTTAGAATTGTTTCTTGCTCCGAGTCAACCTTTCTCAGGTTAGCTGCTCGAACGCCGACCAGGCGAATTTTCTCCGGGGTATTCTGGAATTCGCGGAAGAGTTTTCTTACATATTCTGTGATTACCGCTTTGTCGTTGGTGTACCTTGTGTGGGTTCTTGCTCGAGTGAAGGTTGTGAAGTCTTCGAGGCGTACCTTGATGCCCACGGTGCGGAAAAGGACCTTCTGGGACAGGACACGAGCGTGGACATCATCGATCAGCGAAGCAAACGCTTCCATTACCTTTTCCCGGTCGGCTACGTCTTCTTCGAACGTGGTTTCTGAGCTGATGGATTTGATTGAGTAGGATGTTATTACTTCTTCGTCGTCTAGGCCGTTGGCCACCTGCCAAAGGCGCGTCCCGTACTTACCGAAGACCTCAACCAACTTGCCGGGATAGGTTGCGGCGAGATCCCCAATCGTTTTGATACCCATCCCCTCAAGAACCTCAGAACTCTTCTTACCGACACCGCTAATCTTTCCTGCAGGTAATGGAGATAGAAATTCGTGTACTTTCTCTGGCGGAACTATGGTTAGGCCGTCTGGTTTCTTGAAGTCCGTGGCGATTTTGGCGACTGATTTGTTTGGTGCGAGGCCCACCGAACAAGTGAGCTGAGCCTTCCCCTTCACTTCATCCTTTATTTTTCTAGCCAACGCAGCCGCTTCTCCAAAGCTCGTGATTTTTCCTGAAACGTCCATGAATGCCTCGTCGATGCTCATAGGCTCAAGTTTCTCCGTGAACTGCTTGAGCAGTTGCATGACTTGCTCTGAAACCTGTTCGTAGAGGGGGAAGTTTGGCCTGAGGTAGACGCCGTTTGGGCATAGCCGGTAGGCTATGGAGATGGGTTGGGCGGAGTGTACGCCGAACTTTCGGGCCTCATATGAGCAGCCGGCGACGACGCCCCTGCCTTTTCCACCTTTCGGGTCTGCTCCAACTATAACGGGCTTACCGCGCAAGTCTGGGTTCTCGCGTTGCTCAACGGACGAGTAGAACGCATCCATATCGATGTGCATAATAGCCCTGAGCAACTTCCCACGCGCGGATCACAAGCGTAATTTGATAATAGATAAAAGATTAGGAGACCTCAGTGTCGAAGACCACGCTCAAGCAAATCCTTCTCCCGCCGACGATCCTCTGCTAACTCCCGGAGAAGGATTATGGGTATACATGGCGGTAGCCGCCATCCTAAACCCGTAAGCCTCCTTTTTCTACTCACAAGATAATCACTTCCGACCCAGCCTCTCTCAACACAGACCTTCGAAGTAGCTGTAACCTTGGACCCGCCGAACCAGCTTCCAACCTAAGGGTTCAAAACAGAGCTGCTTTGAGAGGTATGGTGTTCGAGGCTTACGAGGCTAAATGAAAGCGGTTGTAAACGGCAGGGAGATTTTCTACGTTGAGGCAGGTATCTCAAAAGCAGCGCCTATCGTTCTGATTCACGGCTTTCCCTTCAGCCATGAAATGTGGGACCCGCAAATTGAAGCCCTACAGAAACGGCTTCGAGTTTTCGCTTACGACCTTCGTGGGCATGGAAGGAGTGGCGTTGGCGATGGGCAGTATACGCTTGAATTCTTTGTAGACGACCTTCTCGTACTGCTTGACCACCTAAAGATTGAGAGAGCAGTGCTTTGCGGTTTATCGATGGGCGGATACATTGCGCTAAGGACCGTTGAGAGAAACCCTGAGAGGATTCAGGGGCTGATTCTTGCTGACACGCAAGCGAAGGCGGATTCTAACGAAGCCAAGTTGAAACGCGCGGCCGCAATCAAATCCGTCAAAGCCAACGGCGTCAAGGCTTACGCAGAGGGCTTCGTGAAGTCTGTCTTCGCCCCACAGACCTTTACCAACAACAAGGCTATCGTTGAGAAGATTAGGAAGACAATTGAGGCGAATTCTTCCCTCGGCATATGCGGAGCATTGTTGGCTTTAGCGAGTAGAACAGATACAACTGAGGCGCTGTCGGGCATTAAAGCTCCAACGCTCATTTTAGTTGGCGAATATGACGCGCTTACGCCCCCCTTAGCTTCGCAGGAAATGCACAACAAAATTCCAAACTCTGAAATTCACGTGATCCCTAACGCCGCGCACATGAGCAATTTGGAGAATTCCGACGATTTCAACAAACACTTGTTAGATTTTCTTGGCAGATTGCAGATGTAGTTCAGATTGGGGAAGGCTCTGTCCCAGGTAACACGAATTTGCCTCCGGCTTGCTTCCTCATCATTCTACTGCCGTTACTGGAACCGCCGGCATTAGCTTCTCGGAAATCTTCCGTAAGAGGTTTGCTAGGTTAGCTCCTGTTTTCGAACTTATTTCCAGTATTTCATCGTTTCCGAATATCTTGCGAGTTTCCTCGAGTACCTTGTCCAAGTGTTCACGTGTCGCAAGGTCCACTTTGTTTATGCAGATTAGTACTGGAACGCCGTGGATTTCTTTATTCATTATCTCATGCGAGGCCGTGACCTTTCGTATTACTGTTTCAATTTCCTCACTGCCGTCAACGAAGAGGAGGATTAAGTCCGAATTTGCGAGTTCATTTAATGAAGTGTGAAAGGCGTTGAGCAGAAGGGGGCTAAGGTCATCGATGAATCCAATTGAATCAATCATGATGAAGGAATCATCAGAGTCCCCCTTTGTGTGCAGGGAGACTTTTCGGGCAAATGTGGAGAGCGTCGTAAAGGGTCCCAAGCCAATGTCCTTCGATTCTGACGCGAGTCTGTTGAATAGCGTAGTCTTACCGCTTTGTGTATAACCTGTTAAGGACACGATTCGAAAACCAGCCTTTCCTCGTTGTTCGCGAAGCTGTCCGCCCCTTGACCTCATATCGCGGAGCTTACTTTCGATTTTGCTTATCCGTTTGCGCGACATGGCCTCGTAGACTTCGTATGGGTACCGTCCCGGACCGCCCCGTCCCATCTGTTCGCTAATGATTCCACGCATTCGAATGGATTCTCTGCCCCAAGAAAACGTGTACCGCAACCTAGCCAATGCGATTTGCAGCTTAGCTTCTGGTGTAGCGTTGCGTTTTTCGAACACTTCTAGAACCAATAGGTTTCTGTCAAGAACATGGATTGCTTCGCCAAGTTTCTTCTTGATTCGGAACATTTGGCCTGCCGAAAGCTGTCGGGTGAAAATTACTGCCTCGATTGAATCCTTTGCTACGATCTTGGCGACTTCCTCAATTTTTCCTTCCCCTACGCAAAATGCGGAATCCACGAAGTCACGATGCTGTACAACTTGGCCTACCACATTGTAACCCGCAGCCTTCGCTATGTCGCTAACTTCATCAATTCGAGGTTTAGTGCGTCGGACGATGCACTCTACGAGAAGCGCTTTCAGATTCAACACAGACTTTTACTGTAGAACACGCCTTATTCACTCAATGCTGAAACTCATTTTTCTAGCGGCCTCTACTCTGGCACATGTAACGCAGAGACCCTCCGTCGAGGGTAATCCGATAGAGTAGACAGGTGAGCCGCATTTCTTGCATCTTGCTTGAGTCATCACCATTACATCCTTCAAGGTCCTAATGTGGGTTGCTAAGTATAAGGACGAGGACCAATGCCCCCGTTTCACGGAGCCAATCAGCTCGAAACGAACCGCATTCTTGCTGATTATCTGAATACTCTCGTCGAGGGAGCACGCTGCAGCATCAATATTCTTGCATCTCGCGCACTACGCGTGAGGTAAGGTTGACCGTGGCGGTAAAGAAGAAGTTCTTCTCACTAGCATGTTTTCGGTAGTTCCCCGTGACACCCATATCGCCCTTCGCGTCAGGGGACATCTGACCCTCAATTGCAAAATAATCCAGAACAGCCCCAAACTTAGCCTCAAGATAGCCTCTGAGCAACTGATCTAATTCGCTCGAATTCATGACCACACCATTGGCCGCCCACGCTCATAATGCTAGCGACATATCCATTTCCGGCTAGGTTGACTGAGGGACAATTGTTCAGTCTTCATTGAACCTGAGTGTGGGATGCCTAGAAAGCGTAGCCGCGGTTCCTTCAGCTTCTCGAGAAGGTCAGCGATGTCCTGTTGTGCTTTCGCTATTGCTGTGATTACGTTTCTGGTTTCTTCCCAGTCTGCTTTGACCTCGTTCCTGAGTTTGGCTGCTTCAGGATCGTTCCCTTCGCAGACTCTCACCTTGGCCCCTAGGGCAAGCTTGATGACCGCCCAATTTTCCACCCGCTCCTGCGTCGGCTTCAACTGATCCCTAAGGCGAATCGCTCTCTCAGAATTGCCGGCAGCGATCGCCTCATCCCTCTTCGGCGTTAGAGTTGCAAGTTCCAAGTTAGCGTTGCTAATCTTCAGCATGGCATCGTCCAGGCGCATTCTTGTCTCACAGACATGGTTCTCGCAACCATTAGTATGGGGACGTCATGCGTGAGAGTGTGCAAAAGAGTACATTGGCCCATGCTTCTGGGTTGTCACATGCAGGGCGTTGAACACCCCCCCTAGGGAGGTACTTACGGGTGCATTGCACATTGCCCTCTATGCTCAACGACGAGGTAGTTGGTCGCTGGCGACTAACTACTTGGTCATTTTACGCGTACCTTTCTCGAAGTAGACTGCGTATAGTAAGCTCGGCAGTTCTAATTGTGAGAGCACCATACCAGAGGATTAGAGCCTCCTTCTTCAGGAATGAGGAAGAAGGCAACGATTCACGAATGATTGTCTTTGATACGTCGACTGTGATTGTGACCTTGAAGAAGTGACAAAGATCGCAGATATAAGAATCCAATTTGTGTAGGGAGCATCAGTTCAGTTTTCCTTATATTCAGCCCACCGGAAAATTACTCTTGAAGCCCCATGGCACTTATTGGGTATGAGTGGCTCATCGTAGTCGGAATCTTACTGGTAATTTTCCTCTGGGGACCACAGAAACTTCCCGAGCTGGCTAGGTCGATTGGCCTAGCGAAGAAAGAGTTCCAGAAGAGTGCTAAGGAAATATCATCAATCTCAAGCCCCACAACCTCAACAACAAAAGAGACCGAACAGGACCCACTTCTACTCGCCGCGAAAAGCATCGGCATAACCACAGAAGGCAAAACCAAAGAACAAATCGCGAAAGAAATAGCGGACAAAACCACACAGAAATAGCCTGACTCTGGAAAGTTCCGTCAAGTATTCGTTTGGTTAATTGACTCTCATCCTACTTGTGCCGCCACGGTTTCAGCGTATCTTTCGCGAATAGCTACCTAAGGAAGGGGCCCAGCAGATGCCCACGTGATTCATGAGCATGAAAATTCGCAGCGCTTTCCGCTGACGCTTTTCAAGGCCGACCGGTGTTAGGTTCCGTTTCCCTTACACAGAAGGATGATTCATCCATCGAGGTTATAGGCAACTACGCGATGTAGTTAATTGATGGTCTAGTTGGGGAAAACACTTACGAAAAAATGTGGCTATGCTCTGCTCATCATTGCCTTAACTGTAGGGATAGTTGCAGTTGCGACGAACGGTAGCCTCGTCTTAGCCGATCTCTGTACTGCTCAGATTGGCTATCCCGTAATGGCAGCGCAACAATACTACGGCTCAAACGTTCAAGTTACAGTACCCGTGTCAGCTACATGCTCCTTCTATGCCGGTCAGCTATACGCCGTCGGCACGGCTTACGATGCAACCTACAACTCGAACGTTGGAACGGCAAACACAGCACTAAACGCAATAAACGGGGGCAACAGTTTCAGCGGACAACTCCAGTTTAACCTCCCAATATCTACACAAACACACTCAGTGCAGTTCTCAGTTTCAATTTACAATGCGCAAACTGGATATAATCAACCATACTACGGCGGTGCACCTCTAGCAATAATGTCAGAAACCTTCGTGGTTAGTCCCAGCAACTATCAGAGCAGCTATCCGTACAACCCACTGTACCCGAGCTACCCCTACTATCCAACCTACAATCACTATTATGCTCCATACCCGCACTATAATCCAAATCCAGGCAGCTACTACCATTATTACTACGGCAATTACAACCGACACTGTAACAACTGGAAGAATTCCTGCAACCATCACTAAAGCAACGAACATTCAATACTAGACTACCGCTCACTAAACTTCCCTTTTCTTAGAATCGCTCTACGGCTTACCAAAATCAGAACGCTCAAGATTGACAAGGGCGCGTGATCAATAGTGGGTATGCTGGTGGGCACTCAGCGTAACAGTACGATTCACGGGCAACAGGCACCTTAGGACCACCAACCACAACATCTCTCATGAGTTTGTGAGCACTACTAGACCCACACACCATCACTACAACGCTATGCTAGAACGAGGGGAAGGTTCATCGATAGGGACCATGCGTATCTTACCTGTATGATGGGCGGGGTAGGTTTTGAGCGAAGATGAGTGGAGACCCAGAAGGCCTGTGTGGGTTGGGTTGCTCGTCGCGTTGATTTTGGTTCCAATCGTGGTGTCCGCGGTACTCTACGTTCTTAGGCCGATGGGACGCGCTTACTTCCCGTTTATGGGGTATTATCCGTTCTTCTTCTTTCCGTTCGGTTGGGTCTTCGCGTTCCTGATACTGTTCTTCCTGTTGCGAATGATATTCTGGCCCTGGGGATGGGGTTCGCGTAGAAGGTATCGAGGATACCCATACGAGTATCACATCCTACGTGTCAGGTACGCTAGAGGAGAGATCACGAAGGAGCAATTCGACCAAATGACCCACGACCTACAAGAATCAAACCAGAAAACACAAAAGCCAACTTGACAGCGCTGAAACCATCGGTTGATCCGAGTAGCCAAACTCCCGCATCATTTTATCCATCAATGGCACTTGAGGGTTTTCGCCATTTTCACAAAAATCTTCTCGCAATCAGACGTCCCACCAATCGGCATCAACGCGTAGACCACGAAATACCTTGACGATTCAGAGCAGTGCACGTGAACGGAATGAGCTTCGCGTGGGTTTTTTCGCTTGCCGCTTAGAAATCCCACGGCGACCTCCTCAAACCTCGCGCGGTTGTAAAGTCCCTCATGCGAGTTCATCCTTAGTGAATCGTGGGAGATTAGTTCGAAGTTCTTCACCTTTCCAGCATTCTTAACTCTGTTAAGGCCGTGGTCAGCGTGTTTTTCGACTGTTCCGAAAGTTTTCGTGGCTTTTTCTAGATCTCCCCATGTGAGGAAGATTTTCACCTTATCAGGGAAATGAAATGCGACGTCGCCTTCGCCGCGTCTTGCCTTAGGGTTGAATTCGACGCGAACATCCTTTGGGTAATCGATTGAAAACCCGTAGACGCTAAACCGCTCAAAATCCTTCTCCATCAAAGAACGACTCTCGCAACCTTCCGGAAGTTGTAGGCATGATTTTCTCGAATAAGAGGATTGGGATTATGGTCGCAGCCAGTCAACATTAGGTGAGAAAGGAACACTCCAAATGCTTATTGTCCGAGTTCAGTTGAGGCTGTCTGCTTTGACATTAGGGAAAGAGAAAAGCAAGAGGAAGTTTTACCGGATATTTTTTCGCAACTGACGTCCGCGCATCTGAGGTTGTCTTCGGAAAGTTCATCGCGGCTGCCAAGTTCTATAACTATACCAGGTTTCAACGTTTCTCTTGAAATCGGCCCGTTGGAACGGAAGTGCTTTATGAATAGTAAACGAATAGATAGCGGGTCGGATTTTGGAAGTAACCGTTCAACCTTACAGAATGTTCGTTGACGGCGAATGGGTTTCTTCAGAAAGTAAAGCCACTTATGATGTGATCAACCCCGCCACAACTGAAGTTATCGCTAAAGTTCCGAAGGGCGACGCGAAGGACGCAGCTAGGGCGGTGGATGCCGCGCGTGAGGCCTTCGATAAAGGCCGCTGGCCCCGGATGGCCCCTGCGGAACGCGCTGGCCTCATTATGAAATTAGCTGACGTAATCGAAAAGGAAGTTGATCGTCTCGCGCTTCTCGAAACCCAGCAGCAAGGTAAACCTATCAAGCTTAGCCGCGATGGCGACTTCCCCTTCGCAATTGACAACATCCGCTTCTTCGCCGGTGCAGCTAGGTGCCTCGAAGGCAAGGCGAGCACGGAGTACAACGCGGTCGCTACTAGCATCATCAGACGCGAACCAGTCGGCGTCGTAGCCACAATTACACCATGGAACTACCCGTTCATGATGCTTGCGTGGAAAGCTGTTCCGCCACTCGCAGCGGGGAACACGGTTGTAATAAAACCCGCTAGTGTCACGCCGCTCACCACCCTGGAATTCGGGAAGCTAACAGAGAAAGC
>JBEKSC010000002.1:0-174146 GCA_049517415.1 Bathyarchaeia archaeon
GTGATTGCCGCGTTCAGGCCAACCAAGAAAAATGGAGGAAAAGATCGAAGAAAAGGATAAACTCCTGGGCAGGATAATTAGCGCGGCCTGAACGCCACGCAGAAGACCCACCTAAGAATCACATGCTGGATTAGACTTTTCATAGGTGTGGTACTACTGGTGCGGGCAAAGCAATTTGAACTCTTGATTGGCATGTGCTTCTTGTGTGACAACGTGAAAGATGTTGGCGCTGAGGCCCCTAGAACTTCCACTTCTGTTTGTATGCTCGGTAGGAGAAGTATGTGAAGAGTAGTGCCAGAATAATGGACACAATTGGTCCGTACGACATATTCATTGGCAATGTAACTAGCCCCAGAAGGTGCGCTATAGTGGAAATTGCTCCTACAATCGTTGCCCCGAGTGCGGTCCAACGAGCTTTTGACATCACTAATGGGGTGAAGATAAGCACAAGCAGTGTGTTGATGAAACCCTCCCATATGAGAGTAGGGTAGCCCATCAGAAAATTAATAGCATAACCGAGTAGCATCCATGCCACCGAAAGAACTCCGAACGCAGCGGCTAGCTCCCTATTGGTTGGCATGATCTCACCTCTTTCCCAGCATTTGTTGAGTAGCTTGACCCATCGTGCTCCTCACCGATGCTTCCAAGCAGCCGCTTTGTTGTGCCCGTTCAAGATTTGAGGCTTTGCATCTTGTATGAACTCCCTCATGACCTTCCCTGCGTCAGGACATGGACAGAATGCTAACCGAAGCTCGGATTGATGTCTGGAAAAAGCGATAACCGCTAGTGCATAGCTTGATTTTCTTCCACGTCACAATCACGTCGTCCGTCGTCGTTACATGATTTTTTGTGTGTGGCTCTCGTGGTGCGGGCATCGTGATTTGAACCGTCGCCGTTTGTCGTTCGTAAAAGTGTGTGTGTGGGTCTAGTGGTGCGGGCAACGTAATTTGAACTCTAGTTTTGGTGTGTGTGTCTAATGGTGCGGGCGGTCAAATTTGGACCGGTGTCGTTCGTCGTAGGTAAAATGTATGTGTGAGCCTACGTCAATCGTTTCGGGCCATTGGTTTGGGTATTCTAGTTGGCCATGCTTCTTCATTCACATGCATAATTTCTCAACATTACAATCCAAACCAGCGCATCCGGCGGCTGTATCCAAAGGACTGTTTATCATTGGCAAGGGCGGCGGAAGGGCCCTCGAATCCCCCAGTGGGTTCAGGCCCCGAAAGGAAGTCCACATCCACTCGCCCGACTTTACCACCCCCAAACTCGACGTAGCAGGAACCTGCCCCGGAGTAGGGCGGGGGCTGTTCGCCGCCCTTTACATTCGCGATCAAGGCGGCTGCCACCACGCGCGCCGCTCCTTCCGAGAATACACCCGCCTTCGGCGTTCCAACACTCGTCACGTCACCTACCGCATACACCCCCGGAAAACGCGTTTTGAGGGTCTTCGGATCCACCGGGACCCAGCCGCCCTCGGTCATGCCGCTTTTCGCAACCACGTCTGGGACGCGGTGCTTGGGGATGCCTAGGAACAAGTCGTAGGGCATCTCGCTGGCGTCGTCGAGGATGGCAACTCTGCGCCCCGGGTCTAGGGCGCTCACAAGCCGGTGGGGGATGAAGGTGATGCCTCGCTCGGCGAAGGCGCTAAGTAAGGCCCGGGAAGAGGCGGGCGAAGGGGGGACTGGAGCCCCGAACGGCATAACCAGGCTGATCTCGCAGGCGCCGCGTAGTCCACGCGCGCTGAGATATTCATGCAGTAATAACGCCGCTTCGCTCGGCGCGGGCGGGCACTTGAAGGGCGTTGAGGTTACCCCGACGATGGCTCGGCCTTTGGTGAAGGTCGGGAGTACCTCTCGCAGGCGTTCAGCCCCGGCGAAGGAGTAGAATTCGTTACCGCCTTCCCTTAGCCCCGGTGTGGCCCCCAGGTCGTAGTCGGCACCCAGCGCCACCACCAGCACATCGGCCTCGTAAGTTCCGCGGTCGGTGGTAACGACTCGCCTCTTGGGGTCGATACCGGTGATCGTTTCCTGTCGGAAACGCACGCCTGGCTTGTCGATGGCACTGTAAGCGAAACGCACGGCCTCGGATGTCTCGCGTCCGAACATCACATCAAGCTTTGAAAAGCCGAAGAAAAAGGAATCATTCTTGTCGACCAGGGTAAGATCGAGGCGGTCGGGGAGCGCCTCCGACAACATCGTGCTCAGTTCCAATCCGCCGAAACCCGCACCCAGGACAACCACGCGGAGCTTCATGAGTTATCTCCTTTTCAGGCGAGATTCTCATAACCGCCAGGCAAGACGGGTTATGTTGCAAATAAGAGCTTCCAATAGCGGCCGATCACAGTCGCATCCCGTTTAACGAATAGTTCTGTCAACTCCGTTAGTACCAGATCTCTGCGGTTCATTTTGATTTCCAGTCCAACTATTCGGCTCGTTCCTGCTGGGTCTTACTTTGGTTTTTAGGCGGGTGTGAAGATGGCGTGGGTTGAGTAGGTTTCTACTTGGGTCCCATTGGATCCCGATCTGTAACAGGATTTAGGAAGCGGTTGAGAGGCCGGCGAGTGTTCGGGCTAGGTCTTTCTTTCTTTCCAGGTCGGCTAGTTGTTTGATGGTCATTTGCGCGGCTGCGGGAGAGCCGCCGCCGTGCATGCAGAGTGCCCCTAACCTGCCTGGGCCGGCGACCATGCTTTCGATCAGCCTAGCTACTCGTAACCTGTTCTCTGCTGTTACCCCATGTGTACCTCGGTAGTATTTTTCGACTAGTGGGCCGATTTTAGGGTTCTTCAAATCAAGTTCCGAGGGCATGCAGGATATCATTCCGCCGCCGATGTCTTCGGCGATTTTCTGAATCTCATATGGGAGCCTCGTTACACTGATTTTGGTGACGTTGGCTAGGAGGGGGTCGGGGAACCATACGCCGGATGGTGTTGGCTGGCCTTCGTAAGCAGCTCCTAGGGCTTGTGAGTATAGGGCCTCGGATAGGTACGTCATTTCAGCTAACCGGTCGGAGAGTTGCCTAGACAGCCCATTGTATTCAGCTAGGAGTGCGCCTGCTCCAGTTAATACGTCGCCGCAGCCCGCTAGGCAACCGCCTAACACCATTCTGTGGAGTAGAACGAACTTGGTCACGACATCCACAGCGAATTCACACTCGCCGTTCATGAATACGCGTTCTTTGGGTACGAAGACGTCGTCGAAGACCACGAGCGATTCTGATGAGCCGAAGTTCACATTTCCCTTATCGAATCCGCCCTCCAATTTCCTTTCCCCGCCCGGCTGCATATCCACAATTTGCATCACGCCTTCCGTGTTCATTGGCACGGCAAAGGCGACGGCGTGCTCCTTCTCGGCTTCAACGAACCCCGTGCCTGGCTGAACTATAATCTCATGAGATCCTATTGCGCCGCCAATCATACTTTTGGCGCCCCGGACTACGATTCCTTTCTTATCCTCGTCCACTACTCTGAGGTAGACATCCTTGTCAGGCTGGTGTTTTGGCTTAAGGGACCGGTTGCCCTTCGGGTCCGTCAACGCTCCCGCGCAGCTTAGATCCTTACCCTGCACCATCTCGGCGTACCGTTTCAGTCGCTTGTGGTACTCCGTCCCGAGTTGGGCATCCATCTCATACGTCGAGTTCCAAAGCGCGTTGAGCGCGTCCCAGCCGCAGCAGCGGCTCGCCGTGCAAACTCCCGTCCATTGACAAACAAGCCGCGCCGCCTTTACGCGGTTTACGAGATCCTCTCTAGACTTATGGATTGAGCAGTATGCGCTGATTTTCGCGCCGCCTTCACCAGTTCTCGTTAGGAGGCCGTCGTACCTGGGCTGTTTGGAGAGGTTGTAGATTTCACCAATGCCTTCCAACGCCAGGCGCGTGAACGTGTTTTTTGTTACGTCTTGAATGCGGTCGCCGCGCATGTAGGCCTCCGACTTTAGCCGCTTCATGCTCTGGATGTATTGTTGCTTCGACTTGAGGACCATCTCAAACCCTCACAGAAGCTCGTTGGAAATCACTAGTCGCTGAATCTCTGATGTCCCCTCGTAAATTTCCGTAATCTTCGCGTCCCGGTAGTATCTCTCGAGCGGTAGGTCCGTCATGTAGCCGTATCCTCCGTAGATTTGTAATGCCTTGCGGGCAGCTTCGACTGCGGTTGATGCGGCGAAGAGCTTAGCCATGCTAGCCTCCTTCGTGTGCTTTCTTCCCTGGTCTGTAAGGGCAGCAGCATGGTAGGTGAGCAGTCTCGCGGCTTCAATTTCGGTCGCCATGTCCGCGATCATCCAACGAATCGCTTGTTGGTCGCTGATGGGTTTGCCGAACTGAACCCTCGTCCTTGCATGCTCGATCGCAGCATCCAGGGACGCTTGGGCTATGCCTACGGCTTGTGCTGCAATACTAATCCGCCCACAATCCAACGTGTCCATCGCAATCTTGAATCCCTCCCCCGGCCGGCCAAGCATGTTCCTCGCCGGAACTCGCACGTTATCGAAAATTACTTCAGAAACCATCGACGAACGTATTCCCATCTTATCAAATATCTTCCCAATCTTGACGCCAGGCATATTCCGGTCAACGATGAAACATGATATCCCTCGGTGCGCGAGTGATTTATCCGTCATCGCGAAGACCAGGTAGGTGCTCGCCATCGGGGCGTTGACGATGAAGTACTTGCGGCCACGGATCACGTAATCATCGCTGCTCAGCGTCGCCTTCGTTTCCATCGAGGCTACATCGCTTCCGGCCCCAGGTTCGGTTAAGCAGAATGACCCGAACTTCGAACCTTGGGCCAATGGTGTCAAGTAAAGTACCTTTTGCGGTTCGGTTCCGTATGTTAGCAGTGGCTGGCTGACGAGTGACACGTGTACAGCCAAAGTGACCCCGAGGGCAGCGGAACCGCGGGAGATTTCCTCTACGGCAAGAACATAGCTTAGTATGTCTTGGCCGCCTCCTCCATACCTTTTTGGAATCGGCAGGCCAGTCAGGCCGGCCTTAGCCATTGCGCGCCAAGTTTCCGTCGGGAATTTATTGCTCTTGTCCCAACCATCAGCCTTCGGTAAGACAAGTTTCTCCGCGAAGCTACGGGCTGTCCGAAGCACGTCTTCTTGGCGCTTACTCAATGTGAACTCCATACCGACCCCTATCAGGGGTAGCGTAATTACCGGGAAATAGCTGTTCAATACGAACAATACGAACAATACTTACGGTTCCGCTAACTTGTCTTCGGACAAGTCAGCTGGCCTCCATCGACTTTCAGGATTACCTTCGGCGCTTCTGAGCCTTCATTGTGTTCCTGTACCATTGCTTCACTTGGAAGCCCTACGGCCCGAACCTCAGCGCCCTTCGGCGTCAATTACAGTCGCCAATGATCCTGAGCATTGTGCATATATAATACGTCGCGTAAGACACGTTGTATGACAGAGACATTGACCGTTAGGCTCTCAGAGCATGAGAAGCAGGAGCTGCAAAAACATGGAACACTCTCAGATGTGGTTAGAGAAGCAATCCGTCTCTATCTGAGAAGCAAGAACTCCAAGCGAACAATATCACGATTAAAGGAACTGCAGAAGACACCGATTGCCAGCTCGATCAACGATGACTTAAGGCTTATCCGGGCGGATCGCGAACGATGAAGGTGGCTGACAGCAGCTACCTCATTGAGGGAATTCTGAGAGACGCCAACCTGCTGGCAAATGAAACATTTCTTTCCTCAGACCTCGCTTTGTACGAGGTCATCAATGCGCTATGGAAACACGAAACCCTGATCAAGGATCTTAAGGAATCCTGGGCACGCATAAGCCTGTTCTCAGAATTAGTGTCAGCCGAAACAATCCAATTGATAAGACCAGACAAGAAACTCCTCGAAAAGACATACTCGCTTTCGCGAAAACACCGGGCATCTACGTACGATATGGTGTTTGTTGCTTTGGCTTTGGAATTAGGCTTGGAGTTGAAAACGTATGATTCTAGACAGTCCACAATCATGTCCAAGGAAACGCACACCTGATTGTTCAAACAGGGGCTCCGCTACCGATGTACACACCGGTACTTTCTCTCTTGAACCATCCACTTGTTCTTGCCTTGCCTCTGAGAACTCACTAGAGGCGCTTTAGCAGCTCCTCGGTGTCTATTACTGTAGCGAATTCCTCGTTCAAACTCGCAAGGTTGACTGCGTAGATGTCCTCTGCTCTGTATGACTTACCATCAGGGCCTACTCGATCAAAGGTCGCGGTAGCGTCGGCGACCACGTAAGTATCAAAGCCCAAGTTGCCAGCCATGCGTGCAGAAGTCGAAACACAATGATCCGTCGTTAGGCCAATGAGAACCACCGTCTTCAAACCACTCTGTCTGAGGCGAGCTTCAAGGTCGGTTCCGATGAATGCGCTGTTGACATTCTTCTGAATAACGGGCTCGTCGGCACGCGGTTTGGCTGCATCCTTAATTTCAAACCCAGGCGACTCAGGGCCCAAGAGGGAACCGGGGGTACGCGAACGATGCTGTATGTGGAAGAGTGGGCGGCCGGTCTTTCGCCACGCCTCCAATAATCTTGCGATGTTAGATTCCGCTTCAGGGTTATTCCTGCGACCGCAACTCGGGTCGTCAAAGCCTTTCTGGACGTCAATTATGATTAGAGCCGCATTTTTCGGGAAGGGTTGAGTTTGGGGTTTCATAATGGCCATTGACCGCTTGCTCCATTTCCGCTTTTTATGTTTTCCAAGAATGGATGCACTTGATTACCGGAAAGAGTAACTATTCAGGCAAAGGAGTACCTTCGTTGTGCGGGGTCAGCGAGGTTTGAGCGGGTACGTGAAAGTCTGCGAAACCACCGATGTTCCACCCGGGACCATGCATCCCGTTGACGTAGGCGAGAATAAGCTGATGGTCGTCAACGTAGACGGTTCGCTATATGCAGTGAACCGGATATGCACCCATGAAACCGCAGTCCTATCGACCGGTTTCCTCGTGGGAGCCGTGGTAACCTGCCCACTGCACTTGTCGAGGTTTAATGTGAAAACTGGCGAGGTAGAGAACCTTCCAGCTACAGTGCCGCTTGTGACGTATGGTTTGAAGATTGAAGGGACAAGCGTATACGTCAGAGTGTAGGCTCAGTCATAATTAGTTGGAGAATTTATATCCCGTACGTCATACACGTTACTTCAACCAATGTTCGCCGGTCTAGGTAATGGTCGAAGAAGTTACAACGATAAATGTTTCTAAGCTCCGGGAAGACTTTCCAGTTCTAAAGCGCCAAGTTAACGGAAAGCCACTCATCTACTTCGATAACGCCGCCACATCACAGAAACCCGAATCCGTCATAGAAACTATGAACAAATACTACCGGGAATACAATGCGAACATACATCGCGGAATCCACAAACTAGCTGAGGAAGCAACCCTCGCCCATGAAGAAGCAAGAGAAAAAATCGCCAAATTCATCAACGCCAAGCACACCGAAGAAATAATCTTCACACGAAACGCAACTGAAGCGATAAACCTAGTCGCCTATGCCTGGGGCAGGGCGAACGTTGGGAAGGGGGACAAGATTGTCTTAACGATAATGGAGCACCACAGCAACATAGTTCCGTGGCAGTTGCTTGCCCAAGAAAAGGGCGCCAACGTTGAATACGTAAAGATCAATAGTGAAGGGTTGCTCCGCCTAGATGAACTTCACGAGCTAATTGATGAGAGAACGAAGATCGTGTGCGTAACTCATGCCTCTAACGCGCTTGGAACAATTAACCCAGTTAAGGAGATCGGCAAGGTCGCCCACCGCTACGGTGCAATGTTCCTAGTTGACGCAGCCCAGGCCGTTCCGCACTTGCCCGTTGACGTTAGGGATGTTGACAGTGACTTCTTCGCCTTCTCAGGCCACAAGATGTTGGGCCCCACCGGAATTGGAGTCCTCCACGGGAAGAGCGAACATTTGCGGAGGATGCCACCATTCTTGGGTGGTGGGGAAATGATAAGGGAAGTTCACACTACCGGAGCGTCGTGGAAGGACATTCCATACAAGTACGAGGCTGGGACACCAAACATAGCCGGCGCCATCGGCTTCGGGGCCGCAGTGGATTATCTCAGAGAGATCGGAATGGAGAACGTCCATGAGCATGAGAGAGAAATCGCCAAGTACGCAATTGGAAGAATGAGCGAAGTGAAGGACCTCACCCTATTTGGTCCCAGGGACATTGCGAAAAGGGTCGGCGTTCTCTCTTTCAATCTTGGAGACATCCACGCCCACGACTTGGCTTCAATCTTGGACGAGGAAGGAATCGCCATAAGGTCGGGGCACCATTGCGCCCAACCCTTGATGGAATTCCTGAACGTTCCCGCCATGGCGAGGGCAAGCTTTTACATTTACAACACGAAGGAGGAAGTTGACGTATTCATCAACGCCCTTGAGAAGGCTAGGAAGCTATTTGCGCGATGAGTTCTGAAATCTACAAAGACATTATTTTGGACTATTACCGGAACCCGCGCAACTTCGGTGACCTACCGGAGCCGGATGTCCGCGCGAAGGACTCGAATCCGGTATGCGGTGACATCATAGAGATGCAGTTGAAGATCAAGGACGGTAAGGTGGACGATATACGGTTCAAGGGTAAAGGCTGCGCCATTAGCCAAGCCTCAGCTTCGATGCTCACTGAGGCTGTTAAAGGGAAAACACTTGACGAAATCAAAACCATGGGCAAATCTAGCGTGCTAGAGCTCATAGGCATAGACCCGGGCCCGACTCGAATCAAATGCGCCCTGTTAGGCTTGAAAGTGCTGAAACTCAGTGTTTACGGCTACCTCGGGCAAGCAGTAACCGATGAAGTAAGGCAACTAGTCTAACTACGCCCTTGCAGTTAATTCAATAGCAAGTCAGTTTGCGGGAACTGATGTTCCTGCCTGTTTTGGTTGGATGAAAAGTTTATGTTAGATGCGGCTAACGTAGGGAACTCATGCCAAACAAATATGTTCTTCCGGAATTGCCATACAAATACAACGCGCTCGAACCAGTCATTTCCCAAGAAATAATGACACTGCACCACGACAAACACCACGCAGCCTACGTTACCGGCGCAAATGCGGCCCTCGACAAACTCGACAAAGCCCGTAAGGGCGAAGCCCCAGTCGACATCAGAGCAGTCCTCAGGGATTACAGCTTCAACTACGGAGGCCACATCCTCCACAGCATCTTCTGGCCCAACATGGCCACTCCCGGCAAGGGAGGTGGAACCCCAGGAGGAGCCATCGCCGACAAAATCAACGCCGACTTCGGTAGCTTCGACAAATTCAAACAACAATTCTCAGACGCAGCCAAAACCGTCGAAGGCTCAGGATGGGCACTCCTACTCTACGACAACACAACCGACCAACTAGTCCTTACCCAAGTCGAAAAACAAAACTTCATGCACCTCGCCCAACTCCCAATCCTACTCGGCCTCGACGTATGGGAACATGCGTATTATCTCCTCTACAAAAACGACAGGGCAAAATATGTGGACGAGTGGTGGAAGGTCGTTAACTTCGACGATGTAGCATCAAGATACGCCAAAGCCAAGAAGTAAAATTCTTCCTTCCCGCCTTTCTTTTTCTCACTTTTTTTACTTTCTCAACCAGTTCTCAACATACTGCGCTTTCTTGTCCATCTTTTCCGCCGAAGAAATCAGCTCATGCAAGCTAAGCATAGCTGACGATACAGGGATCTTTGACTGCGGCGATTCCGCGCTTAACGACTACATATGTTGACGAGTGATGGCACATCTTTTTCTCATTAGGTACGGTGCCTCGGCATAAGGTTCAAAAAGTACTAAGTACGTAGGTTCATACAGCCTTCTGACGGCAATAGTCACAGGGTGTTTTTTATTTGGTATGTGCTATTTGTAAAGGAGATGGAGAAGTAGCTTGTGCCAAATGCAAAGGCACAGGCTCAATACCAGCGAAATGCGACGAATGCAAAGGAACCGGCAAACTGACCACTGAGAAGGGCATACTTGAATGCGACATTTGCAACGGTACGGGTCTAATTTCAATCAAGTGCAACGAATGCTTCGGCGGCGGCAAACTCGTCTGTGAAGCATGCGGCGGAACAGGCGGCAAAGAAAGCGAAATAGACGACTCCATCTGAATTAACTATCGCCAAACAAAACCAGACAAACCGTCTTGTTAGCGTCAAACTGGCCTGCAATTGGGAGGCAAAGATAAAGCCTCGCCAAGCTTTCCCTAACAGGAGTCTGCTTCGCAATGAAAACGACTCTCATCTCAAGTCAAGAGAAATTCCCATTCCTTCGAGAGCTATCCATACAGGACACTAACCCCGGTTCATGTACCGGCCCAAAGGATTGGAGCAGCATTCAAGGGCACGAGCTTCTGGAAGTTGTGACTCCGATCGACGGCTCGGTAATTGCTAAGGTGGCACTCGCATCAGTAGACGACTACGAGCACGTCGTCAAAACCGCTCAGGAAGCTTTCCTCAAATGGCGTTTAACACCCGCACCGGTTCGAGGCCAAATCGTCCGGGAGGTTAGCGACGAACTTCGCAAGCACAAGGAACAACTTGGCAAGTTAATAACGCTAGAAATGGGCAAAATTATCGCGGAAGGCACCGGAGAAGTTCAGGAAGCTATTGATATCGCCGATTTCGCGGTGGGCCTCTCACGCCAGCTCTACGGCCTCACGATGCAATCTGAACGCCCGCTTCACCGAATGTACGAGCAATGGCACCCCTTAGGCCTCGTAGGCATAATTACGGCCTTCAATTTCCCAGTCGCGGTCTGGTCATGGAACTCCATGATCGCAGCTGTCTGCGGTGACACAATGGTATGGAAACCTTCCTCGAAAGTCCCGCTTACCGCAATTGCAGTTCAGCACATCGTAAACCGAGTGATGGAACGCCATCAGCTAACGGGAATCTTCACACTCGTAATAGGGCGAGGCTCAACGATTGGGGAACGCCTGATCAATGACAAGAGAATCCCGCTAATATCCTCCACTGGGTCAACCGCGATGGGGATGCGCGTTGCCGAGGCAGCGGCGAAACGACTGGCACGAACCATACTGGAACTGGGTGGCAATAACGGCATAATTGTAGCTGAGGACGCGAACTTAGACCTGGCCGTACGCGCGATCCTTTTTGGAGCAGTTGGAACAGCGGGACAACGTTGCACAACGACTAGGAGGATAATCGCGCAGAAGAAGATCATAGACGAATTGACTTCGAGGCTTGTAAAAGCCTACGGACAAGTTCGCATCGGCGACCCCTTGGATCCCAACATAGTGATGGGGCCATTGGTTGACGAGGAGGCAGTTGCCAACATGATGAAGGCGATAGAAACCTTACCGAAACAGGGCGGAAAGATTGTTACCGGTGGGAAAAAGCTCGAACGATCCGGGTCCTATGTGACACCAACAATTGTCGGTGTTCCAGGCAATACGCAATTGGTCTGTGAAGAAACTTTTGCACCGATACTCTACATAATGCCCTACGATACGATTGAGGACGCCGTTAGCCTGCATAACGAAGTCCCGCAGGGACTGTCCTCAGCAATTTTCACCGAATCCGTCAAAAAAGCGGAGAAGTTTCTCTCCTCCGTAGGCAGTGATTGTGGTATAGCGAACGTGAACATTGGCACGTCTGGGGCCGAGATTGGTGGCGCATTCGGTGGGGAGAAGGATACGGGTGGGGGTAGGGAGGCAGGTTCGGATGCTTGGAAACAGTACATGCGCCGCCAGACGACAACGATTAACTGGGGCGACCAACTGCCGTTAGCACAGGGCATTAAATTCGGTGAAGAATAGGGCAGAAGGATTCAGTGCACCTCTTTATTCTGGCAAGTGCTCTAAGTGATCTGAACGTGGTCTATTTGGTAGTAACGTTTGGCTAGCATGCGAGTCTTGTCTATTGTTCGGCCGTTCTTACCAATGGCTAGAGCTTTGTCTTTGGGGTCAACTTCTACGACCACAATTTTGCGGTCGGGCTTCTCGGTTATTCGAACTTCCTTAATCTTCGCTGGCGAGAGACAATTCCGGATGAGGCCCTCAGCCGTGTCGCCCATTTCGACTACTTCGATTGGTCGCCCGGTCATCTTACGGAGTGCGTTGATGTTTTTGCCACCTTTACCGATCGCCAACCCCATTTCTCCGGCTTTGGCGACGAAGATTATTCTATCGTCTTCCTCGTCGATTATGCAATCGTTTGCTGTAGCCCCGGTGATGTTTTCAAAGAGTGCGATAAGCCGCATCGTTTCGCCGGTTAGTTTTATTCCTGAAGTGGCCATGTCTTAACCCTCTGCCAACTTTAGAATCTCTGAATCGCCCGGCTCCTTGATTGTTAGTACGGCTACTACGAAAGGTTTCAGGCATGCTGCCCCAAGGTCTACGCTGTTACCTGGAAAGTCGAAAATGGGTACGGAGGATTGCTTGGCATATTGAACAATGTTTGTTCTGTATTGCGCGGGGCAGTTGGAGGAGATTATTAGGAGCCTGGCTTTCGCGAACCTTGCAGCGTCAAGGGCTTCCTTAACGCCCAAGGCAACTTTGCCAGTTTTCACGGCGATCTGAATCTGCTTGGTTACGTCTACTTTTGCGGTTTGCATTACTTCTTTTCCTTCTCAGGCATGGACATGTAAACTTCGATGAGGCCTGTACCCATCGGAACCTGTTGGCCGACGATTACGTTTTCTGCGACTCCGCGTAATGTGTCCCGTGTGCCTTTGACCGCCGCATCTACGATCGTGGGTATGGTTATTTCAAATGCTGCCTTGGCTAGCGTGCTGGCCTTCTCTCCACTCACACCGTGCCTGCCGACTTGGAGGACTTCACCTGACGAAGTCATAGCGTCGGCGACGAGCATAACGTGGCGTACGTCGACGTCGAGGCCTTGCTCCTCGAGAACCGCTGTCGCTTCTTTTATGATGACGTTGCGTCCGGCTTCAATTCCCAGCACTTCAGCTACTTCGTGCATATTGTTCGAAATTGTTCGGGTCGTATCTACGCCTTCGGTTTCAAGAGTTAATTCGAGGTTGGAACCTTCAGTTCGAATGACCCACTCGCTTTTCTCGCCTGTTTTCTCTTCCATGACTAGTGCACGTTTCACTTGTGGGATTCCTTTCACGTGCATCAACGGCAGCCTCAATACGAGTCGGTTGAATTGTGCTATGTCCATATCTTGTGGTGCGATGTGGACGGTGTTCCTTTCCACTTCTACTTTGCATCCGCCAGGCGTCACGGCGGCTTTCACGTCTTTGAGGGATACTTCTCTTTCCCTCATGGCTTCATTGTTCAGGGTGACGATAATCCGCATCTTTGTAATATCAGATTCAAGGCTTGAAGCGATGTCGCCTAATGTTGTGTGAGTGATGCTCGTAGCAACTTCCTGCGCCTTGTCGCGGCTCGTGCGCCGTTTCTTGTCGAGGTAGACTATCATGCTTGGTGTGGACGGAATCTTCCGTGCGTCAACGATTTCGATTAGCCTCGGAAGGCCTAGGGTCACGTTCTGTTCTCTGACACCTGCAAAGTGGAATGTTCTAAGCGTCATCTGAGTTCCTGGCTCACCGATTGATTGGGCCGAGACTATTCCAGCAGCTTCTCCAGGTTCGATCATCGCTTTACGGTAGTTTTTGACGGCTTCCTTTATTGCTGCGTCAACTCCCTTCCGTGTGAGTTTCGCGCGGAGCAGGCTATCTTTTAGTTGCCCCAAGAGGCTTGGCGTGAGGTCTTCTTTGACATCTGCAACTTTCCTCTCAATGTAGGCCTTGCTAGCCCTTGCGCCCTTCTCGATTGTGAGTGCGACCCGTTCGACCAGGCGTTCCGTATTCACTGCTTTGCCGTGGTCACTTTTGGCGGTGTCAACTCCGTCTTCGCCATACCTGAATTGTATTATGTCACCCCTTGAGTCGCGAACTGTCCCATCATATTCAACCCGAATGTGTTCGAGTGCGTTGATCAGCCTGCGTTGCATGTAGCCGCTTTGTTGCGTCCTCACGGCCGTGTCCACAAGTCCTTCTCTGCCGCCCATTGAGTGGAAGAAAAATTCTACCGGGGTTAAGCCTTCCTGGTAGGAGGCGTAGACGAACCCGCGAGCTTCCGCACCTACGTCGCCCCTTTCAAAGAATGAGAGTGCCCTGTCCCTGTAACCCCGCCTGATTCGCTGGCCTCGGATTGATTGTTGGCCTACTGTGGCCACCATTTGCGCGATGTTTAGCATTGAGCCGCGAGCTCCGGTCTTGGTCATTATGACTCCCGAATTGTCGACCTCAGTCTTGAGGTACTGTTCTGCCAGTTCGCCGGCTTGGTCGCGCGCCTTGGAAAGTTCATCCATGATTCGAAGTTCAAGGGACTCTTGAAGCGTACGGCCAGGTAGCCTTTCAAGCGTTTTCCTCTTGTATTGATCAATTAGTTCTTGAACATGTTCTTCGGCCTTCTTAACCGATTTAGTTATCTTGTCTCTGACCGCGGGTGAAATATCGAGTTCATCAATTCCGTAGCTAAATCCTCTCAGCGTTATGAAACGGTCAAGGAGTTTGATCAAGCCGTTTAGGAAGTTGCGGCCTGGTTCAGAACCGCTGTCTTTCACTATTCTGTGGAAGAGGGTTTCGGAACGTTCAGCACCGATTGTGTTCTTGTCTATGACTCCTTCAATTAGCATCCCGTCTTTTACTACGACTGAGCTACCGTCTTCCTGCGTGATCATGCTCGACTTGGCGACGAAGTTGAAACCCGCCGGAAGGAATAAACTGAAGATTTGCTTCCCGCTCCAGAGCTCGTCCGGGCGCTTTATCGCGGGTGTTGGGAGTTCCCCGTTGTACCCTGCCGCAACTAGGAGCTTTCCAACCTCTTCTTTGGTTAAGTAGGTTGACTTTCTCGTGAGGAGATATGCTGCCGTGAGTAAGTCGGTTTTTGCGCCAATTATTGGGCCTCCATAGCGTGGTGAGAGAATCTGGTCTTGTACTTGCATGAGGAGTTTTGCTTCCGTTCTTGCTTCCTCGCCCTGGGGGACGTGGAGGTTCATTTCGTCGCCATCAAAGTCCGCATTGTACGGCGGGCATACGCATGGGTTGAGCCTGAAGGTCTTGTAGGGGAGTACTTTCACAGTGTGCGCCATTATCGACATTCGGTGGAGTGAAGGTTGTCGGTTGAAGAGGACAATGTCTCCATCCCTAATGTGGCGTTCCACAATGAACCCTGCCTGAATTGCGTCAGCTAGGCTTTCGCGTTCAGTGACGAATTCCAATCTGACTCTTCGCCCGTCGGGCCTTACAATGTAGAGGGCGCCAGGGTATTGGTCTGGTCCGTTTCTGATGAGTCGTTTCAACTCATCAATATTCCATGGGGTGACCCTCTCGGGGATAGTGAGTCGCTGGGCTACATCGAGTGGTACACCGACTTCGTTGATGTCGATATTTGGATCGGGTGAGATTACGGTCCTAGCCGAGAAGTCAACACGCTTTCCGGAAAGGTTACCCCTGAACCTTCCTTCTTTGCCTTTGAGCCTTTGGCTGAGCGTTTTCAGGGCGCGCCCAGACCTATGTCGTGCGGGTGGTAGTCCGGAAACCTCATTGTCAAAGTAGGTAGTGACGTGGTATTGGAGTAGTTCGTGGAGTTCTTGGATGATGTTGACGGGAACACCTGACTCTAGGGCTTCTTTCAGTTTCTGATTTATCCTGATAATGTCGACGAGCTTGTGCGTAAGGTCGTCCTCTGAGCGTATTCCTGACTCGAGTGTGATGGAGGGTCGGACCGTTACAGCTGGGACGGGTAGAACTTGTAGGATCATCCACTCAGGCCGTGCAGCGGTGGGCTCCATACCTAATAATCGAAGGTCGTCGTCTGGGATCCTTTCTAGTCGCTCGCGAATTTGGCTTGGGTTTAACCTAGCGGCGCCGCCTTCCACCGTTTCATGGAAGGTTGTCGGTTTCGCGTGTTCAATTGGGTTTTGACGGGCTCCGCAGTGTGGGCATTCCTGGCTCTTCTTCGCATCCTTCATGACAGCTTCGTAGAAGGTAGATGGAACTTCGTTGAGTTGCTTTTGCTCTCTTTGCATCTGTTCATTGTATGACTTGATTTTGTCGGCTGAGAGTAATATGCGTCCACAGTTTCGGCATGTCACTTGGAGCAGTTTGTGAAGCAGCTTCGCAAAAGCCACGTGGACCACTGGTTCCGATAACTCTATGTGTCCGAAGTGTCCGGGGCATGCAGAGGCAGTGTTGCCGCACGTCTTGCACTTCTGTCGTGGTTCTAGTGTGCCGAGTCGGCCGTCCATCAGGCCCGAAACGATTGGAACACCATCCTCGTCGTACGTGTCGGCCGTTTGAATCTCAACCGCGGAGAGTTTGCGTATTTCGCTGGGGGAAGTGAGAGTGAAATGTATACTGCCGATTACCTTAGTTGGTTCTTCAGCTACTGACATTCTAAGCACGCTCCGATACTTCTAGACGAGGCGCTATGCCGAGCGCCATCAGTTCTTGGAGTAGCAGTTTGAACGCGTACGAAAGCTGCACGCCGGATATGAGGGCTTTGTCGCCGTCGATCCTACAAATGTACTTGTTCTGTTTCACGTCGTGGTAGGCCAATAAGCCGCACACTTCGCAAACCATAACCGTGTACTTGTCGGATTCCTCGAGGAGCCGGTCTCGCAAGAGCGCCGACGCCCCGTGGCCAATTAGGCAATCCCTTTCCATTTCGCCGAATCTGAGGCCCCCGCCCCTGGCGCGGCCTTCTGTCGGTTGCCGTGTGAGCATCTGTACTTGTCCGCGGGCGCGTGCGTGCATTTTGTCGGCGACCATGTGGTGTAGTTTCTGGTAGTAGACGACTCCGATGAAGACATCGGCGACAAGTTTCTTGCCGTCTACTCCGTTGTAGAGGACTTCTCTTCCGCTGTGTTGGAAACCTAACTCGAGAAGCGCGTCCCGCAGAGCAGCGGGGCCCTCGTTGCTGAAAGCCGTTCCGTCGACCGCTTCTCCGCGAAGGCTTGCAACCTTCCCTCCTACTGCTTCAACAAACTGGCCGATGGTCATGCGCGATGGGATCGCATGCGGATTAATGATAACGTCGGGTACGACTCCCTGTTCAGTGAAGGGCATGTTCTCTTGTGGGATCAGTGTTCCGATGACTCCTTTCTGTCCGTGCCTTGACGCGAATTTGTCGCCGAGTTCTGGTATTCGCGTGTCTCGAACGCGGGCTTTCACTAGGCGGTTGCCTTCAATCGATTCGCTGAGGAAAACTGCGTCCACTATGCCTTCTTCTGATGGGCGCATGCCGACCGATGAATCCCGTTTTGTTGGGCCTTTGACCTCGAATTCCCGGTATTCTTCAAGGAACCTTGGTGGGCTCGTTCTACCGATTAGCACGGAGTTTCCGGTAACTTCTGATTCAACCGAAATGACTCCGTCTTCTTCCAAGAGCCTGTAGTACCTGTCACCCCTGTAGCCTCGAATTCCCGCTTCAGGTACTTCGAACTTATCGCGTAGGCCACCGAGGTATTGCCTACACTCTCCTTCGTACACTCTGTAGAAGGTTGAACGGAAGAGTCCGCGGTCGACGGATGACTTGTTGATGATGATAGCGTCTTCCATGTTGTAGCCTTGGTAGCAGAGAAGTGCTACGACGCAGTTCTGGCCGGCCGGCCTGCTGTCATACTTGATGATGTCCATGGGTTTCGTTCTAACGACGGGAACCTGTGGGTAGTGCAGGATGTGAGCACGGGAGTCCACGCGGTTTGCGTAGTTAACGCAGAAAACGCCAAGCGCTTGCTTCGCCATCGCCGATTCGTAGGCGTTGCGTGGTGATTGGTTGTGTTCGGGGTAGGGAATTAGGGATGCACAGATCCCGAGTATTGTGTATGGGGCGATTTCGAGGTGCGTGGTTTTTTCGTTGATTCGGTTTGGGGATGGTGCGATTAGAGTGCTTTCTTCCTCGTCGGCGTCCAAGTACTCAATGACGCCTTTGTCCACCAGATCTTCCCAGCGCATTTCGCCCCGCGAAACTGCTTCTACGTGTTCACGCGTTAAGCGTGGCTTAGAATTCTCAACGATAATTAGCGGCCTTCTCACCCGACCTTGGTCGCAGTTAACGTAAAGATCCTGCCTTCCTCCTTCAACTTGTGGCGGGGAATAGGCGACATTCACTTCGGAACTTATTTCAGCATTCCTTCGCATCCGAATGAGTTCTGCCGAAAGTTTGTCTGCATCGCCAGTGTACCCTGCGATGAGGCCGTCAACGAAAACTTTAGCGCCCACTTCACGAAGTTTGCTGTCTGCTTCATCTACTGTGACCACGCCCATCCTTCGGAGTTTGGACACGAATTCTCGCGAATCAACGCCGATGGATATGACGGCGCTGAGGGCTAGGTTCTTGACGAGGCCGCAGTTCGAGCCTTCAGGTGTTTCGCTGGGACAGAGCCTTCCCCAATGTGTTGGGTGTAGGTCTCTGGCTTCGAGGTTTGGTTGGCTCCTGCTCAGCGGAGATTGGAGCCTTCGAAGGTGACTTAGTGTTGATGCGTAATTTGTTCGATCTAGGAGTTGGGTTACGCCGACTCGACCGCGAACCCAATTGCCGGTGGCTATCGCGTGTTGGATTCGTTCAGTGATAATTCCAGGTCGAATTGCGTTACTTATTGAAAGTTCAGCGTGCCTGCGAATCGTGATTCTTTCAAGCTGATACTTGAGGTCACGGATGAGGTTCCTGAAGGATATTCGGAAAAGTTCGGCCAGTAGAGACCCCGCGAGCTTCAACCGTTTGTTCGCGTAATGGTCCTTATCGTCGGGCCCCCTCATTCCAAGTTTCAGTTCAATTACTCTGCATCCGACTTCCGCGATGCATGCCGCCTTCTCCTTCCTGTCCTCAGGGTTCCGTCCAATATGGGGGAGAAAGTTTCTGTCAACCGAAGCCTCGGCCTTCTTTAAGCGGTAATCTTCGACCTGGCCGGGAGCCAACCTGTTTCCAATGTAGAGGAGTGCGTCCCTCTGCGTGACGACTCCGACGGACTTCTCGAAGGTTGGTGCAAGTTGATTTTGAAGCGTTTCGTCCGGGGATATCATTTCGGCAATTTTCGAATCTTCTTCGTAGCCGAGCGACTTTATCATCACTACTATTGGAATGTCCGATGGGACTCCTGGCATTGTAATGTACATAGCACCGTCAGTTTTCAAAGTGACTTCTGTTCTGGCTCTGAAGCCGACGGTAGTCGAGAAAATCTTCGCCTTATAGGTCGGGTGAACACCTGTTTGCTCTTTGTCCACGAGAATCTTGTTCGCTGCCAAGTCTTCTAGCGCGACTACGACGCGTTCCGCGCCATTTACTATGAAGTAACCACCGGGGTCAAGCGGGTCTTCACCAATGCTGATGAGTTCTTCAGCCGACATTCGGGAAAGCGGGCAGATTTTCGAGCGGAGCATTACGGGGAAGTCCCCGATGTAGACGATCTCAGTCTGCCCTTCTCTTTCACCAATGACTGGCGTCATTTCCAGATGTAAGGGAGCCGCGTATGTGAGATTGCGAATTCTCGCTTCGGTGGGAAAAATCTGCCGTTCCGATCCGTCTACTTCGGTAACACGGGGCGTTCCAATCTCGATCTTCCCCAGCTTGATCTTAAGCGGGTAGTCTTCAATTTCGATCGGTATTTCTCCTGTCTCGTCGACAATAGCTTGCAGCCCAGTTTCGATGTATTCGTTATACGAGTCGATGTGCTGCCTAACTAGCCCTTTCTCGTCCAGGAAATGTTTGATTAGATCCCAGATTTGAGGGCTAACCATTCCACTTGTAGTTACAGTCATAAATCCACCTTAACCATCAACAACATAACGATAAACGACTACTTCGCCAGCGGTAGCGCTCTTACGGGTAATACGCAGGATGTCGCCCATCTTTGCTCCCAGGACTTCAGCAGTAGGATCACTAGTCTTGATGTATGGTAGCTGATGTGGCCTGATATGGAATTCCCGCATCAATTCTTCTGCTTCTTTCTTGGAAAGAAGTTCATGTTTAGGGACAAATGAATGTCCGAAAATGTTGTATGACCTCTCCTTTTCGGTATCCTTCAATCTAGGCATTCTCTCCACGGAGAAAAGATTCATCCGGCCCTCGTTTGGAGCCCTTCCGAAACTTTCCGTACATGCACCGGGACCCACGCTAATAAAGTTTCGTGCAGAAAAAGCGCTCCGCTAAATGAAGAAGCTGCTTCCGAACCGAAATTTCGGAGCAGATGACGACCCGATCGACGATTACATTCTATGTGGGAGCTCATTAATTATGTTTGAGGCACACCCAAACTAACCCAATCCCTTCACTCACGTCGATAAATCAGAGTTGCGCTTGCCTCGTCGGTGGGCCACAGGACGATTTCGCTAATGTTAACATGTGGTGGCCTGGTTATTGCGTAAAATATCGTATCGGCAACGTCATCACCCGTTAACGGAGTCATACCCTTGTAGGTCTGAGCAGCGCGCTCCCGGTCTCCCCGAAACCTAATCTGCGCAAATTCAGTTTCCACAAGCCCCGGGCTTATGGTTGTAACACGGATTGGTGTACCGAAAAGGTCTTGCCTTAACCCATCGGACAGGACCCTGACTGCAGCTTTGGAAGCACAATAAACGTTTCCACTAGGATAGGTTTGGATGCCAGCAATGGAGGCAATGTTAACCACATGGCCCTTCCCTCGTTTCACCATACCTGGAAGAACCAAGCGAGTGACGTAGAGCAGGCCTTTGACGTTGCTATCAATCATCTCTTCCCAGTCTTCGATATGTCCCTCATGCAACTTGTCGGCACCACGAGCGAGACCCGCATTGTTAATCAACACGTCGATAGACTGCCACTCTTTAGGGAGCCCTTCAAGAGCGGTCCTGACCTGGTCAGGGTTGCGGACGTCAAATGGCAGTACGAGGCTTGAAGTGCCGTAGTTCTCCTTCAATTCTGCAGCTAAGGCATTAAGGCGCTCCTCTCTACGTGCGTTCAAAATGACTCTGGCACCGTTCTTGCTGCATACCCGTGCGCAAGCTGCGCCGATTCCGCTACTCGCGCCGGTGATTAGAACAATCTCATTCGTCAGCATCTGCAACACCTTCTCCAGACGAAGCAGTAAATCCGCCGTATATCAGAGCTTCCTTGCGCAGATTAGGATTATCGATAATCTATCAGCTAGTATAGAGACTACAGACGGCATGGATATACTGCATTCTAATCTTCGAATATTCGGCGAATGGAATGCTCTCGCCGACTAAGCAACGAGTCCTGCAACTACAATCTGAGATCTGTAAGATACTCTCCAATCCGAAACGCCTCGAAATCCTTCACGAACTCCGTAGTGGCGAAAAGACCGTGGGTGAATTGGCATCCAGCACCGCGTTGAAACAAGCAAACGTTTCGCAGCATCTAGCGCTAATGCGACACCGAATGATTGTGGTTGAAAGGCGTGTTGGCAACACGGTGTTCTATCGAATTTCAGACCGGCGCATCAACGAAGCCTGTGACATCATGCAGCAAGTCCTACTCACGCAGGCTAGCGAGGACTCGAAGTTGGTTAGGTTGGCGGTCACGTCCAGTCGCTAAAAAAGGAGATGAAAAAAATGCAAACCTTAGAACAGAAAACTGCTACGCCGTTGAAACGAAATAAGCTCGTCATAATTTGCTCGAAAGGCAGCTTGGATATGGCTTATCCTCCGTTAATGTTAGCAACGACAGGCGCGGCGATGGGCATGGAGGTTCACCTCTACTTCACCTTCTGGGGAATGAACATGATTACGAAGAAGACAATTGACTCACTAAAAATCTCCCCCGTCGGAAACCCAGCCCTCCCCTTGCCTAACATTCTTGGAATGATTCCTGGAATGAGCAGCATGGTGACATCAATGATGACAAAGAAAATGCAGAAAATGAAGATGCCCAGCATCAGAGAAATGATAGCTACTGCCAAGGAGAGCGGCGTCAAATTCCACGCGTGCTCCCCATCAATGAACATGATGGGCCTGAAGAAGGAAGACTTGATTCCGGAAGTGGACGACATCATCGGCGCGACAACATACCTTGACCTAGCATCAGAAGACGCCATAACACTCTTCGTGTAAACGGAGGAACTCCCATGTCAACACCTGAAACTGCAATCAAAGCCCCCATCGTGGTTGACTCTCGGGGCACAATGTGCCCCGGCCCCATAACGGACCTATTCAAAGCCTACCGCCACGCAAACATAGGCGACGTAATCGAACTCCTCGCCACTGACCCTGCGGCGAAAAGCGACACTCAAGCTTGGGCCAAACGTAGCGGAAACGAAATTCTGGAAATCGTTGACGAGAAAGACTACGTTCGAATCAAAGTACACATCGTCAAGAAAGGCCGCTAGCAAGAAGATCTATGATGGCCCAACACAGGATCAACATTGTCGTTGTTGGGGGTGGAACGGGAGGAACGTTAGCCGCCAATCTGCTGGCGAGCCACCTTCACAGCGAAATGAAAGCAGAACAAGTGGAGGTGCAGCTCATCTGCGGCCAAAAGACCCACATTTTTCAACCTGGTTATTTACACGTCGCCTTCAAGGGCCTGAACCCGAGCGATATCATCCGCCCTGAAGAAGAGCTCGTCAATTCGGGCGTGAAGCTCATTGCTCAAGATGCTCAACGAATCGAATTGGCAGCGAAGACAGTGACGCTCGCATCCGGAGAGAAGATTAGCTATGACTACCTGATAGTGGCAACTGGAAGCGTACCCGACCCATCAGTCATTCCTGGCTTGAGTGAAGCTGCTCTAAACTTTCATACCAGCCCTGAGGAATCAAGTAAAATCTGGAATGCAATCCAGAACTTTGATGGAGGCCATGTCGTCGTAGGAATCGCCGGTGTACCTCACAAGTGTCCCCCGTCGCCAAATGAAGCGGCCTTCTTAGTAGACGATTATTTCAGGGAGCAGGGTACCCGTGATAAGGTGAAGATAACTTTCGTTACTCCATACCCACGGCCTTACCCTGCCGAACCCATGTCCAAGGTTGTCGAACCGCGTTTTCAACAGCGCGGGATTGAAGTTGTGACATTCTTCAATGTTGAGTCCGTGGACCCAGCAAAGCGTGAGGTCTATTCCCTCGAAGGCGAATCATTACAATACGATTTACTCATAATGGTTCCACCGCATCGTGGCGCAGACGTTATAATGAAGTCGGGAATCGGTGACGCGGATGGATGGATTCCCACCGACAAGGGAACACTTCGAATTGTAGGCTATGAGAACGCGTACGCGATTGGGGATGCTACCAACATCCCTGTCTCGAAGACCGGCGTAACCGCACACCTAGAAGCAATCGTTGCCGTAGACAACGTCATATCCTCAATTCGGAAGGGTGGTAAGCTCTTCAAGTACAACGGCCGCATTAACTGCCCGTTCGAGATGGGTTCGGGGCAAGCTTCCTTTGTCGTCGGATCTTACGACATGCCGGTGAAGCAAATTCAGCCCTCACGAATTCGTTATACGATGAAGAAAGCATTTGCCCGATTCTACTGGCAAACGTTGTCCGGAAGTTGGGATTGGTTGCTGAAAGCATATTTCGGAAGAACGTACACGATTGACACTCCGTAACAGGTGTAAGTGAGATGGCTGCACAAGTTTCATTGAAATTAGAGCGGGTTAAGGATCTTAAGTTCAATGTTGGCCTTCAGGATGGCCGCAGAATCGAGCTGAACTCAGCGAAAGAGATGGGACACGCTTTTACTCCCATGGAGCTCTTCTTGGTCGGTTTGGCAGGTTGCACTGCGATGGATGTGCAGTGGATTATGGGTAAAGAGAGGCAACAGGTTGACCGGCTGGAAATTTCAGCCCGGGGAACGCGGCGCGATGAAGACCCGAGATACTATGAAACCATAGACCTAGAATATACGCTCGCAGGCCCGAGCATCAGAAAGGATGCCGTTGAAAGGGCAATTCGACTCTCACAGGAGGAATACTGTTCAGTGCGGGCCATGGTAAAGGATAGTGTAAGAATTAACATAACCTACAAGATTGCGAACGGAACCGAACCCGAGCAAAAGTACGTCTATACTCCGCCTCATGCTTCAGATTGAAGAGCTTAACCCATGGGGACAACGTCGCTTTTATTCCGGTTGGGCCTTATCTTAGCTGGATGAATATTGGGAAACCCTAAGATGGTTCGTAAGAAAAAGAAAGAACAGCCTAAGCCCGCGGCTCCGGGCCATATGTCCACCTCAGGACATTAGCCGCCTCCTAGCTAGTTCCGAATCGCCTGCGTCAAAGAACTCGACTTTATGTACGTAAGTCTCCATTGAGGCCCAGCGATTCACATCTTCGGCGGACCTAATCAAATGCAGCATGCAGACCACAAGGAATTTTACCAGTACGACCCCGACAAAAGGATCCTTGCTGCACGCTACGAAAATGTGAAACTGATTCTAGAGCCCATAACTGGAACCATCGTTCCAGTCACATTTTCCCTCTTCCTAGTATTCTCAGGCATCTCAGTCTGGCTGGCCCACCATCTCTCTTCAACGACCGGTTCCTATTGGGTAACATTGGGCGTGTACATTGTCATCTTCGTGAGCTTCCTGCAGCTTGTAGAAATGCCATTCTCATTTTACTCAGGCTTTGTTGTTGATCACAGGTTTCACCTTTCGACACAAACCGTGAAAGGCTGGGCTGTGGACGAGTTAAAGAGCCTGGGAGTCGAGGTGGCGTTTGGCCTGCTTGCGGGAACAATCCTCTATTATCTGATAAGGGCGGTGAGTTTCTGGTGGCTCGCGGCCGCAGTCCTATTTGCAATTTTCTCAATCTTGCTTTCAATAATTCTGCCCTACGTCTTCCTGCCCTTATTTTACAAAGTGACACCGCTCGCCGATTCATCTTTGAAGGATAATCTTCTTGAAATGTCTAGAAAGGTCGGCGCGAAAAGCGTTGACCGTGTTATAGTGGCAGATGAGAGCAGAAAATCCGTCAGGGCGAACGCGTTCTTCTCTGGAATTGGTAAGAGCAAAGCGATCGTACTATTCGATACGTTGTTGAGCAATTTCACGCGGAGAGAGGTGATCACCGTGGTTGCTCACGAGCTTGGGCATTATGTGAACAAGGATATTTGGAAGGAGGCGATTCTATCGGGTTTCTTGATTGTACCGCCCTTCTTCATTGCTGACTACGTTCTGAGGTTGGGCGCGGGCAACTTAGGGCTGACTGGAGCAGCTGACCCTGCAGGCGTTCCCGTAATCTTCGCCATCCTAATGGGTGTGAGCTTCATGCTTCAACCCATCTCCAATGGAATCTCACGAATAATGGAGAGTAAGGCAGACGAGTTTGCTCTCCGCGCCGCGGATGATTCAGAGGCGCAGTCGTCAGCCGAAAGGAGGCTAGCCGATTTGAGCCTTGCAGTTGACAAGCCGAACCGGCTGGTAGAACTCGTCTTCTACACTCATCCTTCGCCCTCCAAACGCGTGCAATTGGCTGACGGTTGGAGGAAAGAGCAAACGAGCGGAAGAAACGCCGATTAGAATGTATCTCGAGACCTTATCAGTAGACCTTTCTGACTCGTGAGATTAAAGACGGGCCAATCGCGGCAAGCAATATTGCTGTAGTTAACTCGTCCGCTAGGCCGAAAGGATAAACGCTTGCGCCGCCCGTGATGAATGGAACGAAGAGGGCAAGGACCGCGCCCACCCAAGGATAGCTGAAAAGTAAGACATCGATGATAGAGGTCCCAATATCGAAGATCATGGTCAGCAAGAAACCTACGCCCGCCATTTTCCACCGATTAAGCGAGCTAGCATGATGCCATAGAAGACCCGCGAACAATCCGACTATGGCCATACAGCTTGAAGTCTCCAAGGTCCAGATACCAGCCCCGTATGGGCTGACCAAATCGCTGAGCGTCATGGAAAGCCAGCCCACGGCAAACCCGGCCACGGGACCGCCGATCACTCCACCGACGATGACAAGAAAGGCAACTGGCTTGACGTTTGGTGGACCCCAGGCGAGCGCGAACCTAAAGGCAACGTTCGCCGCGGAGAGTGAGGCTATGAGGGCCAAGAGCCTTGTCTTACTTGGCAACCACGACGCTACCTGGATGGATCATCCAGACCACCACCTGTAAAGCCTTCCTGACGCACGAGACGGATTTCTAACGGAATGAAACCCCACTTCTGCAACCTCGGCGATTGTTGGGGACTCTGCCCATAGCGTCGAGCTTCTCCCTGGCTAAATGAGTGACCGAATCGTCTGTGAAACTTAAATCTAGGCACGAAATCCAATCTCGAATCTATTGTCTGTAGGAGAAAACTGGGAAAGTTGTCTAGAACAAGAAGCGCGATCTGTCTTGTAATTGTCCTGCTCATGGTCGGTGGGGCGACGATTCCAATTCTAGCATTCAATGTGAAGGGCACGCCTTCCAAGATTCAACATATTATTTTCATAATCCAAGAAAACCACTCGTTCGACAACTATTTCGGAACCTATCCAGGGGCAAATGGCTTGCCACTCGGAATCGCGATTCCAGTCGACCCCAATCAAACGAATCTGGGAGTTGTTCAACCCTTTCATCTGAATGTAACCAAGCCAGTCTTGATTGTGGGGGATGAATTGCCCCCAGGTGTTTCCGACCCTTCGCAGTTGGGAGGTGACGGTGACGATTTGATGGGACCCTTCCCATTTGGTAATGAATCGATCCAAGGTGACCTTTCCCACGCATGGAAGGTAGCGCACATAGACTATGATGGAGGTAAGATGGATGGGTTCGTTGCTGGCGAGAAGGGCACTCTAACGATGGGGTACTACGACAGAAATGACATACCCTACTACTGGGATTACGCTGACAACTATGTATTGGACGATAATTTCTTTTCTTCTCTCATGGGTCCGAGCTTTCCGAACCACCTGTACATCGTATCTGGGACCAACGGCCCAACGAATGGGTTGACTTATCGTTGGGTATGGCACAACGGCGTAATCGATAACCCAGTCACTGGGTTTGGTTGGCAGGGAGTCAGCCTCTCGTGGGCCACGCTCGCAGAAGAAATGAGCGACGCGAGTGTCCCCTGGACTTGGTACAATGGTGACGCGAAACCCCTAGAACCCTCAATCTGGAACGTCCTCCCCCTCTTCACCTACTTCCAGACCCATCCTGACCAGTTGAAGGAACATGTGAAGAACACGCAATCCTTCATCTCAGACATTCAAAGCGGACAATTGCCTGCTGTTTCTTGGATAATCCCTGGAGGATGGCACCCGCCCGTTTGGCCGACCGCTTGTATTGGGCAATCACCAAGTGAACATCCACCCGCCAGAAGTGATTGCGGCATGGATTATGTTGCCTACTTGATCAATCACGTGATGCAGAGCCAATACTGGCAGTCCACCGCTATCGTATTGACGTGGGACGATTACGGAGGGTTCTACGACCATGTCCCCCCACCGCAAGTGGATCAATACGGTGAAGGGTTCCGGGTCCCAACCCTCGTAATCTCGCCTTGGGCAAAACACCATTTCATAGACAATACCCAATACGAATTCGGATCGTTCTTGAAACTGGCAGAGGAAACGTTCAACTTGCCATCACTCGGGACGAGGGATGTAATATCTAACGACATGATGAATTCTTTTGATTTCAACCAAGCTCCACAATCAGGGCTAATTGAGCCAGCTAATTTCGTGGGGCCTGCCCAGTCAGCGACGACAACGCAGCAGTCAACTCAAACGACTGGAACCATAGTACAAGGTACAGAGTCAACCTTACTCTCGGGGGTTGGTTTCTTCTACATCGTTGCGGCAGCGGTGGTGGTTACTGTGGCAATCATTGCCGCGGTCGTAATTCGACGATGGAACAGTCGGTTACCGCAAGGGTCTCATTAGAACCTCGCCGGCCGTCTTTCGGGGAGTAGGCTTGACATCTGGACCGTAGCCTAGTCGGAGGAGGAGTTGCGGGAAGCCCCTCACGCCCAAAATCTCCCGAAGTCTGGGGAGCAGTTCAGGGACTTCGATAGGTTGGTTCAGGAAGGATGCCCAGACCTCTTCAGCGCGGGCGCTTAACAATACTCTTTCCAAGGCTTGACCCGTTGACAACCAGTTCTCTGGGGCGTTAGCGGCTGACCCAAGCACCGCCAAGACCGGGGACCCAGTGGCAAGTTGGCGGTCTTTAGCAGCCTGCCCTTTCCCAAAGTCGAACGTTCTTACGATAAGAGGCGCCAGAGTGGAAGTGACACCCCCCAAACCAAGGGCAAAGCCTGGCATGCCGTCGTGGCTAACGTCTCGATTGCGATGCATCCAAGCGGCGAGTTCACGTCGAAAAGGTGCGTTAGCCATTTGAATATTGTCGCCTTCAGCGACTAGGTCGGCAACTTTGTTGCGGCCACTTTCGCCGAGGACGAAATGAAGCCATGCATCTTCTTTGTTTGCCGCCGCCTTCAACTTTGAGAGGACTTTCTCTGGAACCTCCCGAGGTTCGAACGGCATGCGGTTTGTGTGGCGCTGGGCGATTGCATGGAAGAGTGAGTCATCTTCTGCGGTAGGCTTTCGTTTTCCGCCGAAACCGACGCGTGCCAGAAGGTCGGGTTCATTCTTATCCGGGAAGGTTTTCACTTTGCCTTCGTAATCGAAATGTCGGAGAGCCACTCGCAAGTTGAAGAGGGCCGCACCACAGGCCATCACTAGTTCTCGATCTTCAGGGTCACAAACAGCGAGAGCCCGAGTCCGGTCAGCATATAGCTCGACCTCTTCTCCCACAATCTTGAACAGCCAAGGTTGCGAATTGTGTCCCGATGGTGCCAGAACTGCATAGTTCAAGAGGTAACGCAGCTTGTCTGAGGGTTTCCCCTTTTTCGGAAAGATTCGCTCAGAAATCTCCCATGGGTTCCATAATTCTGACATTTCAGAGCCCCCCCAGAAGTTCACGAAATTTCGTGAGTCGCCCAGCTATTAAGAGAATTGCCCAGTTCCCTTGCTAGAACACCAAAAGTCTGTTATCGCCCCTTAGCCGAACTTCCCGTTGATGACCATGAAGGAGTACGACGTTATCGCAATCGGTACTGGTTCGACGATGTATGTTCTCCAAGGCTTGATGCAACGGAATCCGAACGTAAAGATCGCTGTCATAGACAAGGATGAGCCCGGCGGAATATGCCTGACTCGAGGTTGCATCCCATCTAAGATTCTACTATACCCAGCAGCAGTCGTCCGCACAATTCAACGTGCGGAAGCCTTCGGGATTGAGGTCGACTTGAAGACCGTGAATTTTGCGAAGGTAATGAAACGGATGAGAACGCTAATAGACAAAGATATAGAATTGATAAGGCAAGGCCTATCCAGTTCCCCAAACATCGAGTACTACCACGCCACGGCCGAATTTACCGGCCCGTACACGCTCAAGGTTCAAGATGAGACGATCAAGTCGAAAATGGTTCTCCTCTCGACCGGCTCACAGACGACCATACCCCCCATTGATGGCTTGAAGGAAGCAGGCTACTTAACGAGCGACACAATTCTCCACGAAACGAAACTACCCAAAAGCATTGCAATCATCGGGGGCGGCTACATAGCCGCCGAATACGCCCATTTCCTATCAGCGATGGGTTCGAAGGTTACGATAATTGGCAGAAACCCGCAGTTCCTACCACAAGAAGAGCCGGAAGTCTCTGCACTCGCCAAAGAGGAGCTAGGGAAACACATGACTATCCTAACAAATCATGAGGTTATACAAGCGAGTAAGACGCCCGATGGCAACAAGAAACTCGTCGCTGTGAATAGAGAAACTGGGCAGAAAACACCCATTACTGCTGATGAAGTAATGATTGCCACAGGGCGAGAATCGGGCACCGAAATGCTTCACCCAGACCACGCTGGAATTAAGACTGACGCGCACGGGTGGATTGTAGTCGACGAATACTTGCAAACAACATCCCCAAACGTCTGGGCGTTCGGCGACGCGAACGGCAAGTACCTCTTCAAACACAAAGCCAACTACGATGCTGAAATAGTCTACTCCAACGCTGTTCTAGGGAGGAAGATCCCCTTCGACTACCACGCCGTCCCACACGCCGTCTTTACAGATCCTGAAATTGCCAGCGTCGGACTGAGGGAGAAAGAGGCGCTGGAGCAATTCGGCCCGGACAGGATTCTAATCGGTTTTGAACAATATGAAAACACAGCGAAAGGAGAAGCCATGGCTGTGAAGAACTTCTTCGTGAAGGTAATCTTGGAAAGGGATAGCCTCCGCATATTAGGCGCTCACCTTATCGGCCCAGAGGCGTCCGTGCTAATCCAGGAAATCATCAACCTCATGTACACGCCGGACCAGAGCGCACGGCCTCTGATGAATGCGATGCACATCCACCCCGCGCTGAGCGAGGTAGTCCAGCGAGCGTTCGGATCACTAATGACACCTGAACAGTACCACCACCAACTAAGCCACATGATGGGACACGAAGAGCACGCCTGAAGGACATCACGAGCGTAATGGAAGAGCGGGTAAGCTAATTGTTTCGTATCGAATTTGCCTTGTTTGGGCTAGGTTTCTCAAGAACATGCCGAAAGAATTAGTTGGACCATCTCTGCCGTAGTTGGGGTTTGGTAGTCGTGGTTCTCGGATCGGCGCTTTTTTCTCTACTTCATTCCTTTAGAGATTCTTGCCGCATTCGGAACCATCGCGATTCTCGATTTGCTCAATCGCTACCGGACTCGCCTAACCCTTGACAGGAGCGGTTTTCTTAGTATCGGAGTTTTGCTCACCATCTTTACCTTCTTGGGCGTTGCGTTGTCTCTTTCCATAGTGTCTCTACGCGTTTCATTGGCCATCATACCATTATTTCTGGGCGTTGAAGCGCTCGTAAGTTCGTATCGACCGACTCTCCTTAGAATGGACGTCACGACGCTTTTCGTCACTTCAATAATACTTGAAGAGATCGGCAGGGCTCTATACGTTATGACTTGAGAGCGCCATCAAAACTGGTTTTCGAGATCAGGTTCCGTTGTTAGTTTCGATGTGTGAAAAAAGTAAGCAGCCTGTTTCAAGATGAAAAATGACGCCATGGCCCGTTCAGAACCACCATCTCACTCGTACGAACAGGTTGGCGGGCCCGCCGGGATTTGAACCCGGGACCCTTCCCCAAGAAGGCTTCTCGGCCTGTTTCTTTTCGGGTGGCTTCCCATGGGTTCTAAAAGCCCAGAGGTAAAAGCATCACCGACACCTACCTGGCGTCTCCGATGCTCTACCTTTTCAGGATCCAATCTTGAAAGGATCTGACTGAGCTACGGGCCCCGAACGTTCACAGCACGGACCAGTATCAAAAGCGTTTCGCACGTATGAAGTTCTATGATGTTGCTTCTCCGAGAATCACAGTTACGGTGCCTTGTTCGTTGTTGCGCCCGATCGAGAGTTCGATGTTCTCGCCGACCTTCTTGTTTTGAACAGAATGCTGCAATTCCTCCCAGCTCTTCAGCGGCTTTTTGTCGGCTTCTAGGATTACGTCTCCGGCGGATACGCCGCCCTGGTTAGCAGGGCTACCCCTCCCCACTTTGACAACCAATACGCCGTTCTCGCTTGGGATATCGTATGATTCCGCTATGGCCCTGTTCAGGGTTATACCTGAGATTCCTAAGTACGGCCGGACAACTCGTCCGTTCTGTAAGATTTCCTTCGCAATTCCCCTGGCCGTATTGATGGGGATGGCGAACCCGATGCCCTGCGCAAATGGTATGTTCGCCGTATTAACGCCGATAACAGATCCCGTGCTGTCAACCAATGGGCCGCCGCTGTTCCCCGGGTTGATCGCTGCGTCGGTCTGAATCAAATCCTCATACATGTGATCCTCGATGTGTATGTGCCTCTTCAGCGCACTCACTACGCCAACAGTTGCAGTTGGCCCTGGAAGCAGGAACCCGTATGGGTTCCCAATCGCTATGGCAATCTGTCCAACGACTAGGTTGTCCGAATCTCCCAACTTCACCTTCGGCAGGTCTTCGCCGTCCACGCGAACAACTGCGATGTCGGACATGGCGTCCGAGCCTAGAACTTCGCCTTTGAATTTCTTGCCTTCAGTCGTTACGACTTCGACGCGCGATGCGTCTTCAACTATGTGGTGATTGGTTAAGATTCCGCCGTTAGAATCGAATATTATGCCTGACCCTAAACCGCGTAATGGTATTGTGTCGTAGAAGTTCTCGCGAATCACGCGCAGAGTCGCCACAGTGACTACTGCGGGGCTGACTTTCTGGATAGCAGCAGTTACATCTTTCTCGTTAACAGGAATCAATTCCAATGATACCTCAGAGCAAAATGAAAACAACCGAGCTCTATTTAATGACTAAGTGATCATAAAACTAGACAAGAGGGCCAACGAGATGGATGATGCGAAGTTCCTTAGGTGCGGAAAATGCGGTTACGAATTCCTTTCCAAAGCGTTGAACTCACCATGCCCTAAATGCAAGAGCCAAACCCTCGAAGAGAAAGACATGAAAACCTTGTCCGGTTTCAATGATTAGACAGAAGACTTTGCCCTAGCGTCCTGGCCTCTCTTTATTGTAGGAGTGCCGAACGCGGGTTGGCGCCCTTCGCCAGGAGAAGGCTAGGCTGCTCCTTTGGGCGGGATTCGAACCCGCGTCGACGACGTGACAGGCCGTCATCCTAGACCACTGAACGACCAGGGCATCGGCACCCCAGAAATCGCTGTGCCAGCTTAAAGCCTTGCTACAACATATACGCGGAACAGAAAAGACGCCAAGCATATCTTACGGTGGTCTTCGCTAGGATGTGACGGCATACGGACTCATATTTGGTTATGCTGTTGGTCATAGTCGCGGTGCTGATCCTTGTACCGGTCATCGTAGCCTACGCACATGTTCGTCAACGCCTGCTCGAAAGAATCTTCAAGAACAGATGATTTCACGGGCGGGTTGTAAGGACCTTCGCGAAATCGTTCTCGAAATATTCATCTTTGTTCCTGGTTAGGGAACCTCTCTGGTCGGTTCCGAGTTTCCGCAGGTCTGTCCTCTTGATCTTCCCGCTCACGGTCTTAGGCAGTTCGCTTACGAATTGTATGATCCGCGGCCGTTTGTAGGGCGCCATGTGCTGCCTGGTGAAGTTGAATATCTCCAAGGCCAGTTCTCTAGAAGCAATCAAGTTTGGTTTTAGCATCACGTACGCTTTTGGAACGAACCCTCTCAACGGATCTGGACTTGCAACGACAGCAACCTCCGTAATGGAAGGGTGGACCAGAAGTTCGCTCTCCACTTCGAAGGCACTGATCCTATAGTCTGAGCTCTTGAACACGTCGTCGGCTCGACCTATGAACCAGAAGTAGCCTTCGGCGTCCCGTGACGCCAAGTCGCCAGTGAGGTACCAATCGCCGACGAAGACCTCCCGATTCTTCTCGCGCGGGTCGATATAGCCATTCATCACTCCGACCGGCCTTCGCGGCTTAACCCGAATAGCAAGAATACCATCGGTCTTTGGTGCAACGGGATTATATTCATCGTCCAAGATTTCTACGTTAAACCCCGGAGCTACAACTCCCATCGAACCCAATTTGATCTTCATCCCTGGGAAGAAACCAACTGTTATGGTTGTCTCAGACTGTCCGAAGCCTTCTCGTATGGTAAGCCCAGTTGCGTCGTGCACTTTCTGGTTTATTTCTGGGTTCAATGGTTCGCCGGCGCTAATGAGTTCTCTGAGCGAGAAGTGGTAGTCCTTCAAGTTCTCCAAGAGTAGGAATCTCCATACGGTTGGGGGGGCGCAGAGGGTTCTCACGTCGTGGCTTTCAATCACGCTTAGAACGCGCTTGGGGTCGAATTTTCCAGAGTAATTGTAGAGGAAACTTGTAGCTTCTGCGTTCCAGGCTCCAAAGATACTACTATACGCGTACTTAGCCCAGCCAGGCGCACTGATGTTGTAATGTACATCTCCCCTTCTGGCTCCGATCCAGTACATGGTACTCAGGTGCCCAACCGGGTAGCTTCCGTGGGTTTGAAGAACAAGTTTGGGCTTCGCAGTCGTTCCCGATGTAAAGTAGATGAGGAGTTCGTCTTCGGGGCTAAATGTATCCTCGGTTCTAAAGTTTGCAGACTGATCGTCTATCTCCGCATAATCTGTCCAACCATTCCAACTTCCTCCAACGCTAACCTTGGAGACAGATTCGGGAAGTGAAGCTGAATCGATTCTACTAGTCAGTTCAGCGCCGGTGAAGATGCACTTAGCCTTCCCCCTTCCAATTCTGTCTCGAATATCGTCGACCGTCAGTAGGGTGGAGGCAGGTATGATTACGCATCCAGCTTTCATCGCCCCGAGGAAGACTTCGAACAATTCAACGGAACTAGGCATCATGAGCATGATTCGGTCCCTTCTCTTGAGCCCTAGGGTCATCAGGAAATTTGCTGCCTTGTTGGACCGTTCTTTCATCGCTTCAAAAGTGACCTTCGTCTCCGACCCTTTGTCGTCTACGTACATTAGAGCAGGGTTGGAACATTGCCCCGCCAGTGTATCGAAGTAATCTAAGGCCCAGTTGAACTGATTCAGCTCTGGCCAGTCGAATCCAACCTTCGCTTCCTCGTAGTTGTGTGCGTTTAGGAGGAGATCTCGAGCTGCAGTGAATTCTTTTAGGCCTGTCAAATTTGTCGTGCCCGAGTCGAATAGAGTTTCTTCTAAGGGTTGTTTTTGATTCCTCGCATTAGCAAGAAGCTTGAGAAATCATTCATTGTCTCTAATCGTAAGTTGCTAAATATTGCAGCCGACATAGGCAAACAAATTGGTTGAAGCTAGCTTGCCGAAGAAAACTTCGATCAGGAAGAGCAAACAGGCCACCGATTTCGCACTCGTGGACCATGCGGGGAGGTTGGTGAGGCTTCGTGATTTTCGCGGCAGGAAGGTTGTTCTCTTCTTCTATGTTCACGATGATACGCCAGGGTGTACGAAGGAAGCGTGCAACTTCCGGGACGGCTATGGACGCTTGAAAGCGAGGGATGTAGTGTTGCTAGGCATCAGCCCGGACCCGATAGAATCACACAACAATTTCGCGGACAAATACAACCTTCCGTATCCTCTGCTCGTTGACGCGAAGGCGGAGGTCGCAAAGAGGTTCGGCGTTTGGGGTAAGAAGAACATGTATGGCAGAACATACTTTGGAGTAATTCGCTGCACCTTCATCATCGACGAGACGGGTACAGTCGTGAAGGAATACAGGCGTGTGAAGGTGGATGGACACTTGGACCAAATTCTCAAAGACTTGGGATGACTCTTAGGGCAACCAGCCTCAGCAAGGTGGATCCCATGGTAAACTTGGACGTCGCGTATGTCCCAACCCCCAAGGACATCGTTCGAAGGATGCTTAGGCTGGCAAGCGTACGTCGCGGTGAAACCGTTTTCGACCTTGGAGCGGGAGACGGCCGAATCCTGATTGAGGCAGTGAGAGGGTTTGGGGCACAAGCCATAGGAGTAGAGGTAGACCCAGAACGACTAGTTCGTATGAAAGAACGATTAACGGCGACGGGCACAGAAGCCACGGTGATTCAAGGAGATTTCATGGATGCAAACGTCTCATTGGCCGACGTTGTTGCTATCTACCTTTCTGATTCGGTCAACGCTAAGCTAGAATCAAAACTGAGGAAAGAGCTCAAAACTGGGGCACGGGTTGTCTCCTTAGATTATACCCTTCCAGGCTGGGTGCCAGAGAAGGAGTTGACGGTCAAAAGCGGCGGTATTTCGCGTAAAATATACCTATATAGGGTCGCGTGAAACGCGCGTGTACCATACCGTACAGGTATCTACATAACTTACCCAGAGGGGGGCCGAAACTTGTAAATAAAGAAGCATGCTACGCTAGTATGTTAGCATGGGGGAGGTGAGAGATGTTGTCTAAGTTCAAATTTCTCCTACCCGCAATAGTACTAATCATCGTAGTAGCGCTAATCCTGGCCTCAAGCAACGCTAGTTTCCTTACATTCTCGCACGCCTGGATCGCCAAGGCTCTATTGGGTCAAGGTACTGGAGGCGGCGGTCACGGCATGGGTAGAATAATAGGGCATCATTAAGGCCCTAGAGAGAGGCCTCTAGTTCATTCTCCTCCCCTTTTTAGTGTAAATTATAAAGTTATTATACTTGCGGCGCCATTTCCGCTTAAATGCGAGCAAGGATGCTAGCGACTGAGAAGGTAGGGCTCCTCCAAAGGCACAAAATTGTCACGGAGATCATGAAGCAACTCGACCCTACAAATATCAAGATCCTTTCCACGATGTGGGAAACTGGCCCACGGAACCTTCTCGAAGTTTCTAGAAAAACTGGTATACCATTTACCTCTGTGTATCATCGTGTGGGCAAGATTGAGGCAAAGTCAAAACGCCTCGCCACTGTGATTCCGCAGGTTTCCAAACTTGGAATGGTAAGGATTGCTCTTTTCACCGCTGCTAGACCAGGCTCCGAAGAGAGCGTAACTACTGCGCTGAAGATACCCAACCTTTGGCGTTCCGTGAACCGTTGCGAAGGCGCCTTCACACACGTGTCAATTCATGTCGTCCCTGTACAATTCATGAAACATTTCAGGACATACCTGAAACGACTTTCCGAATCAGGTTTGATTAAACAGTCGAAAATGTTCCTTACAGGAGAATACATTCCTAACTTCCCAGCTTTCAAGTACTACGACCCGTCCTCTAATCAATGGACATTTGACTGGGAGCGCTGGTTGAACGCGCTCAAACGGGACCCCACCAAGACGATCGAAGACCCGGAAAGTTATGCTATGCTTGCAGACGAGAAAGACCTGCTAATTATCAAGGAACTTGAGAAGAATGCGCGACAGAGCTTCGCGGAGATTGCGCCGCTCATGGGAATATCTTTGCAAGGCGTCAAGTACCATTACGACAAGAAACTGGTTCCATCTGAAATTGTGAAGTATGTTGGTTACGATGTCTGGCCGTACCCCGAAGAAGTGTCGGCTTATCATGAGATCTTCCTCAAGTTCACTAGCACAATAGAGATGAACAGGTTCTATTCCTTAGTCCGTGAATTGTTCTTTGTACTTGGCGTCTCAAAAGTACTTCACGAGAACTCATTGATCGTGCGAACCTACACGCTACAAAACCAGGTTTGGAGCATGTTCTCTTTCTTCTCACAAATGGCGAAGGAAGGGATAATCGAATCATATTCTTCTGTTAGGCAAGATTTCAGCGGCAGAGAGACACAATCAATATCATTTGAGCTCTTCGACAGCGAGAAAGGATGGACTTTCGATTTAGATAACTGCCTGTCAGATCTAGCGAAACTAACTCAACTCGTCCCAGCCGTTCAAAAGGTCTAATGCTGGTCCCGCGGACCGGAGTTTCGTAGAGTTTAACATCGTTTCAGTCGCTCTAAGCCTAGTAGGCTGAACTCCAAATCGCTTCGGACCAAGACCTAGTGTAAATGACTATTATGGTCCCGCGGGCCGGAGTTTCATAGGGGTTTAGGCCCTATTTTGAATTCGCCGAGCCAGCAAGGGGCTCTCCAGCGACACTCCGGTGTCCGTTGTTAGCCCAGTAGGCTGACATGGGTACGCCTTGGGCGCACACCTACAGCGTCTCCGTCGCTCCGAATAAGAGAGACTCGGAAGCTCTACCAGGCTGAGCTACCGCGGGACTGATTCAAAACCTTCGCTCTGTAGCCTATAAGGTTTCATGAACCATACGCCGAACCACCCGTCTTAGTGGTCCGAAAATACTCGCCCGGATTAAATCCCTGGAGGCATTCTCCTCCGCGTTAGGTTAGTTAGGATGATATTCAAGCGATCTTTCCGTGTTCACTGGGTTGACACAGACACTGCAGGCGTCATGCACTTTAGCAACTTCTTCCGTTACTTCGAAGCTTGCGAAGAAGAATTCTATCGTTCCCTCTCTCTGCCGCTGACTGAGATCCACGATAGATTTGGTGTATTATTACCCCGCGTCGAGGCCCACTGTCAATACAAAGCCGCGTGCAGATTCGATGAGCTGATCGATGTTACGTTGAAAATTCGCGAGGTCCAGAAGAAGGTCATCATCTACGATTTCCAAGTTATGCGTCAATCAGATGGAAAACTGGCGGCGGAAGGCTTCGTGAAATGCATTGCTGTAGATTCAGAATGGAAAGCCGTCTCCTTACCCGGTGAAGTCTCAAGAACAATTCGTAATAGCATACTCTAAAGACTAGATCGTGGCTGAAACTATACAACGTAAGGGTTAGAAACTATCGCTGCGACCGTCCACACTTCTCGCAGAAAATTAGATCCTTGGCATTCTTCTTGCCGCAGAATTTGCATTTCCATCGGTCAGTTTGAGCTGAGATTGCGTCATGCTTTTTTCCGCCCCTGATTCCGAGCCAGCATAGGATGATTCCTATCAACAGGAACTCGTAGCCGGCGAACTCAATAATTGGATTCAGGAGCGTTACATTCTCGACGGTGTTTAAGCTAAAGATTACGACTCGGCGAGCCGTGTCCTCGTTGTCGAAGACGAAGTAATAAGTGCTGCTAGTTGTGGGTATGAAGGTGAAGTTGGAGGATATGACCGTCGGCCGAACGAGGATGATTGCGCTGGGCTTTCCTGCTCGCCATAGGGAGAAGTTCCCCTGATCCATCACGTAGAATGCTACCTCATGCCCATCGGAGACCTCCAATGCCCCTTCCACCTGGGTACCCCCTCTTAGGTCGGCCGAGAGTGAGGTGTAGTTTGTGGCTGGCACTGCGATGAGTGTCGGTGGTAGGATTGGGAGCAGAGTCTGAGCGTGCGATGCTAAACCGAAGGTCTGTGCAATTGGGCTGAGAAACAGTGGGCCCTGCTCAAGCGTGAACACTCCCGCTAGGAGTAGGAGCACGCCGATTGTCAAAACCTTTCTTCGCATCATCCTCACCATTATTCAGCTAGTTTAGTTGTTCCATCGCTCCTCGACAGGGTGGCGGGCCCGCGGGGATTCGAACCCCGGATCCCAGGCTTTCACCGCTTCCGCCCCGAAGGCTTACACGACTCTTACGCATCTCTGTGTCTTAATCCTGGCTCGACTACGGGCCCTTGTTGCCGGCAGCCATAGACGAAGATTGGCGTATATGGTTAGCGAAACGCCCGTGGACCGAGCACGGGAAGCTTAGATTGCGGTCCCGGTAACATCGTATTGAAGACGATACCCCCCTCTGATATCCCTTCATGGAGAAAAAGGAATACTGTTAGGTACCATACGTCTATGCGTCGAACATGTGGTGAAAACAACTGCCCATCTTGTCGGGTGAGGAAATTGAAAGCCGCGTGCGAAACGGTTCGCTTGCCCTCACGCCTTTCGAACGGGTCTGCCTGAATGGAGGCGGTTACGACTTGCGCCTGGGAATGGAAGTGATCATTCCACCCGGAGAAAATCGCTTGGTAGCAACCCTTGAGAGAGTTGAGTTGGGAGATGATATAGCTGGGACATTGCATCTTCGCTCCTCCCTTGCACGCAAGGGAATAATCGCCAGCCTAGCGTTGGTAGACCCAGGCTTTCACGGGCAACTAACGATTTCTCTCTTCAACGGAGGAGAAGAATTATTCAAAATGAGTCGGAATGGCAAGTTCGTGCAACTCGTGCTACATGAGCTTAGCAGCAAGACGAATTTTATGTACAGTGGGAAGTACCAAGATAGCCAAGGAATTGTAGATAGCCGCCCCTAGGCACCCCACTCTTTGTGTCAATACATGTCGAAAGTATTATTACCGGTGTGCATGAGCATGTGAATATCCCTACTTGTCAAATCGACTACAGAAGGCGGCATCTTGAAAGCAGGTTCACGTATATCCGACCTAAAGTACAAGCTCATGACCATAGAGCTCCTCAACTTAGCGAAAAACTACTACACATACAGAGAACTCGCACAAATCATCGGACTCCCTGAGACCGTTCTAAGCAGATACGTAAAGGGCCACGTGCTACCGACGATAGATCGAGCGCAGAACATCAACAGAACCCTACAGAAAATAATGCGTCTCGAAGGGGAGATTCAGCAAAGAATCCGTTTCGACGAATCTGGATACTTCGACAACACTAAACTCATCTCAGACACACTGCTCCTCGAACGTGCAGTTCAACATGCCGTAAACGCATTCGCTGGCATGCGCATTACAAAGATCCTTGCGGCAGCCGTTGACGGTGTACCGTTGGCGGCGCTTCTCGCACACAGGCTTGGTGTTGGCCTCATAATCGCAAAGAAAACTAGGGAAGTGGGAGTACGAGAGTTCATTGAAGAAGTCTACATCCCCAACAGGACTGCAATAATGGTCAGTCTATATGTCCCACGAGACGCGCTAAGAAAAGGGGATTGCGTACTCATAGTGGACGATGTCATCGATAGCGGCGAAACACAGATTGCATTAACCCGAATCGTTCAGAAAGCCAAAGCAGAAGTCACAGGCATGTATGCTCTCATCAGTACGGGTTCAGAGTGGAAGAGCAGGATCGAAGCAGTCACTCATTGCCCAGTAGAAATCGTTTTGCAAGTGGGCAAGAAACCACTACAAGAAGTCTGAACAAAGTTCGGACTTCGCTCGGCAACCAGCCCAGTTACGACTCAATTTGCACCTCCAAAGCGGGAAATATTAGAATACCCAGTTGTCGAGTGAACCCGCTGGCTTTCATGCGCCGACAACTTAGCTTCTAGGCTATCCCGAGTTAGCAGGCCTTTTTCTGTGATGAAACCTGTTACAAGCTCGACTGGTGTGAGGTCAAATGCGGGGTTGAAGACTGGAACACCTTTCGGTACAATTCGTTTTCCTCCTATGTGAGTGACTTCTTGCGGGCTCCTTTCCTCGATTCTTACCTCAGACTGCTCGGTCTTAAGGTCGAAGGTTGAGGAGGGTGCAACAACGTAGAACGGAATCTGGTTTGCTTTCGCTGCCAGCGAAATAAGATAGGTACCAACCTTATTGGCGACGAACCTCTTTGTGATTCTGTCCGCACCTACGAAGACGCTTTGTACCATGCCCCTACTCATCACGTATCCAGCGGCCCCGTCAACAATTAGTGTCACAGGGATTCCGTCCCGGAGAAGTTCGTAGGTCGTTAATTTTGCTCCCTGGAGCCTAGGCCGCGTTTCAGTAGCAATCACACGAACTCTTTTGCCCTGCCCGATCGCTGTGCGAATCGGAGCGATGGCTGTGCCGTAACTGACAGTCGCGAGCGTTCCAGTATTACAGTGGGTTAGGACTTGATCGCCGTCGTTAATCAGTCCGGCGCCATATTCGCCGATTTTTCGGCTTGCCTGAACATCTTCCTCAGCCATTTTCTGAGCCTCGGCGACGATGTGAGATGCTACTTCGTTCGGTCCCCCCGCTGTTTGTCGAGCTTCTCGAAGGATTCTATCAATAGCCCAGAACAGGTTCCTTGCTGTTGGGCGACTCTTTCGAAGTGCTTCCGCCGCTGTTTCAAGGTCCTGCATGAAATGTTCTTTGTCTTTCGTTCTGCTCGCGTTGGCGGCGAGGGCGAGCCCCATGGCCGCGGCGATGCCTATTGCCGGAGCACCTCGGACAGTCATTTCTCTTATGGCCTTGGCAACCTGGCGGTAATCTTTGAAGGATACGTAGGCAAACTTGTAGGGTAATCTTGTTTGGTCTATCATTCTCACTCGGCCGCCAACCCACTCGACTGTTCTTAGTTCGGACATCGGCCGCAAGTAATCCACCTGTTGACGAGAATGGTCGTGCGCGTTGAATTAGCTTTCCCATGCGAATCAATACCATGACTCTTTGCGAGGTTCAATTTCAAAGAAGTTCTGTTTGGGGATGCTTACGGAGTGAATTATCGCTCGCTGGTGCTCTTGGTCGCAAAAGCATTAAGGGATGATGTACCAGCGGTGAGTCGAGTGCCCTTTCATGGAGAACAACCTCGGCTCAACACCTCAAGCTCCCGCGCAGGTCCAAGAAAAACCGCCGTTTACCCCTTGGAACGCGGTGTCCGGTCCGCGTTTGGTATACATACCCTATAAATCTGAACTCATGGAGTTAAGGGACCGAGGATTTGGCGACCTCCGGAAGGACAAGCTTGTCCTTTCTCCGTACGAATCATTCTATCTTCTAGAGAAACAGAAGATTAGAGTGTTTGCCAAGGATGCAGGCCGGGAGTTGGAGCTTCGAGACTTAGTCCAGAAGTATTCAGTTGACAAACCCGAGATCTGGATCAAGTACTTGGTGTACCGTGACCTACGGGAGCGTGGGTACATAGTCCGTGAGTCCACTAGGGCCTTCGATTTTGACATTTACGGAAAAGGGCCGCTGAGGCGTTTAATCTCAATCGTATACGAAGGCGGCGAAGCGAGCCTTCGTAAATTAAGTAAACTGCTTCAATATTCTGACAAAGAGAAGAAGGAGTTGATACTAGCCGTCGTTGATAGGCGGACCGATATTGTGTACTATACGTTGAGTTCGTTGAATGTCTAACAACAGTTATTGTAGCCTACTGGGGCTGCCGCGCGTTGCAGTGGGGACAAATAAGTTCCCCACCTTGTAGCTGAGCACCGCACTGGACGCAGTACTTGACCTGAGCTACTCCTGTCCCGGGCTGGAGGATTGGTTGTGGTATGACAGCTTCGGCGCCACGATGGCGGATGGTTCCTCCTAGGGCTCCGCCGAAGGCACCAGCAACCAGATTTGTTAGCAAGATGAAAATGACTGCTTCCTGCAACTGCGATAACGGGGGGGTCGGCGTGTTTGGGATCGGTATTACTTCGAAGATTAGGAAGATTTGGGAGACGCCAAGGAAGAATGGTGCGTTGAGAATTCCTGCAAGGGCACCAGCCGCTGCTGCCTGACCAACCCTGCCGTAAAGAACGTATGCAGCGACAATTCCTCCAACGACTGCCCCTATCACTGTCGAGAATTGCAAATCAGTGATGCTTAAAACCGCGGATAGAAATCCGCCTACAATCAGGCCGCTCAACGTTGCAGCCCAGAGGTCTTTGCTTTTGGTGGACAAAGTAGTTCGAATTGCCAGAATTCCCGCTTCGCTATAAAGCATTGTACCTTCGATGTCTCGAATTTAACTCACAACATTATAGGAGAGGCTCTCGCTACTGCGAAGGCTAGCGTGTTGAAACTTGACCGCAAAAGCGTTCACGCTCCCGCGGGGCATTAGAGATACGGACTCAGTGGAGATGAATCAAAGGCTTTGGCTCTATGGTAAGATACGTGATGTGGTCCGCAGATACGGGTTCCAAATGGTTGAACCTGCAACGATTGAGAACCTCAATACTCTTGAAGCCAAGAGTGGCCCAGCGATACGGAATGAGATTTACTGGTTCAAGGATAAGGGCGGGAGAAGCCTTGGCCTTCGCTTCGACCTCACCGTCGGCATAGCAAGGATGGTCGCGAACCGATCCGACCTACCCGAGCCTATGAAATTCGCCACAATTGGCGGGAACTGGCGCTATGATGAGCCACAATACGGGAGATATCGCTACTTCACCCAATGGGACGTAGAAATCTTCGGCTCAGAAAGTCCTTTGGCAGATGCAGAGGTGATCTGTGTCGGGGCAGACATCCTAAGCAGCGTCGGGTTGAAAGACTGCATTATCAGAATTAGCAACAGGAAACTCACAGAAGCTTACCTCAAGCAATTGGGCATCAAATCGGGCAAGAGACTGGATCAGTGCCTTAGGATCATCGATAAGCTCAGAAAGGCTAACCGCGAGCAACTGGAAAAAGAGTTCCAAGCTGCTAAGATCGGGAAAGAAGCAGTAAAGGAAATTTTCTCGTTCATCTCCCTGAACGGGTCTCCAGCAAGTGTCCTTGCGAAGCTGAACAGTTTCACTTTCACTGAAGAGAATGCCAAGAAAGGTTTGGAGGAGTTGACGAATCTAGCAGACGCCCTAGCATCATTAGGGCGTTTAGGGATCTGTGTATATGACCTTAGCATAGTGCGCGGAATTGGATACTACGACGGAATTGTCTTCGAAGCTTTCGATAAGGGTGGGGAAGGCGTTGGCTCAATCTTCGGTGGCGGGAGATACGACCGGTTGTGCAGAATATATGGAAAGCGTGACATACCAGCAACCGGCGTGGCGGGTGGGATCGAGCGCCTAATGATTTCACTGGAACGAGACAACCTGTTTCCGAAGGGCCCTATGGGTGCCAAGGTCTTCATCGCTACGGTCCAAGAAGGCCTCAAGCACGAAGCAACGAAGCTGGCACAAAAGCTTCGAGATAACGGAATCGCAACCGAGGTTGACTTGAAGACACGCCCTTTGGGCAAGCAGTTAGAATACGCGAACGCAGCTAAGATCCCATTCTTGATAGTGCTCGGCCCACAGGAACTTCAAACCCAAACCGTCAAAGTTAAGGAAATGGCCACTCGAAACGAGATGCCCGTACCCCTCGACGCTCTTGTGGAAAAGCTCCAGTCTTTGAATTAGTCGCCGCCGATGAAGACTTCTTTCTCATTGGACTGCAAGATTGCAGTTAGAGTTGCCCGTTCACCGACTAAATCTCGCATTGAAACAACTCCAATTGGTTTCCCCTGCTCATCGACCACTACGACGTGTCTTATCCTATTCTTGTTCATCGCTTTGGCCGCCTCAGCCACGTCCGAGCTGGCTTTTGCGGTAATAACATGTTTCGTACTCACTTCGTCCACTGCTGCGTTCAGCGTTTTTCCCGATGCTATGGCTTTCATTATGTCCCTTTCCGAGATTACGCCGACGAGTTTTGTTCCTTCTTTTGCGTCGCATATGACTAGGAGGCCCATGTTGTTGTCCACCATGAGTTTTGCTGCGTCGAGCATTGTCGTGCCCGAGGGAATCGCGACTATAGGCCGTTGCAGAATATGCTCAAGCTTCATGCTTGCTGATCCTCCTCTCTACCAAGCCTGGAACCCATCGGAGTATAAGGTAAACCTGTTTTCCCGATGTAGAGAGCTTTAGGTCGAATCAGCCTGTTAGCTTTCAAGTATTCAATTGAGTGCGCCGTCCAACCTGCAATTCTGCTCATCGCGAAGATCGGCGTGAACAGGTCAGTAGGGATTCCCAATATGTGGAAGACAATACCCGAGTATGAGTCAACGTTCGGAAAAATCGGTAAACCTGCAAGGTGTTTAAGGGCGCTGGCCTCAATCGCGCTGGCGGTATCAAATAACTTAGTCTGATTCCGCTTTACTGCAAGTTCCCCACCGAGTTTCTTGAGAATAACGTACCTGGGATCCCAAGTCTTGTACACTCGATGGCCAAAGCCCATGATCTTTTTCTTTTGAGCCAGAGCTTCAACAACATAGCCTTCAGCTCTGGAAGGGTCACCAACCTCGATGACCGTTTGGAGAGCAACCTCATTTGCCCCGCCGTGAAGAGGCCCCCTCAATGTCGCAATACCAGAGGTAATTATGGAGTACATGTCAGCCAAGGTTGAAGCCGTCACCGTGCATGAGAAGGTTGATGCGTTCATTTCATGTTCCGCGTGGAGGATCAGAGCGACGTCCATGACATGGGCATCATATGGATCAGGCTCTTTCCCCGTCAGCATGTATAGGAAGTCTGCAGCGTGGCTCAAACCCTGCTTGGGTAAAACAGGGTCCTTTCGGTTTCTGATTCGGTCAAATGCTGCAATGATCGCTGGCGTTCTCGCTAAAATTCTGAGCGCCTTGTCGACTCGACCCTCGATGCTATCCGTCGTTGGTTGGGGGTCGTACAAGCCGAGGGCTGAAACTGATGTTCGCAAAACGTCCATCGGATCGCCTTTGATGGGAAGTGACAGAATTAATTGTGATATCTCAGGTTCAAGGGATCGATAAGATTCGATTCGCCCATTGAATTCTGCCAACTGGGATTTTGTTGGAAGCCAGCCGTATATTAGAAGGTAGGCAGTTTCCTCGAAGGTAGCATGCTCAGCCAAGTCTTCGATGCTGTAGCCTCTGTAGAAGAGTTTGCTGGCCTCACCATCAATGAAGCAGATCTTACTCTCCTTCACGTACACGTTGTCGAGCCCTTTGTGGATGACGACGGGTTCTCTTACGAGAGACAATCTGACCTGAACGGGCTCCCACGAGGTTCTTTATACAAATTGCCCAGTACAGACAAGGGAGCCTTGAGGAGCCTTTGAGTGATTCAATGGTTAGACGATGCTGATTGTGCCGTCTCCAGTGAACCAAAAGGGCGGACTGTAGACCGAATCAAGAGGATCGCTCGATTCCAACCTGCTGAAGGGCGAGACGGTATTGTATACGGAAGCGAATACGGAATTGCCGCTTGCTAGGTAGTAGAACAGAGCGCCAGTCAAGTCGTCGATTTGTCCGAAAGCGAGGGTGATGCGTCCATTGCAAGAGATTACAGCCTTAACGCCTGCATTAATGAAATAGCTGGCAATGAGGACTGAATTTGATGACATCAACACTACCAATTTGACGTTCTCTAGAGAATCCGCCTGCAAATGTTCGCTCAGGAATTGAATACTAATGCCGAGGATTCCAGCATTCTGATTAACTCGCCCCTGCTCGAAGTCATCCGCGTATTTCCGTTCGGCAGCTAGATTGACGGTCTGTCCGACGTACCAGTAAGTTCTGTGTGCGAATGAATACGTATTCGTGCGCCAGACGATCACATCGTAGTTGTTCAGTTGAGTCGTGAGGAAGTCAAGTGTCACAGCAGAGCTGGAAAGGAAACTCACTTGATACCCAACGTGAGCTAAATCGTATTTGAGCGTCGTGGCATAGTAGCCCATAGGGGCTAGTGCATCGAGCGAAGAGAGGATCACGGCCTTGCGCTCTGGTTGGGCCTGAACCGGCGCGATCGCTACCAACGCCAATGAAACTAGGACCAACATAAACGCAGCATGTAACCTTCGTTGCAAATTCCTACAGCTACGCGGCCACGAAGGATTCTGTGAGATAAAAGGTGCCTTAGCCAAGTGACAAATGCAAGTAAAAGACATGCCATAATTCTTTCCGGAGTTACTTCTAGAATGCAAGAACGCCATGGACGCGAGTACGACAATGCCTTCAGTTTGCCATCCGCTTTCCAGTCATTTCTCATTGCAAGGCCGCCATCGCGGCCAGAACGGTTTCTTGCCATTATCGTCTCTTGGGATAAATGTGAAATTCACTTACTGAAACGAATAAGCAATAGCCGGATCACGACTAGGATGCTTCGCGAAAAATCGTGTCCCATGCGAGGTTGAATGTTCCAAAACACCAGTAAGCTGCTCCGTAGGCGTTGCTTAAGTAGGCTCCTCAAAAAGTGCAAATCAAACCGCCGAGGCATTTCCATCTCCATAGAATGGAGACATGGTGTTTCGGATTATGATTAATGGGTGCCCCTCCATTAGACTGAAACATTAATATACGTAAAATGGTACACCAGTGTTTCGGCGCCCGACATGTCCCAAGCTTTCACAACGAAACCCCTTACCACAGACAACGAGATACTTTGGGCAACCTTCACGCATGACCAAAGCCTCTTCAACGCCCCTCGACTCACAATAGTGCTACCAAACCACTTAACAGACCTAAGCCTGAACCTCGAAAAGCTCTCAAAGAAAATAACCGGCCGCATACCACTAATCGTCGGGGACTTCCTCGACAACCTGCTTTCTGTTTCATCGGCTCCAGCAGGGCTCTACTCCTTCCTTTGCAAACTCTTCACGGGAATTGGAACAAACGGGCAGACCGGTTTCTTCCTAGCGACAGAGGATATGCACGACTCAAAGAAAACTGCGATTCTCAAGAGATTCGCTGACGTTGTCATCGAATACCGGGCAATACAAGAAATAGCCAACTACCGGCTTGAGGCTCGAATCCTCGACCAAGCACAAAACCATTACAGTACATGGGACAGCAGCGAAAACTCGGATTCATAATATGAAGACCAACCTTTCCTAAGCAACCAGCTCTCTAAGATCGGGCGCCAGCCAAACCTCCTCCGAAAGCCTATCCCGGCTTGTTCTGAAGCTCCAAGCGCATCCTGAAGCTTCGAGAGAACTTTTCGGCCACTCACGCGGTTCTTATCGAGGCTGCTTCCTCCAACCCTAGTTCCTTAGTCGAAATCTCTCGCATCTTGAATTTTTGGACCTTCCCCGTAACCGTCATGGGAAACGTTTCTGTGAACTTGAAATATGCTGGAACCTTGAAGTAGGCAATTCTAGTTTTGCAGAATTCCTGCAACTCCTCGGCAGTGGCTGTCTCGCCCGGTTTCAACTTAACCCAAGCCATAACCTCTTCTCCGTACTTCCGACTGGGAATGCCGATTACCTGCACGTCAGAAATCTTAGGGTGTGTGTAGAGGAAATCTTCCACCTCCCTGGGGAAAACCTTCTCTCCACCCCGGCTAATCATGTCCTTCGTGCGCCCAACAATGTTCACATAACCATTCGGTTGCATGAGTGCGAGGTCCCCCGTATGCATCCACCCCTCCCGGTCAATGGCTTCCCGCGTGGCTTCCGGATTGCTCCAGTACTTCAGCATCACGAGGTAACCACGTACGCAAAGCTCGCCAGCTGTCCCACGTGGGACGGTACGGTTGGTTAGTGGTTCAATGACCCTTGCTTCGACATGTGGAAGTGGGCGGCCGACCGTTGATACTCGAAGTTCCAAGGGATCGTCGAGCCGGGTTTGAAATGAAACGGGGGATGTTTCCGTCATTCCATAACAAATTGTGATCTCACGTATGCCCATGTCCGAGATGACTTTCTTCATGACCTCGACGGGGCACGGCGAACCTGCCATGACACCAGTTCTTAGGCTTGACAAGTCGAATTGGTTGAAGTTGGGATCGTTCAGTTCGGCTATGAACATTGTTGGTACGCCGTGAAGCGCCGTACACCTTTCTTCCTCCACGGTCCGGAGCACGGTTTCTGAGCTGAAGGCATCTGACGGAAGAACCATGGTGGCACCGTGGGTTACGCACGCGAGGTTTCCTAACACCATGCCAAAACAATGGTAGAAGGGGACTGGGATGCATAGTTTGTCGTGGTGGGTAAATTTCATTTCTTCTCCGACGAAGAAACCGTTATTCAAAATGCCGTAATGGGTTAGGGTTGCGCCTTTAGGAAAACCGGTAGTTCCCGAAGTATATTGAATGTTAATGGCATCATAACACTCAAGCATCCTTTCTCTCTCCTTGAGTTCCCGTGGGGAGGAGTTCATTGTTCCGATTTCTAGAAAACGCTCCCAGGAAAGCATTGAAGGCGGAGAAGGCTCCCCCCCATCGCTGAGTGTTACGATTCGACGTAGAGCAGGGACTCGAGCAGCCTTGATTTCTTGGCCAGCTCCTATCTTCGGGAGCTTTCTGATTTCAGGTGCCAGTTCTGTTATCATCCAATGGTAGTCCGAGGTTTTGAATTGTTTGGCCGTTATGAGGAGGCTTATCCCGGATTGGTTCAGCGCATACTCCAACTCTTGAACTCGGTATGCGGGATTGACGTTGACTAGGATCGCCCCAACCTTTGCAGTAGCGAACTGGGTCAGAACCCATTCCGCATTATTTGGCGACCATATACCAACTCGGTCTCCCTTCTGTACGCCGAAACCAAGAAGCGCTACGGCGAACTCATCCACCCGCTCCTTCAGTTGGGCGTAGGTCAATCTCAGGCCCTGATGCCTAGAAACGAGCGCTTCTGCATCCTCATGCCCCGAAACGACCTCGTCGAAGAGACGCCCAACGGTCTTTTCGATGAGAGGTTTCTCCGTTGGGCCGTGTTCGTAGCTTGGCTCGGGCCCCTTTTCCTTCATTTGCGGTCGCGTGCCGTTTGGGGCTTGGTGTGAAAGAATAATTCTTGGTACCTTTACTAATTATGGTAAAATTCATGGCGGGCCCGCGGGGATTTGAACCCCGGACCTCTGTACCAGTGCTGGGCTGGTTCTACAGCTTTTTCCGGTGTTCCTTAGGGGGTTCGGCAACAAATTCCGCTTTATGTGCGGAGCCTGCCGCTCTATCCAACCTGAGCTACGGGCCCAAGGGTGGAACGCGGCGGGTAAAGTAAAAGGATTAAGGCGCAGCGATTCGAAGAAGTTTAAAGAACCAATCGGATTTCCTTTGTCTCTGTGCGGGGATTCCCGAGCCAGGTCAAAGGGGCAGGACCACCCGGCGCGGTGGGGCCACACTTAAGATCAGAACTTGCCTTGGGAGATGAGGAGACATCCTGTGGCGTAGAGCCAGCGGATGGGCGCGTAAGCCTTCAGGGGTTCGAATCCCCTTCCCCGCACCAACCACACCAAGTATAACGCATGTAAGAACCGTGATGAATGCGAAAAATTGGTTCCGGATACATTTCGATTCACCTTTGAATAAGGATGTTAGTTGCGTGATCATTACCTGATTTTTCGAGTAAGCAAGAGGCTAAACGAAATAGAAAGCAACAGTATGACTCCGAACATTATCCCAACCAACTTTCCCAATGACAAGACAGTCAACACTAAGACCCCTACGATTAATAGAAGAATGATGTTGAACCTGACCCCAACGTTTCTTGACCTGACGATTAGAGCAACCAAACTCACAACCACAAGTAACACAAACAGGTCTACAACAAGACTGAGCAAGCTCATTCAAAACGCCTCCACGAAACGGCCGGCCGAGAGGTAAGGTTCATCCGCGGAAAGAAAAGACCCTCAAGAGAATCGGAAGACTTAGAGGCCGTATTCAACCTTTCCAAAGCCAATATTCAGTATCAGTCCAACCTAGGCCTAGCTGATTCTTGAATACAAGTTGATCGGGTAGATAGTTCAATCAGCGAATTCACAGAGCAGTCTTGCTCCGCAGGATGATGTCGCGAAGAAAAGTGCGCGGATCTGGTTTACAGGCCACAATGTCTGGGTGAATGAGAAAGGTTAGGTGTGAAGCTTGGGTTGGTCGTACTAGTACAAAGTAATGTAGTAATATGTTATGACTCGGACGTAGATGTCGCCGAAGAAAAATAGTGGCGGTACCCATTGATCAGCTTGGAAAGCGGATGGGGTCACGAATAACCCGGAGACTACCACACTCGACCCAGCTAAGCTCGCTGGAATTTGCATTTTGCCTGAAACCATCAACCGGTAGTTGCGCCCGTTAACTTGAACGTAGAAAATCTGCGTCACCGGAGTGGAACAAGGATCGACTGCCACACTGCATACTGGTGCCAAAGTCAACACCTTCAGCTTTCCTAGCACAGTCACGTTCTCATGCATTGGTTGGATTCCCCCCCCCACTCCGACAGATGGTGGAGGCGCGGCGAAGATTTGAGGTTCAACCATCGAATTGGTGCGAACCACAGAATTGTAGGAGTAAACGGCGGCCATTACCAGGAAAGCAACCGCGACAAGCGCTATGATGGAGTTTACGTGCTTTCGATTTTTCACAACGACCAGCCGCTAGAGTGAAATCTACGAGCGTAACAAGCTCGGAAACCTAAAGGAACTCTTGACTAAACTTATCAAATCTCAAAACCCCGCCGTATTCAAATTGATAATAACTAGCTACCTTATCTAGGAAAGTGCGACAGAATAAACTGCAACCTAATAGAACGATCTAATGGGGAAAGGGGTAATTCTACCTGTCTAGGATTAAATCCCAGTTCCCATTGCGTCAAGATGAGCCTCCCGAACACTCCCCCCACGGGTTCTCCCCTCAGGCCTCGCAAGCCGCTAGGTTTAACGAACTGGCGTATGCCCTGGCATTTTGCAATAGACTGTTGGCTTATTATACGACTGTCCCAAGCCTTCCTTAGCGCACGGAAGTGAAAATCTGTTGGCGAAGAAGTTTAAACGGATTGACACCAAACTCATCCATGCTGGCGAACCCGAACCACGCATCATGGGCGCGGTTAGCATCCCGATATTTCAGTCGGCAATGTTTGAATATTCTGGCGAGACGAGCTACCACGACCTCAAATATATTCGCTTGAACAACACCCCAAACCATACGGCGCTCCACGAAAAGTTGGCAGCCCTCGAAAACGCTGAAGCCGCATTGGTCACAGCCAGCGGGATGGCCGCCATCTCAACAACCTTACTGTCGTTTCTCTCCACAGGCGACCATTTGCTTGCCCAAAACTGCCTGTATGGAGGAACTCACGATTTTGTAACGAAGGATTTTCGCACATTCGGCATATCTTACGATTTCATTGACGCTAACGACTCAGAGTCATGGAAGGAAAAGCTGCGGCCCAATACCAGGGCAATTTACGTAGAAACGATAACAAACCCTATGATGCAGGTTGCCGACCACAAGGCGGTCGTCAAATTTGCTAAAGCTAATGGGCTAGTGACAATAATCGACAACACCTTCGCGAGCCCGATCAACTTCCGTCCCTCAGAATGGGGCTTCGACCTATCACTGCACAGTTGTACAAAGTATCTGAACGGCCATTCCGATATTGTGGCCGGCGCGATCATAGGCCGCGCAGGAATGGTTGAGAAAGTGAAGCATAGGCTTGACCACTTGGGTGGTTCGCTCGACCCTCACGCCTGTTTTCTACTCCATAGGGGAATCAAAACGCTTGGAGTTAGGGTCAGGTACCAGAACGAGAGCGCAATTAAGATCGCAAAATTCCTGCATGAACATCCGGCCGTCGAGAAAGTCAATTACCCAGGCCTCGACACACACCCGCAGTACTCGAGAGCAAGAGAACTCTTTGACGGCTTCGGGGGCATGTTAAGCTTCGAACTAAAGGGCGGAGTTGCAGCAGCCCGCCGCTTCATGGATCACACGACGCTACCAATAATAGCGCCAAGCCTTGGCGGCGTAGAAACTTTACTCACGCTACCAGCCACTACATCACACTCCGGAATGTCCCCAGAAGATCGCAAGGCACTTGGAATCTCCGACGGGCTCATTCGCTTGTCAGTTGGAATAGAAGCAACCGAAGACATAATCGAAGATTTCCAACAAGCCTTAGCGTAATAGCTCATTGACCGGGCCCACATCGGTCAAGCGAGCAAAACAGAGAGTTTCCACAGGTAAGAGATCACAAGAGTCCGTTCAAGCGAGGCAATTTGCACCAACGCTTTCGCCATCCGCACAGAACTAAGTATTAGCGGACCAAGGTGAACTTGATACCTTCGACTCTTGAAGGGATCTAGAGCGTAAGTTCGCAAAGCTCGAATCGAGGCGTGTCCTGTGCTCCCAATCGGACTTGCGCTGTACGGAGCCACCTTCTGTCCTAATGCGGAATAATGTGTAAATATGAATTCAACTACGACGCGTAGTTCAAATCCTAAGGATATGATACTGCCTTGAAAGGTGGAAAGACTGTCACACAAAAGACCGCAGTAGTTCTAATTATCTCAGTTGTGGTTTTGGCATCAATTTCGACGTACTCAAGCTTGGCGCTCAGGGCGGAGGCAACTCGAATCACGCAACTGCAAACTCTGGCGTCTGATCTGGAAAGCAGAAACACCGTGTTGGAAAACGCCCTGTCGTCACAGCCTCAGCCTGCCGGAAATGCATCGTTCGGCCTCAATGCAGTTGCGATCTATGATATCTCGAATCAAAGCGTGGTGACCGTTCAGAGCACCCAAGTCTCTGTTGTTCAGACCATCTTTGGACCACAAACCGGAATATCGAGTGTCCTCGGCTCCGGTTTCGTGGTGGACTATTCAAATGCTTACTACATTGTGACTAACTTTCATGTGATCGATAGCGCGGTTAACTCGACTGTAACCTTCTGGGACGGCGACTCCTACCCAGCGAAGGTCATAGGTTCCTATCCTTACAGCGATATTGCAGTGATTATAACTCCAGCTCCCGAAAGCGATTTCCATCCCCTCAAACTCCCCCCATCAGCATCTCTTAGAGTGGGGCAAACAGTGATGGCAATCGGTAACCCGTTTGGACTCTCAGGTTCCATCACGATTGGAATAGTAAGCCAGTTGGGAAGAAATATACAGTACCAGTCTGCCAGTCAAGTGCTCTCAATATCTGACGTTATCCAGTTTAGTGCCCCGATAAACCCTGGAAATTCTGGAGGACCACTCTTGAACGCTGGCGGAATGGTGGTCGGAATCACAACCGCCACAGCAAGTGGTTCGCAAGGTGTTGGGTTCGCGATACCATCCGACACCATACTAAGAGAGCTACCTTCCATCATAAGCAGCGGCGGGTACCGTAATCATCCGGACCTAGGAATTCAAGCAGCTGACATGAACTACGAACTCTCACAAGTTACTGGGGCAAACGTGACTAACGGCGTATTGATTGAAAAGACCGTTTCGGGAGGACCCGCGGACCAAGCAGGGCTACGAGGTGGCCAGCAAATTACAACAATCGCTGGCCAGCAGTACATTATCGGCGGTGACGTCATAGTTTCCGTAAACGGAAATAGAATAGTAAGTTATGATGCGCTATCAACCTATCTAGAGAGGTACATCCTCCCGGGACAGATAATCCGGGTGGGCATAATTAGATCCGGAAACTACCAAGAAGTAGAGGTCACCGTCGGCGCAGCGTCCGACCCATAGAGGAGGAAAGGTTTGACGAGGAAGGCAACTGAAACCAGCAGGTCGAAAACTGCTCTCGTGACAGGTGCGTCCAGTGGAATCGGTCTGGAACTCACGAAGTTATTCGCCAAAGACGGCTACAGCCTTGTTCTCGTGTCAAGAGATCATGTTGCCTACATCTTGTAGTTCGTATCATCTTTGAAGGAATATATAACAAGGCTGGGTGAGTCAACGTCAGATTCCATTAAAGAGATGAAACGGTATCTTGAGTCAGAAGAGGGGCGTGTCGGTTCTTGCTTACGTGTTGACCGCCGTAGGTATATTGGGAATTATTATTTCTCTGGTTATAGAACAATCCGATTACGACACCGTTGCTTTTGGAATCGCCACCATTTCGATGCTGATAGCGATAGCAGGCCTCGCCCTTGCGTTCAAACTTCCAGCTGGTACTGACCAGCCGAGAGAAGGCGACCTTTAAGGGAATCCAACAAACGCTCTGTCCTCGTCCCTTGGACTAAACCAGTCAAGTCAAGGCCATCCCGCACACGCTCAACTGGAGAGTCCATCACTTTTGTAGTGAATAGTTGAGGTTGTGAAGAGTTTTTCTTTGAGAGGATTGGTTTGGCGTAAGTTCGTGTCAAGATCGTGCAGTATCGTTGGATTGTCCTTTCGGTAACGACAGTCGGCATCTTCATGGCCGGTCTTGATACACGAATAGTACTGATCGGCCTTCCCACGATAGCTGAATCACTCCAGACAGACCTTGAGACGATGTTATGGGTGACTCAGGGCTACCAAATCGCAATAACTATCGGCCTGCTCTTTCTCGGACGATTCACTGACATCTTTGGACGGGTGAAGGTTTACAATCTAGGGTTTGCAATTTTCACCGTCGGTTCAGGCCTTTGCGTCATTGCTCAAACGGGGGAGCAACTCATAATTTTCCGGGTCATCCAGGGCGTTGGCGCGGCTATGGTGATCACCAACAGCTTCGCCCTGATCACAGACTCCTCGCCAGCGGCAGAGCTTGGCTTTGCGCTCGGAGTTAACCAAGTAGCGTTCACGCTTGGTGCTATCCTTGGGTTGACAGTGGGCGGTGTCTTGATCGACACGGTAGGGTGGAGAAGCATATTCACACTAAACGTTCCCATCGGAATCTTCGGAACTCTTTGGGCTCACTTACGCCTGAAAGAAATTGCCCATACTGAAAAGCACACTGGCTTTGATTATTCGGGACTATTCCTATTCACGACCTCCTTGACATTGGTACTACTAGTCATCAGCTTACAGACTATGGCCGCAATAGGCTACATCGAAGCCGCGGTCCTTTATCTCGTCAGCATAGTTACCTTTGCACTCTTTCTCTACGTCGAACCGCGCACGGCTGAACCGATTCTGGATATGCGGCTGTTCAAGATTCGGCTCTTCTCGGCGGGGAATGTTAGTCAATTCTTGTATTCTCTCGGTTTTGGCTCTCTAAGCCTTATCATAATTCTGTACTTTGAACTGATCCGTGGATTTGATGCCCTCACGGCCGGGCTTCTCTTTCTCCCTTTAGATGTGGCGTTTGTGAGCATCGCCCCAATAAGCGGGAAACTTTCTGATCGGTACGGAACACGCTGGTTGGCCACTTTAGGAATGGCTGTGGGAACCGTTGGTTATGTTGCCCTCGTTTTTCTCAGCGCGACAACCCCGCTAGTACAGATAGAGCTCATTCTCATTTTGTCTGGCCTTGGTATGGGACTTTTCTCCTCTCCAAACATTAGCGCAGTGATGGGCTCTGTTCCCTCCCAACGGCGTGGGGTTGCTTCAGGGATTAGAGCAACGGTCTTCAATTCGGGAAGTGTGGTAAGCATCGGCCTCGTAGCGTTCATAATCACGACGGCTATACCTTACCAAGTGGTTTCAGGCATAATCACCGGCGGCTACACGACACTTACGCCTGGAGAGGCGTTAGGGTTTGTGAGCGGTATCGGGCGCGCGTTTCTTGTAGCCGCCGCAATCACTTTCGTAGGAATGTTCGCAGCCAGCCTACGCGGACCTGAAACGAAAACGCATACAGACCTAAGCGCAAAATGAAATTGGAACACTCAACCGCGACCTATCCCCAGTTCTCGCTTATGTCAGCTATCTTTGGGCTTAGAATGGCAACCATATCTCTGGTCCTGACCTCCAGTAGCTTGTTGACATCTCCCCCACCAACTATTGCCGTTTCCTTCTCGAGAACTTGCGGGTCTAGCAGAATACGAATGATGTTGCTGAAGGGGGGCACACCTCCGGCAGGGTACCCCGAGTGCCTGAGCACTTCTTGAGGGGTGGCGAGCCGCACATCCCTGACAGCGAGGATGCTCTTGAGTTTCCTGTGGCTGACCTTGCGCTTCGCTGGCACAATTGCGAGTAATGGGTCGCCTGCTGAGTCGACCATTACGATCGACTTCGCTATTTTCTCCACCTGAACCTTTCTGCCGGCCTGTTCAACCGTCTTCACAGGCTCGCTGAACTCGATGAAGCGGTGCCACACGTTCTTGGAGCTGAGGACGAGTTCAAGTTTCTCAGAGTAACTCGATCCTGGCGTCTTCTCCCCATGAAAGGCCATTAGAGGAACCCGCTGCCCGAATCTCAACGATTAAAGTAAACGTATTGCCTAAGCAAATTGGGAGAACTCGGAAACCCGTATAGCCAAGTGCATGAACCTTCATATTGTAAAGTGAATCAAATGTCGCCTCGCAAGGGGCTAACAGCTGCAGACATTATGACTGAACATGTCGTGACGGGTGGGCCACACGACGGCCTGTGGAGAATCGCTAATGAGATGCAACGTCACAATATTGGGTCGGTCGTGATCGCGGAGAAGGAAAAGATACTTGGCATCTTGACAGAGAGAGATTTCGTTCGAATAGTCGAACAGGTGGGGGCTTTGCTTGAGAAAAATCTAGCCATACACCACATGTCCAAGCCCGTTCTTACCGTGCAATCGGATGCCCCGGTCGCGGACGTCATCAAGCTCATGCGTGACAAACATGTAAGGCATTTGCTCGTGCTAAGCAAAACTGGTGACGTCGCAGGCATAATAAGTTCCCGGGACTTGATGAAAGTCGTAACAGACGTCATGTCGGTTTAGAGTTGCGATGGTATGAAAGAATCTCTTTTAGTTGAGATAACTCATTAAGTTCATCTTCGATTCCAGACTGAAATCACGTTTAGGTTATGTGAATTCGGCGACGGTTGGATTGGCTAGCTTGGTGAGGGCTTGCGTACTAATCTTCACGCTCTTCGTGTGCGAGCCAGGGTTGAAGTACACATATTCCTGGTGCAAGATCGCACTATCAAACAACGTTTCGAGGTTAATGATGCTTCCAAGCGGGTAGACGCAGCCCACTGAGCATTGCGCAATCTCTTCTACTTCCTTCTTCGGCGCCAAGATGACAGGAGCTGCCTTGGTAACCAGGCCTAACCTGTGGAAGTCGATCTTCTTGTTCCCCGGGAGAACGGCAAGTAAGTAGGTGCCGTCGCTCTTCTTCACTATCATTGACTTGGCTATGTGGGCTTCATCGGTCTTCAGGAAATTCGCCATCTGAGCGCAGGTGTATACGGGGTCGTGTTCGAAGACCTCGTATTCTATCCCCTGCGCCTTGAGCACAGACAGGATTTCTTCTTCTACCTCAGTCATGTAGGCCTATTTCACGATCCACCTTGATTGTTCGTGCATGAATTGCTGCACGTAATACGGACCTAACCCACTTTTGCCGGTAGACCCGCTGCCTTTCCATCCCCCGAAGGAGTTAACCCCAGGCCATGCACCAGTCGTCGCGCCAGCGCGCCTATTCGCGTAAGTTACTCCAGCCTGAATCCGGTCGAAGAACGTTTGCATTTCCTTCTTGTCCTTCGTGTAGATCCCAGCGCAGAGGCCGAACTCGCTTTCGTTCGCAAGTTTCAGGGCTGCATCGAATGATTCTACGCCTGCGACCACAACGAACGGTACGAACAGTTCTTCCTTGAAGAGGCGGTGAGTTGTAGGTAGGCCGTCAACTATCGCTGGTTCGACGAAGTAGCCACTTGCGTACTCGGCACCCCGTGGTGTGCTGCCTCCGTTGATGAGTTTCGCGCCATCTCGCTTCGCCTCCTCTACCGCCCGCTGGTATGTTTCGACGGCGGCTTTGTTGATTATTGGTCCCAGGAAGGTATCTTTCCGGGTGGGGTCGCCTACCTTCACGTATTTCTGCGTGTAGTCTCTCAGAAGTTCTAAGAACTTGCTCTTGACACGTTGGTCGACGTATACACGGGAGCAGGCGCTGCATTTCTGCCCTCCGAAACCGAAGGCTGCGCGCATGACCCCTTCCGCAGCTTGATCTAGATCTGCGTTAGCGGTGACTATGGCTGGGTTCTTGCCTCCCATCTCGGCTATGACGGGTTTAGGGTAGTCCTTTGCGAAGTGGTGGTATACTTGCATTCCAACATCCTTCGAGCCCGTGAAGACAAGCCCATCCACCCCCGGGTTGTTCTGTAATTCGGCCCCTACTGTTGCACCTGGTCCAGTTACAAAATTGTATACGCCTCGTGGGACGCCGGCGTCAACGAAGGTTCTGCAGAGCTCATAGCCTAGAAGTGGCGAGTCGCTTGAGGGTTTGAAAACCGCTGTGTTACCCGCGGCTAGGACGCCCGCGGACATGCCCGTGGTCAATGCGATGGGGAAGTTCCAGGGACCGATAACGGCCCAGACTCCAAACGGTCGAAGTATGCTCTCTGTCTCTTGTCCTGGTCCCGGCGGTTCAAGTGGCCGCAAGAAGCCTTTGTTAATTTCCATCTGCTCGCAGTAGTATCGAATCAACTCCGCGGCTTCGTTAACCTCCGCTAACGATTCGGCGCGGTTCTTTCCGACTTCGAAGGCCATCCAAGCTGAGAGCTCAAATCGCCTTTTAATAATCAAATCAGCGGCTTTGCGTAGGATCGCAATACGGTCCTTGTATGGGGTCGCGGCCCATTTAGGATACGCTTCTCTAGCTGCTGCAATTGCAGCTTTCACGTCGTCGCTTGTTCCTTTCGGAAAGTAGCTCACGACGACGCTGGTATCTATGGGGCAAACATGGGCCATCTCCTCACCGGTCGCTGCCCGTTTCTCTCCATTGATGAAAATCGGGTAGTGGCTGCCAAGCTTCGCTCTCGCTTGTTCAACCGCCTCATCATACGCCTTGTCGTCGTCCGGTGTGACCTTAAGCGTTGCGTACGTAATCCGAGGTAGTTTCGATGCCGCCTTACTTTTCGTCTTACCCTTCGCTTTCGTACGTCCCATTCATAATTCCCTCACAACCATCTCGCTTCTGATTACTTGAACTTAGCGGGGCCTCTTTCACATTACTGTGTGACGAAGGGGGTATTGCGTGGTCGGCGTTGAGTTTCATTCTCCGCAAAATATAGCCAGTTCCAAGCAGAGTAGATCACGAAGCCAGCACGCCCAAGTAAAGCCTTCCAAGCTCTTTGTGTTCTAGGAGTTCACGAGCAGTTCCTTCAAAAGCATTTTTGCCGCCAACGAGCAGATAAGCAACGTCACCAATCTCCAAGGCGCGCCTTGCGTTTTGTTCTGCAAGGAGAATGGTTAAGCCGATGTCTTTGGCAAGCGACGAAATGAGGTTTAGGACCTGTGTTGCAATTTTGGGCGCCAAATTTGCGGTCGGTTCATCGAACATCATTATGTTCGGTTCCCTTATGAGCGCTAAGGCCATTGCGAGCATCTGCCGCTCTCCGCCACTAAGGCTAAACGCTTTTGTGTTCGTGTACGCTGAAAGCTGTGGAAAGAGTTGGAAGATCCTCTTTAGTCTCGTCCGATAGTCATTCTGGTTAATCGTGTACCCCGCGAGTCTCAGGTTCTCCGTTATGGTAAGGTTCGTGAATACGTTGTCAGTCTGGGGGAGAAAAGCGATACCACTCCTGGCGATTTTATGGGAAGCCAAGCCGGTGATCTCCTGCCCGTTATGCTTTACAGTCCCCTCGTAAACAGTCGTGAGGCCCGCGATCGTCTTCAGGAGTGTGCTCTTCCCTGAGCCGTTCGGGCCGACGATGACCGTGATCTCTCTGGGTTTGGCCGTGAGTGTGACGCCGTTCAGAATTTGCAGTTTCCCGTAGCCAGCGAAGATGTTTTTAACATTTAGCAATTTTCACGCGCCCAAGTATGCTTCGATTACTTTGGGATCGTTGATGACTTGTTGGGGCGGGCCGGCTGCAAGAAGCTTACCCGAAGCCATCGCGTTCACGTAATCGACGTATTTGAGAGCGATGTCGAGTCTGTGCTCGACAATGAAGAAGGTTATTCCATATTGTTCCCTCAGCCGAATAATTCTTGCGAATATTTCATGGGCTAAGGTTGGGTTTACTCCTGACACCGGCTCGTCGAGCAGGTACAGGTTGGCGTCACTCATCAGGGCTCTCCCAATTTCCACTAGCTTCATTTGTCCACCGCTCAGGAGCGAAGCCGGGGTGCTCAATTGCTCGGACATCCCAAGCAATTCCAGTATTTTCGTCGCTTTCTCAATAGCGCCTGTTTCGTGTTTTACCCAAAGCCGTTTGACCATCGACTTCGCGAATGATTCTCCGGGATGATTCTTCTCAGCGACAAGTAAGTTCTCGAGCACTGTTAGCTTGCCGAACATCGAGGGTATCTGGAAAGTCCTTGCGATGCCCGTTCCGTAGACCTGCTGGGGCGACCATCCAGTTATCTCTGTTGAGCCATAGTAAATCTGCCCTTCGTCTGGTTTCTGGAAGCCCGTGATAACATTGATCAATGTAGTTTTTCCCGAACCGTTTGGCCCGATGAGAATGGTCACTGTCTTCTCGTCTACGTTGAGTGTCACTCCGTCTAAGGCGTGAAGATTACCGAATGACCTCTTTACGTCCTTGACCTGCAACAGGCTGCCCATTTCCAAATCACTTCTTTGCCTGGACGGCTGCAGGTTCCCTCTGCCAGGTTCGGACGATGCCTTCGGGCCTATAGATGAGAATGAGGATCGTTATGAAGCCGAGTAGGAGATAATTCAGCCAAATTATGTTGAATGGCAGAATCCCAGCAAAGGCATACTTGTAGTAGAGGATTAGCTTGTCCAGAGCGACAAAAATGAAGGTGCCCACGAAAGCCCCTCTGTTGCTTCCCATTCCACCGATCAAGATCATAAGCCAAGGCAGAAACGTCCAGTCAAATCTCGCATAAGTGGGCGTTACGGCGCCGCTGTACATAACCCAGAGGCTTCCAGCAATGCCGCACAATGTTGAGCCAATCAATATCGCGACTGTTCTGTATCGAGTGATGTCTTTACCAAGCGACCTCGCCACGATCTCGTTGTCCCGAATGGCTCTCAGAGTCCTTCCAAGAGGCGTTTTGATGAGATAACCTGCGTAGGCAAAGATTGCGATTGCTACGACGAGGAGCACGAAGGTTCCCGCGTAGAACCTGTACTGCCCTGCCCACCCTAGGACGTCTGGTACGCTAACCCCAGGCGGCCCACCTATGAGAGGCGTGTACCCTATTCCTATGACGTTTAGTATCTCTCCGAAAGCCAGAAGCGTGATCGCCAAATAATCCTCCCGGAGTCTAACGGCAGGCGCTGAGGAAATCAGACCCATCGCCGCACCCGCTACGCCTCCAACCATTAGGAACAAAACCAGAAATGCGATGGCTATGAAAGGCTGCGATATTAGAATGGGATTGATAATCGCTAACACTGAAACATTATTGAGAATGGGATTCAAGTTCGTTCGTACACCTAGAAGACTCAAAGCGAGTCTTGTTGAGAGGCCACCTGTGAAGTAGGCCCCACCTGCGACTGCGAAGAGAATGCCGAAATTAGGTATCCCGGTTATGCCCTCTTGCAAGTTGAGGCCTATGTTGATGATTAGATAGACCGCGAACAATGCCAAAAGGTCTGTTGTGAATAGGATGAGTTGGTCTAGCGCTGACACTACTTACCCCTCCGAACTCGAAGGCCTGCGAGCCCTCGAGGCGCAACTATCAAGGTGACCGAGAGCACTATGAGTGGGATAATGGGTTCGTAGAATGAAATCCAAGGACCAATCATTGAGGCTAGCACCGACGTGCCGACCACGTCGACCAAACCTAGCAGGAGGCCTCCCAATACGGCGCCGTATATCTGCTCAAGGCCCCCAACTATACTGGCGCAGAAAATGCTGGCCAGTAGGATTGTTCCGATGTCTGGGTTGATCTCAGTCCATAGCGGAATTAGGGATCCCGCAATTCCTGCGAGTCCTCCAGCGATGAACCAGGACACGGCTAGCATCAAGCTTACGTTGATGCCAATTGCTTCTGATAGAGAGGGGTTCTCCATCGACGCCCTCAACGCTATGCCCAACGTGGTAAAGTTCAGAAGCAGGTACATGGCTGCCGAACAGACGGCTAGTGTTCCGAGCGCAACAAAAAGTATTCCCGGCTCGCCCAAGAACTTGAAGTCTAATACACTTAACAGAACATCGCGTGACGGAACCCTGTAAGCAGTGTTCAGGTAGTCAGCGTGTATGTTCGTGACACCAAGCAATATGATATCAAATGCTAGAGTTGCAATCATCAACATGACGGTAGATGAGTTCCTCCTCCTCATCGGTTCCAGAACCCCATAGAACAGCAACAAACCCACGAGGCCTACCACAACGAAAGCAACTGGAACGCCAACATACGGGTTCGGACTCAGTACGATAGTTAGCGTGTATGTGACGTAGGCACCGACCGTCACGAAGGATGCGTGTGCGAAGTTTGCAACCTTCGTCGTCCTGTATAACAGAGTAACTCCCAGCGCCATAAGCGACAGAAGCGCTGAGTAGGTGAGCCAACTCACAATAGTCGGCAACATTTCCATAGCTCAGTCAACCCATTCCTAACCCGAGCTTCATGCCTTTTCCTAAGGCCACCTCTTAGAGGTCACGCATCAACACCTTTCTTGCAATTAAGATCTCTCAGAGTTCATACGTAATTTTCAGTGCGCCCCCAGGAGTTCGCGCCGACATGACGCATGATTATCTCGATCAGAGTCACATCCGTAAGGAAAGATTAGAAAAAAGGAGAGAGGGGTTGTGAGGTTAAAGTTGTACCAGCCACGTTACCTGTTGGGTTAGTGAGGAATAGGTGGCAACCCTTTGCCAATTGCTTTGAACCACGGCCCAGAACTCCATGTCCATGGTCACTCTGTCTCCATCCGAGTTGAGTTCAGTGTTGCCTGTGGCACCCCAGTATTTTGCTGCTACCGTCGGAATTGCGGCCTTGATCGCGTCACTGTCGTATTTGCCAGCGTTGAGAATTGCGAGGGCCGCTATCCAAGCTGCGTCGTAGGTGGCCAGCGCGTAGATGTCCGGTTGCTGCCCAATCGCAGCTTGAACTTCGGTGTTCAGGGCCAGATGCTTAGAAGTCAGTGGCGCCATGAGTTGTACGGATATTAGATTTACCTTTGTCGCTATAGCTCCAGCGTTCTGGATGATTACGGTGTCCTGCGACAACGTATCAGGGCCAAACCACGTTAGCGTGAGCAGCGGACTATTCCTGGTGTTGGCTTGGGACAGCATTGTAGCAACGTCTTCCCACATGTTGGCAAAGATTGCAACAGGCGTCTTGGCGGCCAGGAGAGGGGCAACTTGCTGTTCAAGTGTGTTGAGTACGACAGTGAAATCTGTCGTAGTTGGATAAGCGTAGGTTATGTCCGCTACCAAGTTTCCTCCAGCGGCTGTCCATGCGGCCTTGAACGCGTCATGAATAGACAGGCTGTAAGTATCCTCGGCCGAAACCATGGCAACGTTCATGAACCCTTTACTCTTAAGGGCGGCCACGAGCGCGGCGCCTTCAGCTTCAGCCGCGGGAACGACACGATATTCATAATCGCCGGGTGGAGCCACGGATTCTCTGGCAGCAGTTGAAGTCCCGTCGATCACGATTATCTTATTGGTGTCGGCGTACGAGTCGATCGATTTCATAGCCCCGCTGGTCAATCCTCCTATGACGACTTGGCAACCTTGAGCATACAGGTCTTGTATTCGTTGAAGGGCAACGTCGGGCTTTGTCTCGAAGTCTTCATAGAAGAACTTGAAGGTTGTCGGAATGCCCAAAGAAGTAGTGTAGTTGTTGATCTCACTCTCGGCAATCTTGACCGTTGCTTGCGCCCTCACACCGTAGCTCGAAAAGTCCCCAGTTAGACTTAGCAGAACGCCGATTGGAATCACAGATGGCAATGTGGATGTCATCGGCGGTGGGGTTGGATGTAACGCGTAGCCAAGTCCGCCGCCAATCACAAGCATTACTAGCATCAAAGCAATTACGGGTGGCGTTAGAAATTTACTAGCCGTTTTTCATATCCTCCTCGAAAGGAAAATCGGCGGCGATTCGGCATTTAAGTGTTTGTGAAGTATATCTTCAGAATTTTCATAGCTAGTAGATTTCAGAAGGAACTTCTCGTCGAATAGCTTGGCTGGAGATACTGATTCCTTCCCAAAAGGTACAGCCTCGTCTCGATTCCGGTACAGTCGATCATTGGATTATGACCAATGGCTTACCTAAAACGTCCGTCTTCGGCTGAATTCCGAGCCCCGGTTGGTTGCTCGCAGCCATGCGGCCGTTCACGCGTTGGGGTGCACCGTCAGCGGTCGTCACGGTAACGTAGCTGTTAAAGTCGGTTGTAGTGAAGAGAAACTCCGGGGGCGTACTGTGAGCTAGATGCGCGATTGCCGCGGTCGTAATGTCGCCTCCCCAACTATCTTCAATAGTCATAGCTATGCCCAGCGAGACGCAGAGATCACGCGCTTGACGCGTCTTCGTAAGGCCACCGAATTTGCTAATTTTGAGATTCACCACGTCCATCGCCAAGTCAGCCTTGCCGCGCAATAACATGTCGACGCCATCGATCACTTCATCAAGTATAAACGGATGGTTCGTGTGGCGGCGAATGGAAAGACATTCTTCATAGGTCAAGCATGGTTGCTCGATGTAGACATCCGCATCTTGAACTAAGCGAATAACTCGCATGGCATCGTGCATCAACCATCCCGTGTTCGCGTCCGCCACAAGACGGTCACCCGGCTGAAGTTGCGCGGATACGGCGCGGATGCGCTTGATGTCTACGTCTGGGTCGCCACCAACCTTGAGTTGGAAGCGGCGATAACCTTCTTTGCGATATTGTGCCACTCGACTAGCCATCGTTTCAGGTGACTCTTGGGAAATGGCACGGTAGAGCCCAAAATCTTCCCCGTAGCGCCCGCCCAGTAAGGTGCAGACTGGTTGGCCCGTGACTTGGCCGAGGATATCCCAGCAGGCGATGTCGATGGCAGACTTCACGTAGGGATGCCCTTTGAGTGCAGCGTCCATTCGACGATTTAGGCGGGCAAGTTCGAGTGGGTTTTCGCCTAGTAGATGCGGACCCAGTTCGGCCACGCCAGCGCGGACGCCGGTCGCGTAAGCAGGCAGGTAGTACGGCCCAAGTGGGCACGTCTCACCGTACCCGATGACACCGATATCCGTCTCAACGCCGACAATTGTACTATCGAACACCGAGACAGATTTGCCGCCAGACCACTTGTAGCTCCCCTCTTTCAAGGGAAGGTCAACTTTCCAAGCGGATATTTTCTTAATCTTCATACCGCGACCTCATGAGCTCGCACATTAAACCCTAGTTCTTCCGGTTGCATTCTGGCAGGGTCAATTAGGTCAACGTCCTAAGGGTGATTTGACGGCTGATAGAATACGGAAAGCCATTAATGGAGATTGGCGTGCGGCGAGCATCAAGTCACCATTTCTTGATTTCTTCAGGTTCGAGTAGAATGTTCTTCTGAGATTCGATTTTCTTCAACTGGTCGTATGCTCTCTCGAACAATTCCTCATTCAGGTTTCCAACAGTAAACCGCATAGCGTTTTCCAAGAATTTCTGGATTTCAAATGGGCTCTTCAATTCATGTGTCATCCCTACCTCTATGTCCCCTGCCTTCACAACTCCAACGGTAACATTCCTGGCTTGAAATTTCACTCCTAGCCTTTTCCTTCTTCCCCAAATCGCCCATGCCACAACCGAATCATTATGCGTTCTTGCGTACGAAGCTAGAAGCCTCAAACAACTCAAGTAATCTTCTTGGATGGATACTCTTTGGGAATCAATGTTGAATTGAGTATTGTTGTCAGTGGTGTTCTTAGCCATCCAGTATAGTTCCACAGTTCGCTTGTATGCTTCCGACATTGACTGGGAATTCTCCTCAGGCCTAAGTTAGGTAAGCCACATCCACTCGGCCGCAAGTGACAAAAATAAACAATTCTAAGGACAAGTGCAGGGCTTTGGTTCAGGTAGTTTGTCCTAGCCAACGATAAAAGGTTCCGAATACTACGAATAGCGTGACCACCCAATGCACCAGGCTAAAGCAATACTTTCTTGGTCTTCCGGTAAGGACGGCGCAATGGCGTTATACCGAATTCTCGCCTCGAAACAGTTCGAAGTAGTCTGCCTGCTGACCACGCTGAGCCAACCATTTCGCCGGGTTTCCATGCATGGAGTCAGGGAGGAACTTCTTGACCGGCAGGCGGAATCCCTAGGAATAGCCTTGGAGAAGGTGCTGATCCCCTACCCGTGTCCGAATGAAGTGTACGAAGAAAAAATGCGAAACATTCTATCTCTGTGGAAGGAGAGAGGCGTCACACATGTCATATTCGGCGACTTGTTCCTTGAAGACATTCGCAGATATCGGGAGGCGAACCTGTCGCAACTCGACCTGACACCAGTCTTTCCTGTCTGGGGAACGGACACGGCAAGTCTTGCGCGTGAAATGTTGGAGGTTGGTTTCCGAGCGATCCTAACTTGCGTTGACCCTCGGAAGCTCGATGAGAAATTTGCTGGCCGCCAATTCAACAATTCCCTACTGGAAGATCTGCCACCGACGGTCGACCCTTGTGGCGAGAACGGTGAATTCCACACATTCGTTTATGATGGACCAAACTTCCGGGAATCGATCCCCGTAGAAGTCGGTCAATCGGTTTTGCGAGATGGGTTCCAGTTTGCGGATGTACTGTTGAAGCGCTAACTTGGTTTTGCACCTAGCCGTCTACGCAAGTAGTAGACAGGAATTAGAATTACGAGGACCAATTGGAGCGCCGACCCAGCTAGAAATGTCAAGGATGCAAGTGAGAAACCCGCCATCACGAATGATTGGTGCTCTGGTTGGGGAACGGAGACCGCAAGCGTGAGAATTGAGAGAACGAACGCGAGCGGATACGCTGTCCTACGTCCAGTGGCGGCAAGGGCGGCCACAAGCACGTAGGCTAACCATCCTCCCAATACCGAGATGAAAAGCCAAGTCGGTACGAGGCCGTATAGTTGGGGAAGGAGAAGAACACCTAGGGCGACTGAGAGATAGATCATTAGGTTGATCGAACTCGTAATGGAGGGCATGGCAGACCGCCGTTTCTGCGATGAAGTTGGACAGATGATCGTTCCATATGAAGTTGAAGAAAGATAGAGGGGAAGGAAGGCGGGAATGCTTCTAATGCTTCAGTTCATCGATTCTCTCAGTTACGCCCTTCAGCTCACTCTCGAGGTTGCTCTTGTATTCCTGAAGCCATTCTAGCTTCTCTTCCTTCGTAAAGAACCTGCGTTCACCACACATTACTTTTGCACCTCCTTGATACTTCAACACTCAAGACTGTGCAAGGCAGATTTAGCGACTAAGCTCAGCCGTTGTCGGTCATACGATGTCGACCGTTCGGAACGCGCATTTCAACGCGTGCTTGAAATCGATAATCGCCGAGACATGGCTATCGTGCGATTATGCGGAATTCATTCAGAACATCTCCGTGCCCACGCGTGAAATCCTCGCTACTCAATTCCTTGGGGTTTACGAATCTTAGGTCGGAGAACCAGTCTGGCCGCACGACCTTATCCTTCAATGTCCCCTCGTATACGAAACAAATGTCCCAATGGGCGGCCTCAGGGTCATTCGGATCTTGAGAAAGATGGGACTGCACCTCCCGAAAGGTCAGCTTACCGCGACCAATCCCAAGTTGCTGCGTAAGAACTCGCATGGCGGCGTCATCAGGCTTTTCGCCGTACTCCAAATGGGACGCAGGAAGAAGCCACTTGTTAGAGGAGGCGTATTTTGGCGCGAACATTTCGCCGACATAGAACCTTTCGACCCACACCTCAGGTTTAGCCATCTTCCCTACAAGGATACCACCCTTTCCCTTCAGAACGAGGAAGACAGAAATGCATGTACCACCCTTCGGCACATGCCCTTCCATGAACAACGCTTTCTTGATCATTACCAACAACGCCTAATTTACGACCCGCTCACAATATAAGAATTGAACGCAAACCTCCAAGACTGGACCCTTGACCTCCGCATTCTCGCAAGCCGTGCAAGCAGAACCTCACACCCCAGTTTACACTATGCACAAGTATTTCGCGCGAAGGCCTTGGAACGTCTTCAACGAGCTCATCTCGCACTATTCCACGACGGGCGAAATTGTTCTGGACCCATTTTGTGGCGGCGGAGTCACGGTCGTTGAGTCACTCAAACTAGGCAGGAAAGCGGTCGGGGTTGACGCTAACCCGCTGGCCACTTACGTAACGGAAATGGAATGTAAACCCCTAAACGTGCCTTTTTTCCGTCAAGCGCTCCTCGAGCTGAGTCAAAAGGTCGAATTGAAAATATCACAGCTTTATCGAACCAGATGTGCTAGATGCGGGTCTGAAGCGGTTGCCGATTGGATTGAATGGGATGAAGCAACACGCCGAATGCTTCGGTTAAAATACAATTGCCAGAAATGCGGAACAAGCGGCAAGAGGACACCTAAATCGTATGACCTCAAGCTTGCGAAACAAATCAGCGAAAACTTTACTCAAAACGTTGGACAGAAGAAACTGTGGTACCCTAAGACTCGAATTCCTAGCGGTGACAAAACTAACTCTCTCCTGAGCAAGAAGATCAATTTCTTCCACGAGCTCTTCACGAAAAGAAATCTGCTTGGGCTCTCCATTCTTCTAGCTGAGATTAATCAGGTGGAGGACAGGGAGTGCAGGGATTTTCTGAGGTTTGCGTTCAGTAGTTCATTGAAGTGGGCAAGCAAACAATCCCACCTTAGAGGTGAAATAGTTGAGGGTTGGGCCATGCACGCTTACTGGGTATATCCGAAAAGCCTCGAAATCAACGTCTGGAACACTTTCCGAAGACGAGCACAAGCCATCTTTCGTGGGAAGAAGTATAGCAATGAACAAATAGGAAAATCATTCACACCTGCAAGAAACTTCAACGAATTGGTCACCGGAAACGCTTCATGCCTCATCCTCAACCAGAATTCCACCAAACTTCCATTCCCTGAGAACTCTATCGATACTGTCATTACAGACCCACCCTACGGCGGTAACGTGAACTATGCTGAACTCTCGGATTACTGGCACATCTGGCTGAGCGAAGGAAAAATCATTGACAAGAGCAGCGAGGTAATAATCAACAAAACTCAGGAGAAGGGAGTTGAAGAGTATGAATCACTTCTTTCCGCCGTGTTGAAAGAGTGCTACAGGGTTCTCAAACCAGGCCGTTGCCTCGTATCCACTTTCAACAGTAGAGACATACGAGTTGTTGCAAGCTTCATAACCGGGGCCGCGAAGGCTGGTTTCACGCTTCACGCTGACGGGCTACTTTACCAGGAGCCCATCCGATCTTACACGACAACTTTTCACGCCATGCAAATCGGCGCCTTCGTCGGAGATTTCATTTTCACCTTCGTCAAAGAAAGTACCGGTCACGTTGCTGATCCAGGGCAGAGTTTTCTTGATTTGAAAGAAACTTTGGCCGCATCGGTTGAAGGTGCGGTGGCTGGTGAAATAACTGAGCCGCAGCTAAGGGAACAAGCATACAGGTCGCTGATCCCATTTCTTGCTGCCAACGCCCGCGATGATCCCGAGACGTGTAATGAAGCTATTGATTTCTTTGAGGCCAAAATGAAAGAACGTGAGAAATACTTTGGCCAACTCAGAAGGAGAATCGTTGCGAACAGAAAACAAAAGTTCAGTCGGCGAGAATAGCTAAACATTGTTACGTGGGCGTTGCCATTGACTCGCCATTTTCCTGCCGCTCGGAATCTCCCCGTCCATAATCCCAAGATAGCACGCGGTCGGGCTTCAACATCATAACTACACGGTCAGGCTGCTTAACGGCTTCAGCTAACCATTCTCTTGCATCCTCTTCTCCGTAACGGAAGGAAATTTTCTTCAACCAGTCGTCGCGATTCTCCTTAACGATCTGAGCGTTGCCGAACGCGCATACAGCTACGTAGGGATGCGTGTCCGTTGCGATACTCAAAGCAACGGCGGGGTTACGCTTGATTTGTTGTCCCTTCAAGCGGCTGAGGCGTGTTGTGAAGTAGAATATTCCATTCTGATAGGCGTACCAGATAGGATTCACACGTGGCTTTCCTCTCTTTGAGGCAGTCGCTAGATGTGCCATTCGCGGTGCTTGCAAGAACCTTTCGACTTCAGCCTTGGATAATGGAAACTTTCTTCCCTCGATCTAGTCCTGGAGTTTACCTCGCTCGAGGCGATTGTTGTAATTGTTTAGGTAGGCAAGCTCGCTAAGCGGTTTGCGGTTCTTCCGTTTTCCGGCGAGTTTCTTGGCTGGGTACCCGAACCCTACGACGACGCTAGGACTCAAGTCCTTTGGAATTCCAAAGTCTTTTCGTAGCGTTTCGAGGTTCAACCCGGTGAACAGACAAGAGATAACGCCGAAGTTCCACGCAGCGATTTCCATATCCTGAGCCGCCCTGCCCGCGTCGAGGATGTGGAACCCAAATTTCGGATTCGTTAGGACAATAATGGCGAAGTTGGCTTTAGCAACCCAAGCGCCCGTAGTGCTGTCTTCGGCCAGGCGTTTGAGGCGATCACGCCCCTGGACGAGGATGAAGCGCCAATGTTGATTGTTGATGCCGCTTCCAGTGAGGCGGGCGGCTTCCAGCACTTTCAGCTTCACGTCGGCGGGAACGTCTCTAGGTTCGAATTCGCGCACTTCCAGTTTCGTGGCAACGCATTCATACGCATCCATCTAACTCATCTCACCCCTAGTGGAATAAATCAAGAGATAAACTCAGAATGCGTTAGCCGGGTTGAAGGGCCTTTAAACCTGCAAAGTGGGCTCTGCTGCCAAGCTCTCTCTCGATGCTAAGGAGCCTGTTGTATTTGTTTACTCGTTCACCTCGGCAAGGGGCTCCCGTCTTGATTTGCCCCGCGTTCAAGGCCACGGCGAGGTCTGAGATCGTTGTATCCCACGTTTCCCCTGACCTGTGGCTTACCACAACCCTGTAATGATTAGCAAACGCCAACTTCGAGGCATCCAAGGCCTCGGTCAATGTGCCAATCTGGTTGACCTTCAGCAAGAGCGCATTCGCGGCACCTGCATCGATTCCCTTTTGCAACCGCGAAACGTTAGTGACGAAAATGTCATCGCCCACGATCTGAACCCTACTGCCCACCTTATGTGTGAACTGCGCAGTATGGTCGAAATCTTCCTGCTCGAAGGGGTCCTCGATGTAGCGAATTGGGAAACGACCTATCAGCTCTTCATAGAAATCTCCTAGCTGTTCCGGGGACAGGCCCTTTCCATCGATTTGGTATGTTCCGTTTTGGCAGAATTCGGAGGAGGCGGCGTCAAACCCTAAGAAAACATCTTTTCCAGCGGCGTAGCCGGCTTCGGAGATGGCTTGCGATAGGATCTCTAGCGCCTCGAGGGTTCTGTTCAGTGGCGGCGCGAATCCGCCTTCGTCGCCAACGTTGATTGCTAGTTTTCCATGTTTGGACTCGATGACGTGTTTGAGTGTGTGGTAGATTTCTGCGCCAAAGCGTAGGGCTTCTGTGAAACTCTTAGCCCCCGCCGGTAGAACCATGAACTCTTGGATTTTCAGTTCCGTCCCCGCATGTTTGCCACCATTGATTACATTCATGGCCGGTACGGGTAGGGTTCTTCCCTTTCCATCACTGAGATAACTGTAGAGTGATTTTCCCTCAAGCCGAGAGGCCAGCTTCGCCACAGCCAACGAGACGGCTAAGAGGGCATTCGCGCCCAGCCTAGACTTGTTCGGAGTTCCGTCAAGGTCTATCATTACATGGTCAACGTTCGATTGTTGCCGCGGGTCGAGGCCTTTGAGTTTCGGGGCAATCACTTCCTCAATATTCCTTACCGCTTTGAGCACGCCCAACCCTGAGTAACGCTTCTGATCCCCGTCCCGGAGCTCTAGGGCCTCGTGCGTTCCCGTCGAAGCACCCGAGGGCACTGCAGCCCTCTCGCAAATGTCATCAGAATAAGCGGCTGCCTCAACGGTTGGGTTCCCCCTTGAATCTAGGATTTCCCGGCTGCTAACCTTCGTTATTTTGAATTTGCTGGGCAATTGGCAACATCAAGGCATGGAAAAACCTGCGCGACATAACAATCTTTGCGAAGCAATAATACGCACAGATGCAATACCCATGAGTGATTGTGAAGAGGTGTACCCGCAGGAGTTGCGCCCGATAATTTGCGTGTCTTTGTCTGTGCTCTTGCTCTTGGTGGCAGTTCCATTATCAGCTGCCCGGACTAACCCGTCGGCTTCGACGGCAGACAACTTGAACGGCGTTGCTATTTTGGCGTCGAATAACGGTTGGGCTGTTGGGAACGAGGGAACAACTGAATATTTCGATGGTTCGTCTTGGACCCTGGTCGCTTCGGGTACCACCTCAGACCTTCTCGGGGTCTCCTTTGGGCCGCCGGGTTCTCCCAATGCGGATTCAGGTTTCGCGGTAGGTGGAAGCGGCGGGGCCGCTGTGGCACTTTTCCGGAGCCCAGTTTCATGGCAATTAGCAATGGCTGGACTCTCAGGGCCGGGCGCGCAGAAACTTGGGTCGGTCTTCTCGACCAGTTCCACTGACGCGTGGGCGGTTGATTCTGTTTCAGGTGCCTTCTGGCATTGGTCTGGTACGGTGGGGTTGGGGGGTGGATGGAACGAGGTTTCCTCAGCTTCGGCCGGTCTTAATTCCATCTTCATGGTCAGCTCATCAGAAGGGTGGTCGGTGGGCGTTGGTGGAATCATATACCACTATACAGGTGGGGGATGGACGTCATCCTCCACTGTCGGAACAACGCTCAACTCCGTCTTCATGGTTAACCAAAACGAAGGATGGGCCGTTGGCAATAGCGGAACAATTTTCCACTACTCGTCGGGAACATGGTCAGGCCCCGTCTCACCCTCGCCCACGAACCAGAACCTCAAAGCAGTTTTCATGGTGAGTCAAACTGAGGGCTGGGCAGTGGGCGCTTCCGGAACTGTGCTGCATTACTTAAACGGAGCTTGGTCGCTGGCCTCGAACCAGTTTGGGACAAACCAAAATTTGAATGCAGTCTCCTTCTTCGGGGCAAATGGTTGGGCAGTAGGTGACTTTGGAACGATCGTGCCGTTGGGCGCTCAAATTCCTCCCCAAGGTATTCCTGGGGCGACTTTTCAGTCCGTCTACCTTTCGAACGGTGGCGACGGGTGGATAGTCGGGTGCTCTACTGGAGGTTGTGGAACCGGCGCTGGCGACCTCACGCTGCTCCATTGGAATGGCAACTCATACACTCGAGGCAGCGCGTCCGCGAGCACGACGGATCTTTACTCAGTCTCCATGGTGAGCCCCTCCGAGGGGTGGGCTGTTGGCGGTTTGGGCAGCAGTCCAGCCATACTACAGTACAATGGCGGAACATGGGTGCAAACCGCCGCGCCACCCGTCAACGGGGTCTTACACTCAGTGTTCATGGTTGATGGGAGCGACGGTTGGGCGGTGGGAGATAACGGCGCAATCCTTCAGTACTCTGGAGCTTGGGGATCAGTCTCCACTCCCACAACGAACACGTTACGGAGTATCTTCATGGTCGGCGCTGGTGATGGGTGGGCTGTGGGTGATGGGGGAACGATAGTCCGATACCAGGGCCAATGGGTAACTTACGCCAGCCCAACAAGCGCGTCTTTGAATTCGGTCTATTTCCTGGACGCCACTCACGGATGGGCGGTTGGAGCCGGGGGCACGATCCTGTACTACAATGGTTTACTGTGGAGCCCCGTTGCCGCGGGAGTTTCAGCAAACCTAGACTCCGTAGTACAGGTGAACCCGCAGGAAGCTTGGGCCGTGGGTGACTCTGCGATAATCCTGCATTGGAATGGAATAAGCTGGTACCAGGTTTCGCCTTCCCCGCCAATCTCCGGCAACCCCAACTTGAATTCCATCTTCATCTCGTCGAATGGTTTCGGTTTAATCGTGGGCGCACCTCAGGCGCCAGGCAGCCAAGGAACCATACTACGGCTCTCAGCGCTGAGCCCAGTACCAGAACTACCTAACGCACAACTCATATTTGCAGCGATAATCGGAACGGCGCTGCTCATTAGCCCAATCAGGCGCCGAAGACTCAAATGAAACCTGCCACATAGCCGATAATCCGTGAGCAATTTTTTCCTTAAGGAACCGCCCAACTGGAATAGGCTGCGGATTAGTCGATGAAACGATGGATACGGAACTTACTGATTATAGCTCTGCTCGCATTCCCATTCGCCTTCATTGCGCTAGATTACCTCGAAGACCTTACCGAGACAGGTTCGGGGAGCCCAGTTGAAGAAATAATCTCTTCGATGTTGAACCTTCCGCAACTTGTGATCAACTTAGCTACGGTGGGCGGTTATACCGGGATCTTCGCACTAATGTTGCTGGAAGCCGCCGCTTTCCCTGTTCCCAGCGAGATAATTCTACCATTAGCTGGGTACTTGGTTTCGCGAGGAGTATTGGGGTTCTGGTTGGTTGTTGCATATAGCACAGTTGCCGCCATCGTAGGGTCATTCATCGACTTCTTTCTAGGCTGGAAACTTGGCAGCCCATTTCTGAGCGGAGAGGCAAGGTTACCCTACATCGATGCAAGGCATCTGCAGAGAACGCGCGGTTGGTTCGAGAGATATGGGCCAGTGGCGGTTGCGTTATGCCGGCTGGTTCCCGCGGCGCGAGTCTTGATCTCCTTTCCAGCAGGCGCATACAGGATGAGTAAGTGGAAGTTCGTACTCTACACTACCGCGGGCTGCCTGCCTTGGAACATAACGCTCGTCTACTTGGGATGGTGGCTCGGCTCCTCGTGGGGAGAAGTCGTTGGCGCTTTCAGATACATCAATGTCGTCGTTTACGTTCTCCTAATACTTCTCGTGATTTGGGTTGGGTGGAGGCTGACGGCAAAAAGGAAACCCTCTGCTAATTCATTCATTAGTTTTCTTTTAGGGCTCTGTAAAGTTCATCCACCCGACGCTTCGTCACCCAGTCCTTGTGGTGCCGAAATCCGCCCCCGAAAGTTTTCGGGATATGCAGCAATTCGTGGATCAAGGTTTTCTCTTTTTCTTCGTAGGGTAATGAGTCGTATTGTTCAGACAAGACTTCGACTGCATAGTAAGCTGGTTCGCTCAAGGCTTGTTGCCAAATGCGCGGCAACGAGTGGACTCTAGCTATGACGTTGCCTGCCTTTGACCCGTAGCTTCGGTAGCAGTAAACCCGATTCTTCGGAATATGCGTGAAACCTAGCTTGTCTACGATCTCCACTAGCATCTCGGATACGTCGGGTGCACGTTCGTAACGAAATTGCATGGACACCAGAATATCATACATGTCTAAAATGTGATTGGCCAAGTTCTTTGAAATGAATGCCGAGAAGCGTTTAGGTGTTTGACTTAATCAGCGCGAGAGCCGTTTCCACCGCTTTCTGCGGGGTATTCTCTCCGAGGATCCGTTCGACCTTGCGATCGTCGATGTAAGTGTCCACTAGCCGGTCAGCCATTCCCCCAGTCCCTTTCAGGGCTATGATCGGTATCCCCTTCTGGTAGGCCGCTGCCACTTCGATCATAGTTCCCGCCCCGCCCGCAACGATTATGATTGCATCCGCAGAGTAAGAGGTCACGAAATCCCTGGCGAAGCCTATTCCAGTTGCAATAACCGCGTCGCAGAATTCGTTCGCTGCCCTCTTATCGTCTTGAGGTACAATGCCTATCACGAAGCCGCCACCGTCCTTAGCGCCGCGGCTAGCTGCCTCCATCACCCCGCCCAGCCCACCGCTGAGCAGAAGCGCGCCGCGTCTTGCAACCTCCAACCCCACTTGGTAAGCCGCTTGGTATGCGACCTCGGAGCAATTGTCTTTATTGGAGCCGATAACCAGAATTTGTACGCGTCTGAGCATCTAGATCACTTGACGAGTTCTGGAGCTACTGTACTGGCTCAGCTTCAATCCTTCTACGTATCTCCGCCACTAATGTTTTCACTGATGCAAGTTGGATTTGGTCGAGTTTCGAGAGGATGTCTTCTACGATTAGCGCCTTTCGTACATGCACGTTTCCCAGCAAATATTCTTCGTAGGCCCAGAGAAGTGCCTCAATTTTGTCGGCTGCTTTCACAATATTTACCTCGGTTAGCGAAGTTTCTCGGCTTGACCTGCGCAGTCGAATATACTCGTGGGCGAGGCTTGGCGGCAAGCTTCCCATCAGGTTCTCGAACCACTCAAGGGCACGGTTATCCAATTTCTCCGCGAAAGCCGCATCCTGGTGCTTGAAGGGGTGGTGAATGTCTCCGGTTCGGGCCTCCTCGGCATCGTGCAAGAGCGCCATTCTAAGTAACCGCTCCACGTCAACTCTAGTGCCCTTCTCCTGTTCGAGGTCTCCCAGAACCATAGCGTACAAGGCCGTAAAGTAGGAATGTTGCGCCACATCTTCGCGGAAATGGCATTTGTAAACGCTAAACCGACCAACGGTCATTAGCGACCTGATGGCTAATAGAAAATCGAGGACTTCCGGATTCAAAAGTGTCACTCGAGTCTAGGAAGAATCGTCTGGCGTATTCTAGCTTTCTACATGCTTCAAGCTCTTTTCCAGCGTGAGTGAGTTCAGCCGCTGGACTTCAGGAATGTCATAATACTTGATCAGAACTTCCTGCGGGTTACTCGATTCTCTATACCCATGCTTCTGGTAGAAGGAAATTGCCCATGACGCCTTGGTGTAAGTTCCGATTATAATCCTAGTGACCCTGTTCGAATTGGCTATGGTGTCTTCAATGCGGGTCAGCAAGAGGGTGCCGATGCCTCTACCTTGCGATTCAGGACGGGTGTAAGCATGCCTGATGAGCGCTACGTCTTCAACGAATTCGTACCCCATTACCCCGAGCACGTGGCCTTTTTCTTCATATGCGAGGAAGGAGACCCTCTTCATTTCCCGTTCCAATTCATCCATGGGCATCTGCGGGTCATGGTAAACGTAAGGCGGCAAGACAGGTTGGTACGCCTTCGCCGCCTCATTGATGACTCTGTAGATTGCCTCAAGGTCCCGAGGGGAACATTCTCTGATGGTTCCTAGAGGAGAGGACATCTCGATCAAGAGCTTCAATTAGCTAGGAGCATCTGAGACTCAGACTCAAACGCCTCATTTTGGGGAATCTCAACTATAAGCCGTTAAGTCTCAAAATGGGGCCGCGAGTAGGGCCAAACCCCCCTTACCCGTCTTATTAGGCCCAAGGCTTTCTCCCCGTATTCATGCGAATTTAAGGGGAAATACGCCTCTGTAGCCGTCTAATAGACGCTCGAACATGTGAAATTCAACGCCCCGACTCGGGCTGGGTACGCACGTGGCAGTGTCCAATTGAAAAATTGAGTCTCATTCTTGAGAAAGAAACGAAGCCAGAACGCGATTCGCACGTCTTGGCCCAGGATTAAGGTCGCCTAACTGTCTGGAGGTGATTGCATGGCTAGAACGAGTATGCTCACACAAAGGTCAATCGTTGCTGACGATACGCTCTCGATGCTTACCGGCCAACCAAGGGGTGCTCTTCTGAGCTACACCGAGCTTACCAAGATGATGCACCAGTACATCAGAACGAAACAACTCAGGCTCAAAGCTTGCCCGAGTTGCAACGCTCCAATCCCAGGCTACGCGACCTTCTGTGACAAGTGCGGTAAGGACGTAACACCAATACAAATCAAGTAAACTCGGAAAAGTAACACAACTATACCTTTTTTCCTTTTTTTGTTCCTTGCAATTTATGCTGAGATGCAGAGAGGTTTGTCGGGTAACCTCTACTGAGACCCGTAAGTCAAGAATCTGAAGGCATTCTAGGCCGCTTGCCTGCGCTGTTGCAGATCGGCCATTTCTGAAAGCGCCCAATGTCGTCCTTGCCGATTATCCAGGTTCCGCAGCTTCCCAAACATTTTGGGCAAATGTCAGTGTCCGGTTTCTTGACTGAGAGTTCAGCAGTTGGCATACCGTCTCGTTGGTCAATTGGCGGGATTAGGCTATGAGGTGTGGGAATTGTCGGCTGAGTTCTACGAAAGTAAGTTATGGTCTGAGCGGAGCCAACAATCTAGTTGAGTATGGTTCATCTGGTGTCGGGCAGGTCATTCGCTCAGGGTGGCGAGCGCCTCCAACGGAATTGCTTCAACCTTTCTGTAGACCATTCCGGGTTTCGCTACATGCCCCTCAACTTTTAGCAGGTCTTCCACTTTGACTCCGAATAGTTTCTGGTTCTCCTGAAGGTAGGGCAAGATCAGGTTCCAGTCAGCGGTTTCAACGGAAGTTAATTGGCCTCCGTTCAATTGATCCAGGCCAACCTTCCTGGACGGGTCTCTGACGTATATTGCTCCGCCGGAAGCGAGGGAGAAGAGGTTGCCGCCGGGGTATGGTGTTTCAAGTTCACGGATTCGGCCGTCATCCTCTAACGCTATTCCGTTAACAATTATGAAGCCGCCCCCATTTAGGGGGTCGCCTGCCATGAAAGATTCGGCTAGGTAGTCGAGGCATGTGCCGTTTATCACGACACGCGGGCGACCAACGGCGTTGATGAGTGGTCGGCCAGCTGCGTTGCCTAAGACGTAGACGTCGCCGCCTTTGGCAGCGTACATGAACGTTTGACCAACATCCCCGAAGATAACCAGTTTTCCGGACTTCATGATCTGGGCAACTTGGTCTTGGGCTGAGGTGTGGACGTAGATTTCGGCGCCATCAAGCCCCGAACCTAAATAATCGCCCGGGTTTCCGAAGACGTCGATTCGAAAGCCTTCCGAATGCTCACCCAACCCTGCACCGCAGAACCGCTGCCCACGCCAATCAAAAGACATCACATGCTTCCAACCTTGCTTATAGGCGGCTACAATCATGGCTGAAGCCGAACCCTCACCTTCCGCCCCGAAGCCTGAAACATCAAGCAAAAGCGTGTCCTCACTCTTGGTGGGGGACCGCAGCGAACCCCTGTTTGCTGAATTGACCAAGACCCATCCCGAACCGTTCTGGTCCGCCAGTTGCGGAAATTCCCTAAGGATATTGAAGAGCGATAATTCCAGCTGTGCGTGGATCCTCCCTTCCTTAGCGTATGGAATCAGGTGAAGAGAGTCTAACACCCAGGTCAGAATTTCTACACTCTTTACTTTCTCGCTGTACCCGTTTTTCGCCGCGTTCGCTAGGTTCACGCAGAGGTCTTCAATGGATTTTGCGCCCGCTCGAGCCTCAGCTAGCTGTTCCGCGAAATTGTCTGGCGCAAATCTCAAAGTTTCATTTAGAAGTTCATTTGTTGGCTTCTTGGCTGGGACGGAAACTTCGCGCCCGAATTTATCTGTGCATTTCAGTTGAGGCGTCGCGGATGATCTGTCGACGGTGAAGATGAAAGCGCCTCCGTCCGTGTAGCTTCCGCCTCTTGCATTCCAGTAAAGGTCAGCTTTGGCTGCGAATCGCGAATCCTCGCCGGCGAGGCTCTTGAGGCAGGCGTCAATTGCCTGGCGTTCGGAAGCGATCAGGCCGATCTTGACTGGACCATCTTGTAATGCGAATACTTGGGGTCGAAGCATTGACGTGTCGGTTATGCCCAATAGGTGCAGCTTGCTTCCGTTCTCTTCGCTTCGACCAACTATGAAGAACCATGGCCCATCGGGTGAACCGTGAATATGTGCAGTCTGAATCTCCCGATAGAGAGACCTCTTGTCTTCGGGAAGCATGTAGAAGTCACGTTCCGTTGTCGGCGCCATCGCCTCAATCAAAACTTCAATCGGGTAACCGTACACTCTCCTCCAAAGGTCGAAGAGATAGACCGCGACCTCCGTGTCGGTCAGGAAGAGCGGGTAGATTTTTCGTTGGGCAAGGTATTCACAGATTGAATGGTAGTTCGAGAAGTCGCCGTTGTGCACTAGTGCCTCGTGGAGGCCGACGAAGGGATGTGCGCCGCCGGGATGCCAAACCTTACCCTTTGTAGGATAACGGTGGTGTCCGATCCAGACATGTGCCTTGAAATCCTCCAACTTGTAATAGCGTATGACTTGGTCTCCCCAACCAACAATCTTCAGGACCATCATGTCCTTTCCATGCGAAAGGACGAACGCCTTCTTCTCACCGAGGGATGCGTAGAATTTCTTATTCAGAGCGTAACTGTTCTGGAAGACGAACTCGTCTTCGGCAAGTTTGCGATCCAAGATTCCGCTCTTATTCATGAATTGGCTGAGGACATCTTCCTTCACCCGGCAGAAATAGCGGCGAACGGCTGGAGGTTTCACCTGTAATCCGGGTATACTCTTGTGGTCGGGTATGGCCCCAAGCCATTCGGCTGAGTCGACTCTTAGGTTCGGTAGGATGAATTCATTCTCGACCACGCTGCTTGCTGAAGGGTCGAGGTATGCGATTTGGATTAGGTAGTCTTCGCGAAGAACCTCTTCTGATACTCCGAGCTGTTCCGGTGAGAGGCCTAGGGCTGCGATTCCGCCTCCCTTTCCGTTTCCGCGGTTCTTCATTTGGAGGAGGGCTTGGAGGAAGTGTTTGCCAGCGATTGGTTCTGAACAGGCAGCGCCAACTACACCGCACCCGCCTTCAGCCTCAACCCTTCGGCTGAGACTCATCCCCTCAACTAGCCTGGCCCGGGATTTGATGATGCTTGTGGCTGAATGCATTCTGCTCACCTGTAGACCAGCAGGTCAGTTCTTCCCCTGAGTTCCTTGATCGAGCGGAGGCCGAGGCCTGCTAGGATGGTTTTCCACTGCTCGACCCACGAAGTGTAGAGGTTGATAATCCTTTGAGCGCCCCATTGTGGGTCAATGAGCAAAGTGAGTTCGGGATCGGTTGTTGTGATTCCTACTTGGCAACCCCTTCCGCGCTCGCAGTTGCCGCAATGCGTGCATCCAACCGCAACAGCTTCAGCCGTCCCAATTACGCACCCGTCAGCCCCGAGGGCAATGGCTTTGGCTACATCGTAAGCAGTTCTTATTCCGCCACTCGCTATCACCGTTAACTCGTCCCTCACTCCTTCTGCGGTGAGGTAGCGGTGAACCCTCGGAATCGCATACTCTATTGGCATGGCGATGTTTTTCTTGGCGATCTCCGGGGCCGCGCCCGTCCCGCCGTAGCCACCGTCGATGTGCAGGATGTTCGCGTTTGCGTAGTAGCTGCCTATGGCGACCATGTCAACATCGACTGGAGTCGAAACTTTCACGGAAACCAAGCAGTTGGGATTTACGGCGCGAATCCAGTCGACGTGCTTCTTGTGGTCCTCGACCGAGTAGACGCTGTGAAATGGAAATGGGGAATAGAGTGAGGTGAAGGGCAGTGATTCTCTCATGCTGGCGACTTCTGAGGTCACCTTGTCCGCGAGCAGGTGGCCCCCCAAGCCGGGTTTCGCTCCTTGCGCATACTTGAACTCCACAATCCTCGCCGCCTGAATCGTCTCCTCGCGTACCCCGAACATTCCGGTCGCGACTTGCGTGATCACGGAATCCTTGTACTCCATGAGCTGCGGTGGGTACCCCCCTTCACCAGTGGAGGTGAAGGTGTTCAGCCGTCTTGCAGCAATAGCCCTGGCAAGCATGAAGTTGAGGCTGACCGAACCGAATGACATGCCGGCGCCGTAGATTGGGATGGGAATTGTGATCTTGGGGCCGAAGCTGCGGCGGTTCAATTCTATGGATAAGTCATAGTCTTCGCCTTCCACGCTCGCATTGTCTTGGGTGCTCTTGAAATCGAGCCGGTCGAAACCTCCGCCTGATTTCCCTACCTTGTACTCAAGTTGGGTGGGAGGCTTGCCCGTCGTGGCTTGGTGGTAGGTTGCGAATATCAACTCCGAGGTCCAACGCTTGTTTCCAAGCCCGCTCGGAATACGTCCAAGGGTTGGCAGGACTTTGAGCCCGTGGTGGATTAGCTCAGAGTGCTTCTGAACGATCATTTCACGTTCCGTGCGTGATATCGGCAAACGCCTCCTTTTCCAAATCCTCGTTGAACATCGCCCGGCCCACGTCACCCCTTAACCGTCTAACATCGCGCATTCCCATCGCGCTTAAAATCTCGATGAGCTGGTCGTGCCACGAAACGAGCAGGTTGACCAAACGCTGTTCCCCCCACCTCGTGTCAAATTTCTCCGGCGCGATGCGGCCAGTTTCAGGTGACTTGCACTCGCCCGAGAATTGGGCCTGAAGGGCGATGAGCATGGTTGTATCGATGGCTACGAGGTCGGCACCACAGATTATTGCCTTGGGGACGTGTTCAGCGAATATAATTCCCCCGCTCACGATTATTGTCACGTCGTCTCGGAGAGATTCTTTCACAAGCTTGCCGTGGACGGAACGAACGAGATCCCCGACGAAGGAGGGGTTCTCCTTGCCCCATCCTCGGCCGTGGTAATCTGCGCAAAGATGAATTATGTCCACACCTGCCTGAGCAAGGTCTACGGCCGTTTCACCTGAATCGTTTGAGAGTGGAACGCGAACTGAAACGGGCGCTTTCGGGTTTGTTTCTCTAATTTTATCAATTGCTCCCGACTCGTATTTCGTTAGCTCGATTGCTTGCGCTGCAAGTATCGAACCATCGTTAGCGTTTGCCGGTGATATCATGGGGATTATTCGTTGCGGCTGTGGGGCTGGGATTTGCTTGATTTGGCTCGGATGTGCGATGAATAGGGTTCCTGTTTTCGTAGCGGCCCCGGCGATTGATTGCAGGATTGATTGGTTGCTTAGGTTTGGTGGCAGGTAGTCGAAGATTATTGGTATTGCGATTTCGACGTTGCTGGTTGACTGGCTGGGTTTCTGGTTGAAGAATTCTAAAAAGCGCTGTTTCCTTCCTACGTCGACTATGGTTGAGATGTATTCCCTTCCGTAGACGCCGTCGCGTGTGGGCCGGACTATTTCTGACATGTCGGTCCACATTGAGTCCCAGCCTGGGCCGGAGAAGGCTCCTTTGTACCCCATCCCCTTGATCGGAATCTTTCCCGTCTCAGCCTCGTACGAGACCGTAGCTATTGGTGACCCGCTCGCGGTTGCTGGATCCTCAGGAATCCAGTAGGAGTCTGCGAATTTGTAGAATTCCGGGTTACGGTCGACCGTACAGAAGTCTGGGTACTCCTGAACGCACCGCATGCACCCCGTACATTTTTTCCTGATGGGGTGAAAACCACCGAACCGGCTGCCAAACACTCCGTAAATGCATGGCCTAGTCATCAGGGCGGCGCGGTACTCTTTTTTCCTTAAGTTGAATCCGTAATCGAAGACTTCTCGAAGCAACAAGCTTGCGAGGCCGACCTTGCCCACTCTCGGATAGAAGGGATGTGGCTCTTTCCGTCGTGGTAGTGCAGGCTTTGCCTCAACCTTGTAGCGGACATATGCGCCCGGTTTTTCTGCCTGCAAAGCCGGACCGTCGTCTATGCTACTCGCCTGCTCCTGCAAATCTCGCGCTCCATCGCTGCAACGAACTATAGAACCAGACCGAATACGTTGAACAAATAAATCTATTGAGGAAAAAACAATAGACAAATGTACCTCAAATAAACGTATTTTCAGATGAACGTGCAAAATATAGGTGTGAAATTTGTCTGCTGCTGAACGTTTGCACATCGATGATGTTGACCGAAAGATTCTGGGCGAGCTTCTTCGTGATTGCAGGCGGTCTTACAGGTCGCTCGCTCGTCAGGCGGGCGTATCTGTTGGGACCGTTCTCAGCCGCATCCGTAAGCTGGAAAAGGCTGGGGTCATACGAAGCTATTCGGCTCTGCTCGACCATGAGAAGCTTGGTTACCAGCTCACCGTCGTAGCAGAAATCACCGTATTGAAGGGAAAGCTGCTTGAGATGGAGGAGGCGATTGGAAAACTGCCCAATACTTGCGCTGTCTACGACGTCACAGGACTCACGGACGCTCTTGTAATAGCGAAGTTCCATACTCGAGAAGAATTGAGTAAGTTCACCAAGAATCTTCTAAGCATGCCCTTCGTGGACCGAACCAACACGCACATCGTCTTGACAACGGTTAAGGAAGATTTACGGCTCCTGTAGCCCCGACAGGTCGTCTAGGAAATTGGCTTACGCGTCGAGGCAGACGAGCTACCTAGTCGGCACCATAGGAGTCTTTCTTCAAGTCGTGGGCCTGTGGGGCATGTACTCAAACGTTCAGCTCGGAACGAATGAAGCCTCGTGGAACATAGCTCAACTCACGCTCTATGCGGGATTTGCCGTATCGGTTCTGATAATTTGGCGTGGGCTCCGGGTTCCTAGGATCCAACCCGCCACCACTGTCCCGATTCGATTCGTGAATGTGGCCGGACTAAAGTTGGCGGGTGCAGGGTCAGTGATTGAGATCGTCGCTCTGGCCTCGAATGAAATTATATTGCATCTCTCCCCCAGTGAACAGTACGTTGCGTTGCCGCTTTCGCTTCTGGCGATTGGCTTGTTGACCGTCACGCTTGGGATCGTCATTGGATTAACAATCGAGTATGGGATGATTAGACGCGAAATAATCGCCGCCTCGGCGCTGAAGCGATGGCTGACGCTCATTTCAGTTATCTTGATGTTCACTTCAATCTGGTTAACTGCATCAGGGATTTTCTTTTACTTGGCGGCTGCTTTCCGAAGTACACTCGTCAACTTGCTAGCCGCGGCCTTCCTTGGGCTTGTTGCACCGCTTGTTCTGGTTCCCGCGAAGAGGGTGTTTCCGAAAGTTGGGACCGCCATTTCGATTGGCGTCGCATTCAACGCGGTGGTTTACTTCTTCGTCGTAGTAGTGGCGCATGCTCCGTCCTATGTTCCATGGGGGTTGCTTTCTCTGGCCTTGTTTGACGTTCTGATCTTAGGTTTGAAACGAATCATGATCATAACAAGGGCTGGGCTTGTCTCGTCGCTGGTAATCGGGGTGCTCTTTTGGGCTACCTATTTTCCGTTCAGTTTGTACTTGTTTCCTTGGTCGTCTTCACCGCAGCCCCCGCTAGTCGCGGTGGTTCTGGCTAGCCTCGCGGGAGCAACGCTTGGCAACTCGGCCTATGCAGGGCTTACTTCAGTTGTGCTCGGTGACGTCACGGGTTGACTAGGTTCTACTTTCTCTTGTTTACGTAAATGCCGTTGGCAACGTCCAAGCTGAGTGGGTACGAGTTTGACCCTACCTTAACCAGCATTGGGCCCTTGAATGGGGCCTTCTCCTCAACCTTTACCTCAACACCCGGAAGCATACCTAAGTTGGCAAGGTAGCGTAGCAGTTCCGTGTTCTCGTCGGGGATCTCGCTTACGACACCATGTTGACCTGCGCCGAGGTTGGATAACGCTTCGCTTTTTGAAGGTGAGAGGTACCCTTTCTCATCTGGGATTGGATTCCCGTGCGGGCAGGTTTCGGGATTACCAAGCGTCTTTTCAATGGAGTTAGCTAGGGTGTCGCTTACTGCATGTTCAAGCTTGCAAGCTTCATCGTGCGACTCAGCCCAATCGTAATGCAAAACATCCGTTAGTAATCTCTCTGCGAGCCTGTGCCGCCTGAACACTGAGAGGGCTAGGCTTCTTCCCTGTCCCGTTAACTTGACACCCTTGTACGGTTCCCGTTCAACGAAACCTTTCCCTTCCAGAACTTCCAGGGTGTTCGTTACGCTTCCAGGCGTAATGTTCAGTAATTTGGCGATGTCTCCGGTTCGTGCGGCTCCCGTCTTCGCTTCCAGGTTATAGATGGTCTTCAGGTACATTTCAGGGGCAACTGAGAATTCGTGACTCAAAGGCAAAACCTAACTTGACTTTTGTTTCTCGTATCCATGAATAAGTCTACTCGAAGAAAGATTCTTGGCATTTAGTATAAGTGCTGTATGGGCGGATAAAACAAGTCTAAATACGGTACAAACATGGGCGTGAAGAGTCCATGGCTGGTAAGAAACCTGGCAAGAAACCTTTCGGAAGGGACGGCCCACCGAAAGGGTACCCAAAGGACCAAGCCGTCTACGCTGACCCTGAGAACTGGCGGTACCCCCTACATACCCCTTGGCACGCGAAACCCGCACGCCGCTATTTCGACGATTATTCAAACCGGCGCAAGTATGCCCAGGAAGAGCAGGCGTACATCGATTCGCGGATCAACCAGGCTTTGGAGAAATTCGGAAAATCAGCTTCATCAACAAGCGGAAGACGCCCCCCACCGAAAGTGCCTTCCCGCAAGGTCGAAGAGTTATCACTAGACCAACTCCTTCGATTGTTCTTGGGCGCAGCGCGGCTCCAGCGTGCCAAGGAGATGGATGATTCGCTCGTCTCAGTTTCTGCTTTGACACCTGATCATGTTGGAGGCAAGGTGAAGGACTACGTAGTTGAGATAGACCTCAAGAAACGAACGATTATGCATAACTGCGAGGATTGGCGGAAGAATTTGGATTCAAAGAACATGTGCAAACACCTCGGCAAGTTTCTACTAACATTGGACGAGAAGAGGGCGACGGACTTGTTGAGGGAGTTGTTGGTCGACAAGAATCAGTGGACATTCGCCGCGCCGGCGATCGCATCTGTTTGATTATTAGCGCGCTAGCCTCTTCAACATCGCCAAGATTTCGTAGCCATGCTTAATCATTCCCAAATTTCCTTTCCTTCCATAAGTCTCCGTGAATCGCACTGAACCATCCGATTTGACGTTCAACCCTGTTACGAGGATTGGCACTGGGTCATCGCTATGCCCCTTCTTGATGCATGGGGTAGAATGGTCCGCTGTGACGCATAACAATTTTGAACCCAGTTCAAGCCCCGCGAAGAAACCTGCGTCAATATCTTCAATCGACTTCGTCTTTCCATCGAAGTCTCCGTCATGCCCAGGTTCATCAGGGCCTTTGAGATGTACGTAGACTAGGTCGTATTTGGCGGCGAGTTCCAAGGCCTTCTTTACTCGTTGAGAGTAACCTTCAAGCGACCGGTCGGGTGGGAATACTTCCGCGTCCATTCCTATCACTTTCGCGATCCCTAGCTCTACGGGCATATCTGCCACCGCTACTGACTTGAACCCAAATTTCTCCCGGAGCGTTTTCACTTTAGGCGTCTTGGTTCCGGCATCACGCATTAAGAGAAAGTTGGCGGGCATGTCCCCGCGATTCCTTCGTTCGATATTGACCGGGTGATCCCTCAGGAGATCGTAGACTTGTGCTGCGAATTGGTTTAGCAGTTGAGCCGTCTCGGCCGCTGGTTTCGTTTTCTTTAGCGGAACGCATTTGGGGATGGGGATTGGTAGCGTGACGCCGGATAACGCAATCGTAACGTTACCTTTGCGAGAGTAAGCTGGGTCCAGGTTGGAAACAGCGCCTGAGAAATGATTTCGAGCGCTGTGGAAGACGAGTGCACAGCGATGCCCAATTGTTGCCTTAAGCTCGAAATCAGCTAGAGCCCTCAGTTTCGAGTCTTTGTTGACAGCATCTACGAGTTCCCGTGCCTCATCGGTGGAAACGTTTCTGCCCGCACGTCGGTCGATAATCTGCCCGTCTTGGACGGTGGCAAAGTTGCACCGTAAGGCAAGGTCTCCGGTCTTGAAATCCAGCCCTGAGCCTAGCGCTTCAACAACGCCCCTTGAAAGGTCAAGTTTGGACGGGTCGTAGCTGAGTAAGGAGAAAACCCCCGCATCACTCTCCGGCGCAATTCCCCGTTTCACCGTGTAAACGGTACCCATCATTCCCTTCGCAGTGAAATTGTCGAAGTGAGGAGTTGCCGCCGCTTCAAGGGGTGTCTGATTTCCGCGTTCCGGGAAGGGTAGGTCGCCCACACCGTCCAGGATGACGTAGATTATCGGATTACGCAAGTCCAGGCCACTCGGCCGTAAACGTGACGCCCTCAATATATTGATTAGAGCTGGGAACTGCATGTCGTGACGAAGTGTTCACGATGGATTCGGAGAAAACGAAGACCAAGATTGTTTGCACCATAGGCCCTTCAACGTCTTCGAAGGCGATGCTCCGACGATTGACGCGTGCGGGAATGAATGTTGCTAGGCTGAACCTATCCCACGGAACGTTAGACGAGCACGCTGCCCGAATTCGCTTGATTCGTGCGGTTTCGAGGGAGTTGAAGACCTCCCTTGGAATATTGCTCGACTTGCCGGGGCCTAAGATTAGGGTTGGCAGGATATTCCCGGAGCCTGTGGAGCTACGGGAGGGTGCGCAACTCATTCTCACGTCGAGGAGGGTTGTTGGCAATCAAAGGATGGTATCGATTAGCCATCCATCAATCCTGAAGCAGCTTAGGAAAGGCGACCGAGTTTTCCTTGAAGACGGCATAGTCGAGCTCACCGTTATCCAGGCGAACAAGGACCAAGCCACCTGCCAGATTGTGAGGGGGGGCCACATCTCCTCGGGAAAGGGAGTCAATTTACCCGGAAAGAAGTTGAGACTTGGCGCCCTAACCAAGCAGGACATTAGCCTCCTCAAATTCGCCGTTCAAAATCGGGTGGACTTTGCCGCCTTATCATTCGTAACAACTGCTGCTGAAGTTGCCAAAGCCAAACGAATTGTGAAAGACGCTGGTTCCAAGGCATGGATCATAGCAAAAATCGAAAAACGCCAAGCGGTCGACAACTTTGATGAAATTGTGCAGAAGGCACATGGCATAATGGTCGCTCGGGGAGACCTTGGCGTCGAGATGGAGATTGAGGAGATCCCCACCCTTCAAAAGGAAATAATCACCAAGGCTAACGCAGCCGGAAAACCTGTGATCACAGCCACCCAAATGCTGGAATCCATGGTCAATAACCCCGTACCAACACGCGCGGAAGTAACCGACATCGCGAACGCAATAATCGATGGAACGGACGCGATTATGCTTTCAGAGGAAACTGCAGTTGGAAGCTATCCTGTTGAGGCCGTGAACGTGATGAAGCGAGTTGCCTCCGCCACGGAAAAGAACCTGCCCTACAGCGCGCTTCTCGACAGTAGGAGCGAGCACCTGAGACCAATCGTTCAAGATTTGATCAGTTACTCAGCTTGCTTAGTTGCATACCGAGTGGACGCAGGTTGCATAGTGGCCCATACAAGAACCGGCCTCACGGCACATAGAGTGTCCAAGTTCCGGTCACCCGTTCCCATCATTGCCCTGACAAACAACGTCCCAATAATGAACAGACTTTCAGTGCTCTGGGGCGTGTACCCCTACCGCGTGAAGAAGCTCTCGACCACGGCTGAGATATTCTCCGCTGCGAAGATCGCAGCCAGGCATAGCGGGACAGTTAGCGAGAACGGCAAGATAGTTGTGGTTTGCGGAGACCCATCCACACCAGGGGGAACTACAGACCTGCTTCGAGTCCAGACGGTCTAGGGACCTTCTTTGGTTATACGCGTAACTGAACGGTCAAGCTCTTTGGTAGATTTCTCTCTTAGGATAGCCAAATGCAGGTCTACGGCGCGTTCAAAATTCTGCCTTGCATCCTTCAGAGTCGTCCCAACCGAGTAGCCACCTAGTGTAGAGCGTGCCATAGCGTAAGTTCCATTATCTTCTAGCATGATTTCTGTCCTAGCATCTTTCAATCAACTAGTAAAGAATGTGCCCAGACTCCAGCTTGATTTTAATTCCACAGTACTCATCTTGATGGTAAGCGAACGAGTTTGCCTTCGAACCAGTTGAAGCCTGAGGAGAGGGTGGCTGTAGCAGTTGGGATGGTGGATTGTGTTACCCAGGTTTGTATTGACAGCATTAGAGAAAAGGAGTCCCGTATTTCAGATGCGCAGCTGATTCGCATCCTCCGCCGTAGATTTCGAGCAGGCCGAAGATCCTAGAATGGTGTGTAGACTCTGGATAACTTCTCAGAGTTTGTCAGGAGAGTAGTTAGGACGCTCAACCGGAGCGGAGTACAGTACATGCTCACAGGAGCATTAGCATCAAGCTACTACGGCCGTCCGAGAACTACGGTAGACTTGGATGTGGTAGTCGATACTAACGAAGATGAACTTACCGGATTGGCGAAAGTTTTCACAAGTGCAGGTCTCAGAGTCCAAGTTCAAAAGCTGGAAGCAACTTGGCGTTCAGAGTACAGGATCATCACCATTGAAGATACCAAAAGTCCACACCACTTGGACGTAATATTCACCGATCAGAAACTTGAGAGGAAGGCAGCTCGTATTCTAGGGTTGCCAACATACTGCCAAACTGCGGAGTCACTGATACTTGCGAAACTAAGAATGATCAAGGCCACCGTCCAGGTGGAGAGAGCCGCCACAGACCGCAATGATATCAGAGCGATCCTCGAGAATACCCATATCAACTTGAGAGGACTGCGAAGGAAGGCCAAGAAGGAAAGTACTGCGAAGATTCTCGAAGCTTTGCTGCAGGAAGAGAGCATGTTTAGCACGATGCAAGGAACTTCTCTGAGAGACATAAGAGACCACAGGGACCGGGTCTGAGGCAAATCGTAGAGCCGTATCGGTGACCGGAGATGCGTATTCTACGGCAGGTTTATGCTAGGGCCATTCGCAATTCCTACTGAGAAATAGTTCAGATGGATTTCCATTCAAGCAGGCATCGGGGTGCGTCGGAGTGGGAGCCTTGACTGTGGGCAAAGAGGCGATACTCTACCAGCAGCTGCCTGGTGGCCGGGTTAGATGCACGGCCTGCGCCCGATACTGCAACATTCCGGAAGGAAAGATAGGCCTCTGCGGAATCCGAGGAAACACAAACGGAAAGCTCTGGCTCTACGTCTACGGCAAAATCATAGCCGGCCACGTAGACCCAATCGAAAAGAAGCCCGTGACCCACTACATGCCTGGAACTAAGATATTCTCAATCGCTACGACAGGTTGCAATTGGCTCTGCTCCTACTGTCAGAACAGTGACATTAGTCAGCGGCGGAAAATCGAGGGTATAGATGCAACGCCCGAAACCGTCGTGGAGATGACTAAGCGTTATCGTTGTGAGGGATTGGCGTATACTTACAATGAGCCGTCGATTTTCATTGAGTTTGCGCATGATATTGGAGTTCAGGCGCGGAAGGCGGGGCTCATCAACATCTTCGTCTCGAACGGGTACGATACGCCCGATACTGTTGGTTTGATGCGAGATTTCTTGGATTGCATAACGGTTGACTTCAAAGGCAGCGGTGAGACCGGCTTCGTGCGGAAGTATATCGGTATCGCCAACGCAGACCCAATCTTGCAGACTCTGCTGGAGATTCGTGATAGGACCAAGGTTCACATTGAGATCACGGACCTAATTGTTCCAGAGGTTGGGGACGACTTGGGGGCTGCTAAGAGGCTGTCTTCATGGGTCTATGATAACTTGGGCCCTGATACGCCGATTCACTTTCTTCGATTCCACCCAGATTACAAGATGATGAACTTGCCAGCAACCCCAGTCGGAACCTTGGTGAAGCATCACGCAGTCGCCAAGGAGGTAGGGTTGAATTACGTTTACCTTGGCAATGTGCCGGGGCATCCGCTAGAACACACATACTGCCCAGAATGCGGGAAGGTTGTTGTCGAACGTTTAGGTTTCGACATTACGGGATGGCATATGGACGACCAGAACCGGTGCAAGCATTGTGGAAACGAGATCCCAATCGTTGGCCATTTGAGTAAGTCGATAAACGAAGAACGCTTCATACCCATAATAATGTAAGAAGGCCTCGAACTACGAGACCGCTCCACCCCCACCGCGCTTAGAATTTGATTTCAATTCCGGCATTTTCGCGTAGAGCGGATTTGTATATCGTATTAGCGGCGGCCACATCTTCCACGGCTATGCCGACAGACTTGAACAACGTTATCTGTTGAGCAGTTGTTCGTCCAGCTTTTTTACCAGCAATTACCTCTCCGATTTCCCCGCTAATTTCATCTACCTTGTAACCTCTCGACATAGCTTCAATCAGGTCGCCGGACTCTTTAGTAGCTTGTTCAATCGAATCCACGAAGACCTTAGACCTTCGAAACAATGCTACGTCAAGTTCATGTCGAGAGGGCATGTTGGACCCGATTGCATTAATGTGCGTCCCCGGGTTTGCCGCGGAGGCTTCGAAGAGAGCCTGAGTTGAGGTTGTAGCAGTTATTAGAAGATCAGCATTCTGCACAACTTCATCGGGGGATTCAGCAACCTCAAGGGCCACTTTGAATCGGTCGAGAGCTATTGTGCGCGCCTTCTCCGCTTGCTCGCGCTTCACATCGTATACGTACCCGCTCTGAATTCTGAGAACATGGCTAATTGCCTCAAGCTGTCCGAGTCCCTGCACGCCGGCCCCCAGCAATCCTAAGTTCCTTGAGTCTTTACGAGCCAAGTACTTCGTGGCCACGGCGGATGCTGCACCAGTTCTAAGTTGAGTAAGCCTGTTAGCACTCATCACGCATAACAGAGACCCATCTTGGTCGAATAGCATAACGACAAAATAGGTTCCTTCAACCGCTCTCTTACCTGCGCTTCCTGTGAGTACCTTCAAGCCAGCCGTATTCAATTCTGGTAACGCAGCGAGCATGACGCGAAGCGTACCGGGTGTTCCGGGACGGTCCATCTGGTATCTCGGCGGCATTAATGTCGTCTTTTCACTGTATTGTTTGAGCGCCATCTCAACATCAGCAATTATCGAGTCTAAACTGGCTAGTTTCGATACGGCCTTCTCGTCTAGTATTAGGACCAAACTGGACCCCTAAACCGGACGCTTAGCCAAGGGCTCCATCCTTTAACGCTTTGGGCACTCGAAACCAACGGAAGTAATTATTAGCCGACGCCGTTAAGGCGAAAAACCTGAAGGGAAACATGCATGGCCGCGAAACTACACGGTATGTGCGCCATCTTGGCGACGCCATTCGATCCTCAAAAGAAGATTGATGAGAAAAGCCTTAGGTCGTTAATTGATTTTGAACTAAAGGCAGGCGTCCATGGCGTAACCATCCTAGGGCTTCTGGGGGAGGTGTTACGACTGTCTGATGTTGAGAGAAGTGAAATCACAAGGATAGTAGTAAATGAAGTTCGCGGGCGTGTCCCCGTGGTGTCCGGAACAGGCGCATCGGGTACTGATCTCGCAATAATCTACAGCAAAGAAGCGGAAAAACTTGGCGTTGACGCCGTTATGATTGCCCCACCTAGGTTAGCCAAACAGAATGACGATGCACTCGTCAATTATTACAGTGAGATTGCAAAAGAAATCAGCATCCCAATAGTCGTGCAAGACGAACCGATGACATACGCAGTTCACATGTCACCCAAGCTGATCGCTCGTTTCTCCGAGATTGGGGGAATTGACTACATCAAATTGGAAGACCCGCCAACGCCAATCAAAATATCTCAAATTCGAAGCTTAACCGATGACCGTTTAGGAATTTTCGGAGGCCTTGGTGGACTATACGCGTTTGAAGAGCTTTCTAGAGGGGCCGTTGGTGTTATGACTGGTTTCGCCTACCCCGAAGTACTCGTGAGCGTCTGCGAAGCCTTCTCAAGAGGAAAACGCGAAGTTGCACGCGACCTATTCTACCGCGCTCTCCCCTTGATTAGGTACGAAGCCCAACCAATGGTTAGTCTTGCAATCAGAAAGGAGATCTACAGAAGACGCGGCTCAATCAAAGACTCAATAATGCGTGACCCAGCAACTAAACTGGACCAAGAAAGTTTCAAAGAAATTGACGAACTATTGGCTGGAATTAACATAGACGAGCTACTGGCAACATGCAAGAAAGTAGCAACCGGTAAAACCAGCGCTTAAGGGCTGAAGCCTCTCACTTGAAATCGAACAGAGGCTGCGCAAAACGGCGCGTTTTCGTTCTAACGAAAAGCAATTTACATTCACAGCACAAGCATTAGCCTATGCAAATCACGAAAGTTCAAGCGTATCCTGTCCGCTTGCCGATGCGACAGTTCAGTGATGCATATTCCGATTATCCGATGGGGCAATTTGTGCTCGTCGAAATCGACACCGACCAAGGTACAGTTGGCTTCGGTGAGGCTCCCTGCACAGTCACCGTGGGGTTCTACGGAGAAACATTGGAGACGGTAACTGCTGCAATTCGGAATCACCTTGGACCAAAGTTGTTGGGGGAGGATCCGCTCAATATACGAAAGGCTACTTCACTCATGAATTCCATCCACGGAGCCGCATTCATCGCTAAGACAGGCATCGATACAGCGCTCTATGATTTAGCGGGCAAAGCCCTCGAAGTGCCCGTAAGCACCTTGCTAGGTGGCAGACAAAGAAACAGCATAGAGGCTGCGTCTGAGATAGCGATAGTTAATCCCGAAGAAATGGCTCGAGAAGCCCGCCGCCTCATTGAGTTGGGTTTCAAAGTCATCAAAGTCAAGGCCGGCAGAAATGTCGATGATGAGGTCAAGGGTATCAAAGCGATTCGGGACGCGGCAGGCTCAGACATCGAACTGAGAGTCGACCCAAACGCAGGGTGGTCACGCCTCGACACTCTCCGAGCCCTCAAGGCCCTTTCGCGTGAGGAAATCAGTTACATCGAACAACCGCTGCCTGGCTGGGATCTGGAAGGCCTCGCATGGCTACGGAAGACAACGGGTGTTCCCGTAATGGTTGACGAGAGCGTCTGGACTCCACAGGACGTGATTAAGATCGCAAGAGCAGAAGCCGCGGACATAATCAACATTAAGATCACAAAGGCTGGCGGCTTGAAGAACTCTCTGGCCATCTACACGACCGCAGAAGCGGTGGGCATCCCGTGCATCGTTGGAACCGAACTCGAATCATGCGTCGCAGTCGCCGCGAAACTGCAACTCGCGTCATCTTTTGAGAAGCTACCTTTTGCCTGCGAATTTACGGAATTGGCTTTCCAGAGAATAGCCATAACGGAATCTCTGCACCTCGAAAATGGTACCTTGAAGGTTCCGACAGGCCCAGGCCTGGGCATGGCTCCAGATAGGCAATTGATAGACCAGAACACCGTTTCTCTGTAAATGACAAGTAAGCTACCAATTCGCGCCGTCTTTTTGTTGTTAGCTTCCTACGGACGAAATACTCATTGTCCCGCCATTTTACAGTAAGCCGTGTGTTGTACCAACGGGACAATACCCGTAATCTTCAAACTCCGAAAAATTCATCCGTAGACATTCTGGAAACGAGTTCGTTGCCTCGTCGTTCGGCAGCTTTATACAGACACCAAAAATAATCTGAGTTATGGCCAGACTGCGAACTGATGGTCTGCCTGCGGCTATTACTCCGGAAGATATCCTAACGAGGAAGGTCATTGCTGACGCGCAGATTTCATCCGATGGGAACTCTATCGCTTTTGTTGTAGGAGATTGTTTCAAGGAAAAAATCGGGAAAGCAAAATCGAACATTTGGTTAGCTGATGTGGGTTCGGGGGCCTCGCGTCAATTCACTGGAGGGGCTGGGACCGACAACTTTCCAAGGTGGTCACCCGACGGGACGAAGCTTGCTTTTCTGTCAGATAGGTCCGAGAACCGCCTGGTTCAGGTCTACCTGGTAGACCGAGAAGTAGGTGAAGCGCTGCAGCTGACTGACATTAGGGGTGAGATCGCTGGCTTTGCATGGTCGCCTTCAGGCAAGGAGATAGCGTTTCTGATGTATGATCCAGAGACGGAGGAAGATAGGGCGAGGATGGAAAAGTCTGGAGGCGCAATTGAATTCGAGAAGTTTCACAAATTCTGCAGAATCTGGACGGTAGACATCCAAGATAAATCTCTTAGGAAGGTCACGGGAGATTACCAGGTCTGGGAATTTTGCTGGTGCCCGGATGGTAGTTGCTTTGCTGCTATTGTAGCAGATGAACCCTACGAATGGTCGTGGCATATAGCACGCTTGGCTGTAATACCCCTCAATACAGGCGAACCCTACGTTCTGTATGATGCGAAACCGAAGCAACTGGGCGGGCTGTTGTGGTCACAAGACGGGCGGTCGATCTATTTCTTGTCAGCAACATTGAGTGACAGGCCGCTCGTAGGCGGTGACTTATTCAGGATATCTGCGTCGGGTAGTGAAAGGGAACCGACAAATCTTACGAACGACAACCTGGGTTCAGTTCACTACGCGAAATGGAATTCAACGAACAGACTAATCGTTCTTAGCGTAAACAACGCGAAGACGATATTCACGTTAGTGAACCTTTCAGGGCCAAAGCAAGTAGAGTTCACTACCCTGTATGAGGGAGAAGTAGGAGTAATTGGCGGAATGTTGTTCACCTCACAGCCAATGTTTTCCTGCGCGGACAACGGATCAATCGCAATAGTTAGGGAAGACCTGTACTCGCCGCAGGAAATCTGGTACGGCAAAATGTCGGAGGCAAGTATTTCTTGGAAACAGCTTACGGATCTCAACAAGCCGTTGAAGATGTACTCGAACATTCGCGCGGAAATGGTCGAATGGAAATCTTTTGATGGTCTGAACATACAGGGATTTCTGTACTATCCTCCCGGGCAAGAAAATGAGCCTCTCCCACTTGTTGTTCGTCCTCATGGAGGACCATCGTTGGGTTACGGTTGCAGATTCGAAATGGAAGCGCGATATTATGCTTCTCATGGATATGCTGTTCTCTTGCCCAACCCGCGAGGGAGCATGGGAAGAGGAGTCAAATTCCTAGAGATGAACAGGGGCAACATAGAAGGCAAGGATTTCAAAGATATCATGGCAGGAGTGGATTATTGCATAGAACAGCAATGGGCCGACCCAAAGAACCTCTTTGTTTATGGAGGAAGCTACGGTGGCTACCTCGTAGCTTGGACGGTTTCACAAACTCAGAGGTTCAATGCCGCCGTAATGGACTATGGAATATGTAATTTACTAAGCTGCCACGGAGGCGAATGGAACACGTATTGGGAAGTATTCCAATTCGACATCGACCCCTACAACCAATCAGACTTATTCAACAAGAAATCTCCAATCTACTACGCGCGAAATGTAAAAACTCCGACTTTGATAATACATGGAAAAGAAGACCCATGTGTCCCAGTAGAACAAGCGCACGAATTCTTTCGAGCTCTCAAAGGGCTAGGCGTACAGACCGAGCTGGTTGTTTATCCGCGAGAGGGGCACGGATACCAAGAGAAGGCCCACATGATCGATTCCTTCCAACGACACCTAAACTGGTTCAACGAACACATGAAACACTAGGAGTCATAACCCCGTAAAAGTTCACATTGAAATCACGAACCCAATCGGCCCAGAGATTGGGGACGACCTAGGGCTGCTCAGAGGCTGTCTTCTTACGTGTATGATAACCTAGTCGAGGGTTTTGCGCCAAGCAATGTGAGCGCGGTGCCTCCGACCGCGATGAGAGTGATCTTTCTCCCCAGCTCCTTGTCCACTTCTTCCAGGAAACCCAGCAGCACTCTGCTACCTAATCGCGCCATACAACCTCATTTTCTCCTCTATGCTCTTATTGTTCGCTCTGATCTCCTTGGGTTTCAGGGATTCGAGGATTCCTATCGTAACACCAGTCTCCTTCGAGGGCTTAATCTTGTCTAGCGCTTTCAACAGTCCAATGAGCCTGCCAGACAGTCCGTATTTCTCTGAAAGGAAAATGAGGAGGCTGTGATTCGCCTTGTTTTTTGCCAGCAGTATCGGTATCGCCTCGATGCGCCTGGCGTCACCCTTCATCATGATGGAAGCGATGATGTATTCGATGCATATCCTCTGCCCTTCCCTCAGCTCGGGTCCGATCTCCTTGTAGCCGAACCTTGCTAGATTGAAGGTCAAGTCCTTCTCGGGTATCTTCGCCGGGTTCGTCTCCGCCTCCAGTAGCGCGATTCTGTATCCTTTGGCCACCGCTGCGGCGATATGGGACCAGAAGTCTTGCGGTCCATGGAGCGTTATCTTGTCGTACAGCATCTCTTTCAAAGGGTTGATTTCATCCGATGTTAGGAGTTCTAGGAACTCATCCGTTGTCAAGATGAGAGGGTCTATCTTGATTGTGGCGAACGCCTGCAGGTCTCGCGCGGTTGCATGTATGCGGATTATCTCGCGTTGGAGCAGGTTGCCTTTCGGATCGTGCAGTAAAAACAGTAGCTCCGCCCTGTTGAGCTTCAGGTTCCTCTCGGCGTTTATCGCTGATATCGATTCTATGGAACGGATCTCCTCGCAGCGTTCCTCGGCGTTCTTGAAAAGCATCTGCAATTCTTTGGATTCAGCCAGCAGGTCACGTTTTCTTCTGAGATCCACCTCTGTGAGCAAGTCAATGAGCAGGTAATTCGCGAAGTTCAGGCTTGCGAGTGAAGACCTTCCGGCCTTGGTGAGAGTTATCGTTCCCTCAGCAGCCAGCGCACGCGTCTTCTCGTAAATGTTGGAGTAAAACGCGGTGCCGTGGGAGCGCCTTATCTTGGAGGTTAGTTCGTGTATAGAGATGGGCCTGCCAGTTTCCTTCCAGAGAGTGTCCAGTACCCTGTAAGTAGTGTCGTCCATTGCTGCACCGACTGATATCTGCATTATAGCATATACACGATAATATTAAGGCATCATAACTATATAAGTGCATGAATGACAACGGTCTGCCAGCCGATGCCACAACTGCGACACACTGCCTTACCTCTCAGAGCCATGACACCAACCAGCAGCGGAGATTCGTGGTAATAATTATTCTTCTCAGCTAGGCGCTGCCAGATGTCTTGTTATTGGCCCTAAGTTTTCTACTTCCTAGAATGCCTTATCTCTGATACTGTCCCTGCTTTAGTGCATGCCGATTGAAGACCTTGTCGGGAATACGGAGCTTCTAAAGCGAGTCTTAGAACACTACAGATACCGACTGGACAACTTCACGAGTGATGAAGAGGTCAAGCCGCTGATAAGCGGGCCCGTCAGACGATACCTTACCTTTGGCCAATTGAAGTCACTGGTTTCCGAAGCGCTGATCGAATTAACCAAAGACAGAGACACTGCAAACCTAAAGCTACCGTTGTACAGCGACCTTCTGAGGTCTGCGGCTCGACAATACGTAAAAGACCTGGAACGAATTAAAGAGAAAACCAGCCAAGAGCTGCCAGACAGCAAACTGAGAGAAATGGAGTTGGACATAGAAGCCGCGAAGGAGTGCCTTCGCTAAACGGTCTCCGCCAGGTTGGAAAGACCTCACTGGGACGCTGAAGGCAGTAAGAAGATGGCGGTCATTCATGCTTTCGGTGAGCTGCAACGCAAAGCCAAGGCGCGCGCAATCAAGGGCGAGCATGCCGATTCTTTGCACTCGTTCAACCTATCTTAGGCCTAGATCACAGTGAAGACAAGGGGTATAATCGGGGGATGCGCATCGCGAGCAGCGTTCACAGATGCGATTCCAATACTCATAGCAGCTATAGCAGCGGAAATCCAGTTCGCCGTTTCTTCCGAAGGATCCACGCGGCTGGGCCATGTCTTCAAGCGTCGGCGAGGCCGCGCCTTTGCCACTAATCAGAAGAACTCACCTCCTTTCCATGAGGCGTGTTTCAAAATACTCTTCGCCTTCGACCGCTCTACTAAGCATGGCTTTCCTTCGGCACCGATCCCCAGTACGATTCAGGTTAACTTACTCTAGGCTTGGAAGGATCCTTACTGAAGAAGTTTGAGGGTCTTCGTACCACGAGGAACCGACCACAATCTTGGCAGATGTAATGTTTCGAGTAAGTCCCACCGGAGTAGAAAGTCATTTTCTCACCGCAGCTTGGGCAGTTTGGATTACCTATCTTCATACGCTCGCGTCCACCAACTACTTCTGTCTCCTCAGAATTGGGTTTTTTGGTGCTCTACTAGGCGGGAGTCCAAAGGCGCGGACAGGCGAGGTGCGAACCGGTGGTTCGGCAAAGACCGGCGAATAGGTATAGGAGGCCAACGCAAAAGATGCCGAGGAAAGCTTCCGGCAAGATCAGACGAACGCCACCATCAACTTGACATGACTTTCTAGTTTGCCCAAGTTCGAAGTTCGTGGTCACGATTATTCTTCTTCTTGATTTCCTCTTCCGAGCTTCTCTTAAGCGAGCTGTGCGGTCCAAATTTGCACGTTTATTAGCAGAGCTTCCCGTTGCAGGGAGGTGACTTTTGTGGCTAGGCAATCTCGTCTTCCTATACGCATAAATCGGAAAGCACCTTCTGCCGCCCTTCTGCCGTTTACAGACTATTTCAAAGGGTTCGATAATGTCGGCGCGATGCGGGGCGTCTTTGGAGAGAAGACTGACTCAGTCTTGGACAACCTGAAAGTTGGATTCGTTTCTAATCGCCGCATGTACATGGGCATAAGAGACAAAGACGGAAACATTGCCGTCAGCACTTTTCATCTCAAGCACAGCGACCAGAGGACACTGTATCTTGACGTAGTTCACGAGCTGTTCCATGTCAAGCAATTCATAGAGAATAGAAAGTACTTCCGAGAAGAGCATCAGAAGTTCATGGGAAACCGGTCTTTGTATTACGTGAGCCCGATAGAAGTCCCGGCCTACAAGCACACAGTTAAGGAGGCCAAACGAATTGGCATGTCCTTCAACGAGATAGCAGAATATCTGAAGATGGGACCAGTTCCCCCGAAGGTGTTCAACAAGTTCTTGAAAACCGTGAATCTTGAACGAGGCGGGAACACCTCAAAGAATCGGGCAAGGTTAGCCGTTCGAATAAACCGCTACGCATCGATACGAGTCTTCCCGTTTACCGACTATTTCAAGGGCTTTGAGAAGTCTTCGGCGGTAAGGGCCCTGTTCGGAAACAAGACGGAGAAGATCTTAGGCAAGCTTAAAGTTGAGTTCGCCGATTCCCCATTTCGAACAATATTTCCAAGCGATGAGGATGGCCACCTCATGGTGAGCCTAGACTACTTCAGGAAAGGCGACGTGAATTCACTGTATCTTAACGTTCTATTGTGCCTCAATATCCTGAAACGCCTGTCCGAAGATAAGCTACTTCTCGAATCCAACGATCAGGAGTTCGGTGAGAGCCCCGTCATTTTGGAATCGTACAAGTCGATGTTGGCAGAATCAAGGCGGATCGGGATGTCTGATAAGAAGATCTTGGAAAGCATGCAGCTTCCGCGTTTCATGATGAGCCCCGCAGGTTACATCAGATTTGTGCGAAAGTTGGGGCTTTTGGACTCAGGTTAGAACGGATAACGCATACTGTGGCGACGAGAAAGAAAAAGGAGGAATAAGCATGTTAGTCCTCGGGTGCCAAATCCCATCACGAACAACCGCTCCTATGTGGCAGGCGCCTTTCCTTTTACCTTCGACGCGGTCGACCTTTCACTCGGAGAACACGCATTTTCGAAGGATACGATTCAAAAGTTCAACTTTAATATCCAAAAAACTGAATCACGGTCGCTGAGACATCTCGGATGTAATTTCGCCCTCTCTAAACTCCCTCAACCTGCTGAGAAACTCCAGTCGCAGCATGCTGTGATTCCGTCTCTGTCATGAGGCCGAGGTCATATTCGCAAGCGATATCCTTGCAGATTAGGAACTTTGATGGCCTTAGATCCCGTAATACGTTATAGTACCATGACAGCCTTTCCCTTATCGCCGGGTCACGCCAAGTGTCGCCGGTGTAGTGCCTGAGCATCCTTCCCAAGAAACCTGTCTTCGGACCGGGTACTTTGGCCTGGCCCACTTTCGCTTCGAATGGGTACGATACGCCTGAGACGGTTGGTTTGGCGCAGGATTTCCGCAGCGCACTTGCGCGGAGGCCTTAGGACTCTCCCGTAGGGGTTCATGGGTTCGAATCCGGCGCTGCGTACTTTTTGATGGACCTTGGGTACTCGTTTCCACTGGAGAAAATCGCGGATATTGAGGGTTCGCATCTCATTGGGCCCCCCCACGATAAGGAAGGCTCTAGGAGATTGGCCTAGTGTTCTGCCGCTTGCCTTTTCTCAAGCTTCTCGAGTGTAGTCGCCCAATTCACAAAGCAGCCCCAGAGCAATGAACTTTCGGCATTATCCTTTTCGTTGGAATCTGGTTTGTTCACGATTCGCTCACTTTAGATTTTTGTTAAAGAAAGCAACTGAGCTTTCCCAAGCGTCACTGGCAGCTTCCTTGTTGTAAGACGGTCTGGTCTCGTTGAAAAAGGAGTGCTGCGCTCCCTTGTAGATTTTCAATGAAAATTGTTTCTTGTACTTTACCATTGCTTCAACTAGAGATGGAACACCTGCGTTGATTCGCTCGTCTTCTCCAGCGTAAAAAGCAAGTATGGGGCCAGAAATGTTCTCAACAGATCCTAGCGGCTTTGGGTTCGCCCCGTAAAAAGGGACGGATGCGCTGAAGGGATACACCGTTGAAAGCTGATAGGTCAGGCCTCCGCCCATACAAAACCCCATGATGCCTAATTTTTCGTTGACAACAAAATCGAGGCTCTGAAGATAGCTCCTGCAATCCAAGAGATCTTTGGCCATTTGCTTTTCCATCTCCTCCCTCCCAAGAAAGAAGATGTTCGCGACTTTCCTTTCAGTTTCGGACATTTTGCTCATGAGTTCCTGAATCGTATCTGGGGCGCTTCTCTTGTCTGGCGGCACTGTCCACATGTATCTCATCGTAGATTCGATGTTCTTCTCGTTCATAACATCGCCGTTCCTTGTGAAGAGGTTTGGAGCAATTGTGGCGTAACCTTCCTTAGCGTACCTCTTTGCAACACCCCTGATCTGCTCATTCAATCCAAAGGCCTCGTGGATCACAATTATTCCCGGGAACTCTCCGTCCTTGGGTCTAGAGATGAAAGCGGACATCATGGTTCCATCAGCGCAGTTGAATGTGGTATCTTGATCCTTAGTCTCCATCACTTTGCAACACCAGTCCGTCTCTCAAGCAAAATTCACTCATTTCCTGAAACAGTAAGCTGTGACTAATAGACCTATTATGAAAGCTATCGCACCAGCTACCTCCCAAAATTATGAACCACTCATCATACACTTGATCCTACAACTATTCAACGTCAGCTAAACGGTTCAGAGTCAGATACGCATTAGATCAGATTATGGCCTTACCGCTGCCTTAGTCAAGGCTCGCAGTTATCCAGTGGAAAGAGAAGTAGCGAAACTACTTCGTACGTTGGTCGAGAAGTGCCTTCAGCCATTAGTCGAACATGTATTTGCCCATTTCCTGGTAACCCTTTGTGTTTAGGTGAAGTCCATCGGCAGAGTAATCCTCTGAGAGTCTGTTGTTCTGCGGGTCAGCAGTTGCCGCGAAGAAGTCCACGAATCGTATGTCTCTCTTCTCTGCTTCCATACGGATCAGTCTGTTAAGCTGGAGTCTGGGAGGGATAAGCGCGTCGAATCCAAGAATCGATGGCACCGAGCATGCCACGGACACAATGCCCTTGCTCAGAGCAGCATCGTATAGGGTAGTCAAGTTGTGGGCGATCGTTGCCGGATCAAAACCCCAACCTAAGTCATTGGCTCCTCCAAGTATGACCACGTAATCCGCTTTCTCATCCACCACGTCCCTCGAGAACCTTTCAAGCATACCCGAGGTCAGATCACCGTTAATTCCCCTGTTCAGCACATTGACCTCCAAACCTGATCGGAGACTGGTCAAATATTGTTTAGCAAGAGTCTCTAGATATTTCGGGTAAGAGGCGGATTCATCAGAATCAGAGAACCCGGTTTCTCCAACCGTCAAACTGTCCCCGAGAGCCACAATCTTCATGGATTAAGCCTCAAGCCCAGACTCAGTCTCGCGAGTCCTACAGCTTAGAGATTGTTTCCATCGCCATTCTCTCAGTCATAGGTTCGACGATTTCTACGTTCTTGATCCTGTTTTCCAACGGCTTGAGTCGTTTCCTAACATGATTAGCCTTGGGTTTGGTGCGGGGGAGGAAACATGAAATATAGGTTCGAATTGCCCAGCGTTCTAGATTTCCTACTTCGTTTTTCGGTCATTCTTAACTTACGGTACTCTTACACCGTGTATGGGCCGTCTGGGGAATCATGCGGAGGATGGCCCAATGGAACAAATATCTACACCTCTAATCGATGAGGAACTCAGAAGACGAACAGTAGCTAAGATACTGCTCCGGTTACAGCGATATGTTAGAGGCTACCTCCCAGATCTCCACATCGAGACAGATGAAGACTTCTCCAAGAACCCAGCGGAAGTAAAGATTAGAGTCTGGTGGAAAGATGAAAAGAGATCTGCTTCTATTTGACACTTAGGGCTTTGGCATATTTGTCGAATTCAATTGCAGGAACGGTTCCCAGTATCTGAAGCCGAGAAAGAAGAGTGAGGAAGAGAAAGATCAGAGAAGACTCTGGAGAACTGATTCCAATTTTGGGGCTTGAATCGGAATAATCGATATCAAAGCTCCCGTGACGTAGCGCGCAACCGAAGTCAATTCGTTCCTCTTTCTTAAGTGCACTAACCGCACCTTGAAACTTTTCACCAAACGGTGGGTTCCAATCACTTTCCAGTGCAACAACGCCGGCAGGTATTTCGAAAAGCTCTCGGGGTGCAAAAACCCCCCCGGCGTGAGGTATTTTTGCGCTCGTACGTCGAAGCCGTCTTACAGAAGCCGCCTTTTTGCCTGCATATTCAATGTAGGCCTTATCCAGTTTTGGTTTGACTTCGATTATACTGTAGACGCTCTCAGCGGAAACGTACAATGCTCCTTCATGGTTTAGCAGAAACGGGGAATACTGAGAATCGAAGATTACAATGTCGATTTGCTCGCTCAGCTGGCTATCCGAGTCCACTACGAAGGCCTTCTCTACTTGGTACCTCTTTGGAAGATACTTCTTTAGCATGTCTATCCAACTCATCTCAGTGGCTTCGCCTTTACCAGTGGGATGAGGAATCTCTTGGGTTGTCGAGAGAGAGGCTTCCATCTCTTTCTGCAGTTTCAAGAATAGTGCACGTAAATCAACGGTTGGCATTCATTTCACCGAATAATCTGGTTCCAGTTTGTGCTCCTCAAAGCTGTTCGAGCAGCATTCGCAATAGTAGTTTTCTCTGTCGAGGTTATGTCGTCAGAAACCGCGTTATTTGAATTGGCTGGATCTACAAGACGCGCACTCGGGAAGGTGTTGACAAAGTAATCAAAAACGCTGAAGACATTCGCAGCAACTTGATTCCTGTTGTATCCATGCAGAGCCTCCAAAACGGCCAATTCAAGAAGGAGGGATGGAAATTCCAGATTATTCAAGTTACGCCAAATCTTTAGGGCTTTGATTTCATCGATCCTGCCGGAGTTACTGATTAGGTTGATGTGCGTTTGAACATTCGTCTGTGTCCATGTTTGTGTCCTGTTTCTGAAAAGGCTGTGGTCATTAGTATTGCCACTCTGCTTTCTTGCAGGAATTAGATCCACAGAAATCCCAGAGTATCGTACATTTATTGACACGTTTTGCTTGTGCGGTGAAAGATTTTGGTTGGTCAAGAAATTAAACAAGTGGTCATAGATTTCTTTCAGGGTCCCTGGTGTGCTTGGATCCAACGAAATGAAGAGATCAACATCAGTAGTTCCTCTGATTCCCGTATTCTTGGCATATGAGCCTGAGAAGGAAACGTCGAGAAGCGCTTTTCCTGCCCACGTTTGGATTATCGGATATACTTGTTGCGCAACTCTATAAGATGGAGAACTAGGACCGGTCGAAACGCTGTAATTTGAGATAACTGACAACACATATTCGTCAGGGGTCAAGAGATTGCAACTCTGTTCAGTCTCTAATTGTGCGACGACTGCATTTGGCTCTTTTGTAATCTTGAAGGGTATACAACTACCAAGCGGTTCTTCTCCTTGAGAAGACGAGAAGTTGTTAGAATACATCTCCGACTCCAGCGGTGTGTTGGAGACTATCTGCCAGACGCCAGGAACGAAACGGTTGAGGACTTCTCGAAGAATTCAGCGGAAGTTAAGATCAGAGTCTCCTGAAAGGATGAGAGACAATAGCGGTTCTCAGATTCTGCTAGTAGGCCTTTTGTGAGAGCTCTTCCAAAGTTTTATGGAAACTCTGGTATTCTTGCATGCCTTTTTGATATAGACGCTTGCTGATCTCTTCTGTAATCTCCTCGCCCGCATTTTTCCTAATGAGGCATAAGTCGAGCAGAGTATGAAGCCACGGACGCATGAATACTTCAACCAAATTGTCCAGGCGTTGATGCGCGTCCTTACCGCTGCGAACGGAGCTACATACTAGAGCAGGAAGAGATGCTGCAAGAATCATGACATAAGCCCTGATCGCTTTTCTTTCTAGCTCAGCGGACTCATTCCCTACTCGAAGTGAATTGAAATGAGGTTTGAAGGATTCTGCTTCGTGATATAGTAACATAGAATGAACGATTTGATGATAGAGGGTTTGATATGGTTCCTTGTATGCGGCGTACTTCCTGTCAGTCTCCTTGTGATAGATCCAATCGCTTTTTTGCAGATCACGTAAGTACTGCGAAAGGATGGTTGCTGAGAAACCTGTTTCACGCTTCAACTCACCCCATGTCGCTTCCTTTTCTAGCAAAATTTGATAGATCTTAATGGCCCCTCTCCAAAGACCTTGTGCGCTCTTCTGGACCATGTGCCGCATCCCTAGATAAGTTACTAAACTAACTAGCTTATCTCATGCATAAGCGTTGCGCATCTGTTGTTCAGGCGAGATGTAAGGTGTCCAGAACCAAACATTTGGTCTACTGGAATGTTCCAGTACCAAAGCCGCTTGACAAAGCTGTAGAAGACGCAGTCGAATATGATTCGCACGTTTCAAAAAGCGACTTGATCCGCGAAGCTGTCAGAGAGAAGCTCGAGAAAATGGGGGTCAAAGTGGTTGTCATCCAAGCTTCTGGAGGGGAGAAGCGTCAGTGAAGAGGTGTACGACCATTTGCCTCGATGGCGCCGTATCGTTCACGATTTGGCCGTCGAAGCTGGCCTCAAAAAATTCGTGAAGCCATCAGACAGTGACATTGGTAAATCAAGCGGTAGTTCCGACTCTTCTGCTTCCGAAAACCAACCTGACGGCACGGAGAGTGCGACATGATTGCATAAGAAAGGACAAGAGAGTACGCGTCCATCGATCAATCACTACTTGAAAGGCAACGTAATGCTGACCAGAAAAGCCGTTCTTAGACCCTATGAGAGTTGCACGGTGAGTTTGATGTTAGAATTCGCCCTGAATGAGTCCGATCACGTCACAGAGAGTCAGAAGCTGATGAATTTGATCGACCAGATCGTTGGGATGGCGAAGGAAAAATGGGGTCCAGAAACAAGGCTAGCATTTCGATGACGTTCACAAAATACACAGGCAGACACGCGAAAATGGAAAGAACAGTGCAAGTCAGATTCAGTGCTGACAAGTCTTCGTTCATCGAGATCGCCTCAAGGGCGATTAAGATTCTCAACGACTACGTCACATATGCGAGACTAAGGCGCAGACGCTGATGAAAGACTGAGTGCAGGATCTTGGCGAAGAATAGACGGTCAAAATGCCGTCCGAAGAGGGTTACAAATCTAAATCGATATAGAGGGAACGCAGAGGAAACAGCGGGAAAGGCAGAGGGTCGAACCAACAATCCTTGGCCTGAAGTGGGCGAACCGCTCGACTACGATTCTGATGAGTACTTATACCGAAAGGTTCGCGATTTCATCCATAATCATATCGATATTGCCAACGAATCATGGTACGATGTCCTATCGTGCTTTGTGATGGAGACTTGGATATATTACAGGTTCAATACGGCTCCTTACGTAGCCTTCATAGGCGAAGTGGAAACCGGCAAGACAGATGCCTTGATGACTCTGAGTCGGCTATGTCGAAAGGGCATCGTTATCGATCGTCCTACGAGCGGCAGCTTATCCAGGCTTACGTCAAAAGAAGAACCGACGATACTTCTCGACAACGTTGACAAAATCACGAAGGGAGATCAAATTGACATAGCCTCTATTCTCGAGTCCGGATACAAGAAAGGAATCAAGATACCGAGAACGGTCGGTTGGCAGAGTGCAGACTACGGTTTGCTCATGCTAAATATATTCGGTCCAAGGGCTTTCGCTGCAAATAGAGAGTTCACGGAGAAATCAATGCAGAGCCGATGTCTTACGATACCCATGAGCAAGAACGTGAGAAAAGTAGAACGCCCAATTAATGAACAAAGCGCGCATGAACTCAGACGCATGCTGCTTATGTGATCTCAAAGACACAGAAATGATCACTTCTCACAACCTGATTTCACGCGCTTCAAGAGCAGCAGGCTTTGCGAGATAATGCACCCGCTGTTTTCCGTCGCCCCTACCGACGCAGCGAAATGAGCCCTAGCAAAGATTGGCGAGAGTGAGGATACCGAACGCGAATCTGAATCTGGAAACAGTCTGGACAGTGACACCGTCAAGGCGATTGTTCAGCTTGCCGGAATTGAGAGCGAAAAGTCGTTCACTATCCAAGATGTAAGAAGACCTTTACAGGCTCAAGGTTACGCAAACGACATAATCAATGACCAAAAAATCGGCCGAATGCTTAAGGAATTGGGGTGCATGCGCGTTCGCAAGGGTTCAGGTAGCAATAGGAGACGTTCCTACATACTCCCGAAAAGGAACCGTAGAAGGCTGATTTTCGCCTACGGAATCAGAGACTCGGATGCAGCTTAACTGTTCCATAAAGAAATGCTAACTAGGGCTGAAAGGCTCAACTCCATTCGCAAAGACTTTGCCATCCAAGGTGGATACCTACCTTAAGGACGTCCATGACGTCCAAGATGTCCACGATTCAAGAGAATAGCCCGCTCAAGGTAACAACACCGTGTCAAAATATGAGATCCCCCATCATGAAATCCACCATTTTGAACCGCCTTGCCGCTCGCCGCCTGTTTTGGGCTGAAGATTAAGCTGCTGTTTAACGGCTGTTGCTGTTTTGGTTCGTAGGCATAACCTAACTTCCGAGACCGCGGGTATCGCGGCGAGCTAGGATTAGTTTTAATTTTAAGATTAACCGCTAGTCTAAATTGTAATATCAAGCCGCCGAGTAATCTCTTACTTCAAATCAGAAACAGTAGCCAGTCACAGGCGGCGAAGGCGAGCGGCGGTGCAGGCATGGGGATTTCGGAACTGGGATTCGCTATTTCAGAAGCTATGGGCAATGGGCCAGTATCATGGACATCGTGGACATCGCGGGCGGTAAGTCACACCAAAGATAATATCCAAAGTGTGTCAGCAACAGCAAGCAATCTCGCTCCTTCCCGAAGTCTTCTCCGCTAAACCCAAGCAATGTAATGGTGGGGCAGCTGGGATTTGAACTACAGATGCTAACCATGGCAACTGAAGCGCCTTCTCCAAAAGGCTCCACAGTCTAGCCCACATCTTTATGTGCAGTTGCCACGAACCCCTCCCCGGGACATGCGTTGTCAAAACAGCAGTCTCTGACCACGCCTTGGGATCCGCTGTCAGAAGAGGTAGACCAAGAAATATATGGTGCCACCCTTAAGCGTGAAATCAAGAACATCATCAAATCCTACACTGGATGGTTCGATCCTCTATCCGAGCTTATCCAAAATGCACTTGACGCGGTCGATGAACGCAAGCGTATCGAGAAGGACTTCTTGCCTAAGCTGTGGATAGAAATCAATTTGAAAGACAATTACGTGTGCGTAACCGATAACGGAATAGGTTTCACTGAGACACAATTTAGGAGCTTCCTCCGCCCCAATGTATCCTTCAAGGGTGGTGGTACTCGCGGAGACAAGGGAGTAGGTGTAACTTATCTTGCATATGGATTTAATTCTCTTCAATTAGGAACGAAAACAAGTGACTTTTCGTACGTCGGAGATATCAAGGGTGGAAGAGAATGGGTAGAGGATGAAAAGAACATTAAACCGCGCCCAACAGTGCGCGCTTCCACGCCTATTCACAGCGCTTTCGGAGGAATCGATCGCGGCTCCACTTTCTGCCTGAGACTGACGGGAGATTACATTCGACCAAGTAATCTAACTTGGTCAGGAGCCGAAACTTGTGATCAATGGGAGACGATTCTTAGGATCAAGACTCCTCTAGGCGGCACATATCTTGATCGACCGAAGACTGAGACTGTTTGCGTCCTGAAGGTCGTCAACACAGGTGGAACGTATCAGGAGAAGACTGTCAAGAATTGTGAATACTATTACCCACACACTGTAGTCAGCACGTGTGTTGATTTGAGAGACATCATAAGAACTCAAACAGAACTTACCGCGAAGGGAAAGAGCGTTACCAAACTGCCCGAACACTTTTACAAGCTTAATGGCATTTACTCGTTTTGGAGTAATGCCGATCTCGTCAGCGGAAAAGGTCTCCCGCTTAATTTGAAGGACCCCGAGAAAGAACTGATCAAGAAATACGGCATTTCAGCGTACGGATTCTTCACATACACTGTTGACGTGTGGGACGAATTCAACGACAATATCGTTAAACTGAGAAAAGGCATGAGAATCATGCGCGGCGGATTACAACTAGCAACGAACGGGATGCCACAAGGCGAATTGATTCTAATACCGCTCACTCGAAACATTGGATATCAACACAACTCGCATGTACTTGTCCACTTTGCTCTCGCTGAACCAGATCTTGGCAGAAAAGGGTTCCAACCTGAACTTGAAGAGTTGGCCGAAAGAATTGCGGTATCTATCGTTGAGCTTCTCCTAGACTGGAAATCCCATCTAAAGTCAACTACTGGCGTCACCCCCCAAATCACTCAAGACAAAGAGATTCACACTTGGAAATCCGAAATGGAACAACATGAGAAGACCTCGCCTCTGATAATCAATAGAAAAGACATCTTTCTCCCGACGAATGAGGTTGCTCTCACAGCTACACCGATGGTCGAACAAGACGTTGTCTCGCTTTTCAATCAGCTTCTAGCGGGAGGTGTGATAAGAGGAATAAAGCTGATGTCAGCGAGCCAGCATAAGCAATACGATGGCCTGTGGAAGGGCTATATGAAGAAACCATTTGAGCATTACCTGTTTGATAAGGGAAAGAATCCCCTAGGTGTCGACCAAGCAACTCCGACCGAATTTGAGTCGCCCCCTTACGTCTTGGAGTACAAATACAACTTCGACGCTTTGCTCGAAGAGATCGAACAGGGCGAAAAAGATCCATCAGCAATCGGCCTAGTCGTCTGCTGGGAGATGGGAGACAGTTGGAAGAAGAAATACAGTGTCACACCGCTCCTTCACTTCTCGAATCTTCAGCATAGGGACGTTCACGGAGTAACACATTTGATCCAAGATGCGGCGACAGGGAAGTACACTATTCGAGCAGTCATTTTGAAAGAACTCATTGAATTCCTCAACGATCCTGACGGTGTGCAGGATTATCAGAAGCAGAAATACATGGAAGATTAAGTTCTAAAATCGTGCGTGCCTCTGAAGTGTTCGTCGCAGTAAAAAACCTCCGATATGTAGAGTTTCAGCCTAGCGACTTTTCGTTCGCAATCTCGGAAATCACAGAATTTCATGAATTAGAAAGGGGATTTGTAAGAAGAAAAATCTCGGGAGCTCGTAGGCTCCTTGCGCTACATATGCTAGCAGTAGCAAAATTGATTTAGTGATCTGATGAATTCTCTAGCTCACAGAGGATTACTAGATATTGCCATTGTAATGGGTGCGGACATATGAGAGCACTTGACCTTTTTTGTGGTGCAGGTGGTCTCTCTTTGGGATTCAAGAAGGCCAAGTTTGAAGTAACAGGCGTGGACGTAAATAATGCAGCCAAAGAGACATTCGAACTGAATAGGATTGGCAAGTTTATCACAGCGGACCTTTCAAGCGAAACAATCGATGGGGATTATGACATAATATTAGGCGGACCACCGTGCAAACCTTGGGCAACAATTAACACAACACGAAGGGGCAGTTATCATCCGGATTACAAGCTCCTGACTCGGTTCTTTGATCATGTCATAGCTGCAAAGCCGCGCGCATTTCTGATGGAGAACGTCCCCACTCTGCGGAACCAACTGATCCTCAAGAGACAACTAGAAAGAGTCCGTGAAGTTGGGTACACATTTGTCAGTCAGTCAATAAGATATAGTGAATTCGGCGCACCAACGAGTAGACGTCGCCTAATGATTTTCGGAGCGAGAAAGGGAGATAGGAAATGTAATGGCCAGATGAACAAAGCAGAACGTTTCTTCAAGAATCTTACGTCGCAGCAGACTGACCCAACAACTGTACGGAATGCGATCTGGTACCTTCGCAACAAAGGCAAGAATGAAGCACCAGATCATCAATGGCCGGACCTGAAAACTATTGACAAATACCGTAAGTTTTATGAGACGGGTAAGTACGGCTGGTACATTCTCAAATGGAACGAACCCTCGCATTCATTTGGTAATGTTCTGAAGACATACGTTCTTCATCCTGATTCCTTCAACGGAGGAATTACGCGAGTAATTTCTGTAAGAGAAGCCTGGCGGCTGCTAGGATTCAACAAAGGTTTCAGATTGCCACAGAAAATAGGAATGGAAATGAAGTACCAACTGGCGGTCGACGCAGTCAGTCCCTGTTTCTCTTGGCGGGCAGCAAGAGCTGCCAAGGAGGTGCTGAATCCAGATGACTCGAGGGATGACTTCAACTAAGCGTGCTGAGTTTAGAGAAAAACTTCTGGTATGGTGGAAAGATAATAGGAGAAATTATCCATGGAGAGATACTCGGAACCCGTACAGAATACTCGTATCTGAGATTTTCCTGCATCGCACGAGAGCAGATCAAGTAGCTCCTGTTTACACTGAGTTCATCAAAGAGTTTCCGACTGTTCAACATCTGTCGAAGGCAAGACAAGCCCAAGTGACGAGAATACTTCGTCCTCTTGGGCTGATCTGGAGAAACAAACTCCTCAAACCACTGGCCAGGGAAATTGTTTCTTCTCACAATGGCAGGATTCCTTCCACAACATCGCAGCTGGAATCACTGCCTGGAGTCAGCAAGTACATAGCGGCTGCCGTGAGTTGTTTTGCTTTCGGGAATGTGGAACCACTACTGGATACAAACACCGTGAGAATTCTGGGAAGAATGTTCGGTTTAATCGTCAATGACGGCTCGAGAAGGAGCGACAAGTTCTCAGAAATTTATACGTCACTGATTAAAGTCGACGAACCTCGATACTTCAATTATGCAATGGTCGATTTGGGTGCTCTCGTCTGCTCAGCGAGAGACCCCGCATGTCAAATTTGTCCGGTGAACGATATGTGCAATTACGGAATATCAAGGTTAGGTAGATCCAAGTGAGAGAGATATTCTTCACAGAGCTCGTTAGACAGGTCCTAGGCCCGAGCACTGGACCCACTGAATCAATGGACAAAGATCCACGCAACGAGTATGTGACAGGTATACTTGAGCCCAGGGATTACGACAGAGGACACTTGGAAAACTACGGCAACGCAGACATCGGCATGTTCATCCCTGAAGAGGAACACGAGGAAGACGACTCTGATGTCGCAAATGATTTCGGCGGCATTCCGACGAACCTTGACCCCTACGCGTTTCCCAAGAGTATGGGTGTTTCATTTGTTGTGTGCTCCGAAAGCAAGCCGATGGTTGATTTCTGTGTAACTTGGGCGCGCTATAACAGAGAGAACAATCTTTGGCGAAGAAAACCCGACAAATTGATCGAGCATGGTTTCGATATTTCGCAAACAGAGCCCAAGCGATGGGTACCATCGTCCGGGGTCCAAGTCGTTCTACGCAGCAAGCAGCAAAGTAATAATGCATGGCACGTGTCTATTTTTATCATCAACACCACGAAAGTCAAAGAAAAATTCCTTGATACGTCCGAACTGATTTTTCAACCACAGATTCGCGTCCATTTTCACGACGATGTGATGTCTCTACCCGTGGACAGAAGGCGATTCTCAGAGGACGAAGAAGGACAGCTGGAGCTGCTTTACGCCAATTTGCAGTGCCTCGCCAGAGGACATATGTGTGGTGCTACATGGCGGCAGATCGACCCGGAGAGACCATTCGCAGGGAACGCTGGAGACTCCGCATTTCTCCCCGAAGACATAAAACAACTTCCACCAATAGAACGTACATTATTTGTCAATCCAGACGTTCGAAGCGAATTCCTGCCTTCATACACCGTTACACAAACAACTATGGAGGCACAAGAGATCAGCGAATTGAAAAAGGATGCAGATGCGTCTCTGCTTTCTGAAATGTGGGATTTCACGCAACTGTCGAAACCCCTGAAGGCGATAGCGGATGAGTATGAGAGATGGATTGAGAAGCAGAAAACAACTGGTATCGGACTCGACAAGCCTTCGCGCAATATCGCAGAAACAAATCTCGTCAAATGTGATACGTCACTGAAGCGCATGCGTGAAGGTATTGAGCTGCTGCAGAAAGATGATGTCAGACTAGCTTTCTGCTTCATGAACCAGGCCATGAATATCCAATCAAACTGGACTAGATCCCAGAATCTGATTTGGAGGCCGTTTCAGCTTGCATTTATTCTGCAATGCATTCCGAGCCTCGAATCGAAAACTCACCGCGATAGAAGAGTCTGCGATCTCCTGTGGTATCCTACAGGAGGGGGGAAAACCGAGGCATATCTGGGCCTGATGATCTTCACACTCGCGCTTCGCAGGATCAGAAACACCCAGAGCCCACTCGCAGGAGGTGGAACTGCGATCTTCTCTAGGTATACTCTGAGACTTCTCACGATTCAACAGTTCAGGCGAACGCTTGCCGTGATAACCGCGTGTGAATATTTGAGAACGCTCAACTGGAAGCCGTCCGGAACGATGTCTGAACAGAAGAACCTCTGGGGTGGACAGAGGTTTTCAGTCGGCCTCTGGGTTGGAGCTAATGTCACACCCAACAACATCGTGGACAGAAGTGGCTGGGATAACCGATTGAACCTCAACAGGAGGTATATCGGAGCGGTTGGTATTCTCAAGTACGCGCACAAAAAGGCGGGAGGACCGAGCGAGCAAATAATCTATCAGGGTGAAGAACCTGCTCAGGCTCTCAAGTGTCCAAGTTGCGCGACAGTTCTCGCAGTGCCATCAATCGGCCTTACCGGAAAGGAGCACGAAATATACTGGGTAATCCGGGCCAGCTCGAAACCACCAGAAGATTCGGCTGCTCTTAGCTACAAGCAGTTCAGCGTCAAACAGGTAACGGTGAGAAATCTCCCTCAACCAGGATTCTTTGTCCTACACGTCAAGTTTTCCATATCTTCCAACAGGCTGGTAGATGACAGTCTCAATGAATGGAGATTCCATGTCGAGAAGACACTGCAGTGCAAGTTTGAGTGCTCAGTTGCCAGCAGACCAGGATATTTCATTCGACCCGCGCCGGACGTTTACAAACGCCCTGTCGATTTCGAGATACGCTGCCCGAATCCAGATTGCAAGCTCAATTCAGTGAATTGGCAGGAGATGGTTCCATCTGCTGCTGGTACGGCGTTCTGCGTCCCACTTGAGCCTTTCGCAATCCCCGGGAACGGAAATGCTTCGCACGGGATACCCATTCCTGCCTATACAGTGGACGCTCAGATCTACGCCCGATGCCCTTCCATAATCATAGCTACGGTAGACAAGTTCGCCAGACTGCCCTTCGAGCCACGCGCTTCTTCTCTCTTTGGCAATGTTAACAAATACGATTCGCTGTGGGGATATAACAGAGACGTGTCACCTCCTGATACGGGAAAAGCGAAACCCGGGAAATCAGTTCCTGTTGGCCGGTTCGACCCTCCTGAACTCATCGTACAGGATGAACTTCACCTCATTGAGGGACCTCTCGGCAGCATGGTTGGGCTATATGAGACCGCTGTCGACACTCTGGCAACGAGTTGGAAAGACGGGGCACCTGTCATTCCAAAGTACATAGCATCCACAGCAACAACAAAACAGGCACTCACTCAGATTATGTCATTGTTCAACAGGGGATTGCATCAGTTTCCTCCTGCTGGTCTAAACGCACTGGACAACTTTTTCGCAAGTGGTGAGGAAGGGCACCCACTTGATGATAAGGCAGGAAGGCTCTACGTCGGAGTTTGCTGTCCCGGAAAAGGGCCACAGACTCCTACTGTCAGAATCTGGTCCAGTTTGTTGCAGGGAGCAGAACGAATCAAGAAATCGCCGGGTGATTTATCCGAACTTCAGCATTACTGGACAGTTGTTGGATACTTCAACGCTATCCGTGAACTCGCTGCTGCAAGAGCGCTGTACAGGCAAGACATTCCCGACTGGATAAAACAAATGGACGGTGCGGCAAATGCACGCTCAATCGATGATACGAACATGCTAGAGCTTCACAGCAATGTTGGATCAGCAGAGGTCTCCGCGGTGCTTGAAAGATTAGAAAAGGAAGCGACGATTGATGCTGTCATGGCAACTTCGATGTTCGGCACTGGCGTGGACATCGACAGGCTTTCGTTGATGATTGTGCATGGTCAACCAAAGACAACTGCGAGCTACATTCAGGCCACAGGGCGTGTAGGAAGAAAAAAAGCCGGCCTTGTTGTCACGTTTCTGAGGTCAACTCGCCCACGGGACCTTGACCACTACGAGTTTTTCACAGGCTACCATCGTGCTCTTCACAAGTACGTCGAGCCCGTTACAGTCGCACCATTCTCCACGCGAGCGTGTGATCGAGCGCTCGGTCCAGTAGCCGTCGCAATACTTCGCAATGGAATATTGGTTGAGACAGTAGGCATCGATCCATCGTGGGCGCCAGAAAGCGAATACTGGAAGAAGGCTACGAGTCAAAGTGGTTCCAGATTGATGAGAACCAACAAAAACGCGCCGGAGCTTCACATTATTGCCGGGAATTTCGATACTCGCGCGGAGAACCAGCCAGGGAGCAGGAAAAGGGCAAAGAACGCTACTAAGAATGATATTGAGTCTTTCTATGAAAAATGGGAGAATGTGGCGAAGATGGAGCCGAACCTGTTGTACTCTGAACCCTCTTTCAATTATGTACCCGACAATGCTGTGGTTCTCGGAGATGAGCAGCACCTGCAACACAAGAAGCGCGTTGTAGCCGAGAACACCCCGCAGTCAATGCGAGAGATGGAGTCAACAACGAGGTTCAGTGGTTAGATATGCCAGGACAGGCTCTCAGGCCATCGCAGTTCATCTACACTTTTGGAGTTGGCAGCATAATTGAAGCTCCAGGAGGCCCGAGGCTTGTCCCTGCTTTTGAGAAATGGGGGAGAGTGTTTGGTCCAGGTAGAACTCCTCCCGTTTCCATGTTTGCTATTCCAGATAGCACAAGTTCTTCACTCATTGATGACGGCCTGATCTTTCGGATTCCCACTAACGTCGATCTGAACGAGCCAGAGAATGTGCAGGTCTTCTTTACAGAGCGTTTTCCGGAGTGGGCACTCTGCGTCCCCCACGGGTACCTCTTTCAACTTCCTAAGGATGACAGAACAAGGTGCCCCGACTGCCTGAACTCTGGTTCAACAAAATCTGCGCGACCGAAAGCAATTCGCTTCGTCAGGGCATGCCCGGAGGGTCATCTCGACGATGTGGACTGGTACGGAATCATCCATTCGTTTGGGAAAAGTTGCAACAGTACGGTTTATCGCTGGAATTCGGAGGGTGGGTCATTGCGAGATGTCGAGATTTCCTGTACATGCGGCGCAAGAAAGACCCTGCAGGATATTTACAGGGAAACAAAGCACTGCACTGGCCGATTTCCGGAAAGTGGTACAGCTTTTTCAAGCTGTTCGAAGGAAGCAAAGGTCACACTGCGGGGTTCTTCGAGCCTTCGGATTCCCGAAGTCTTCACAACCATCACAATCCCTCAGTTCGCATCACGACTTCATAGAATTCTAGATAGCTATCAAATGAGAACAATACTCGCAACACGAAAGGCCTGGACCAAAGCAGATTTGGTTGACGCACTGAAGAATATGTCTGAGCTCGATCCGAATCTTTTCGACCCAAGAACTATTGACGAAGTGAACACACAGACTGAGGAACGATTACTCAAGAGTATTGATGACCTGAGGCGGTTTGCACTTAACAGGCCAACAACACTTTCAGCAGTACGCGAGATGGAATTCAACGCTCTTCAAGATGCTGCGGAGAACGGCCATCCTCCTGATCCAACTTCCGAGAGCCCAGAATTCCAAGTGAACAAGTTCAAAGTAAGGAAAGACGTTCCGTTCTCGTCTCACAACTACAGAATCGCGCCGGTGGAGAGGCTCCGAGTTGTAACCGTTCAAAGAGGCTACAGGAGACTCGGAACAAACCCAGATTCCAACAAGCTGGTAAAAACCTTCTACTTTGATGGAAACAGGAAGTGGTTTCCTGGACTGGAGCAAATTGGCGAAGGGATATTCATTGACTTCGGAAAGAACAAACCGAAATTGACCTCTGAGGAGTGGAACAACGAGTATCAAAATCGCATGGACCTGCAGTTCCATCCTGTTTTTGTTTGGTGGCATTCGCTTTCACACAGGATCATTACGGCACTCTCAATTGATTCTGGTTACTCATCTGCTGCGATAAGAGAGAGTGTCTACACAATGAAAGACCCCCGGACAGGAGACGTTTCTGGAGGCGTCCTATTCTATACCACTCAGACAGGCACTGACGGGAGTCTGGGCGGGCTCATTTCACTTGTTCCCGAGTTCGAGACTGTTCTTTCAGCCGCCATGCGAAATTTGGATGTCTGCTCAAATGATCCACTGTGCAGCGAGATGTCAGTCAAAACCCGTGGCATCAACGGCGCTGCATGTTACGCATGCCTCCTGCTGTCAGAGACATCCTGCTCGAACAGGAATATGTTTCTGGACAGAAATCTGTTGAGAGGAAATATCTAATGTCTACCGAAGATCTGGGCCCCGAGGTCGCGGTTACAGGAGACTTCTGGCTTGGCAGAGGTCTCAGGTCAATCTGGACACTTGTTAGAGACTGCATTTCCAAGGCCGAAAGTGAAATTCAGATCGCAGCGTATGCAATAGGAGAGAATTCCGACGAGTATGAATTCTTCGAATTGCTGAGAGGTGTGCTAGCGCGAGGAATTCGAGTACTGATGATTGTAAATAGGTTTTCCAATCAGCGTGGTTCTGTTCGAGATGCTCTTCTCGAACTTGCAGGGAAATATCCCAGTTTTGCGCTCAAAAGTTTCAACCCACGGGACAAAAGAGAAGACCTCCACGCCAAGCTTATTGTGGTAGATCACACGATCGCTCTTGTCGGTTCGGCCAATCTGTCGTTCAAAGGAATGGTCGCGAATCATGAAGTAATGGTAAAGCTGTCTGGGAAGACTGCTTATTCTGTCGGTGAACTTCTTGACAGATTATCTGCGAATTCTGAGACCATCCAAGAAGCCATAGGCAGGTGACGCGATGGAGGGTGGAAATGAACAACACCTTGCACTCCTTCTGAAGAAATTCAACCAGAAAATGTATCTCGATTATGTCGCCAAAACTGAACAGATTATCAAGAGTTGTGACGACTCATCACGGTTTACTGACCTTGAGGTAATAAAAACCCCTGATAAAGCAGGCGACCTCGCCTTCAGAGCTGATTTCGAATTCCCCATTCACATCATGCTATCCCATCCAATCTGCACGTTCAAGTCCCACAGGAATTATCCTGTCGGCAACAAAATGTACATAGCAAACCTCGGGCTCGTTCCGGTGTTTTTTTCCAGCGTGAACCTGATGAGCGTCCTGAAATTATGGGGCGAACGTGCGACAGGGTTCTTTAATCCCACAAATACGCCTCTTGCTGACTCCGATGCGATTTGCTGGGAGCTACCCCGCGCGTCCAAACCCGCGCAATTCTCCAGCATGAATTTCATTTTACAAAATGGAGCAGATCCGCAGGTTGTGGACCCAACCCTGACCACTATTTTCGAGAAGTACTTTCGACTATTGTACTGGACGTTTCCGCATCAAGGTTTCTCGCCGTCCACTCACTTTCTACATGGAAATTCGAGGATCAGCTCACAGGTGAAAATATCAAAGAGTCTGTACATCGTCGAGGAGGTGAGAAACCCTTACAGATTTTCCCTCGAAGGAAAGATGATTGAAGGAACATATGTCATGCTCAGAGGGCTTAACTTAGATGGTGATAAGTTCCTCTTTCAGTCGTTTCCGGCTGTGCTGGATTCCGAATTGGCGGAACAAGTGCTTGCTCGACGGAACCTCGAATCAAGTTTCATCAACGGAGTTGTGGCTGAGGTCTCACAGCAAACGGCGAATGAACAGCAGTTCACCAAACATTCTCTTCTCACAGTGGTATCTGATTACGGAGAATCGTATTACGACATTATTTCGGCGCTAACGGGAATGATTGCTGACTCCAAGTTTGCATGCTCAGATTCGCTCAGCGAAATCGGACCCTTAGAAGACATCTCTTTGCAGGTCACCGACGCATACCGGATTATCTATAGGATGCTCAAAGTTGAGAGGTCGTTGTCCGAGGACATTAACAATGTGTTCGAGCTCGTAATCGACCAGATGTTTCCGGCACTCGTAGAAGACAATGGATTGTTGTTTTATGTTCACCCACTGGCATGGGGACTTCTAAAGAAGTGGAATTTGATCAGTTCTGAGAAAAACAAGCAGAAAGATGTTCTTCTGCATCTCATACGGCTCTTGCAGATATCGGAAACCAGCTCCTCCATGAAGGTGTATTTGGACAAAAGCTCTGACTACTTTCAGAGACTCGCTGTAAGCAAACGGGAACTCACTAGATCAGTGTATCAGCTTGCAAATGCAATTCGTCTCCTAAAAGTGATGAGAAAGATCTGGACGACAAGCCCTCAGCCGAGCATACATCTACCTTAATCGTGAAAGGCCCGTCTTGGCTCGTAACGTCCATTCCTCTTGGATTCTCACTTTTGGAAAGATCTTGTTTTGTCAAGCAGGGACATGCCGAATGTCAATACCTAACTCTTTTGCAACCTTCCCGTATTTGCTTGCGATAAACCTGCGATATACCACTCGGTTAGTCAGCACGAGAATTCTCTTTCTTGCTTTAGTCCCTAGTAAGAGCAAGCAGTCTCTTGAAATGTCCCCGAGCGTAGCCGTACGTAGAGCCTTACTTGATAGTTTCTGCTTGTTTGGTTCCGAGGTCTTGATCTCGCCCACGATCCTTCCGTCTGCGGAAACAAAGTCGCATTCGTGTTCCTCGCCGCCTGCAAGTTTCATCTTTCTTTTCGTGAGGGGACCAAAATTTCTGCTAAGTCTCGACCTTACATCTGCTTCCTTCTTGAGCCTTTGTTGATAGTTCAATTTCTCACCTCACAGAGCCACAGTCAACGCCATGGCCTTTAGCTTCGATCTCACAAACTCCTTGAACTCTGGATCGACAGCAAGCCTATCCATTACGTAATCGGTCTTCGACTCCTCATCATGCATTAGCATCGCTGTTCTCACGTCCAGTGGACAGCCACAACGAGAGCAGAAACCACTAGTAGGCGAATTGACTTCCTGACAACGCGAACACGTCTTGATTCTCAACGTATGTTCTTCGCTGTTCACTTCATCTTCGGTCTTGATACCATTCAGCTTCAGCAATGCATTGTCAATATTCCGGCCTGATAGATGCACGTAGGTTGAAGCCATTCTTGAGTCACCAACCCATCCTAGGTACTCCTTCATTTGAGCCTCAGTTAGGACGTTGGCGAGGTTTGAGGCTCTCGCATGTCTGAAGGAGTGAGGATTAACACGTTTGCCTATCTTAGCTCTTGAGGCTGTGACAGACAGCATCTTTCTGAACGCGTAGTATTCGAGTGGCTTTGTTGACCCAGCAGATTCGAAGCTGGTCCACAAAGGCGATTCGGGATCAAGTCTTGATGGATGATGGTTCAACCAATCCGACAGTGCCTTCGCTGAGAAGATTATTCGCACCCTACGTGGACCCGTTTTCCCCTTCACAATCATGACCGCTCCGTGCGTGTCGAATTGTACGTCATCGACTTTCAGGGTGAGTATCTCTCCCACTCTGCATCCTGTCTCGTACAGAACGAGTATTAGCGCCCGGTCTCGCTGGTTCTGACAGATCTCAGCCAATTTCTTGACTTCGTCCTCTGTTAGAAGATGTTCGGGCAGGACCTTGTGATTATTGTTCCGCCTTGCTCTTATCCATTTTACTTCAACCGGATAATCGTCTTCAGAGTTTCGTAGCCATTTGTAGAATCTTGATGCATTGCTTTTCAGACAGTTTCGTATCGTATGCTGTGTCTTGTTTCTCGAGGTCGGATATTACTCGGATCATGTCAGTTTTGGTTGTGCGTCTGAATTCTTTGCTTAGTAGGCTGGAGAGTTTCCTGAGCACGTAGGTGCACCTTACCTGTGTAGGTGTGCTTAGTCCTTCGGCTCGTATGTATTCTAGAAATTGTTTGATTTTCTTGCGGTTGCTCTCGAGAACTTTCTTGTCATTTTCGAGGTTTGACAGCGCCGCTGTTAGTCTTTGATCGTAGTGGTGAATATCGAAGGCTACCTGCTGGTTCATGGCTGAAAATTCTTAGAAGGGCCGATATAAGTAAGGAAGCGAACTGAATCTTAAGTTTGGTGCGGGGGAGGGGATTCGAACCCCTGAACCCCTACGGGACGAGGTCTCCTAACATCCAAGCAAACTAGCTCCGAAGGAACCTGCTGAGTAAAGGGGGCTTTAGTCCTTGAGGATCCCGTGGGGGTCAACTTTTCCCATCCTGTTCCATATTTCCTCTGTGTCAATTTCTCGGTGCAGGATCATTTTCACTCAGCACTCGATGAATGCTCGTAATCTCACAATCCAATAGGGTCCCGCTACCCTCGAAACCTGAGGCGGGTAGGAGGGAGTTGAAGGATTCTTTCGGCGGTAAGGTCGAGAACGAAAATTCCTGTAATATGCATAGCTTTTCGGTTCAGCTTCCAGCTAAAGTAGCGGACTGGGTGGAGAAGGCTGCGCTTGGGAAAGAGAAAACGCCCGAGCAGTTCCTGCGGGAACTGGTAATCACAAACGTAGAGGAAGAAGCTACGCCTCTAACGCTTCGGCTTCAACGGCTCGACGAACTCGTCAAGAAAATGCAGGTAACAGTAAAGAAGACGCCTATGCAGGAACAGAAGGACGCCAAAACGACGGTCCACTCTTTAGAGGAACGGGCGAAGAAACGGGACCACCTAATCGAATTAGGATTGGAAGCCTACGACGAACTGAGGAAGATCGCAGCATCGGAACAGGCTTCTAAGAAATCGGAGGCCCGCCTCCAAGCATTCGCAGTGATGGCTCGCATCGGCACATTCAATGCTGCCGTAATCCGCGACGCCGAAAACGATGAACTAGGCCACATCTTAGCGGAACTGGAGGAGACAGACGAGCGTCTCAAAGAACAGCTGAATAAACAAGAGAAAAAGGAAGCAGAGGAGAGAGAACGCTATCGACATAGCTAGCGCCGAATCCGCAAGAAACCAACCGAGGCGCCTCAAACTAAAGCGTTATCGAAGCGTTCAGGTTAACTTCAGGGTCAGCAGCAAATGGTTGAACATAGTCAACCTATTAGCCAAGCTGGAAGGCCGCAGCAGCAGCGCCCTAATGCGTGAACTCCTCAACCTCGGCCTCGCCCAATACGTCAACATCCACTACCGCACACCCCAACTCATCAGGCAACAACAACTCCAGTCCATGATCAACAAACAACCACCCGAAGCCGCATCCCGAGCCAAGGCAGCCCAGAAAAAAGTTTCTGGTAGGTTTTAGTATCTCTCGTAGGCGTTATTCGTATCCTCTCCCTCTGTGGAAGAGGTCGGTTATGTACACTACGTTGCCTTCGACCGCGTATATCGCCCGGTAATCGCCAATTCTTAGACGAAAGAGGTCGTGTCTTCCTCTAGTTCCTCCCAACCTCATTATGTCCGCGCTCGATCTTGATTCGTATGGGTTTGCTTCTAGTGCACGTAGCCCATCTTTGATCCGTGCTTTCATTTTGGGTTCCATTCTCGATAGGGCTTTAGCAACTGTTCTGTGCAGCTTAACCTTGTATTGCAATCATAGCTCATCCAGAGAGACAAACGCCTTTTTGTCTTTGAGGCGTTCGTATTGCCTTTCCATGAACTCTTCGTACACGGCCGACGACATCAACCGATTAAGGATCTGAGTGTACGTTTCGCCTTTCTTTCCCAGCGATCGCAAACGGTCCCTGGTCTCCTTTTCAACAGGAATAGTCGTAGTTGCCATTAGGATCCATCAGGGAGGCGTTGGGTTATGAGTAACTATTAAAACTATAAGCAGTTTATAGCCCAGAAAAACGTCTAGAATTGGTTATAGAGAATAGGGATATCATTCCCGAAACGTTTCTCTCACTTAGGTTTCCTCGTTGAGCGTAGGGTATGGTTGACGAAGCCAGAGACCAGGCGTTAGTGTCTAGAACGAGTTTCGGTCTTCGCTTCCTCGATGAGTTCGCCTACTTCTTTTCCCGAGAGGCCCATTTCTTTGACGGCCCGCCAGATCGGTCTCGCTACCTCTTCAAAGGTCACCGAGGCCAGTTTCTTCATGACTATGACGTCACCTATGGCGACCACAAGCAACTGCTCTCCCTCACGTACCTTCACAGCCCGCCGAACAGGCTCCGGAATCACAACCTGGCCACGGCATGAAAGCCGCGTCGTGCCCGCAATCATAAGTCATAAGTAAGATTAATCTTACTTTAATACTTCCCTCAAACCATCCCAGAAAAAGGATGTCTAGCATGTGTAATACACACCTAGCGGGTGAAAATATGGGACATCTACAAGCGGCTCTAAGCGTTTTCTCGCGTGTTCGCTTCATATTCTTACTCGGTTTGAATGAAAATGCTTGCAGAGGACATTAGAAGTTTCTTTAGAAAACTGCGACGTGATTCCTAGCGACTGATCTGCCGAAGAATTCTACTTGGTGGAACGAGGCTTCTGGCCCACATGCACAGGTAAGACCATCTCGCCTAGTTAGCCGCTTCTCTGTAGTCCTGCACATCAACGTTCGCTACTCGGACGAACGACAAACAGCCACAACCGAACAGAGCTCCCGAGAGGTTACATTGAAATGTTAATGTTTCATATGGACGGTTAGGGTGTAGTTATCTTGCGAATTTCCCCTGGTTTCCCTACAAGGTTTGTTTTTGTTCTCTCGGCGTTAAGCGGGGTCCTGTTCTTTTTGCTGTTCTCCCCGGTGGTCAGCCTCATTGGGTCAAGTAGTGTGGCAGGAGTAGTTCTCGCCATGGGCAATAGCGAAGCGGTTTCAGCTATCGTGTTAACGGTTTACGCGTCTGGACTCACAGCTTTGGTAGCAGTGCTCTTGGGTGTTCCTCTCGGCTATCTGCTTGGGAAGTACCAATTTCCCGGAAGGTCGCTGATCGATTCAGTAATCGAGATTCCCCTCATGATTCCGCACACAGTTGCCGGAATCGCACTCATCACGATATTCGGTTCAGCGGAACTCGTCGGGTCATTCTTCAGTGGATATGGAATCAAAATGACAAACAACATTCTCGGCATCGTTCTGACACTTGTCTTCGTCAGCGCCACCTACACCGTGAAGCAAGTTGAGGAGGCGATTAGATCCATGGACCCTAAACTGGAACTTGTTTCCCGAAGCCTAGGCGCATCTTCAACCTTCACCTTTGTCAAGGTCACGTTGCCTAACATCTGGCGTTCAGTCGTTTCCGGCGCAATTTTGACATGGGCTAGGGCTTCGAGTGAGGTGGGCGCCCTATTCATTATGGCATATTACCCACCCGTTGCTTCAATCTTGATTTGGAACCTCTACGCGGGTTACGGTCTCCACGAATCCATCTCAAACGGCGTTGTGCTCAGCCCAGGAGCAATCAACGTGGCGGCACTGATGATTTTCATCAACTTAGCGATCTTCGTCCTCTTCAAACTAATTCAAAGAAAGAGGGAGAAACGAAATGAGTGACGGAGTTGCGGTCCAGAACCTGTCACATTCATGGGGCCATTTCGCACTAACGAACATTAACCTCTCCGTCGCCCAAGGAAGCTACTTTGTCTTGCTCGGGCCTACAGGTTCCGGTAAGACCTTGCTCCTTGAGGCGATTGTAGGCGCCTACCGCCCTAGGGAAGGAAACATAATTGTGGACGGAGAAGACGTTTCCAGCCTCCCACCAGAGAAGCGCAAGATCAGTTACGCGCCGCAGAACTACCTCCTCTTTGATAATATGACCGTGCGAGGGAACGTTGAATTCGGCCTGCACGCCAAGGGGATCGCGGAAGAAGATCGCAAGAATCGCACAAAGCATCTACTAGACTTACTCGGAATCTCGCATCTCGCGAACCGTTTCCCGAGAAACTTGAGTGGCGGCGAGAGGCAGAGGGTTTCGCTGGCTCGTGCGCTAGTTGTGGAACCTCGCGCGGTTTTGCTCGATGAACCACTTTCTGCAGTGGACGCTGCGACGAAGAGTTCGATCCTTGATTATCTACGCCGCGTTCACAAGGAAACCGGTGTCACCGTCATCCACGTAACGCACGATCAGATAGAAGCTGCGACGGTTGCAGACAGAATTGGTGTGATAAAGGACGGGAAAATGGTTCAAGTCGGCGCGCCAACAGATGTTATTGAGAGCCCTTCGACTGAGGTTGCATCAATGTTCAGGTCGGAGAATTTGTTCGCCGGCAATGTAACACGAAAGGAGGCTAGCCTTGCTTTGGTCGAGATAGGCGACGGGAAGATCATTGAGGCTGTGACAGACCGGACAGGGCCGGTTATGCTTCACATTAGGCCTGAGGAGGTTGTGGTTTCCAAACATGCCGTCGACTCGAGCGCCCGCAATAGACTCTCGGGGACAGTGGCTGAGGTTACTGATCTAGGGCCGACTGTTAGACTGCGAATTTCGGGCGAGAAACGCATCATGGCAATAATCACCCGACGGTCGTTCTTTGAAATGCAGCTCAATATCGGGTCCGAAGTCCATGCCATCTTCAAGGCGACGTCAGTAGAAGTTCTTTGAAAGAGAAAGGAACATACGAAACACTCCTAACTGACGCGATTACCTTTGACGAGTTAAATGCACTCACCCGGCCGAGAAAATTCGCGAAGTGAGTCCAAGAAACACCACATTAATAGCGCCTGCGAGCGGATACTTTGCTGATGGCTGTTGGCTGTCGATATTCGGGTTAAACGGGCTCCCGCATACAGAGTAGCCTCTATGCTCCGAGTCGGGCCATACGACAGGAACATGCTCCGGGCTGAATTTAGCCAGCTTGTAAAATGGGCGAAGAAGAGAAAGCTTGGAACTGGGAAATGGATGTTGTATTTCATCGATGAGCCTGGTGGGCGTAGGCCCGCGAACAAGCTTCGGTCAGAAGCCTGCCTCCAAATCAAGGGCAGGGCGGAGAGCGAGGGGAAGATTAAGGTGAAGAAGCTTCCCGCACAAAAGGTCACCAGTGTCACGTTCAACCCTGACAAAGTCTCTCCCCGCTTAGTCTACTCGGGAATCTATGGATGGTTGAAGTGGGGGGGTTCAAGGACACGGTCACGGGCCGAGAAGTATACGTCGGAAACCCTTGGCGCAACCCTCGTGCTTGGGTGAACACGGAAATTCAGGTTCCCGTGAAAAGAAAATAGAGACAGCTTACTCAAATCCCAATCCGACGCTGCACCCAGCCGCCCAGTCTGGCCCATAGGGCGTGAGCTGAGTCAGTGATTACGGGCGCGTGTTTGATGCCTGCATTAGTGTCTCTAGCAGCTCGGTTACATCCGCTTGCTTCGCTCTTTTTCTGAGGTAGGAATAGTCGAGTCTGCCCTGTTGCATCGCCAGAACTGAGACGGCGTCCTGCTCATCTTGGACTCCTCGGTCTCTTCTGGCAAGTTTGTTTACAATGAAGTCTTCAGGGCCAATTGCGAACATTTCGAAACGGTCAGCGAACGGGCGCACTTTCACACGCCGACGTAGAGTCTCCCTATCGAAAACAACGCCGTCAGGTTTCGTCCACATTTCGACTTCCAACATTTCTTTAAGGTCCGTCACAAAGAAGAGCGCTGCGTCAGGGTGAGGCTCTGGTGCCAGCTGGTAACCCAATTTCTGTAGACGGCCTTGAAGTTCGATGCTCTTCTCGTAACTCGCTGCGATGGCCAAATCCACATCTTGGGTGGCTCGAATTTGACCATACGCTGCTAGGGCAAATCCTCCGATGAGCATATGCTGTATGGACAGCTTATCGAGCGCGTTGGTTAACTTTCGCAGTGCTCGCGATGTTCCGGGCAAGTTCATTTACCTCTTGGAATCTTTCATACGGCGATATACCGCTCTCAACTAGCCTTCTTGCAAGCCCCGCCTGATGCAGCGCCTTTTTGATATCATTCTCATTGCTCCGAAGAGACAAATCACGAAGGCGGTTGTATTGTCTCACGAACTGTTTGCCAATCGGCGTAGCACGGAGGATTTGTCTTGGTCGGCCCACACCTTGTTTTCTTGAGACTTCCGGCAACAGGAGGCTACGTGCTCTGAGCTCTTTGACCAGCGCCATAGTTCTATCGTGGCTCCCGCCCATCTTCTCCGCCAGCTCCGACACAGACAACTCCCCTTGGGAGCAATGAGAGAGAATGCTCGCAGCTAAGTCGATTCGCAGCATTCACCTCACCGCATTTATTCCTATTTTCAGGAGTAAATTAGGCTCGTGCCGACATATAAAGACAGAAGCAACGTAGTCTGCTCGTATACAGCCGACGCCCAACCCCTTAGAAATCTTGAGGACTTGCCTTCAACTGATGACCTGCTCACCATGGTCGAGAAATTTCGCGAACTGAGTTCAAGAAACACTAGTGGGCGTGAAGAGCCTCGCACGGGAAAATATCGTTACCGGGAAACATTGGGAAGGTTGTGAGAAAATTGTCGACTGTTCGATCGCTAAATGTTCTGTTATAACGGGTTGCCGGTTGATGAATCGTCAATGTAGATTGGGGGTACCGATGTCACTTGGATTTGGTTATGGTTGACGTTATTGTTGTTGGAATTTTGCAGCAAATCCATTCCCGTACTATAGGGTGGGAGGGTGCTTCCTCCTTTGACCTGGTTGTTGTCGATGACGTTGTTGCTTGAACCAAATAGAACTATTCCGCCGTATCTGTTGTTGGTTAGCTGGTCGCTATCGATCTGCGTGTTGTTGGCTAGAAGAGCGATTCCGATATCGTTGCCGGTAAGGTTATTGTGATCGACCTCAGTGCTGCTTCCGGCTAGATATAGCAAAATGCCCGCGGATTGTTCGACGTTTACAAGATCGGGTCCGCAAGCGGTTGTGTTGTTGCATTCATTTTCTGACACATTGTTATGGTCGACTTCGCTAACGGCTCCGAACCCAATCTGTATACCTGCCGCAGCATTATTCGATGGAGCACCCGTGCCATCAACTACGTTATAGTTAACCATCACCTTTGAACCGAGGCAATTTACCGCGATTCCACCGTTCTGATAGTTGTATATGGAGTTGTGGTCAACGTCCCCCAATGTGGACCCAATAATACAAGACGGCTGACTAGACGGAGACCCTGCATCGGTCGTTGCATAATAGACCGCTACACCGTGCTGTGCTCCATCACGCGGGTGGTCGCCAATATCATGAATTGTGCTATGATTCAGATCAACACTTGCCTGATGAACTAGAACGCCAAAGTACCGAGCGTCATGAATGTTTGCGTTGACAACTGAACCACTTGAACCGGGTGCAAAGTACACGCCAATGTCGCATCCAAATGCGTTAAGCTCACCACTGATCTTAGCTGTGGCGGTCACGATGATACTCGCAGTTAGATTGACGCCATCCCTGAAGTAACCCGTCGCCGTACAGGAAGTTGCGAATGACGGAGCAGCTGCTACCGTTGCTCCGAATAATATGAACAGTACAATCGTCAGTTCCTTACCCTTCAAGAAGTCAAATTCTCCTTTCACGTTGGGTATCGGTCAAGGTAGGAACGGATTTGTCCATTTAAGGCGAGGGAACCAAGTGACTAAATTGTGTCAGTTTGGTGCAAGCGTGTCATTGGTCTTTGATATTTCCAAACGGAGCGTGCCATCACCGTGAACGTGGCTCTCGGAAACATAATTCATGTGAGAATTGACCCGATTACGCGTAGAACCCTACAGAAAGCGCGGGGGAGGCCGTAACGTCAAGGAACGTATAATGACCGGGGCATCATTTACTCCTGCTTGCGATAGATGGGTCAAGGACTTGGCCTGCAAATAGTAACGCTTTTCAAAAGCAGTAAAACGGGCGACGTTTGACTCAGAAAACTGAGTCACCCCCCTGAGGAGTCTCTTCAAGCGTGCGCGCACCATTGGGTCCGAATGGGGGCTCGGCAGTAGGGCGAGAAAAGAGATGCCTAGCATATGTTATACACTAGGTAAGGAATACAGTACGCCTCCAGGAGCGCTAGGTCATAATTTTCCATTGACCACCATGATGCACTATTGCTTTCGATGATGAATCGATGGTGTGGGGACCTGCAGCCAGCAAATCGTAACCCTTCTCCGAAGCTTTTCGGGACTTCTGGCATCAGAGGGTCAGCAAGCGGATTCTTCACTACAGATTTTGCGGAGAGGCTTGGCCATACATTTGCGACGTTTCTCGAGAGTCGTGGAACCGTCTACGTTGGTCGTGATGTAAGGTTGCATTCAAAACCAATCCAAGGCGCTTTGATGAACGGCCTCCTAGCGGGGGGAGTGGATGTTATGGATTGCGGGCTTGTGCCAACACCAGCTTTACTCTTCGCGATGAAGGAGGCTGAATCCGCGGGGGGTGTTATGGTTACGGGAAGCCACACGCCACCTGAAATTGCGGGCGTATTGTTCTTTCTCAGTGATACTGGGGAGATGGATCCGCGCGGAGAGAGGTTATTTGAAGGGATCTACGCGTCCGCACCGTGGCGGCAACATCCCTCCGGCAGAAAGGGTTCGATGGGTTCCCTCGGAATTCTTGACGCCTATACCAAGACGCTCGAGGCGAGTATAGGTTACATCGGCGGGTACAAGGTTGTCGTCGACCCCGGTAACGGGGCTACGTGCGCAACGCTAGGCCGCGTTCTGGAAAGGTTAGGATGCAAAGTTGAGACTATAAACGGTAATCCTGACGGGCGATTTCCCGGCCGCCCCCCGAACCCTCAGCCTTCTACACTTACCCAGCTCTCGAGAGCCGTGAAGAAGACGAACGCAGACCTAGGGGTCGGAACTGATAGTGACGGTGACCGAGCCCTATTCGCAACGGAACAGGGGCGAGTGTTATGGGCCGACCTAACAGGCGCAATTTTCGCGAAAAACGAATTGAAGAGCCATGCTGGCGGAACAGTGATCAGCACAGTGAACACGTCAAGCATCATCAAGCTTCTATGTCAGGAATACGAAGGGAACCTCACCGTCACTAAGGTTGGGCCTCCGGCAATCGCTGAAGCGTTGCGTACCACTGAGAACGTGATATTTGCAACCGAGGAGTCTGGGAAGCACATCTGGCCAAGTATCATACTCTACGGGGACGCGGCTTTCTCATCGGGCAAGCTGCTACAGATTATGAAGTCTGAAGGAATGAAATTAGAGCAACTTCAGGGCGACCTCCCGAAGTTTCACCAGTCCAAATCAACAATCCCGTGCCCAGACCAATTGAAAACTGAGGTGATGAAGTTTGTCACACTCTCGTGGAAGGCACGGTCGCGAGATGGGCGAACGCAAACCTCAACTATCGACGGCTTAAAGGTCGAGTACCCGGACTCATCGTGGTTTCTAGTGAGAACTTCCGGCACTGAGCCTCTACTGAGATGTAATGCTGAGGCCCGAAGCCTGCGACGTGCGCAGGAACTTCTAGGGAGAGCAACTAAACTAGCACTACGAGGTATTAGGATGGCAGGGGAAACGCAAGGAACTTGATATCCCGCACGCAACTGGCCGGTATGATAGATCACTCGGTGCTGCGTCCTGACTCGACCGAGGAGGATGTAAAGAATGGGTGCAAGTTGGCGGTTGACCTTGGTTTGGCCGCGGTTGTAGTCAACCCAGCACATGTTCCAATAGCGGCAACTTACCTCAAGAATTCAGCCGTGAAGACTTGTAGCGTCATCTCTTTTCCGTTCGGCCTTTCCACGACGGAAGCGAAAGTCGCCGAAACAAAAGGCGTTCTGGCCGAAGGGGCAGAGGAAGTGGATATGGTTTTGAACTTCAGTGCCCTCCGCTCAGGCCGCGAGGGATACGTCTTGAATGAGGTAAAGAGCGTTGTAGGGTTGGCTAAGACTTACACGAAGAAAGTGGCTGTCAAGGTTATTCTTGAAACATGCTACCTGAATGATGCTGAGAAGGAGAAGGTGTGCCTATTGGCAGTTGAGGGGGGTGCCGATTTTGTAAAGACCTCCACAGGATTCGGCTCAGCCGGAGCCACTGTTGGTGACATTCGGCTGATGAGACGAACTGTTGGTTCGAGAGTGGGTGTGAAGGCAGCGGGTGGCATAAGAACCACCGACCAGGCGCTGCAAATGGTGGAGGCGGGGGCGAACAGAATAGGAACTAGCTCAAGCCTTTCCATTCTTGAAGGAATGACACGCTAAGATACGCTCATTTATGATTGAAAAATCATCTTTGCGAAATCTTATATCGGCCTCGGACAGCGATTGTTAGTTCATGTCGAAGCCAACGGTCTTCGTTAGACAAGCTACGGGCCTCGTGAAGAGCGTTAGCCCGTGGGCGCTATTCTTCGCGATGCTTGGCGAGATAGGGTTCGGAACCGGCCTGCTGTTGGTGAACGTCGCGAACTCTTTCTTCTCGGACGGCAACCCGGGCGGTAACGGCGTTGATGCGACGCTGCTGCTTCTGTTTTTCGTAATTTTTGAGTCCTTCATCTTCTATCACGTTGTTCGTTCGGTTGGAAGGACGGGTGGGGATTACGTTTGGATGAGCAGGAATATTGGGCCCGTACTGGGCGGTGCGCTCATCCTCGGTTTCGTCTTCACTGGTATGCCGTTCTTGGCTGTGTCGGCGAACTGGTTCGTCACATTCTCACTCGCACCCAGCATATCTACAATCGCTGCGGTGTCAGGGAACAGCGGCCTGACTTCCTTCTCAGCGATGCTAACTACTTCGACGGCGTTGATAGTCATGGGATTGTCTTTGATTGCGGTATTAACAGCAGTTGACATAGTATCGCCCAGGTCCGGATTTCAACTGCTTGCAGCCCTAACCATAATACCGCTCATAGGCACATTCATTATGGCAGGCGTCTTCTTGGGTTTCGGCCCAGCTGGCATACAGGCTTCCGTCTCAAACTTTCTTTCACAAAACGGCGGTTCATACACGCAGATAGCGTCTCAATACGTTGGCCCCGGTGCGTCACTTTCCGGCGTAGTGCTTCTCATTCCCTGGCTTTTCTTCACTCTGCCATGGGTTAACAACGCAGCAGCATTTTCAGGGGAGTTGAAGAATCTAAAGAGGTCGGCGTGGATAGGCACAGCGCTTCCCGGCGTTTTCAGCGGTCTGATGTTAGCCGGGTTCATCGCGTTGTTCAATTGGGGTTTGGGTTTCAATTTCGCAATGCAAGCCCCGATCTCGTGGCCGGGTTCGTTGTATGCCATGGGCGTTGTCCCGAACATGCTAACAATCGCGACCATTGCGATTCGTGATAATCCGACTCTGATGTGGGTGATGAACGTGACCTTTGCCGTCTGGTACCTAGCTTCCCTTCAGCAGACGATTCTTTCGGTTTCGCGCTATATTCTTGGGATGAGTTTTGATAGGCTGATACCCGTTCAACTCGCGCATGTTAGTGATAGGTTCCATTCGCCAACCGCAGCCCTATTGTTGTGTTTCGTGGTTGCGATTCCAATGGTATTCATAGTTTCCTTAACAAACTGGACATCGCTTTACACTACGAGCGCTCTTGGGAGCGTGTTCTTTGCCTTCATCGGAATAACCGCGATAATCTATGGGTGGAGGAAGAGAAAGCAACTCGGGGGGACTGGGCCCGCTCTCATAGTATCCGGCTTGCTAATCGCCCCATTCTTCCTGTACGTTACATACCAGTTCCTGGCCCTACCCTTCTACGGCATCAACAACATCTCATGGGGAATCATGCTCTTCTTCTGGGTTCTGGGCGCGCTGCTCTACCCCATAGGTAAATGGTACTACGGAAGGAAAGGGTTAGACCTAAGCCTAGTCTTCAAAGAACTTCCACCCGAATGAACCCCTGAATAACACAGGCCACCTCATCTGCGTCGTTAACAGGAAAACCAAATCCCGTCGTTTGATCGACTCCACCCGGCACGAACGCCGACGACGCCATCGCTGAATACCTCTACGTAGAATGGATCACAAGAAAAGAGCATGCAAGGCTCCTGAAAACGCTGGGAATATTCGCTAACCCACCATAGAACTACTTCTTCTCCAAGTATTTGAGAACAAAAATTAGGGTTAATATTTTATACTAGAAACATCCTATTCTAGGGTTTGAGGCAGTCAGAGCCTTGAAACCAGTCCTTAACACGAAGGATGGAACTCTGAGCGTCGAAGGCTCTCGGTTCCTAGCTCCAAGGATAACCGTGTCCTCGGAGATAACTAACCCCATAGGCCCTCTTAGTTTTTTGGGGCCAGTCGAACCGGAATACACCCCTGCGATTCCGGTAGAGTGCAAGTGCCACGGAAGATGCAAAGTGGCTTTGAAACCTAAGTGCGTATGCCGATGCCACGGTAAAGGCCATAGCGAAGCAATAAGAAAAGTAAACCATACCATTGAGGAATATGGGGAACACAATTCCCCTATTCTGAGGTATATCTATGCCTAAAGGAATACATCTAATTAACCCTAAACTAACCGCCTTCCGTCAAGACGCTAATATCAAGAAGTGGCTGGATAGCCTGCATAAGAATACTAGGGCTGGTTATGAGTCATGCCTGTTTCAGCTATGCGACCAATTAGCCTTAACGGGATCGCAGGTAAAGGATCTAGCAAAAGATAACCCAATTGAGCTGTCTCTAAGAGTAAAGGTCGTAGTGAAGAGGCTTCAAAATACGCGTGAAGTTTCAGACAGGACCATAGGCTATCGACTAGCGGCATTAACTAACTACCTGAACCTGTTCGAATTAGAGGCCCCCAGACTGTTGGGGCTGAAAATTAAAAGAGGCAAGTCTGCCACGCACCCGCTGATAAGCTGGGAACTAGCGAATAAGATAATTTCCCTAACCCCTGAGAAATATCAACCTGTCTTTAAGCTGATGCAATGGGGCCTAGACCTGGAACGCATATGCCAAATCAACGTAAACCCATACGTCAAATCAATAGAGAAGAAAATTATGGACAGCGTTAAGGAGCAATTAGAGAACCCTAAGAATGATTTAATCCGGTTAGACGTAGATGGCAGGAAGGGTAACGCTGATCCATATTACATAGTGTTGCCCAGAGAAGTAGCTGGCTTGCTGCCAGTCAGGACTATTAGATATTCTGACATTATCAGTAAGGATGCGGTTAGGCGTAGTTGGCGTGTCGGACTGAAAAGAGCTGGCCTGCCGATAGATAGTAAACACGGCCCACATAATTTACGCTCTTGCTGGCTGACCGAAGCCACAAAGAGGGGACTGGAACCGGTGCTCCGAGAATTCCAGCTCGGCCACTCAGTTGACAGCCTGAATTATCAGAGAATCACGCAAGATTATGATTGGGTTTTAACCCAGTTCCGCAAGTCCTGGGCTATGAATGAACCTTCAGCAACGAGGAAGGAACTTGGTGAGCGAGATAAGAAAATTAGCGAACTAGAAAACCACAACGAGGAGCTTCGGCGGATTATCGGTGAAGACCTGTTGGAGCAGCAGTTGAAGCTACAAGACCAGATATTGCAGTTACTTAAGGAACGGGGCCTCCGCACGCAGATGCCCATTTCAGAGTACCCGCCCGACATCAAGGAATTACAGGATCAACTAAACAGAACCACAGAACGGCTGCTTAGATTAGGATTAATTAAACCAGGGGACGAGTTCGGGTAAATCACCGCCCCCCGCACTTCCATATTGTCTAGTTCCGCAATTTATGTTCTAATAGTCATAATATATTCTCGACTATAACCTTAGTTATGGGTAGACTGTTACCGTAGGTAAGGATGAAAACCGATAAGTTTATATAGGTATATATTATAAGGGCTAAGCAAGGAGATACTTAAAAAGTATTTGGTGCTTAATAATGAAGCAAATGAAGCGAAATATGCTAAGGGTGCAGGAAAGCCACCCGAACGTGAATCACAAGGACTACTCGCAATTCAAAATCACGATTCCCGTTAACGAAGCTAGATTACTGAAACTGAGTCAGGGAGACTTACTCATAGCAACTATTCAGAACGATAAGCTCGTCTACAGTAAACTAGCAGGAGGGAATTAGAATTATGAAAAATGAAAAGAAAATTGAGCCGTGGATGCAAAACGCGGCGAATCGATTAGCGTCAACGACGATTAAGGTAACGAGTCATGAATTCAAAGGAATTCCGTTCGGGGAACTCGTACTAAGATTAACGGATGGCAAAACAGTTCCATTCAACAAACTAACGGAAATCCAGCTTAACTACTATAAAGAGAACGTATTACCGAACAGTCAAGGTAACCCCGCTAGGCAAGGAACACCTAGCGGAAGAAGCAGCAACCAAACAGGCAGTGGAAGTGGCAGTCAACTTGGTTCCCCAAGCCTAGATGATTCAAACGTATCAATGGACGATTTTCCGCAAAGCGAAGAACCAATTTGGATCAGGCAACCCGGACTAGGCTGCCGAGTAATTATAGTCGGAAGCAAAGACGAATTAGCGCAACTGAAAGCGGTAGGCGGCTTAACTGGTTGGGGTGTCGCCGGATATTATGACGCAGGCGTGAGCCACCAGGGCGCATACTTCGTTTACTTGATACCTGACTCAGCCGCCGCGGATATTGATACAGGCTTAGGACACCAACCCAGTTGAGGTAAGCAAGCGATGTCAATTTTGACTGGGCCAGAAACCCCAAAGAAGATGTGCCCCATATGTGGGATCAGTTACAGTTACGAAATTCGGTTCAGAGAAATGCTCGGGTTGCGAGTCTGTCAGAAATGTTTTGATTCTCAGGGCATCGCTGACCAAATTCGGCAACTGAAAGCTCGGGCGCAGGGTGAACGTGAAGCACTAGAACGAGCTATTGCTAAAGACAAAGCAGACCAAGCAGCTAATCAGAATCCAGCACCTAGCATCATGGGCAACTGCTATGAATGTGGGCTTCCGTCTGTCAAACTCACCAAACTAAGTAATGGGCATTCCTATTGTCGTAGGTGCGCTGAACCCCGCAACAGAAGCGCAATGGGGTTAGTTGAAAGAAACCTGGCGCAGTAACGTGAAGCCTACTCCTCCTTTACCTAAAGTTCCTCGACCTCCACGACCCACGATTAAGATTCAATGCGCTAATTGTGGCCTAGAGAAAGAGGCGCTTCTTCCGCGCTACTGCCTCGACTGCAGCCGAGCCTATCACATGAGGCTAACTAAAGGCGAATGACTAATGACTAACCCTAACCTGAAACCTCCTGAAACCTACCGGAAAAAACCAGTTAAAGTAACGTCAGCGGAATGCGTTGAATGTCACGCCACGTTCACGCCCCGCTTCAAGGTGCTAATCTACGAACCAATCTTTTGTGACGCGTGTATTTCTAGGCTGGTGATTCTGGGAGTGAAGGCGATGCTGGACCGGCGAGGCAAAATCACCCATTACGAACAAGTCGCATCGAAGAAAGAAGAGCCGATCATGGAGGCCGCTGTTTACGTGTAGGTACAAAGCAGACGCCAGTAAAATTCATCCTGCAACCCCCCGAAATGAAAGGAGAAGAATCGGCATAATTTACCAATCCCACAAATTCAACGACTTGACCGCTAACCTAGAAGCCTTGAAACAACACGGCACCATAGCGGACTACCAAATCACCCAGTACGTAAGCGACATTAACGAACCGGACATCATAATCGAATTAGCCCTCCTGGACGGACGAACAGTAAGAGTCGCCACAGAATGTAAGAATTGGAACCCGTACACAAGCAAAGGAGTACCCTATACCCTCAACTCAACGAACTACCAGCATGAAGTACGACCTAAGTTCTTTGAGAACGGCGCAAAGAAACCCTTCGATTACAGCCTAGCATTATTCCATAATCCACTAGACCACACCCAAGCCGACTATCCACTAAACCGAGACGGCGTAAGATACGTGGACGACGAAGACCTATTCAGCACCCTGCTAGGCATCCTCGAAGAAGAATACGGCCCTGAAGCATGGTCATGTATCTATAATGGGTATGCTATGCCTAGACGTGGGTTTAGTTATAGTGTAAGTAAGGGTAATTGGATTAGTGGTTGTTCTAATGAATCTAATTTAGTGGGTTCAGTTGCGGCACCCCGAGCCCCGTTAGCTTCATGCGAGGGCGAGGCATTTGTCCGTGGGCCTGAGCCTTGTCCTCGTTGCGGCTGTGTGTTTTGTGGTTGCAGTAGCGCAATAACTAGTTCACATGTGACAGGTACGGCGTCCTCACGGACGCTTTACTATGGAGATAGTGTTTTTGGAGGACATTAAGCAGCGTCAAAGGGGAAGCTCCCACAGGGGCGACGCTGAAGTCAACTCCAAACGCCTTCGTGGTAGTAGGCGACGAGCTCATTATCTCCATTCCCCAAAATATTCCTACATTACAACGCCTTCCTCGTTACGCCGACTGTGCTGGCGGTCGGCTAACTTGCTTGTTGGGGTCTCCGGACCCAAATGAAAACCCATTTCTCGGAGCCACAGAAATGTGGGTGACGGTCAAGCCTCCCCAACAATCCAACTTACCTTACAGCCCAAATTTTGCCGTATGGTAATTTTTCCCCTATAACAAACCAGTTGGTGCGTAGTTCTCTTTGTTGCCCGATACCTCAGTTGTGATAGCTCTTATAGTAATGGAACTTCTTATACTGCTGAATCTTGCGATGTCGAGTGATGAGGACGCAGTTGTAGTAGGCATCATGAGCCTAGGGGTCGTGGCTGCCCTTGGTATCTTGGAAGCCCCAGCTTATGTTCCTTTGTCGTTAAAGGTTATTTGGTTAATTTGCGACGCTGCCCTAATCGTTCTTCTCTGTTATTGGTACATTTCGACGAAGCGTGCTGAGAGATTTCTTTTTGTGATTAAACCAACCCTTGCTCAATGGGCTAAAATGGTCGTCAACTATGCGAGTGGAAGGATTGTCATAGTTCAAGCTGGGATACCATCGAATGGGCGTTACCATGTCGTCCAAGAATTGTCTCATTTTGCTGAAGCCAAAGAATACTTGGAGCGGCGTTACAAAGATATCTATGGTAAGTGGACTGAAGCCAATTCAGATGTTAAGAATTACAATGATTTGATTGACCGTGGCGAACAGGATACAGCATTATCTGCTCGGTATAAGTTGGGAGCTGTTGAAAGGTTAGACGCTTTTCGTAGAGACTTAACGACCCTATTGGAGAGGATAGATCTCGGTAAGGAGAGTTGAAGTTAGGTGATGGGCTCAACATACACGGCTTAATACTTGCTTTCTGTATGATTGTCAACCACTTGTCCTTGCCAAAATCAGGGTTACCTTACAGATTATAGCCCAATAAATTCGGCTACGTAGGAGTAGGAATTATCTATCATCGTAGTAGTAATAGTAATTCGATCGTTATTTCTTTACTGTGGGTTTAGGTTAATGGGTTACTGTGACTCGTTTCTTGTGTACTTGCCGTTTACGGTTAGTATTGGTTGCTACATGTGTACCTGGACTGGTCTGAGTTAGTCGTGTTCCTCGTGAGGGCTGTTAACTTACTGGTATGCGACTTCCGAATGGTGAGAATTCTGCAGTAATCAAGTTAAGAGTAGTACCTGGCCTCGCCGCTGTGAGGCTTCCTTTCTTTTCTTCATGCGACCTCAAACAGCCCGTAATCAAACCTCTAATCTAACCCGCATAAGTATCGAATCGATATAGATTACCATAACTTATGGGAGTGCGTAGACTGATAGAGATGGTCAACCGATCCTAAGCACGGTTAATTATATGGCGTCGAATCGGAGCTTAATTCAGGTCGTTAGCGTTTAATTTACCCGTAAGTTTCCTGTTGGGGATGCCGTTTGCTAGCTTAACTCTGAAGGGGATGCCGCAAGGCTCCGGAAGCCTCCCCCCATTAGACGTTTAACTTAGGGATGTTTGGCGTTACCGCAATCTTAGAACGTTAGTTATGGAGTAATAAGTACTTGAACGTTGGAAGCCTACACCATGAGTAAACGAGTCATAATTCTCCTGTTAGTTACGTTAATTGGTTTAACGATTAGCGACTTTACGCCTGCTTATGGGCAATTCAATGGTTACCCTCAAACCAGCCCCGCAAACCCGACAGCTAATCAACCAATTACTTTCAGTGTGACAATCTCGAACTCAGAAGTATACCTGGTTACATTTTCCATCTACCCTAACGCGTCCTTGAACTTATGTGATACTGGAGACTGGCTCCAGCTTAGTCCGTCCCTAACGCTTCATGCTTCGCCTAATAGTGAAAATGTTTGGAGCGCCACCTCAACGGCGGGCCTGCCTGCTGGGCTATACGGCCTTGTAGTCTACGCTTACTATGCTAATGTTGGTAGCCCAATGTGCACCGTCTTTAGGGTAGCGAAGCCGACGCTTCCCGTCCCTGAATCTAATGCAATCCAAATCGTAGCGTTCATGGCGCTCGCAGCTTCGCTATACTTACTACGACGCAGGAGGAACGAGTAATGCGGAATGCATGGATAATCGTCGTCACCGTCTTCCTTCTATTCACGCCTCTAGCGGTTAGTGTGGCGTACGGACAGCAGTTCAGCATAACGACTTCCCCGCCAGTTCCTGTGGCCGGTCAATCTTTTACGTTTCATGTGGTAAGTGTTCCGCTTAGTCAGAATATGCTTATGTACCAAATACTGACTACGGGCTGTCCGCAAATCCAGTGGAATACCACACCTCTTTCTCCTGTCGTTTCGAGTGATAAGAACGGTGACTTCGATTACACGCTAAGCTCAGGGTTGCCAGCAGGTTTCTACTGCATTCTCCTAATGTCGGACAATGGGAAGAACAATGGGGATTTCTCTGAAGTTTTCGGCATGTCAATAGTGGTTTCGCCTGCCAAGCCCGTGCCTGAGTTCAGCGCAACCGAAATCGTAGCGTTCACGGCCCTTGCAGCTTCCCTAATCGTTCTACGGCGGAGACACTAAGACCCTAACGCTTGTATGAGTAATAATAACTCATTTTTGGGTTGATTTTCCGTGTTTCTTAATTAAAATGAATTTCTGAACAAAAATCCTCGTGTACTCCTCTAAATCCAACTTCAAAGCTTCTTCAGGTTTAACCCAAACGTAATCCTGCAGCTCCCGCCCATCCAACTTCACCTTAGAACTCTTCGCTTTCAGAACATAGTCCATGAAGATGAAGTGTTCGTGCTTGTGAAAGCCCTTCGGGTAAATTGCCTGCTGAACGATCAGCAGTTCAACCGGTTCGGCCTCCAAGCCTGTCTCCTCCTTCACCTCTCGCCTAATCGCATCCTCCGACCGTTCTCCAAGCTCAATATGGCCGCCTGGGACGGTGTACTTGTCGCCCCACTTGTGCGAGCGAACAATGAGAACCTCGCCCTTCTCGTTTACGACGAGGGCGCCGACTGTGGCTTCAGGGTAAGTTTGGGTCAAAGTAACACTTTCTCGGAAGGAAGCGTCTTAGGTCACTCCAGTTGCTGGGCTCTAGCTCCTGCCCATCATCGTACCGATAACTCCAACGACAGAGATCAGGCCCCCAACTATCAAAATGAGGGGCTCCTGTGTTCTTAGGTAGACTAGGCCTGTGAAGACGATCAGTGCCATTAGGCCTGTGACGTTGACCATGGCTACTCTTGTTTGCGGCCTCAAGCCCGTGCACCAACTAGCAATCAATCAAGAGCTCCCCGTAGCCATCTATATTTCTATTCTTCCAAGGGAATCTAATAACAAGGCAAACCGCATTTAGAGGGAAGGCGGCGCAGTTCATCTTGAGTACGACACCGAAACGTACTACGCGCAACTTGCGCTGACTAAAGCGGATGAAGACAGCTGGAGGCTGAGTCACGCCAACAACTCCTTTGATCCCTGTTCTGAACAGGTTCTCCGCGGACGTAGTCAAACTCACGGAGGAAGTGTATGCCACCGAAACGCTTGCCGTACTTGAGGCACTAACGAAACCCGTTGGAACATATTATGTCCGCTGCAACACCTCCAAGCTCTCAGCAAAAGAACTTCTGAACAGCCTTCAGCAGAGGGGCCTCAAAGTCATCCAACATCCACTAGTCCCCGAAGCCCTAGGCATTCAAGTGGAAGGCCCCTTCGAGATTCCACCCGCCGAACGAAGGGTTGTTGTGGATAAGCATACTGCTGAGTCGGTCTTGCAAGGCGCGAACGTTTACGCCCCAGGAATTCTAAACTGCGAGGGCCTTAGGTTCGGGGAGGATGTTGCTGTCGTCTCTGAGCTAGGGGATGAGCTTGCAACCGGTGCGGCGAACATGAGCGCGAACGACATCCTAACCTTCAGGAAGGGCCTGGCTGTTCAGGTAAAGCACAGGCGTTACACGGCCCCTCAGGTGAGGGATTTACCAGAATTCTCGGAGGGTCTGCTCTACCCGCAGTCGCTCGCGGCCATGGTAACAGCCCACGCGCTCGACCCTCAAGAGGGCGAGACCGTTGTTGATATGAACTGCTCGCCAGGCGGAAAACTATCCCACCTCAGTCAGTTGACGCATAATTCTGGAAAAATTTTCGGCTTCGATAGAAACATAGAGAAGGTAGGGCAGGCTCGTCAGACGCTAACGCGTTTGGGCTGTAGGAATGTTACACTTTCGATTCGTGATACCAGGTACTTGCACCTAGACTTGGCTGATTTGCAATCCGACCGCACCTTGATCGACCCGCCATGCAGCGCTCTCGGCCTCAGGCCCAAAGTCTACGACTTCTCGACCATAGACCGCGTGAATAACTTAGCAAATTATCAGAAACAATTCATCAAAGCTGGAAGCAAGGTAACAAAACCAGGGGGAATTATCGTCTATAGCGTCTGCACCTACACAACACAGGAATGCGAGCGAGCAGTCGAATTCGCCGAGCACGACTGCGGGCTCAGTGTAGTGGAACAAAAGCTATTCCTTGGTTCAAAAGGCCTCGCGGCGCTCACGCCATCCGCCAGCAGTTGTCAAAGATTCAACCCAAACGTAGATGAAATCGGATACTTCATCGCAAAATTCCAACGCCAAGCATGAAGTTTTAACGCCCAACTCTCCCGAATAATGGACAGGGAAATTAGTTGGAGTTGCCCGAGAACGTTCTGACGAAAGGGAAGGCTGGAAAACTTGAGGTTAGGGCCCTCGACTCACGCGGGAGGTATGTGATGTGCAAGTACCTCGACGCGAAGACAATGAAACCCGCCGATAAGAAGCGCAAGCTCATGCTTAAGGACCAGAATGGGAATGTGCTCGAATATTTCATCATCCCGATAAAGGACCCCAAGCGCGCGCTTCTCCTAACCGCAAGTTCTGAAGAGAAGGAACGTCAAGTCTGGAACGAAAGCCAAGGAAAAGCTGAGGATATCTGGTAACACAATCCGCCTAGGGCGCGACGGGCAAGATTTGAATTAAAGACTTCAATGGGACGCCATCAATCTTCGTCTTACCACTCTTATTGACCAAGACAAGAACGCCTACAGGCTTGGCCTTCGCCTTTCGCAAAGTCTGTATCGCTGCCCTATGAGTCTGACCGGCCCGTAGAACGGCGTCTACAATCAGCACCTTCTTTCCGGCAACTTTGTGAAACGAGGGGTTGACCAAACCTGGCAGTTTCTTATGTGCTACACGTGGGGGGCGAACGGCCGCGAATGGCTTGTCGAGTTCTTTGGCTATAGCCACGCTGAGAACCATCCCACTCCCTTCAACCGCAACAATCACGTCAGGTTCACCAAACTCCAATGCACGAACCGATTCCCGAATTAAATCCGCTAACGCCGAAGCAACAGCAGCCATTCGCTTTCCATGCGCGCCTATAGTGCTCCAGTCAACGAAAACGTCATGGGGCGGAGGTCTCGAAGCTCGCTCCTTACCTTTCAACAGTAACCAGACGACTGTGTCTGGCTGAACCTTCAATTCGTCGGCTATCTCATACGTTGACAGCCCTCTGGACTTTAGTTCCTGCGTCCGTTTGACCAATTCACGCGAGGCCATTCAGTCGAACCCACACCACGCTATCATTGACCGAGGTCTTATAAGAGGTAATGAGCCACTCAACTCCTTCGCAACACCCCCGCGCAGTCACCGAAGGAAAGATGTCGTTGGTCGAAACTTCCCCCACAGCTAATACAGCTCAGAAGGATTCATTCGAAATTTCACGTCAAGAAGTTCGCGGGCCAATGAATTTGCAGGAAACGGTCCTGAGCGCCCAAACCTCAGAACCTGAATGGGTAAGGGAAGGCGCGTCCTTTGTTGACATCGAAGAGTTGGATGGCACACCCGTCAAGTACACCTTAAGCCAGGTGGGGGGCGTGGATGATTTCAAACTCAATGTGAACGCAATTTCGCAAACGCACAATGAGCGAATGGCCGCTGGCCTACGGTCGCATTTGAAGCGTGTTCTCGGTTTAAGCGACAACTTGGAGTCATTCTACGATAAATTTACTCATGAAGCCGAACCGCTTCAGTCAACTTTCGCGCACCTTAGGGGCCTTCGCCTCATGCGCGGAACCAACCTCTATGAAAGCCTGATCTGCTCCATCCTCTCACAGAATAACTCAGCACTACTCTGGAACCGAACCGCGAGGCTTCTCATGCGCCTCTATGGCCACAGAGTTCATTTCTCCGACGGGACCACATCGTTCCTATTTCCGAGACCAGAAGCTATGGCTGCACTGAAGCCAAGAGAACTTCGCTCGAAGACATCCATGGGGTACAGGGCGAAGCCTGTCGTTCAGGTCTCCCGTTTGGTTGCCGCCGGGAAATTACCCCTCGATAACTTCCTTACGCAGCATTATGACAAGGCTATGGAGGCACTCATTGACCTTCCCGGTGTTGGCCCTAAAGTTGCGGATTGCTTCCTACTATACGGGGCAGGTCGACTCGAAGCCGCCCCCGTCGACGTCTGGATTCATAGAGTAGTCACAAAGCTGTACTTTAGGGGGAGAAAGGTTAGCAGGCTCAAGACCGCACGGTTTCTGCGCGACCGCTTCGGAGAATGGGCGGGGTACGCGCAATTGTACCTCTTCGACTTCGCACGCCGCGGCGGCATCGGCAAGGCAACTAAAGCTAGCAAGTAGATGATGGCGGTCTCTAGGCGTGGCGCCCCTTTGCGGCCTGTTTCTGTACAGGTTTTCGTTTCAACTTGGTTCCGCAGACTAAGCAGACCTGAGAATCTGCTTGAGCGTACCGCCTATAGCAAGCGGGGCAATAGTAAGTCCAACTGAACTTCTCTCGGATTCCTAACGTGGCCAAGGGCTGGTAGGCTATACCAATCCCTTCCGCAACATTTTGCACAGCATAATCGTCGCTCACAATGACAGGCGTCTTCCCCTCACTACGAAGTTCAAGTGCCAAGGCCAAGACGCCCGTATCCGCTTTCGAAAGCACCACTCTATCCCCGAGTACCCTTGCCTTCTCAGCGACCTCCTCCAATGAAGCTGAGGTTGGACTCCGAATCCTAAGCTTCCCAGAAGACTTGGAAATCGCCAGCCTGTATGACGGGCCGGTTTGTTCTCGCAATTCATCTGTAACCTCGGGAACCGAATAGCTTTCAAAATCAAGCCCAAGAGGGTCGAGGCCCATGATTAGGGCCGAAGTGTCTAGAACTAGAACTTTCAGAAACCTGCTCGCTCCATCTCGTGAAGGCGAGTTAGGCTTCCCAAGGGTGGGACGGGGCTTAACCGCACGAACACGGAGTAATGCTTAGCCTTGCGAACCGCCAACTTGACATCCTGGGAAAGCTCCCTTTGAAACCGCCCATCAGCGACGACGAGGGCCCTTAATTTTGGATTCGCCATTTGAATTGAAACAGACCTCTCCATCGACAGAACCGTCGGCCTCAAGAATTCAAGAGGGCAGATGAAAGTGACAACGAACGCATCCACCGTTGAATCAACTACGGGCCCACCCGCTGAAAGAGCGTAAGCCGTGGATCCTGTAGCGGTCGAGACGATGAGCCCGTCTCCCCTGAACTGCAGAAAAGGCTCAGAATCAACAGCAAGCCGGAGATCAAGCATCTTCGAGGGGCTTCCCGACGATACCACGAGCTCATTGAGCGCGTCGACCACGTGTGTTCCGTTTAGGTCGACGGCGAGTTTTGCGCGTTTTTCTAGCCTGCATTTGCCCTTAGCGAAGAGTTCTATGGCATGCTGAGCTTTAGTCGGTTCAACTTCAGTCAGGTAGCCGCGCCTTCCCATGTTCACAGCTAGAATTGGTGTCTCCGGTTCGGGGATGGTCATTGTTGTTTTGAGGACTGTTCCGTCTCCTCCCACGGTTACGATAAGGTCTGCTTTGAGATCCGACAAGTCCTTACCGCCGCCTAGTCGGCCTCGTTTTGCCAATTCCAGTTCAGCTGTGACCGCTATACCCTTCTTCCTCAGCTGCTTAGCGAGGGTTGCCGCCACTTCAACGGCCTGCGGTTCATCGAGCCTAGAAACGAGGCCGACCTTCAAAGCCAATTTCGCTTCTCCGAGGGGAGACACTACCTGTCGTGAGGATAATTAAGTAATCCACTCAGGCCAAGGTTAGGTTTGGTTTCGCGAAACTTTGCGCGAAGGGCTGAATGACCAGACAAGCTTTTAGACGTAGAGGAGGCGTTAGGTGCTTTCGAGCTTAGCTTAAGGGCGAAGAAAACTGAGCAAACCTGTAGACGTTGGGACCCTAAAGATCGGCCACTACGTAGTTGTGGATGGGGAACCTTGCAAGATTGTTGAATATGAAAAATCAAAACCAGGCAAACACGGAGCCGCGAAGGCTAGAATTGTAGCCATCAGTGTTACAACTGGAACAAAGAAGAACGTAATCAGCCCTGTAGACGCACGCATTGAAGTTCCAATGATAGAGAAGAAAACGGGACAGGTACTCGCTTTCATGGGCAACAACGTTCAGATCATGGACATGCAGTCCTACGAGACCTTCGAAACTCCAATGCCGGAGGAAGAGGAGATTAAAGCGAAACTGGCTCCAGGCGTCGAAGTTGAGTACTGGCAAATGCTGGGACAGAATAAGATAATGCGAACGAAGGGCTAATTCTCCCGTTCCCACGCGCCTTAGGAGGCCCCCCGATGCCTTTAGTCTCGCACATCAAACTGACGAAACGCATGTCACTTTCCGGCATTGCAAGGCAGATGGAATCGGTTAAAGTCCTTGGGCCCGGCCGTTTCGGGAAGGCAGTAACTATCCTTGGAGGCCTGTTTAGAGACGACGAGTGCGTCAAGCTGATTTCTCTTGCTGGCCCAATTGTCCCCGGAGGCCTTAGAACAATCATCGCAGACCTGATTGACGATGGCCTGCTAAATGGGGTCGTCACAACTGGCGCAAACGTAACACATGACATACTCGAAGCCCTAGGACATCGGCACATAGCGGGAACGGAACTGGCGGATGATAACAAACTGAAACGTCAAGGGCTATCCAGAATCTACGACCTTCTAGTCACCCAGAAAGCAATCGAACACCTAGAGAAAGCAACTCACCGCATGCTCAACCGCATCCCAGAAACAAGACGCCGCAACATAGCCAGCTACGAGTTACTATGGGAATTCGGCAAGCAGATCAGGGACAGACGCTCGATTCTTCATATCGCATGGAAACGTAAAGTCCCCATCTTCTGCCCCGGCATTTTTGATTCAATGCTCGGGCTGAACCTGTGGACCTACAGCCGATTCAAGCCGCTCTTCATTAACCCGTTCAAGGATTTCTCAAGGCTTGTTGACCTAACTTACGAGAGAAAGAGAGTTGGGGCAATAATCCTTGGTGGCGGAATGCCGAAACACCATGTCCTAATCGCAAACTCATACAGGGGCGGCGTGGATGCAGCGATTCAAATAACACTCGACCGCCCCGAGGGTGGCGGTGCAAGCGGTGCACCTCTCGAAGAGGCGATTAGTTGGGGCAAAATCAAGACTCCTAATAGAATAGTCACGATCGTTGGAGACGCTACGGTGATATTCCCTTTGCTTACTCTAGCGGCCCTAGAGAGGATGGGGAAGTAGGCTCATCTTAACCGTGGGATGTGGACTTCAAGGACGCCCCGTTTGAACCTCGTGGTAATTCTTTTCTCGTCAACGGAGACGGGCATGCGAATTCTGGCACGATAACATGTGAATTCCCCATGCCTGTGCTTGGCGCCGAGGTCCCTGAACGTGATCTTCTTGTTGGTCTCCGCATAAACTTCTAAGGAATCATCCGTCGGGCAGTGCAGCTTAACCTGTTTGTGGTCCACGTATGGTAAATCGACGGTTAGAACGACCTCGTTGGCCGCCACGTACAGATTGTATAGAGGTTGGATGCATGCGGTGGCAGCGTTCCATCCTGACCCATGGGTGGAGAATTCGCCTTTCGGTTCAGAACTCATCATGATTCACCCGTACATTGGCGGGAGATCGTATTCATGAGACTTGTCCATTTTGAGCATCTCTTCGTGGGTACGGTGCATCATATCCTTACTTTTCAAGCGTATTTCTTCCCCTCTCTTCAGAAGGTCGGAAACGTCAACATTCAGACCGAGTATCTTGTTGACCGCGTTTATCGCAACCGCGGCTGCTTCAGGGTCGGGGTAGTTGTAGTAGGATTGGGTTAGCAGCGTGATTGCGGGAACGGATGCTTCAGCACATTTTTGGAGGATTAGCCCGTAAACGCCAACTATGTAACCTTCCTCTAAGACTTCAGCCGCCCCGCGAAGCCTCGACTCCAACTCCTTACTTGAAAGCGCGGCAAACACTTTTGGAGCATCTATGTCCTGGCGGTTCGCAACAGCCATTCCACCCAAGGAGAGCATCAGCTTAGTGCTCTTTGTTCGAGCCCAGTCAACGATATCAGCCGCAAGTGGCCTGATGAGGCGGACTGGGATCGTTGTCTCAGAGATTAGGACAACCAAAGAGTTGTCTGCGAATATGCGGATAGGTGCTTTCGGAAGGCCGCCGTGCAGAACGATCATTGGTGGAAGAAGGTCAGACTCGATAGCGCCCACCTCCTTTAACTTCAATTCACTAATGATATGAGAAGCCGCCAGCAACCCGACAAGCCCTACATCGGGAAGGCCGTTCACAATGACCGCCCCCTTAGGAATCGAAGCGGATTCCAAAATGCGCAAACCGTCTTTCCCAGATAGGCTATTGGACATCTCAAGACCCTTTTATGAAAACTGTGAGCTGAAGCCAGAGCAAGATTAGGGAGTAATTAAACGGTTCGCAGAAGTTACAAGAACTTTTAGGATGCATCAACCAACGCATCAACCGCATCGTGAAAATGCATGAGTGCACTCGAAGGCCTAGGCAAATCGCTTAGCGACGCAATGAAGAAACTACTGCGAATGGCGGTTGTTGACGAAAAAGCAGTCAAGGAACTTGTCCGCGACCTTCAACGGGCCCTCCTTCAATCTGACGTTAACGTTAACCTGGTTATGCAGATCTCTCAAGCCGTCGAGAAGCGTTCACTCGAAGAAAAGCTGCCGCCTGGAATCTCACGCCGCGAACACGTCGTTAAGGTTCTCTATGAGGAACTGACCCGATTCCTCGGCGAGGAACCGAGCAAACTCACTGTCGAACCCGGCAAAACCCAAGTTATCATGCTCGTTGGAATTCAGGGTACCGGGAAAACAACAGCCGCAGTGAAACTTTCACGCTTCTATCAAAAACGCGGTCTGCGCCCCGCGATAATCTGCGCCGACACCTACCGGCCAGGCGCCTTCGACCAGTTGAAGCAACTTGCTGACAAAGTTACCGTACCCGTTTACGGTGAACCGAATTCTAAGGATACGTTGAAAATAGTGAAAAAGGGCATGGAGCAATTCTCAAACCAAAAGTACGACCTGATCATCGTGGACACGGCAGGGCGTCACAAGGATGAAAAAGAACTGATGTCCGAGATGCGTGACCTAGCCAAACAGATTCAGCCCAACGAAATAATCCTCGCGATTGACGGCTCAATCGGCCAAGCTGCAATGTCCCAGGCGGCCGCCTTCAATGAGAGCACAAAGATCGGCTCGATTCTAGTAACAAAACTTGACGGGACGGCCAAAGGAGGAGGCGCACTCTCAGCCGTTGCCGCAACCCACGCCAAAATCAAATTTGTTGGAACGGGAGAAAAAATCGATGACATTGAGCAGTTCATCCCATCGAGTTTTGTGGGACGCCTCCTCGGAATGGGCGACATCAAAGCATTGGTCGACAGGGTTCGTGAAGCAGAAATCGTCGTACCGCCGAAGAAAGCAAGGGCCTTCCTGGAGGGCAAGTTCACGTTGAAGGACATGTACGAGCAAATGGTCGCAGTTCGAAAAATGGGCCCCCTGAAGAAACTGGTTGGCATGATGCCTGGCGGAATGAACATACCCGACGACGCTATGGAGAACGCTGAGAAGAAACTCGACGCTTGGCGGGTCATCATCCAATCTATGACGAAGGGTGAGATTGAGGACCCGAAACTCGTCGATTCCTCACGGGCGAGGAGAATCGCACATGGCTCAGGTACATCCGACAAGGACGTGAAAGAAATGGTGAATCAATACTTCATGATGAGGAAGATGATGAAGAGCATGAAGCGTCGCGGCGGCGCTTTCGGAAGGGGTAAAATGCCATTCCCAACACGGCCCTGAAGGACGCGGAAAATATTCCAAGAAAGTTAATTAGCGTCCCTTCAGTCTCCTAGCAAATTTCAGGTCATGTCTCATGGTAAGGCGCTCAAAGGGCTACCGCTCGAGGACGCGGAGCCTACTCCGGAAGAGACCTCGGGAGCGAGGAAAAATCGGCCTCAGCCGCATCCTCCGTACCTATAGCCCAGGCGAGAAAGTCACCATCATGATTGAACCCTCCGTACACAAGGGCATGCCCCACAGACGCTATCATGGAAGGGTTGGAGTAATTCATGCCAGACGCGGAAAGTCATATGTGGTTCATGTCACGATGGGTCGTCAGACGAAACAAATTATCGCCCGACCTGAACACATCACCCCCGTACGTTGAGTGAACCATTTGCCTAGGAAAATCATCGATTCTAAGCCCGCCACTACCTCCGAAGCAAAAAGAACCCTGGAACGCGCGAAGGAAGATGAGCTAGGAGAATTTCAGAGGCGCACACTTGACTACGCATCCAAGTTCGCCAGGATCTCACCCGCTAAAGCCGAGAAGCTTGTAAAGGAATTGGGAGAGAAGCATCAACTCGAGCGGAAGGATGCAATTCAGATTGCCAACACAATGCCAAGGTATACCGAAGAATTACGAACCATTCTTACGGTCAAAGGGCGAATAATCACGGGTACCCAATTGGAAGACATTCTGAAACTTCTCAACAGCTATCGAGAAGATTAGCCCACAACTAATTCTCGCTCTTAATTCCGGCGCATAAGGCAGGAAAACCTTTTTTCCCTCCGAACCCACACGTCCTAGTGGATATGCTGAACGTTGCCTGATTCCGGCGATTCCACATTTACCGTGATTGAAAAGGCACAGAGGCCAAACACCTACTTCCTTTAACGCGAAATCTTGTGCACCTACTTCTGGTGGAACAAAGATGAGTGTGAATACAAAGAGTCCAGATGAGAATCGGGGCACCAGTTCGACTCACTCAGGGTTTAGGCCAACTACTGGAGGCGGTGGGGAGGGTGGCGTTCCACCGCGGCTTTACGAGGAGTACGCATACGTGCTGGATTTCTTGCAATTCGGCCGGCCTGGAACGGACAAGCCTAGGCACCTTGCCCTTCCAACGGTGCAGGTTATCGGTGAAACATACTTCACGCTTCTCGAGGCCGAAATCCGTGTAGGAACACAGGCAAACATTCACGAGCGCGTTTACATTGGAAAAGAGCGGCGAGAGAAAATTAACCGTATCATCGGAAGAATCAGCTACAACGACCTCACTGCGAATGCGAAGGCGGAGTTGCTTCCGGTGCTAGAAGACCTGATCGCTAACCAAGAGCAAAGGTTCGTTTCCTTTTTCAATAATTCCCAAGCCATAACACCACGCATGCATGCACTGGAGCTGCTCCCGGGAATCGGAAAAAAATCGATGTGGCAAATAATAAACGCCAGGGAGAAAAACCCCTTCACCAGCTTCAAGGACGTTCAGGAGCGAACGAACGTAGGGGACCCCGTCAAGGTCGTCGCTAAACGAGTCTTGGACGAATTGGGCGGGGAAGAAAAGTACCGGGTTTTCTCGAGAGCGCTTTAGATACGACGTATGAATACTCCGAGAGAGCTGGTTTGCCCAACCGGGTAATCATGCACGTAGACCTCGACTACTTCTACGCCCAGTGTGAAGAGAACAAAAACCCAGATGTACGGGGAAAACCCGTCGTGGTTTGCGTTTACTCCGGCAGGACCGAGGATAGTGGTGTAGTCAGCACGTCCAATTACCTTGCCCGGAAATATGGGGTAAAGGCCGGCATACCCATCGCCCGCGCGAAGAAGATTCTTGAATCCTCGGGCGCGATTTTCTTTCCAATGAACCGCCCGCTATACGAACAAGTATCCGAGGGGGTAATGGAAATCTTGCGGGAACACGCTGACGCATTTGAAAAAGGGGGAATTGATGAGGCTTACCTAGAAATTTCAACTAGAACGAACGGCAAATTCGATCAGGCTGAAAACATCGCGAATGAAATTAAGCGGCAGATACTCACTGAAGAACAGATAACTTGTTCAATTGGAATCGCACCCAACAAACTCGTAGCCAAGATTGCATCCGACGAGAGAAAACCCGATGGACTCACCATGGTGAAGCCGGAAGAAGTCAGCAGTTTCTTGTCCGAATTGCCAGCCTCGAGGATACCTGGGGTAGGGAAGAAAGTAGAAGATAAACTGAACCAAATGCAAGTCAAGACGATAGCTCAACTTTCTACAATCAGTCCCCCGATCTTGGTTGAAACCTTCGGGGAAAATTTAGGGGGGTATCTTTTCCAGGCCGCCCGAGGAGAGGACGACGAGCCGGTAAAGGAAAGGGAACAACCAACCCAGCTAAGCCGAATCGCTACCTTGAAGCGAAATACTCGAGAGCTACCAGAAATGCTCCCCCTCCTAAGCGAACTCGCAAATGCAACAACCGCCAAACTGAAAGAAAGAAGTATGATGTGCAAGTCGGTAGCAATCATAGCTATACTAAACGACCTCTCTATTCACACAAAATCGAAAACATTGGAACAACCAACCGCAGACGAAAAAACCATTGTGAACGCTGCAGAGGAACTGATGAAGGAATTCTTGGAATCAATGCCCAGTGCTATCGTGCGAAGGACAGGAGTAAAGGTTTCCACATTGTCGAAGCTAACCGGGCAGACAGATATGTCTAATTTCCTGAAGGTGTAGCTCCAAGGAAAGTCTACTACTCATCGCACCGTTGAGGAATTTGCCGTGGCCTGGGTTCGACGTGAACTTGACTCGATAGGCATCCCTCCGCTCAAGAGGTTCGGACAACATTTTCTAATTGACAAAGAGGTACGCGAGCGCCTAGTCGAGCTGGCTGAACTAACCCTTAATGATACAGTCCTCGAGGTGGGCCCTGGCCTCGGTTTCTTGACGGTAGCGTTGATAGGGAGAGCAGGACGCACAATAGCGATCGAAAAAGATCGGACACTCGCTGCATATCTGAAAGAGAAATTCTCAAAGCAACAGAATTTGACAGTTGTTCAAGCTGACGCGCTAACTGTCCAGATCCCAGAAGGTTCGAAAGTCGTTTCCAGCCCCCCCTACAACATTTCGTCAAAGCTCATACTTCTAATCATGAACAGTCGATTTCGACTGGCGGCACTGTTGATGCAAGAGGAATTTGTCCGAAGGTTAACAGCCTCCAGTGGGTCTCGCGAATACGGACGGATCAGTGTGATGCTACAATCCAAGGCCACAGCCAAACTTGACATGAAAGTCCCGCGGGACGCATTCTACCCGAAACCTAGAGTTGACTCCGCCCTCGTTACAATTAGGCCTAGCATCGAAAAGCCTCAGGCCCAGAATCAGCAGTTATTCATCGACATGGTACGAGCGCTGTTCACCCAGCGCCGCCGAAAACTGAGAGGAGTCTTGGCGAGATATCTGAAAGCCCGATACCCAACGCTAAGTGACAAGATAATTCAACAAATACCGCTAATTGACAAGCGAATCTACGAACTCAACCCAAACGAGTTAATCGTATTGTCAAACCAGATCGCTGAGGCAACCACGGAATCTGGAAGTGAGTGAATCGCCGATTAGGGTAATTCTCCTAGAACCCGAAACAGGGGGAAACATTGGCTCCATAGCTCGATCAATGAAGAACTTCCAACTCAAGGATCTCTGGATAGTGAACCCGCAAACCCCTATCAATGACGAGGCAAGGGCATTTGCAATGGGCGGCCTCGATGTTCTCAAATCGGCTAACGTCGTCAGCACCTTCAGAAAAGCGCTGAAGGGAGTTAACTTGGTTGTAGGAACCAGTTCTGTGGCTGCAACAAGCACATCCAACCTTTCCAGAGTATCAATCAAACCAGCCGAACTCGCTAAGAAAGTTCAGGCAGTCAAAGGGACTATTGCAATCGTCTTCGGAAGAGAGAGCTCCGGATTAAGCAACCGAGAGGTAGAAGGATGCGACTTCATGGTTACAATACCTGCAAGCCGCGAATACAACGTACTTAACATAGCCACCGCCGCCTCAATCATCTTCTACGAAATCTTTCACCAAAGAATAAGAGGACGAAGCTTTGAGTTGGCCTCAAGACCTGTCATGGAAAGGCTCCTCCGGCAATTTGACGGCCTACTGAAACGAAGTAACATGGCACCACATAGGCGTAGACTCGCCCATCGAGCATTCCGCAACCTGACCTCACGCGCTTTTGTTTCAAAGCGCGAAGCCTCGCTCCTCCTCGGACTATTTAGGAAGCTACAAACAGAGCTGACGTAAGCCATCCTGAAGAGCAGGCAGTGTTAGACCATGAGAATTCTAGTTCTCGCTACTCTTTTGATAATTCTTGTCTGCGTGTCACCAGCTGCAGCCACCGGATCTGGAACTGGCTCGGTAATAGTCCAAATTCAAGGATATGGAACAGTTCAGGGCCAGTTACAGAACGCGCTCATACAGTCAAACAATAACGTCACGATGTCGATGGTTGTGAACGATCAAATCCAGACCCCTCAGGGCTCCTTCCCCATCCAAGCGACCGGCGACTGGAAAGGAGTTCTGAACAATTCAACGCTATCGGGAACAATCGATAACGTTCAAGGAAAAATCCAGGTCTGCATAATTCTCTCATGCAACGACGTCGACTTTAACGGCCACGGGACTTGGACGGGGCAACTTCAAACCACATCGTCTGGAAGTGGAAACTACACTGGAACAATAACTATCACGAACTCTCCGTACCCGCAGATTCAAAAAGGCCAAACAATTCCCATTTATGGCTCATGGGCCTCGAACTTTGCATCCGCCGTCCCTGAGTTCAATTACTCCATCAGTCTACTGCTTGTAACTCTAACGGCCGCAATTATCCTGACGCATAGAAGACGAAGAACGTAGGTCTGCCTGCCACGCCAAGATTGCGCGCGAGAGCAGGACATCAGGGACCGAGGTGGTCGAGAGCTTCGAGATGAGAGCATGTAAGCTTAAGTAACACTCGATGCAATCTCGCTAAACTCCCTAGTGGATTAGACATGAAGGGTAGAAACTACAGGCAAATCAAAGGCCAGCCATACACTAGGGGAAAATATATTCACGGCACTCCGCCGCCGAAGATATCGAAGTTCATGATGGGAGACACGAAGGCACATTTCGAATATCGAATATCTTTGGTAGCACAAAGCCCAGAACAGATCAGGCATAATGCACTCGAAGCAGCACGCGTTGCAGCAAACAAGGTGTTGTTCGACGCGTTGGGCGAAACGGGTTACAAGATTCATCTTCGAGTTTACCCCCACATCATCCTTCGAGAGAACCGAATGATCGCAACCGCAGGCGCCGACAGGCTACAAGAGGGAATGCGAAGAGCCTTCGGTAAACCGAGCGGAAGAGCCGCTAGGGTGAAGACGGGACAGTCAATCCTCGACCTTTACGTTAACAGCAATGCGATCGACGCTGCGAAGAAGGCAATGCGGGTCGCGTCTACAAAACTTGCGGTCGCTTGCATTGTGACCCAAGAGACGTTGGCACCGGCTGCCGTCCCTGTCTTGGCAAAATAAGACGTTTTTTGCGATCCTTACTTTTGGCCACAGACTAACGCGACCACACCTAAGGGCATCTTTCCAGAAAGTGTACGCTGAAACCCGGCACCGAGAAGTGCCTCCGAGGTTTCATTCGCCGTTGAGGATTTCAATATCGTATTTGCAAGATAGATGAGGGTACGCTTCCAATAGCCAGAAACAAGGCCACCAATAGCTGGAAGGACGTGAAAGATGTGGAAGTTGTAGAGCCGCCACACGAAAAGCCCTTCTGGCCTAACGAAGTCGACTGAGAGAAACCAACCAGAGTGAATTAAGACTCTCAGCGAGTCCCGGAACATGGCCGGTTTATCAGCAAAATTACGCAACGCCAAACCGATTGTTACATACCCGAAAGTTGCGTCGCGTAATGGAGGATATTCTCCTACGGCCCTTACAAAATCGACCTTACATTCACCCTGAAACATGTGCTTTTTCCGGTTCGCTATGCTCAGCATCGCAGGGCTCAGATCTAGACCAACAATCAAACCACCATCCCTAATCGTACGACTTAGCTCGAAAGTGACAGGCCCTGTCCCGCAGGCTAAATCCAACACCATAACCTCTCCAGAGAAATCCATCTTTGCGAACATGCGCCTCCTCCAAACCCAGTCGAATGAAAGAGTCATCAGGTGCAGCAGGACGTCGTACTCTTTCTCAACGTCCGTGAAGATAGCCCTGACGAATCTTGCTTTGTCAACGAACCTAGTTGGGATTTCCATCTGAGCCATATGCTTGGGTGCCTCTCACGCAAAGGAACGGTTAAGTTGCGCAGTCAGCCTGCTACACCGATGTCTGGCCATGTACCAACTAGAAGAAGATAGCATAATAGATGAGATAAGAAGGCGCGGTTCGAAGAGAATTCTCCTCCAAATGCCTGAAGGCCTGAAACCAACCGGATTTAGACTGGCAAAGTTGCTTGAGAAGGAAACGAAAGCCGAAGTTTTCGTCTCAGGTGACCCTTGTTACGGTGCCTGTGACCTTGCGTTCTACCCGAAGAAGCACATCGACGCTGACTTACTCGTTCATCTTGGGCACGCGGAGATTCCGGGCGAATTCCCCGACGAGAACGTTTTGTATGTTGAAGCACGGGCGGACGTGCCAATACTCGAACCAATGATTCAGGCCTTGAAGATGTTAGAGAAGGAGCAAGTGATCGGACTCGCTTCAAACGTTCAGCATATTCATCAGATCGATAAGGCCAAAGAAATTCTGGAAGGCCACGGAAAGAAGGTGCTGATTGGTCGCCCATCGGGGTGGCTAAAGTATCCGGGGCAGGTTCTCGGATGTGACTACGGTAGCGTAAGGGCAATTGCTGAGAAAATTGACGCCATCATTATTTTGAGCGGAGGAGATTTCCACGCCCTCGGAATTCCGTTGGCAACAGGCAAACGGACCATCGTCGTCGACCCATTTCAACAAACAGCGAAAGACATGACCGAAGTGTGTCGAAAACTCCTCCGCAAGAGGTGGATCAATATTGAAAAATTCAAACAAGCCAAGAGGATCGGAATCATTGTTGGCCTAAAGAGTAGTCAAATGAATATTTCTCTTGCGCGTCGGCTCAAGGAGCTCTTGGAAGATAGGCAGTATTCAAGTATCTTAATTTGCGCAACCGAGGTGATTCCTGAGACCCTAGGCTCCTTCACAGACTTAGACGCCTACGTCGAAATCTCATGCCCACGAATAAGCACCGACGACCAAGAACGTTATCGCAAACCCATCCTTAACCCGGAAGAGGTCATGATAGCATTAGGGAAGAAGAGCTGGGAAGATTACACAAAAGGAATGACGTTAGAAGAATGGCATTAGACCCGACCAAGGGTTGAAGGCTCTTATCTTGCACTCCCGACCCGTCCTGATTCGAAAGCGCGACCTAACCATCAAACTGCAGCAGGCAATGTCTCACCCCGAACCCCAAGTTGCCCTCGAGCAGTACACTATCCCAGCCGACCTAGCGGCAGACATCCTGTTCGAAGCATGCTACGTATACGGGGACATCGAAAATAAATCGGTGGCAGACCTCGGCACAGGAACGGGAAGACTCGCCCTAGGCGCTTCAATCCTCGGTGCGGGATACGTAGTCGGAATCGACCTAGACCCCACCAGCCTTCGCGTAGCCTCAAGGAACGCCAAACTGCTGGGGATACATCCAGATTGGGTATGCGGTGTCGTAGAAGGCCTAAGGGGAAGGGTTGATACAGTTCTAATGAACCCGCCATTTGGGACCAAGCAACCGCACGCCGATATTCACTTTCTTCAGACCGCCCTAGCCTTGGGGACAACCGTCTACAGTATCCACAAATCTTCCACTCGCGAATATCTCACTCGCTGGTTACAGGGACGAGCAAACAAGACCGAAAGAATTCTGAGTACAAAAATGGAAATTCCACATCAGTTCTCCTTCCACACAAAGCGAAGCCGCAAAGTCGAAGTCGACGTATTCAGGATTCGGCCGAGTTAGTTCGATTTGCGCCTGCCCTTATATACAGGGCTGCAATCTAACGCACACAAATCTGCGCAACTGTTGGAGAAATATCTTTCAGAGTCACTGACTCGGCGAAGAAATCTAGGTCTCGATTACAACTCTGGTGGTAAGAATTGAGTAAGGTACGTGAAATGGTTCAACCCGTCCTTCCCGGAGACAAATTAGGAGTCGTGGAACAATTCCTTCCTGGCGTTGGCACCTACGAAAAGGAAGGTGTGATTTACGCAAATTTCACCGGGAACGCTAACATTGACCTGAAGAACAAGCGCGTGACCGTGGTTCCAACCACGAGGGTACCCAAACTTCCCAAGGAAGGAGCTACAGTCATTGCATCGGTGATACATGCACAGGAGAAGATGGCGACCGTGAATATCTGGAAGATAGATGACAAACTGCTGCACAACCCATTCACAGCAATACTTCACATCTCCTCATCGAGCCCCCGATATGAGAGAAACATGTCAGATGTATGCAAGTCAGGTGATATACTCCGCGCAAGAATCATCGATATGACTAACAGAATTCCACAACTGACAACAGCGGGTCGCGGTCTAGGAGTCGTTAAAGCCTTCTGTTCCAACTGTGGAGCTGTATTGGAGTTTAAAGACAGAAAACTCCAGTGTCCATCATGCGGAAACCTTGAGAGCAGGAGGCTCGCAGAAGATTACGAACAAGCTGCGTAAAGGTGCGAATGATGGAAGTCAAGGTTCTATCAAAATCGAAGAACGACCTTAAGCTCGAAATAGTTGGCGAGGACCATACCTTCTGCAACCTACTTCAGAGCCTCTTACTTGAGGACAAGAACGTAGAGATTGCAGGTTACGACCAACCCCACCCGCTAATCAGGTCAAGCATCGTCTACGTGAGAACAAAACGCGAAGCTTCACCCGAAAAAGTGCTTCTGAACGCCTTGGCTGGCATTCAGGAACTTAACAAGGAGTTTAACGAAAAATTCGCCAAGGCCGTCGGACCTACCTAATGAATAACGAAGAGACCCTTCGCCAAGTCATGCGGAACAAGCAACTTGCCAGTTTGGGAGATGCGTTCGTAAATTTCGTCTACTCTTTGGCGCTAACTCAGGCTAACGGAAAACCCCAATCCGTGAAGGTCAGCGATAGAATTCTTGCGGAAGCCTTCAGGCTTTCAGGCCTACGTAAATATCTCGGAACTCGGATCTCAAAGAAAGATCTCGCAAACGCCTCAGAGTCTCTCTTGGTTGATGCATACCAGAAAAAACTCATCACAATCGAGGAAAGCGTGAAAATCCTCAGTGAAGACCCTGATGGCCTACAAGCAGGGCTCTCAAAACTGATGAAACTAACTGCAGAGCGCATAGCTCGCAGCTAGCTGGCGACCTTCTGTTGCTCAAGAAAGAAACTAGAATCTTAGGTCTAAGCGCAACACCACGCCTAAAAGGTGGGCCCATTGTCGTTGGCGCCATTTTCAGGGGTAGCTCTTGGCTCGACGGAATCCTGACCTGCACCTTGAGGCCCGAGAGGGGTCGCGAAACGTTGACGCTGTCAAGGGCGATAATGAGGTCTAGGCAGTATCCGCAATTGCATGCCGTCATCATTTCGAGCGATCAAAGTGTCCTCCGAGAGAATCACATCACAGAGTTAACGCGCAGACTCAAGTTGCCAGTCATATTATTACTCAAACGCGCGTCGGTAAAGAAACGTATACATCCGCTGGGAGGTAAGCAGTATGATCTAAACATTAACGGTGAACGACTTCATGTCTCCGCCAAAGGGATAAGCTGCCAGAAGATTCAAGAATTGTTCAACGTTGGCTGCGCTCCGGATTCTCACGTTCCTGAAGCTGTGAGAGTTGCGGACCTCATAACGAAGCAAGCGTTGCGTTTACTTGATGGCGGACGACGAAAATCGCGGTCGCAGTAACTCACGTCGCGCATAATTTGGACGGTTTATCCTTCGCTAAGCCGTTTCTCAATAATCTTGTCGTCCTTGAATTGGTACTGCCGCTGACACAAGTCGCATTGGAAGTTGAACTCGTTAACTTCCGTACCCCGCTCCCAAAGCCTAACATGACTCTCCCGAGTCAGAGGACCCTTGCAATGTGGACAATTTGTTGATTGGTCCTCGAACAACAATTCATACGAGCCTCGCCAACGCCTCAATCCTTAGAGGAACAATCGCCCCGTCCATTCGAAGCTCAAACCAACGGTCGCAGGTTAAGCAGCGGAATAATGGAAATCCTTCTTGACCAAGCAACTTCAACCCGCAAATTGGACAATCCAACCTAGGCCACTATTCTTGCCGCCAGCGTTGCAACGAGTTAAGATGCGACAGGAGAACTGACCTAGGACTCAGTCCTAAAGAAAAGTGGAATTGAGGGTTCAGGGAGAACAGCGAAAGTATCCTCGGGCTAATAAGACGCTGAACCGAGTTCAAGCATCGAAGCTTCAAATTCCACTGCCCACACAATTAGACCCCCACAAGGAGCGCTCTCCGTTATCTACGTAAGAGTGAGAACAAGCACCTTCAAGGAATGAGAACTATCTTGCCGTAAGCGTTAGGCCCCATTACTTCGCGGTGTGCACGCGCTGCTTCTGCTAGCGGAATCTCCTTCCCCACAACGGGGCGTAGCGTGCCGTCTTCTAATCCCGCGTAGAGGGCCGAGTGAATTGTGAATGATTCCTCAGGCGTTATGTTGAAGAGGAGCATGGCGAGAATCGACAGGTCCCGCACCATAGCATCCCTCGGGTCAATCTCTATTCTACCCCTACTGCCAATCACTACGACGCGTCCACCCATCGCTAGCGTCTTCAGATCCTTGTCAAGATTGACGTTGGCAAGCATCTCCAGAATCACGTCAACACCGTGACCTTGAGTTAATGGTTGAATTTGATCGAGATAGTTGGGCGCACGATGGTCTAACACATGATGAGCACCTTGTTCGATCACTAACTTTCTTCCTCGTTCAGTGCCGCCTGTTCCAATAACCTCTAAGCCAGCGGCGCGCGCCAACTGTACCGCCGCGACGCCGACTCCGCCCGAGGCACCGTGAACTAGAACAATCTCTCCTGGAGTCGTTTTAGCAAGTTGGAAAAGCGCCCGGTAGGCAGTAGCGTAAGGGATGTTAACTCCAGCACCCTGCTCGAACGTTACCTTATCAGGTAAGGGATGTACTTGGTGTTCGTCGCACAGGGCCTGCTCAGCATACGCACCACTTATGCTACCTGAAATGTAAACGCGGGCACCAACTTTCACGCGGGTAACACCTTCGCCTACGGCTTCTACGATACCTGCTGCATCTATACCAGGCGTGAACGGTAAAGAGGGTCTCCTCGAAGTGCCCGAGCGAGTGTAAGTATCTGTGGGGTTGACACCTGCAGCCTTCACACGAACCAAAACCTGCTTCGGGCCGGCATGGAGATCCGGCATGTCCTCCAACACCATAACCTCGGGCCCACCGAACGTCCGAACCCTAATCGCTTTCACTCCTATCCCACCGACTTATCCAGAAGCGTACGCCTCAAAGAGTCAGATATTAACGAATCCAGTGCCCAATTCCCGCCGCCACCTACAAACCTTCCCCTTCCGTCAGACCACCACACACACCAACCGACTTTCTGCTTGAAGAAGGCAACCAAATTATCCACAATTAGCCAACCAAAATCCGAAAGCAGCCAACTTGAAGACATCAAGCTTTTTTTACGATCCGCACAGCACTTTTGTAGGAAGATTGTGATGGATAAGCGGAAACAGCACGTTCTGTTTATTTGCGCTGCCAATGTTTTCAGAAGCAAGTTGGCCGAGCAGGCTATGCGTGATTCCTATGGCGACCGTGTAATTGTTAGGTCAGCTGGAATTTTGCGTCCACCCCCTGGTGCGCGAGCAGAGAACTTGGAGGATCCTGAAACAGCTCCAATTCTGCGTGCTCACGGAATCAAACCTCCAACCGGCCTATGTCGCAAGGTGGAGCGGGCGGATTTGCAGTGGGCTGATCATGTGCTAGTGATGGAAAGTTGGATGAAAAAGATTCTTGCCGAAAGGTACCCGAAGTTTGCTTCTAATGTCGAGCTGCTACGAAGATTCGCTCACATGCGAGGCAACCTGAACATAGCTGACGACGACCCTGACTCAGGGGTAGTCACTGAGAAGAGAGTTATGACTGCGTGCACACAAGTGTATGCGGCGGTCAACAGAATAAAGCAGCTAAACCTTCTTTGAACGCAACCGGTTTTCCGGCAGTCGATTGATTGAGAAATTCATGGCTGCGGGGTATTATGGTGTCTGTACGCACCATCAGACCCACACAGACTGGGCTCGGCTGGTTCCTAACGGGATGCGCAAAAGTAGTGATCAAACAACGAACGAAAACGGTCCTCTTGCGTGTGGGCTTGATTTGAAACAAACTTGCCTTGGCGCATTTTCAGTAGTGAAAACTCGTCAGGACGTTGAATTACATAAGCTAATTTATGCGACCTCTTGGAACACCCACTCAGCTTAGGGGTGGTGCTATGAAAGTCGTTGTCACATCCGACCATCACTTAGGTTACGCAAATGCTGACAAGACAGCATTTAACGCCTTCCTCGACAACCTCAGTCAAGAAAGCGATGTTACCCACGTGGTTCTTCTTGGGGATGTTGTGGACATGTGGAGGAGGGATGCTTCAGGGGTATTCCTGGAACACCACGACACGGTTGCTAAGCTTCTTACTCTCAAATCCAAAGGTGTCCAGGTATTTTATGTGGCGGGAAATCATGATTATCATGTCTTGGACCTTCACAACCCAGCATATCCCCTTGAGTTCACGAATGAATTGAATCTGACTGATGGAGCGGTCAATTACCGTTTCGTTCACGGATACCAGTTCGATCCCGAACAGAAAATACCCTTCATGGCATTCTTGTGTCGAGTAATGTCCGACCAAGGCGGTGCCCTAGAGAGTAACTTATGGGTAGATTTCCATAGCGCGAACACTATTCTCTCGAAGATGGAACCGTCTTTCATAAAAGAAGATCTAGCAAAGGTAGCTCAGCGGCTTCACCAGCGCCCTGAGGATAGACTAAAGGGATCTCTCAATAAGATCAATTCAACTGCTTGTAATGCAGTCAAGCCTGGGGAAGTTCTCATATTTGGTCATACCCACGTTCCATTCATCACCAAAGCGGAAAACGTGGTGAACACCGGTTCTTGGGTTAAAGACGCTGCTATCTACAATACCTATGTGGAGCTTAGCGGTGGAAAGCCCAAGCTCTTCGTATTCGGTGGGCACGAAATAACTGAACGCACAGAACCTTGACAAAGAAACGGCCAACTGTTTACAGTGTATGCCTTGTTCTTCCGTGGTCCGAGCACGGGACTGTGTGTGAATGGAGTAAAAGTCTCTAGCCCTGTGGGCGTAGAAAGTTCTCCGCGGTTGGTAAGCCCCAAGACCAAATGACCAAAACCCGAATGTTTGAAGCTTGATGGCTGAATCAAAAATCGCATTTCGCTGCATCCGCCGTTTTTAGAGTGATTTCGTAATTTCGCGTGATTTCATGACTTTGAGCGCGTGCTTGGCGGACAGCAGGAGCGAGGGGGAGAAGGTGTTGTTGTGCGCGCGTCTATACCCACACACTTTGATTAAACTCCGGCTTGGTAGTATGGCGGGATTGAGACCATCGGTATGCCGACGCATATTGTGCTTTGGAAGGGATAAGGTGGGAAGGGGTAACCTTGGGGCCAATCAGGGTAAAGATAGCCGTACACTCGAACTGTGCTTCCGAGTGGAATGGTAGTTGGGGCTAAGGGATAGAACCAAATTACGAAAGTTTGTGGTTGAGACGAAACGGCCCCCTGAGAGATTACTGTTCCATACACTGTCAGACAGCTTGAATCATTATAGAACGATCCAACGATGCTGACTGGTTGCCCCTCATTGCACACGTAAGGATTCATGGGGAATTGGCATGCGGGATTATTGACGTTGAAGTATGGGCTGTAGTATGGGTTGTAGGAAGTTTGCTGCGTAGTCGTCGAAGTAGTTGACCAAGTGGAAGTGGTCGTAGTAGTTGTCGTCCAAACGCTTGTCGTTGAAAACATGTTCGTCGTAGTCGTCATAACTAGCTTTGGATTCGCTTCAAAGTATAGAGGTTCAGCAAGTAAAGCCACGATGGCAACGGCCACTAACCCGACTGCAAGCGCCAACACAGTGTAACTAGGGTGGTTAGATTGGTTTGATTGCATCGTCCTCTAGCTCCGAAAGAACTGCGACCCAGTGACATATATTCAGAGTGGACGAATCATCCTCTTTGCACTACTGCAAACTACGCGTATCTCAATTCAAACTACGCGTACTACGCTAATTGCTGGGCGATAGGTTAGCGTATGCAGTAGGGACTGGTGAAGGAGGCGTTCGCATGTGCGCGTGTGCCATTGTCAGTGCCACTGCCAGTACGCGCCCCTGTATGTCACGCATCATATCATCACCACCAGGACCCGTCGGCCGTCCTCCATTCGATATGACCATGACCCAGCGGTTACCTTCCGTAATGTAGAGTAAAGGTGTGGTTCACCGACTGGGTGTCTTCCTAGTCGATTGTTGTGAGAAGAACGAAGAAGACACAATAAAAATATCTGTTGTTGTGCGCACCAGTAGAGGCACACACACGTCGACTAGATGAGCAGTTAGAGACCTAGAGCGTCAGCCGTGTCCCTTTCAGGACGGTTACGCCGTCGAATTTGACGTGTGGGCTCTTGAAGACGAGGTCAATGTGAGTTGGAGCCTTGTTTTTTCCTCCCAGCCTAGTGTTGTCTCCCAGTGCTACATGCGCTGTCCCCAACATTCCTTCATCTTCGATTATTGAGCCTCGAATGTGAGCCAGCGGGTTCAGTCCGATGCCGAACTCGCCAACGCGGAATGAAGCGCGGCTCTGGGTTTCTCGCAGTATTCGGCTGAGCGATCTGGCATCAGATCCCCCACCGATGCTTAGAGCGACTCCTTGCTGGATATTGATCTTGATGTGTTGTTTCACAACACCTGTCACCGAGGTGCTTCCATCGACCAAAAGGACTCCGTTAGTGGCCTTCTCCAGTGGGGCTATGTATGCCTCGATGTCTGGTGCGCCAGTCGCGTCTCCAGGCCGAGTAGCCATCCCGCTAACGCCATGGCCTAGCCTTCCTTGCACATTGAACTCAAGGTTAGTGCCTGCTGGGTTCGTAACTCTGATGTGCTTTGCGCGGGTCAATCTGTGGACGAGCCGGTTGAGGATTTTTTCACGCTTGGGAAAGTTGGCGGACATGGCGCTAGAAGCCAGAACCGACATAGTTGCCCCTGCCATTGATATGAATCGGGCACCGTTCCTACACGCGGCGGTTCTAGCGTTGGTGTGGAAGAGTGTGGTACTCGTTGGACAGATAACGACGTCTGCAGAGAGCATTGCAGCGAGAACCGGGAGCGGGGGTTCACTTCCGGGGAGAGTTCGAGGTTTCATCGTTATCTTGCTCGCTTCGATGCCTAGTCGAGAAGCCGCGGCCACAATTGTAGTAGCAATCGCGGGATCCGTCGCTGAATCAGTGACGATGAGAACCTGCTCGCCAGGCTTTGCATTGGCACAGGTGCGGAGCAGATTCACCGCTCCGTTGAACCCTCTGCGCATCATTCTCAAGGACCTTGACTATCATATGACTTGATCGATGGTTAAGAGAGTATCCAAGAGCTCAACACGAAATTCGCTTGAATCACGGACTGTGTGTGGATAAGCTGGTGCGCACAACACCACACGAAGACGGACTCGGACTCCACGAATAGAACCTAAGATAGAGGCGTTGGAGGGGTCTAAGCCTAATGAAGCACGTTCCGGGTCTATACAAAATGGAATCTATGAAGGATTAGCATATATTGATTCGCCGTGTTCCTGGTCGAACGATGAGTGATGGGTTTCGATCCAATAACCGTAGTGAACTTCGTTCTATCTATCATAATATTCGTCTTGGGCTTTGCGCTGTATGGTAGGAAGAAGAACGTCATGACTCTCTACATCGGCATAGCTTTCGGCCTTTTCGCCATATCTCACCTGGCAACCTTGCTTGACCTTGCTGCCACTCTAACAGTTCCGCTCATAGTAGTCCGGGCAATTGCCTACATTGTAGTCATCCTTGCATTGCTCACGTTTTGGAAGAAGTGAAACTGGAAAGACTCTGGCTTTAGTGATTCACCCACACAAAAACGAGTACAACCGACGCTTCAAGTTACGAGGCTCGCACCAGTAGTACTGTGTGTGGGTCAGCTGGTGCGCACACACTTTTTGACGACGAACGACCACGGTTCAATTTACAACGCCCGCACTGGGAGAGGGTGACACACACTAGACGAACGACGGTTCAAATCTGGACACACGCAACAATACACTCCCCAAAGAAAACGGAGTGCACAATCAATTAAGAGCGTAGAAGATCATTGAGTAGACTCGGCGCGCATGGTGAGGAGAGACTACCAGTCGTACTTCGATCACGAGCACATCAAGCAAAAGAGGCGATAGATTAGGACGCTAGGTGTGTGCGCGCACCGGTATTACCCAACAACAGTTCTTATTGTAGTGAGTGGGTCAGGCGTTTAGTGGGTTCGTGTCTTGAATATTGGAGAGAGATTGTCAGCAATCAGAAGGATACTCGATTCGGGCCCGGACGCAACCGGGACTTGTGAAGTACTCGAACTCCTAGGTGCATGCAGCCTTTCGTCAGACATCTTAGGTGAGTTGAAACTTTACAGCGAGTGCTTGCCGATGGTGGAGGAGGTGGGTTACACTGCACCACAAAGGTACATGCATTTTCTGTGGGATGCCTTGGACAAGCTTCCAATAAGTATCATCGTGGACTTCTCAATTCCCTTCAGAAGGATCCTTGCCAAGAGACTGTTCGCAAGCTGTGGGCGTAACTTCATCGCAGAAGAGAATGTGCGATTCAACTTTCCGCAGAATCTTGAGGTCGGTGACGATGTGTTCCTGAACCGTGGCGTGTTCCTCGACACAAAGGGTGGCGTTGCGTTAGGGAACTATGTCGGCCTCGCTGAGGATGTCCAAATCTTCACACATAAGCATTCAGAGTCAGACCATGTTGTCAGGAAATACGAAAAGGTGTCCTTGAAGGATTTCGTCATGGTCAACTCGGGCGCAATGATCCTGCCAGGCGTCACCATAGGTGAGCAGGCGGTTGTTGCTGCTAGGGCCATTGTCCATGATGACGTGCCACCTAATGCGGTGGTGGGCGGGGTACCTGCGAAAGTCTTGCGCGATCGCAGGACAGACGGAAGAACTCGAAAGGAACTAAACCATATCTGGCTACACAAATCAGCCTTCCAGGATGAGCAATAGAGTTGTCCGCACGACCAGATAGCTTCCATGTAGACCTCTAGTGATTTTGTGTCCGGTCGCTTGGTGTTTGCGTAAATGTGATTGTCAGTAGGCATGGCTTGCCATTCAAGGGAAGAATGACTTCTCCGTCGGACAATCTGAGGTCAAATTCTCTCTTCTCATTATCTGAATCCACGTGTAGTATGCCCGGGAGGCTTTCGGAGTATCCGTCGGATGTGGTCCTGTGCGCCCACACCTTAAGCTCGCGTGACAGGCTGGCTGGAAGCTGGACAGTGGCGCAGCGTATCGAAGAGAAAGAGGAGATCTCTCCGGATGCAGCTTGGAGCTTTTCTTCTTTGTCGGGGTATCGGAGTGAGACCTCTGCCGCTCTGGGTTGGCCGGCTTCCGTGATGGTGAAGAATGCCCGTCCGCTTTCGCGTTGATCTTCCAGCAGCTCGAGAACCGTCCGATTGACAAAAGCGCCTTGGCGCCTCATCGCTATGGTCATGCTCACTGTCGCAGCGCCAACGAGAAGAGCCAAAGCTCGTGGTAGAGCGTCTTGCCAGATAAGCAGACCGTGGAGAAAAAGTGTGACAAGAAATAGGAGATATACCCCCGCGGTGATAAGCGGATTACCGAGAAGACGATAGATCACAGCTGGCAGACGCTCGCCTTTTCTGCGGCTGGCGACCATCAAAAGGTCCGGAAAAATTCCTCCTAACAACGAAACGAGAATTACACCCATGACGCTGAGGATTTCTGTAAACGAGCCTGTTCCGGTCATGACGAGCCACTCAGTCAAGAGGAAAGCGCATATCGCCGGAATCAGTGGCAAATAGCAGCGCCCAAGTCTACTTAGCATGACTTCTGTGAGGGGTTGAAAGAGTCGTCCTTTCCCGACAAAACCCGCATCCGTTCTTGCTGATGCCTCTCCTTTCTCCAATGCTTTCCAGATTTCTTCAGGGATCTTGCGTCCTCTCCTCAGCGTGAGACAAACCTCGTAACGAACGTCACCTGCACGGGCGACATCTCCCGACGCCTTAACGAGACCCTCAGACACTAGCGCATCCAGCGTATTGCGAATCTTTGTCTCATCCTGGCCAAGGTGCGTCGCTGCCTCGGCCGCGGTCACGGCTTGCCGCTTCATAGTCCCCTGACGCAGAAGCCAATTGACAAGTCGTCTCTGGTCTTCAGGCAGCGCCACAAGATCGGCCATGGTCAGGCCAACGGTATCCCACTCTCCCCTCGGAGTCAGCTTCAATGATGAGTCAACATGCACGAGAACGCTTTCTTGGCTTGCCTCATGAACCTGCAGGGTCAGGAAGAAACCACGTTTGCGGAGCTTTGGAATCTGTTCGAAAGTTGCGGTAGCATTCCAAGTGTCCCCGAAGACAATGTGCGTGCGGCGAGTGACATCGTCTGCTTGGATGTCGAGACGGAACTCGGGCTTATCATCAGTGAGCCCGAGATAGGTCAGGCCAAGGCGAACCCCGGGTCTTTCGACCTTTCCCTCAGCCACGGCGCCCTCGCTGCTTCGTAGGAGTAGCTGACCTCTGCGACGCGGCAGTCTCACAACTACGTGCCTTCGTGTCGGAGACCACTCGCGAGTCACATTGAAGAGACCTAACACATTGATAATCGAGGACATTCCGAGCCCGAGTATGACAAGTATCGATCCAAACAAGTACACGACGGAACCGACTACGTCAGCGAGCGGAACAAGCGCTGTGCCTGATTCTCCAACCAATACCTGTGGTGCGACAGCGCCGTTTACTGCAAACACCCATATACAATAGATGACCGCGGCCGTGGCCGTCGCACTGACTGCGCCGCACATCAGAGAGCGGCCACCAGGGTCGCGCCGAAGTACCACCTGAGCGCAGCTCCCCAACGATGTGTGGCCGAAATAGGCGGATAGCACGACGCCAAAGACTAGGTACAAGACCGAAGGATGGAACGTGCGCCCACTCAAGACGGGTAGGTTCACATAAAGTAGATTTGCTGGCTGCATGTAGCCCAATGCAAGTAGAGATAGGATCAGAATCAGAGCGATATTGACCGCACCAACTACAAGTGCAGAAGCCACAGTGGCACTAAGCGATTTGAACCGCACAACATAAACCCCGACAAGAAAAAGTAGCCCGACCCACAGCTCGGCGCGTACACCTGTGGCATCTGCCAGCGTGACTGCGAACCCGACGTAGTCCGCAATGAGTGCTAGCCAACAACTGGCGAATAGGCTCACTATCAGCATCAAGCTGCCCACTCGTCCAAGGTAGTCTTCCGCAAGACGGCCAATGAAGATGCTGCCGTAGCGGATGCTTCCGTTCCTGATGAGCGCCTCGGACATGAAAGCAATCGTCAACACATTGACCAAGCCTAACGAGATTAGGATCACCATTCCAGCCAGAGGGCCGATACCGGCTACTGCGATGGGCAAGGCCAGATACCCTGCTCCCACCGTCTCTGTCAGCGTCAGGCCAAAAGCGGTCCAAAAAGGTGGTAGTGAGTCAACCCGATTTCCCAAGCTAGTCCAAGCCCATCGAATCGAGTCAGCTGCCCTATCGCGAGTAGCAAAGACCGCGTCCAAGGGTTGACCGTACATTTGCCTGTAGGTCCGCTGAACTTGGTCTCCGTCGAGCCCCAATACCGCCCGGATTCCTGGCACAGCCTGACGGGTTGGTCTGTACTTCTTGCCTAGGATGTGAGCGAGAGCAGCCCGAATCTTCGGGCTATCTGGTACTAGGAACGCCCATTGCGGCGCGTACCGTTCCAAGTCTTGGATTGTTGGACGCATCGGAGGCTCACGGCCCAGAGCTAGAGCCTCCAAGAAGGCGAGGTTACGCTCATCAGCCGCGTCTTGTGTGAGAAAACGCTCCATCATTTGTCGGGATTTCGCCTTGTGTTGCGCCGTCCAGCTCTCAATGGCGAAGAGTAGCGTGCTCGCTCGCTTCGCCGAGAAGCCCTGCAACAACTCTTCACGGCTGAACTCGGGCTCGCCGGATGCCATGATCACCATCACGCCCTTTCCTTCAAGAGATCAACTGATAGAATAGAGCTTCCAATGATCATCTACTACCATCAATTCCGCGGTGTATACGTCTTGTGTGAGAACTTTGCCTTAGTGAACATTTTCAAACACCCTAACCGCTTCGAACAGAAGCGCGTACGGACGCTTGAATACCGAATATCATCGGAAGTTTTCCTCTCCTCGTGAAGCAGTGAGGACCATCAAATTGGAATGGAAGAGCATGTGAGGTGTGCTACCGCGATGGCGGGAGGAGCCCGATTTCTTGTGCTTTCCCTTGGAGACCACCGGCCTTCCTGTCTTTTCGCGGACTTCAATCCCAAGGAGCTCACATGGATTGTCAGGAGCAAGAAGAGAACGATAGAGATTCAACCCCGAACTCTGAGTAGGGAACGCTCCTCATAGGAGCGAATTCTTGGAAGATGGGGAAATCCCCAAATTGTTATATGCCAGCTGAAACAGGCACATTAGTTAGACTTATTCCACCCATCAATTCAGTTCATCCTGCTCGATTGAGGACAGGGATGGCTTTTGGTCACAGTATTAGAGACTCTCATTGCTCTTGTAGAATTGATGACGGTCATCGCAGTAGTCGCCTACTTGGTAAGTCGCACGAATTGGTTCTTCGACCTCTGCAACCGTAAGATCACACTGAGAAACGGGCTCCTCATAGTGGGTATTTTCGGCGCGATGTCAATTTTCGGCAACTATAGCGGAGTTGAGATCTTCGGAGCAATAGCCAACGTAAGGGACTTGGGCCCGATGATTGCTGGACTCGTAGGCGGTCCCATCGTCGGGTTAGCCACAGGCTTGATCGGCGGAGCATACAGATATTCCATGGGCGGATTCACGGCAGTTCCGTGTTCTCTCGCAACGGTGCTCTCGGGCCTGTTCGGAGGGTTGGTCTGGATATGGAAGAAGAGGCTGATTGGTGCTGTCTGGGCGACGGTATTCGCATTTTCTATGGAGTCACTTCACATGGCCCTGACACTCGTGATAGCTCGACCTTTCAGCGAGGCGCTTGCTGTTGTTCAGGTTCTGTATCTCCCCATGACCATCAGCAACTGCGTGGGCATGGCAGTCTTCGCGTACATCGTTGACAACGTGATCAACGAGAGAAATACAGCGATACAAAGGGATCGACTCCAACAGGAACTGATGCAGAAGGAGATACGGATCCGTGAGCTTGAGATAGGCAGGCTCAAGAAGTACTCATCAGATCTGGAGGCCACGGTTCAGAAACTCGAGATAGTCATTGACGAGGACAGCGTCCGAAAAGAGGCTGAGAAGGTCATGGGCACGGAATTCTTCCAGGAATTGATGAACCAGATAACTGTGGTGAAACGTCGGCGACCCACGGAACCCCCTGCTCCGATCCCACAGTCATTCTGAATTGTCCGCGAGCGTTGTCCATTCTTCGGATTCCGCGACACTCCGAAGCATTTTAGGCCTTCATCAGATAGTACACGCGGAACCGAGGTCTGGGTATGGGATCCGTAGTCGCAATTCATTCGTTTAGAGGCGGCACAGGCAAGTCAAATCTGACCGCAAACTTGGCCTACTGCTGCGCCAGTCAAGGAGCCCGTGTGGGAATCATAGATACTGACATCCAATCGCCAGGCATCCACGTGCTGTTCGGTCTTGGAGAGGCAGTGACCAAGTACTGCCTCAACGACTATCTAAAAAGTAGATGTTCCATCAAGGAGGCCGTCTATGACGTGAGCGAGAGACTCTCTCTTCCGGAAGGAAGTATCAGTCTCATACCTTCGAGACTTAACGCCGCGGCTATTGTCGGGATGTTGAAAGAAGGCTTCGATGTTCAAAGGCTCAGCACTGCTGTCTCAGATCTCAGCACAGGGCTGAAACTGGATGTATTGCTTGTGGATACTCACCCCGGTGTTGAGGAGGATACGCTGCTTTCGATAGCTCTCTGCGACATTCTGGTTGTGATACTTCGCCCCGACGAGCAGGACTACCTCGGAACGGCCGTGACCTTCGAAATTGCGAGGAGGATGGAGGTCCCTCGAACCTTACTGATCGCAAATAGGGTACCTCCAGAGTTGGACATGGATCAGCTCTCAGCGGAGCTGGAGAAAGCGTACAAGGTCCCAGTTATTGGCGTGTTGCCTTTCTCATATGGCCTTATGATGGCTCAGAGCAAGCAGGTGTATTCCTTTGCCTCTCCCAACGATCCATTCTCCCTCGCGACTAAGGCCACCGCCGAGAAGATCCTCAAGAGCCGTCAATAGGCAGGCGGGCCACCGAACCGCATCCAACCACTTCATCGTTCAGTAACTATCGTACCACCGTTCGTGGGAGAAAGAAAGATGGGTACTAGACCGGCTGTGGATGTCTGAGGAGAATCCTAATACTTTCCTACTCACATTTGTGTGCGAGAAACAGGTCGACATGACTGGTCTCAATGAACACGAACTGCCGTCCCTGAGTTTCCTCTTAGTGAAAAGCTACCCTAGGGCGTGGCAGGAATTCTGGGAGCGCGTCGGACTTCTTTTCCCTCGCTCTTTTCCAACATCTTCTTACACTAGCGACAGTTTCGGCACTCACAGCGGATTCCGATCGTTACCTCGAATGCATCCTAAGTTTTGGACGTCTTCTTGAATTTCGAAATCACTAAGGCAACTGCGAGGACTATGACAAACCAGACGATGATA
>JBEKSC010000003.1:0-153732 GCA_049517415.1 Bathyarchaeia archaeon
TGACGATTCTTCGAGGCTTCTCCAGAACTATCTTCTGCCCTTTTCTGATCAGAAGGAGTTCGTCGCCCTTCTTTATACCGACTTCTCGTTGGATTTCCATTGGCAGCGAAATCTGCCCCTTGTCCGAGACTTTCACCTTCTTGAAGGTAAGTTCGCTCGTCATGGTCTCCTATCTAGGTAAGGAAATCCTTACTTAAATAAGTTCAGGGTTTTACGCTCGGTCAAAGCAACCCGGTGCCCAACATCGGGTCCGTCGGCTACTTCGGATACGGGCAGCCAGATCTCGTGTTTGACAGTGCTTCATCGGCTGATGACTGGCCGACCTCGCAATTAAGGCGGACAGGTTAGTGAAAGCCATCTACCAAACGTGAAGGTAACAGAGCCGGCCGATCTTAGCTTAACTGGGCTCGAGGACGCATTGCCGCGTTGTTGTATATTGGGCGAAGGGCGCGTGCCTACGCTAGATGCCTTCGTACGGGGACCCGGAAAATGACTAAATGCAGGGGCGCAAACAAGAACGCATTTACGGGCTATTCAGGCTGAGCAACCGTGCCAGAAAACAATGCCGAAGCCAAACAGAGCGTTCCTGCTAGGAGTAATGCTGCACGGTATGTCGCGTACGCAGTTTTGGCGGTAGCGGTCACGGCATTAGTCATGGGGTTTGTTGCCACGCCAGGCTTCTCACAAGCGTTAGCGGTTAATGATGTTACAACGACCGTGGTGCAAACAACCACGGTATCAACCACCGTGTCCACCGAAACGACGCCAGCCACTACCCGAGTTTATTCGTTTACTAAGCCGGTAACAACGGCTACACAACAAGTAATCGTCACCGGCTCCGACACAACGTTGACTGGGACAGCATACTACACATTCTCTCAGCCCTTTACTGTTACCACCGTGTTTTCTCTGCCTGTTACCGTGCAGACCGTCGTATTGCAACCTGTCACCCTGAGCACCGTAATAGTAGTAACGCCGGACACAACTACCATTACTACTACGCCCACCGTTGTGACGACCACAACTACCACGACGACGCCTGTGACGACTACGACTTTGACTTCGACTGAATATTCGCCTACTGTGACTTCAACCAGCTATTCGCCTACTGTGACTTTGATTTCGACCACCTATTCGCCTACTGTGACTTCGACTGAGTATTCGCCTACTACGACTTTGACTTCGACTGAATATTCGCCTACTGTGACTTCAACCAGTTATTCGCCTACTGTGACTTTGATTTCGACCACCTATTCGCCTACTGTGACTTCGACTGAGTATTCGCCTACTACGACTTTGACTTCGACCAGTTATTCGCCTACTGTGACTTTGATTTCGACTAGCTATTCGCCTACTGTGACTTCGACTGAGTATTCGCCTACTACGACTTTGACTTCGACCAGTTATTCGCCTACTGTGACTTTGATTTCGACTAGCTATTCGCCTACTGTCACTTCGAGTATCACTGCGTACTACTGTTGTACTACTACTACTGAGTCTCAAACCGTGATTTTGATTTCGACCGAGTATTCGCCTACTGTGACTTCGACCAGTTATTCGCCTACTGTGATTTTGGTTTCGACTAGCTATTCGCCTACTGTGACTTCGACTGAGTATTCGCCTACTGTGACTTCAACCAGCTATTCGCCTACTACGATTGTGACGTTGATTTCGACTCAGTATTCGGCGACTACGACTTTGACTTCGACTTTGACTTCGACTGAGTATTCGCCTACTGTGACTTCGACTGAGTATTCGCCTACTGTGACTTCAACCACCTATTCGCCTACCGTGGTCACGACCACGGTCGCAACTCAGTCTGTAACCAGTTTTACGACTGCACCTACGACTGTGACTAGTACTGTTACCGCTCATTCCACAACCTTGACATCGACGACTTCAACTGTGGACGTGACCGCTACGTCTACGACTTCAACTTCGCTCGTTACAGTGACCACTACAGTTGCAACTAGGGCCACAACCTCGTTCAGTACTGCGTCAGCGACTGTGACCACTACATCCACCACGGTTGTGCCGGCAACCGCTACGGGTACCTTTACTGCTGTAACCTTTACGACAACAACAGCCTCTTCAACTCGCACCGTAGCTACCCTCATAGTCTCTACGTCGACAAATGTTGCAACCCGCACCGTTCAGTCCGTTCAGGTCACGACGGCCACATCAATAACCGGAACTCGCACAGTCCAAACCGTGACCATCTCGACGGCTACAAATACTCTAACACAGACCGCAACGAGGGCGACCGTGTCATACACGACCGTCACAGTGACAGGGACTAAAACAAATGTGATTATCACCACATCTACAACTACTTCCGTCATCGTTAAAACTACTAAAACTACAACTACAACAACTACTTGACTATCACTACAAGTATCTCTGTGAAAAATACGCTCCTCAACGTGTGAGGAAGTCTGCCTCCCACTGCGGATATAGGGGCGGATGTTGATTATGCCTGGTGCGAACTAGAACGAATCTAGCTCGTCGCTGTAGAGCCGCCCGGTTTTCAGAGTCACCAAATTCTTGATGAGAAGATTTGAGGCTGAGTCGGAGGAGTTGATAGCGATGAGCTTGCTGCTAACATGATCGACGGTAGGATCGTCATAGTGACCGAGAAGCCTTCGCATAGGCTGTTGACTGGTTTATTGCGGCTGTCTCCGCTGTAGCTCGTAGTGATGTTGAAGTTGCCTACCCCATTGAAGCCTAACTGCCTTGAAGTGGCTGGAACAAAGCCGTTGGTGACAGTTTCCGTGTCCGTTCCGCTCGCTGCCATGTTCCCCGAGCAGGCGCCCTTAGGTTACAGGTTGTAGGTGACTGTACCGCCCGCGTTTGAAGTCGCGCCTGTCAGTGTAGCTGAATCAGCAATGGTATGACCCGAGGTTATTGAACTGGATGAAAGTTGAGCTGATTTGGCGGAGTAGAATGGGGGTTGTATAGGGTCGGTTTGCGATTAGGTGCTTGTTAGGATCGTGCAAGCTGAACTTGCGGCCATGTTGTTAGCGTCTCCGCCGTAGACTGCTTGTAAGCTGTACGTGCCCGCTGTGTTAGCGAAGAATGGGCTTGACATTGGGACGACCCCATTAGTGACAGTTAACGCGTCCGGGGACCCTACAACGCTTCCGGAACATGTGCCCCCAATGTACATTGTGATTGTTACCGTTCCACCCGCATTACTTGTAGCGCCGATCAAGCCGCTTGAAATCGTGACTGAACCGCCGTGAAGGATGGTGTTGGAGGATAGAATGATGGATATCGTGGGGGAAGCGGGGTTCACGGTAAGGACTTCACAAGGGCTGGTTGCGCCATTATTGTTTGTGTCGCCACTGTAAACTGCCTGGAAACTGTTCAAGCCCACCGCACTCGTGCCGAACGCACTCGAAGTTGGGACAACTCCGTTTGTGACGGTTTCTGTGTCCGATCCAACAGAGCCGCCGGAACACGAGCCACCATTGTACATCGTGAAGGTGACCGTTCCGCCCGCATTCGAAGTAGCTCCCGTCAACGTCGCCTTGTCTGTCACGGAACCGAACACTGTAATGCTAGTAGTCGAAAGCTGTGTGGAAATCGTGGGAGAGGACTTCTGTGCGGTCGCAATTAGGATTTCGCAGGCAGAGGATGCACCATTGTTGCCGGTGTCGCCGCTGTAGACCGCCTGGAAACTGTAAGTTCCAGCAGAGTTCGCGGTGAAGACGCCTGACGTTGGAACAAACCCGTTGGTTAGCGTTTCAATATACTTGCCTAGAATGGTCCCGGAACATGAGCTTCCGGCGTACATGGTGTATGTTACAATATTTCCAGCGTTAGAAGTCGCGCCCATAAGCGTAGCTGTGTCTGTGACGGACCCGCCGGCTGTGATCGTTGTTGCTGAAAGTTGAGTGGAGATCGAGGGGGAAGCCTTTACGACTGAAAACGGTTCGCAAGTACTCGTTACACCTTTGTTGTTGGCGTCCCCGCTGTAGACTGCTTGGAAGCTGAAGGAGCCAGTCGCTGGACTGAGATTGGAGAGTTGGAAGACGCCTGAGTTCGGAACAACCCCGTTCGTAACGGTGAGAGCGGCCGAACTTCCTTGAACCGCACCTGAACATGTAGGCCCAGCATACAGGGTGTAAGTCACAGTGCCACCGGCATTGCTTGTAGCCCCGCTCAGCGTTGCGGAATCAGAAATACTGCCGGCCGTGGGAACTACCGTCGCTGAAAGCTGGGTGGTAAGTGAAAGAGGGCTCACTGTGAACGCTTCGCAGCTGCTCGTCTGGCCATTATTATTCGCGTCACCGTTGTAGACTGCTTCGACGCCGAAGGTTCCTCCACTATTGGGTGTTAACGGATTGGAGGTTAGAACGATTCCATTCGTGACAGTTTCAGTATCAGTCTGGACGATGGTTCCGGTGCAGGCGCCGTTTGAGTACAAGTTGTAGGTGACACTTCCGCCCGCGGTCGCGCCCGCATTGGCTAGAGTTGCCGAATCAGTAATCGTGCCGCCAAAACTAATGCTAGTAGCGCTAAGTTGCGTCGAGATCGTTGGTGAATGGAGCACAGCGGTGAAGACTTCGCAGGAGCTAGTCGCCGGAGAATTGTTGGCGTCCGGACTGTACGTTGCCTGAACGCTGAAGGTGCCAGAGTTATGTACATGGAATGGTGTCGAGGTAGGGACAACGTCGTTGACGACGTTTTCAGTATCTGTAGCAATTGATCCTAGGCAGACGCCGTTTGGATACAGACTGTACGTAACCGAACCGCCAGCGTTGGCGGTTACCCCGCTCAGAGTAGCCAAGTCCGTGATTGACTCATCTGTGAAGATCGGAGAAGAAGCTGAGAGCTGAGTGGAGATCGATGAAGTCGCAGGTGTGACCGTAAAGGATTCGCATGTGGCACTGGCGGCGGTGTTGTAGGAGTCACCGCTGTAGCGTGCCTTGATGCTGTATGGGCCGGGGGTGTTGAAATCTGTTCCTGGAAAAGTAGTGCTTGGCACTACTCCATTCGCCACTGTAACGGGGCTTGTGTCTAGCGCAACATTGGAGCAGCTGCCGCCCGTATAGAGAGCGTAGGTCACGGTGCCTCCTGCGGGCCAATGGTTCTGAGAGGTCGCGCCGCTAAGCGTAGCAGAATCCGTTACCGGCTGAAGAGCCTCTATTGTACCCGCCGATAACACCGTGGAAAGGGTTGGGGTTTCCTGGACCGACAGAAGTTCATTACAGGCACTTGTTGCGCCTGCATTGTTGGGGTCGCCACTGTAGACAGCACTAATGCTGTAGGGTCCTCCGCTACCTGCTTGGAAAGTGCGCGTCGTGAAGGAGTGTACTGGGACTCCGTTCGTAACTGGGATTCCAGACGAAGTGTAGATAACGGTACCTGAGCAAGTCGATCCTGCATAGAGCGAGAAAGTGACCGTCCCGCCAGCATTAGGCGCAAATCCTGTCAGTATAGCTGTATCGGTTGCGGTTGAACCGACGAGTATTGTTGTTGGTGTGAGCTTCGTGGAAATCTGAGTCGAAACTTGATTCACCGTAAGCACCTCACAGGAACTCGGCGCCGACGGATTGTTTCTAACACCATCGCCGTTGTAAACCGCTTGGACGCCGAAGGTTCCTCCACTATTGGGTGTCAACGGGGTATGGGTTGATGGAACGACTCCATTCGTGACAGTTTCAGTATCAGCCTGGACGATGGTTCCGGTGCAGGCGCCGTTTGAGTACAAGTTGTAGGTGACACTCCCGCCCGCGGGCGCGCCCGCATTGGCTAGAGTAGCCGAATCAGTAATCGTGCCACCAAAAACTATCGTCGTAGCTGAAAGCTGAGTGGATATTGATGGGGTGAACAACTGAACGGTGAAGGGCTCGCAGGTGCTAGTTGCCTGATTATTGTTGGTATCTCCCTGGAAAACGGCTTGGAAACTGTATGAGCCAGCTGCATTAGTGATGAGAGTTACGCTGGGTACGCCCCCGCCATTAGTTATGAATACGGTGGTCGGTGCTCCGACTGGAGGTCCCATGCAGTTACCAGTACTATACATCGTGTAGATGACTTGGTCCCCCGCCGTATTGCCACTGGTCCCGGACAACATGGCGGAATCAGTAACTGAGCCGAAGGGAGCTACCGTAGTTGTTGAGAGCTGGGTCGAGATGGAAGGGGTGAGCTGCTTAACAATTGCGGTGCCCCCGGCTGAACAACCACTCGGACCGGAGGGCGCGTTACTGGCGTCGCCAGAATAGGTCGCCGTGACATGGTAACTCATGCTTGCGAGGGTGGTGATGAAGCTCGTGTTAGGAACATGGCCGAAACTGACGGTCACGGTGTGCGCGGCAATGAAAGTCACACAACTATCACTGTATAGGTCGTATTGGACGGTGCCACCCGCGTTGAACGTAGCGCTCGACAGACTAGCTGAAACAGTTAACGATTGGCCAACAAAAATCGTCGTTGGAGATACAAACGAAGGAGTGATCGACGGAGTACTTTTACCCACGGTTAGCGTTGCTTCACAGGAACTGCTTACGGGGCCGGCGTTGTTCTTGTCGCCACTGTAGACAGCTTTCAAACTGTATGAACCTCCAGAATTTATGATAAAACTCTTAGAATTCGGAACGATTCCGTTAGTGACCGTTACAGTACTGGTTTGAACTGGAGTTCCAGCGCAACCGGCATTACTGAACAGATTATAGGTAACTGTGCCGCCAGCGTTCGACGTGCCCCCCGTCAAGGAGGCAGTGTCGACAATGGAGCCGCCAAAAGTTATGCTCGCTGGAAGAAGAGGAATACTCGTGGTCGTTAACGTGGGAGATTGTTTTGTTACTGTAACTCCTAGCTCACAGGGACTCGTAGAACCGAGGTCTAGCGAGTCACCGCTATAAGAGGCTCGTAGGCTGTATGTGCCCGGGTTGGGGATCGTGAACGTGTCTGAGTAGGGACCAACTCCACTAAAAGGTATCGTGTTCGACTGAAGAACGTTGCCTGAGCAAGAAGCACCCAAGTAGAGCCTGAACTGGACCGTACCAGCAAAAATGTTCGTTCCTGACAGCGTAGCCGTATCGGTTACTGATCCGCCGGCCGTTATCGTTAGGGGCGGAGTGATTGATGTCGTAGTCGTTGTTGGCGTTTTGGTTACGGTGATTTGTTTGCAGAGGCTCGTCGAAGGACGGTTGTTGGCGTCACCGCTGTAGACGGCGTTGAAACTGAAGGTGCCAGCGGGCGAAGAAGAGGGAAGAGGAGGAGACATCATCGTGAATGATGTGGAGGGTGGAACGACGAGGCCAGGCTGGATAGTCTGGGGATCGGATTGGACGATTGTTCCAGGGGAACAGGATGCGCTAGAGAAGAGCTGGTAGGTCACGGTGTCACCTAGTGCTGCAGCTGTTTCTCCGGATAGGTGGGCGGACACAGTAACTGTGCCTGTAAGTACAGGGACCGTGGAGCTTGAAAGCGTGATCGTCAGAGACGTGAAATTTTGTCCGTAGACATTTACACTTACGGTGTTGAGGATGCCTGGGAGCAATACAAGGCTCAGAAGTAGTAGAGTACTGGCCGTAACCTTCCAGTTTGTCATTACAATTCCGGGATTTCTATGGGGAACTGGTATAAATTTGGTCCGAAGAGCGTTGCGTTCATCCTGCAAATGAACCGCACTCCTTCGCGAAGCTTTGGCTCTTCTATGTACACGATTGTTGACAAAATTGTATTGTAGTTGTGTTGCACAGAACAACAGTTAAATAGAAAACCCGACAAAACCTGAAGGCGAGGGAATGCGCAATCAGTTGTGGCGTCAAGAAATGAACGAATTGGGTCGATTATTCGTTAGCGGGGTGTTTTCACGTCAATTAGGCCGGTTAACTCTGTTCTTTCGCGCTCTTTTCATCAACATTGCACCCTTTGTGAGGGCGAACTATACAGGGTGGTGTCAGCAAGGTAAACTAACACATTCATGTCTTGCCTGTGTTTGTTTGGGTACGTTACTTCATTGAGGTTTACTAGGGGATATTTGGATCCTTGACAAAGCGTAAAGCCAAAACCAATCGTGTATTCTTAGTGCTCCTTCTGGTCACAGCATTCGCGGTGGTTTTCTCATCAATTCAAATTCCGGTTTTTGCCAGGTCGATTTCATTATCGCCACCAAACGGTCCCATTGCAACCGTCGTTACTGTCACGGGCACTGGATTCGCGACTGGTGATAATGGCCTTTCCTGTGAGGTTACTAGCAGTAAGTCTGGATTGATTTCTCCTGGCTTTACATGTACAGTGACCGCGGGCGACGTGAGCGGCTCATTCACTGTAGGCCCGGGCATCGGACCAGGTGGTTACACGGTCACTGTAACTGGCAGCACTGGGGACACTGCTTCCTCCTCGTTCACTGTGCTCCAGCCGACGATAACTCTGACACCTCCCTCGGGGCCGGTTAGCACCGTTGTAAACGTGAAGTCGGGCGGCGTCAGATTCAGCCAGGGAGAAACGGGCTGTACAATTTCAGGCGCGGCTGTTTCGCTGCAAGCGTGTTCGGTTTCAAATGGAGTTGTTACTGGCTCTTTCACGGTAGCCTCCGTCTCAGCGGGACCCTACGAGATCGACGTTACTGGAACATCAAGCTTGGCAGTTGCTTCGGCAATCTTCACAGTTACCGCGACGAGCACTGTAATCTCCGTCACACCAACTGACGGCCCATTCAAGACTAAGATTACTCTGCAAGGGAGCGGCTTCAGCACTTCGGACAGTTCATGTCAGATCACCGCGTCGCCGGACGTATCGACCATTGCAGCTAATCCCGCATTTAGTTGCAGTGTGGGCTCAGGGAAAGTATCAGGAACATTCTATGTGGGTTTGGCCGAAATTGTCAACACACCTGAGACTATCACTGTTACCGCGAGCCCCGGTGGAGACTCAGCTTCAGTGGCTTTCACTATCGATGGTTCCCCTACGCTAGGATTCAGCCCATCCTCCCCGCAACCTCCCGGAACGACAATAACCGTACTTCTCACAGGAGGGCAATTTAGTAGCGGCGACACGACTACTAGCTCTGTTTCCTGTTCGATAAGTACGTCCGGTCTGTCTAGCTCCTCTGCGTGCAGAATTGGGGGCGGCGGAACGGATTTGACTGGTACATTTTTTGTGGTTGGTAACGTTGCCTCGGGTAATAGCTATACAGTTACAGTGACGGGGACTTTGGGTGATACTGCATCCGCCGTCTTTACGGTTGCTCCCCCAGTCGTGGGACCTGCAATTTTCCTCTCGCCTTCTGATGGGCCGGCAGGCACTACGATTACGGTTACTGGTACAGGCTTTCCCTCTCTAGATTCAAGCTGCGTCCTATCGTCCGCACCCACCCCATTGATGTCGTCCACTCCTACACCGACTTGCAGTATCGGTTCCGGGAAAATTACTGCTTCCTTCAAGGTAGCTTCCGGCGCTGGTGCCGGTCTTTACACAGTTTTTGTCACTAGCAGCAGTGGCGCGAGTGCCTCAGAAATGTTCGTAGTTGACGGGACTCCAACCTTAGTGTTCACTCCCCCATCGCCACAACCGACCGGTACAACTATTCAGGTAAGTATTGGGGTTGGGGCGTTCAGCAGTGGCGATACATCTTCCTGCACGATTTCATCGACTCCTAGTGGTCTTTTCCAGTCCTCCGCATGCCACCTTTCACAGAGTCCGCAAAGCCTGGCGGGCACATTCTTTGTTGTTAGCAGCGCTGCATCAGGAAGCACCTACACTGTAACGGTCAGAGGGTCGTTGGGTGACACTGCCTCTGAGACTTTCACAATTGCGCCTACTCCAATTGGCCCTCAATTGATTGCTGTGCCGCAAGATGGCCCAAGAGGCACGAAGATCGCTCTTCAAGGGAGAGCGTTCAGCGGTCTGGACACGAGTTGCGTAATTACTTCGACTCCCGCAAACATAATCGCGTCACCAGCTACTTGCACTGTATCAACTTCGGGCACATTTACTACTTCATTTACCGTTTCTAGTGCAGCGGACCCGACTCTGAATCCGTACACAATCACGGCGACTGGCAGCAGCGGAGACACTGCCTTTACAACATTCAACGTTGACCCAACGCCTACTCTAACCTTCACTCCAGCCTCGCCGCAGGCTCCGGGAACTACTGTTGACGTATCAATTACGATCAGTATCCCACAGGGGCAGTTCAGTAGCGGAGACACATCATGCTCAATCTCTTCCTCACCGGGAGGCCTGCTTTCCACTTCGGCTTGCCGCATCGGAAGTGCAGGAACCGACTTAACGGGCACTTTCTTCGTCGTGGCTGCTGTTCCGAGTGGCAGTAGTTACACTGTTGTTGTTACGGGTAACTTGGGCGATACGGGCGTTGGAACATTCCAAGTGATTGTCGCAACACTCCTTACGCTCAGCCCAACCTACAATTCCCCGGGCCAGACCATTTCTTTTGTCGCCAGGGGTTTGCTTACCACCGACACGTCATGTAGTATAACATCAAACACCGGAGTTAACGGTGCCACATTGATAGCATCTCCATCCTGCACCGTTAGCGGCGGCACGGGGACAGGAACGTTCACGGTCGGCCCAACGGCTACAGCGGACAGTTCGCCTTGGACCGTGACGGTGACGGGTAACCCGGGTGGTGACACGGTCGCTACGACATTCACAGTTGTTCCAGCAATTACCGTCACGCCTACAAATGGCGTCGCCAGCAGTGTCGCTTCGTTTACCGGATCCGGATTTGGGTCGGCGGCAACATCTTGTACATTGACAAGCGCCCCAGCGGGACTCTTTACAACCAATGGCTGTAATCTCATTGTTCCTGGTCCAAACGGGAACGGTCAGGTTAGCGGTACTTTCACAGTAGCGGTAGGTGCGCCTGCGGGTACGTATGTTATTACAGTAACCGACACCACTCCGTTTGCGGCGTCGACCGATTTCACCGTTGGTACGCCTAATGCTCAGGTCACGGTTTCACCTAACGTTGTCTTACCTGGTACTTCAGTTGGTGTAACCGGTTTCGGATTCAATGGTGACGACACGGGTCCTTGCACGATAAGCGGATTGCCAGGAGCCCCGACCCTCTCTTGCAATATTTCGGGGGGAACCGTAGGTGGCTCAATTGGGCTTGATCCCACGACTCCCTCAGGTACATACCTCATCACAGTCACTGGAAGTACGGGGGATTTTGCTTCGAACTATTTGGAGGTCATCCTTCTGACTGGAACTCTCACCTCCATAACGACGACATCAACGACCAGCATTACCAGCACAACTTTCACGACGTTTACAACGTCCACTTCCCTATCGCAGTCATTCACAACCTTCACTTTCACAGGTATTACGACGGCGCTTAGTTACGCTCTGAGCACGATTACCTTTACTGGCCAGTCTGTGGCATCAAGCATTACGACTACCACTTCGTATACTTCTGTTCCAACCACCGTGACGGCATCGGGAACTGCGACTGGGACGCTGGGTGCATCAGCTATTCGGCCTCTGTTTTCGTCTGACCAAACACCTTATGACGTCCTAGCTTTGTTTGCCGCCCTTATGTTGCTGGCTCCGATGGTTCTTAGGAGGCTTTTCTTTTGAGTAAGCGGAAGCAAAGAAGGCATCTGCGTTCCGCAGCTCTTCAACTTACAATAATGATTGTTTCCGTTTTGGCGCTTTCAAGTTGGGTCACCCTGCCCGCGACTGGAACCCTTGGGGTGTTCAGTCTCATTACGCCACCCCTAACCACAACCTTCTCATCCAGTACTACCACGACTAGTACGTTCTTCACAACGACCACGTCAACACCCGCGACGTCTACCTCCGTCACGTCGATAACGTCCACTAGCACATCCGTCTCATCTAGCTCTTCCTTCACTTCGACGGAAACATTGACCAGTACAAGTCTCATTTCGTCGACCGTGTACACGGGTACAGCGACTAGTCTCACAACGACAACCGAAACGGGTACTACGCCATACACGACGACGTTCACCGCATTCAGCACGACCACTGTTCTACCCTCCCTGGGTTGCCCAGTGGCATTCGCTACTTCTGGCACGCCCCTGGAGCCTTACGCGAACTTCCTTCGGGCATTCCGTAACAATCAGATCCAGAACACAACAGCGGGGCGCATGTTCATGCAAACCTTCAACGCCTGGTACTACAGCTGGGCGCCTTCACTCACCTACACCGCCTCTCGGAACGGCTTGTTCCTTGACACGTTGCGAGTGGGCGTTTACCCACTCATCGGAATCCTATACGCAGCCTACTTCTCCTACGCCCTCATATCACCCATGAGTGCCGAAGCGGGTGCCTTAGCGGCGGGCGTGATGGCCGCGTCGCTCATTGGCTTAGTATACGTTGCTCCGGTTGCGTACGTGAGTCTGCGGTTGGTTCGGCGCCGAACAAAATTCCTAGCCTCTGTAAAAGCGCACTTATTCCCAGCCTACGGGTGGGTCGCCGGTAGCGCGCTGATGATTGGTGCCGCCTACCTGTCGGGGTCAGCCTTGCTGATGGGTCTAGGTACGGCTAGCCTGACGCTATCAATGCTCAGCGTTGTAAGTATTCTCGGCGCTCTAGCTTTGACTTCAGTTCAACTACCACTCGCCAACCAACATGCCAAGGTCTTCGCAGCCAGGCGTATGGCTCGACCGCTCCGCTGAACGATCAGGCGGAACCATCCATCTTCTTTACTCGCTTCATCAACCGCTCTCGAGCCAGCTGGATAGAACCTGATCAAGATGTTTCGTAGTTGGCTATGAGCACGACGGGTACGGAAACCTTCGAAAGGCGTTTTCCCAAGTCTCCGTCGGCAGTTATCAGTGGTTGCTTCATTTCTTGGGCCATTGTAGCGTATGATGAATCGTAGACCGTTATGTCCCAGAGTCTGGCGTTCGATACTGCTTTTCGGTAAGTTTGAGGGCTAGGTGAGACTACGAGGTTGCTGAGGTATTTTGAAGCAGCTTCTGCTAGTTTGGCAGCTGTTTCGCGTGGTATGTCTCTTCTCTTCCGGATACTGTTGCAGACCTCGTAGAGTATAAGAGACGGCGCTCGGAGCTCAACCTTTCCTTCCTCGTAATCCTGGCGCAGCGTGTGGCTTTCAGTTTCGTATTCTTCTCCTTTTAGAAACCATTTGGCAGCTACAGAGGCATCGAGAATCATCTGCCCCGATCCTGCCTAATGCTCTTAGTTGAGAAGTCAGGGTCGGGCGATGGGGGAATCTTGGCTCTGAGCTCTTCAACATCCTTCCACATTGTCTTGAGTGTTTCTCGTTTCAACCGTTCCTCAATCGCTGACTTGAGCAATGCTGACCAGTCCACGTCCTTCAGTCTTTCCATCTCCCTTCGGAGTCTCTCGGGCACTCTGACGCTAACCACCGTTGACATATATGTCTGCGAGATGTTTACAAATTGTCTACAGATAAAGATTGCGATTCAAATCCTCGCAGAAATGCACATCTTCGCCTTTGCGGCTGCGGTCTAACTAGCTCCTCTAACAGTTTCCAGCAGTTACCTCGATATTGCGATAGATAACTGCCGGTCGCCAACAACATGCCAAGGTCTTCGCAGCTAGGCGTATGGCTCGACCGCTGCACTGAACGGTCACGCGGAACTATTCATCTTCTTTACTTGCTTCATCAACCGCTCTCGGGCCAGTTGGATACGCACGTACTCTTCCTGCAGCCCTTTGTCGAGGGGTTGGAGTTGGTCTAGGTTCCAGATTGCTTCTGTAAGTTTTTGGATTGCAGTTCGGACTCGTTCGTTTCTATCGGTCATTTGATCATTGATTCCAACGGAACGTACGTTTCCGTGTCATGGACGGCTGGCATTTTGGCGATTCGGCTTTCTACGATCCTTGCTATATGTTGGGGGGGCGGGTTGACGATGCTCTTTTCGACTTCGAGTTCGGCGAGTACGTCCGCCTTCCCAAAGAGCAAGTAGACACCCCGGACTTCCGGGACTTCGAGTAGTTTGCGCATGAGTTCTTGGGCTTTACCTGCGTCGCTGGAAATGAAGACGAAGCCTTTGGCGGTGGGGCGTTCGATGGCCTTCGTTGGGGGGAGTTCTGCTTCGATTGGTATAATTGTCCTCGTGTCGATAACATCCCCTGCCTTCCTGATCTTTTCGGTAACGAGTTCCACAACTTTTCGGCGGGGGTCCAGTCCGGTTTCCGGGGATTCCAAGGCAACGAGGAGGTCGAATTTGCCTGTGATGAGGTGGGTCTCCAGGACTTCGGGCAAGTCCTTGAAGCGATTCCAGACTTCTTTCTCCTTGCCCGGTTTCGCTTTTATCAGGAGGAAACTTCTCAAACCAATCACAAACTAGACTTTTTCACAGCGCTCTTGAGCGCCGTGGCGTCATATAAAATAGTTCATACAAGATGAGCTACGTCATCTCATGTCGCTTCGACTTTGCTTCTTCGGTTTCATGGTTGGAGAACAGGCCCACTGCTTAAAGCCGGTTGAGTTTCAATTTCTTCGCGGTTTGGGGTTCATGGTTGAGAGTTGTTCTCGGGGTTACTGGCGCGTCGGGTGTTGTTTATGGCGTAAGTCTCGCATCAGAACTAGCTAAGGCTGGAACTGAGTTAACGATCATCGTGTCGGACGCCGCGAAACGGGTTCTAGCAGCGGAGATACCGGACGGCTTGAAACGGCTGAAAAAGTTGGCAGGCCAAGGTAGGCTGCTAACGGAACACGACCTCGACGCCGATATCTCCTCAGGTTCAGCGAAGACGGATGCGGTCGTCGTCTGCCCCTGCTCCATGAAGACACTTGCCGCCATCGCTAACGGGTACGCGTACAACTTGATTTGCCGAACAGCGGACGTAGCGATTAAGGAACAGCGTAGGTTGGTTCTTGTTGTGCGGGAGATGCCGCTCAGTGCGATTCACTTAGAGAATATGCTCAAGCTTGCAAGGCTGGGCGCAGTGATTCTGCCCGCCAGCCCAGGGTTCTACCATGAACCCAAAACTGTGAACGACCTGGTGAATCATGTGGTAGGGAAAGTGTTAGACGTACTTGGCGTCAAGTCGGACATATACAAGAGATGGGCCGGTTGAGCTTCAGAAAATGGGTTGAAAATCTCCAGGGCCAACGGGAAACTGACCGAAGCAAAGGTTGGTTTCGATGCGACGAAACTGCTTGAAGTGAAGGGCAAGAATTATGAGAAAGCCAAGTTTCCTGATGTTGATTGGAGAAGGTTCACCTAGCGAGCTGACAACACGATGCACCTAACTAGCCAAGAGGAAAAGATGCTTGCAGGAGAAGAAGGGTACGCGGTGCAGAAAAGCATGCAAATCCTTACGGCGTTGGGCGAAATATTTGGCGCCGACAAATTGATTCCGGTTTCCTCGGTGCAAGTGGCTGGCGTGTCATACTACAACCTCGGCGACGCAGGCCTGGAATATTTGGAAAATCTAGCTGGCAAAGGCGCGAAGGCTAGGGTGAAGACGACGCTGAACCCTGCTGGTATGGATTTGGAGAATTGGCGTGAGCTCGGAATCGACGAAGAGTTCGCGCGAAAGCAAGAGCAGGTGATTCGTGCTTTTGTGGAAATGGGTGTAACACCTTCTTGCACTTGCACCCCATACCTCGTTGGTAACGAGCCTGGCCGCGGGGACCATATTGCGTGGAGCGAGTCTTCCGCAGTCACCTACGCCAACTCAATCCTCGGCGCAATGACAAACCGCGAAGGGGGACCTAGTGCGCTCGCTGCTGCGATTACTGGGCGGACGCCTTGCTACGGCATGCACCTTGAGGAAAATCGTAAGCCCCAAGTCAGCGTGAAGGTCGACGCCAAGTTGGCCGCCGTCCCAGATTTCGGGGCCCTCGGCTACGCCGTCGGGAAGAAGATTGGACCGAAGATTCCACTGTTCGAAGGAATCGAAGGCGCACACATTGAGCAACTCAAGAGTTTGTGCGCCTCTATAGCGACCTACGGTGGGACAGCCCTCTTCCACACGAACGACGCAACCTACCGCCAAAAGGAAGCGCCCAAGGAAACCATCATAATCACTCAGGCCGACATTGAAGGAGCGCTTCGTGCACTGAATGACGAAACAGCGGAGGTTGATTTCGTAGCGCTCGGATGCCCCCACTGCACATTAGATGAGATCAAAACAATCGCAGGCCTCCTAGAGGGTAGGAAGGTGACAAGGGAGTTTTGGATTTGCACAGCCAGGCAGACCATGAAGGAAGCGGAGAAGGTTGGTTATGCGCAGCAGATTCGTGCGTCCGGAGCGAAATTTGCATGCGACACATGCATGGCCGTAGCACCGCTGAAAGGGCGTTTCAGTGTTCTAGCCACCGACTCTGCGAAGGCCTGTTACTATGGGCGTGGTACGAACGACTTCAAAACTCGCATCGGAAGCGTCGAGGAGTGTGTTAATGCGGCGGTGACGGGAAAATGGAGTTAGTGCGTGGTAGAAAAATATCAGGCGGAACGGCGGAAGGCCTAGCGCTCGTCTCGCATGAACCCATTTCGTTCTTTGGAGGAGTCAACCCGGACACGGGGGTAGTTACGGAGAAAGGGCATGAACTTGAAGGAACAACGGTGAAGGACAGAGTGCTCATCTTCCCCAACGGAAAAGGGTCCACGGTTGGATCCTACACCTTGTACAGGATGAAGAGAAATGGTGTCGCCCCGCTGGCCATCATAAATGTGGAGTGCGAACCTATCGTCGCAGTTGGAGCAATCATATCCGACATTCCCGCTGTCGACAGGCTGGAGAGAAACCCATTGACTCTTTTTCAGAGCGGGAAGAGGCTTAGGGTTGACGCTGACAGGTCGCTTGTAGAAGCCTCGGATTGAAAGTGCGAGCAATAGAAATCTCAGGAGCACTAGTTGCCGATTCATTGCCGGCGGACATTGACTAATGCGAAATAACTTATGTCATGATCACGAGACGAGAGATGCTTGATCGAACGTCGTCTCAAGTAAGCATTCAAATCCGTTCTGCCGGACGTCTTATAAGCTGAACATATCGAACTCAACGTCGCGTGAGTCGTCTTGAGGTATTATGTGGAACTAGGCAAAGCTGCAGATACTTTGGTAAATTATGTAATGAAGGTGAAGAAGGGAGAAGACGTTCTCGTATGCGGGGATAGCGCAAATGACGAAGCTGTGTTAAAGGCAACAGCTGCCGCTGCGTATGCTGCTGGAGCTACTCCGACCATTGTTGTCACTGAGACTCGGGAGCGAGCATTTGCTGAGCCTCCTAAACCATTGGCAGCAGCGATGATGGATGCTGATGTCCTGATTGAATTTACGACCAAAGCTATCTTGTACACAAAGGCTCAAGTAAACGCCTTGAAACGAAACCGAGCTTACATCTGCTTAACATCTCTGGACAGCGAGGCGATGGTGAGGACTCTCGGTTGGGTGAACTACCCGAAAATGGTGGAATTGGGAGAAAGATTAGCAGAACTGACAACGAAGGCAAAAGAGTTCAGGGTAACTAGCCCGTCAGGAACAGATTTCACCGGCAAGATTGGGGGAAGAAAGTGGGAGAACTACGGCGGGACCGCAGAGAAGAGACAAATCATAATGCTGGGAGGACAAACGGGCGGAACATGCCTTGAAGAAACCGAAAATGGCGTGCTGGCTTTCGACGGCAATATTTGGCCTCCGGATGAAATAAAGAGCAACATACGAACTCCAATCAAGTTCAAAGTTGAGAAAGGCGTCATCAAAGAGATTACGGGTGGCACAGAGGCGGAGATGCTTAAGAAATATCTGGCAGGCTTCAACGATCCCAACATGTATAGGCTCGCTCATTTCTGCTACGGTTACCACCCTAATGCGCGGCAGACAGCTGACATATCGGAAGTGGAACGAGTTTGGGGGTGCTTCCAAGTCGGTTTTGGAAGGCAAGGCCCGCTGCTCCGACCGGATCTTGGAGGGGGATTTGGATGGGATGCAGCTTCCCACGACGACGGCATCATACTGAAAGCTTCAATTTACCTTGACGGTGAACCTGTACAACAGAACGGAAAATTTGTTCACCCAGAGTTGGTGAAGATCCTCAAAGAGTGGGGAATAGAGCAATAGCTCCCTTCGGAATTTGTTGCCCTTTTTTTCCCTCTCTACCGTTTTTCCTTTCATGAACCTCCATAATCTTGATGATACCCGCTTTTCGCGTAGGAATCGCGTGAACAAAACGACGGTCAAGTAGAGTCCTAAGAAGTTAAGTTAGTATTCTGCCATCATGGATCTGCCAAGGTCGTTCCCGTTAGGATCTGGCAATCCATCACTTAGACAGAGCTAAGATGCCCGTATATACTGATTCCGCACGATTAATCAATCTTCTTGTAGCCGCGGCTAAGTCAGAAGCCATTGAAGCCATGAGTCCTCAAGCTTCACCAGGTCTTCGGCTATTTTCAATGCGACTGAAATTGGATCGATTACAGCTACATCGAGTTTCTCTTGGAGTGTCTCAGCTGAGTTTAGCGAAGCTCCGCATCCAAGAACTAGAACATCAGTTCGTCCTTCTTCGATGACTTGTCCACCTTCCAATATTGTGCTCTCACCAGCTAGTCGAAGTCTCTCCTTATTTCGACGGTGGCCTTTACAGGGATCGGGTCATGAGTTTTGCCCGTTCTATGCCCCAGTCGATGTACTCCATCACAGCGTTCAGTCCATACTTATCACACATCTCAAGAATTCGTCTTGCGCCTACTCTTAGAGATGCGGCTTGGGCTTCCATGTCGCCCATCGTCATGTCGGGAGTTCTGACGTTTGATCTGATGAGAGTCTACGCCTTTCCGAGCTTCTTCGCTAGTTCAATGAGATCTTTGTGTATGACCTTTCCCTTATCCGTAATTTGTACGCCGTCAAGCCAGACCGACGTGTTCAGGCAGATTCCGTCGGAGTGAGAGGCTGCTGAAATACCGTCCGGAGGCGCTAGCATCGGTCCCACGTAGCCGATTCCCCATTCCGTGCAACACCATACCCGCTCGTCCTCAAGGATATTTCCGGTCAACTTAGCGCCTGGATTGAACCCATAGCAGGCATGGGCCATGCTGAACATATTCGGGTCGTTGAAGCTCCTCAGCCAAGCCTCATAGTCGAGAGCATCTTTGCCTCCTTCAACCTTGACGATCTTGCCCTTCTCCACATGCAGCTTGACAGGCTCTTTCACAAGCCCAATCGGGGGCACAATCGACCCGTCAAACGCGATGATTCCGTTTATCGTCTCAAACCTCGGCGACCACCCTATCTGACCCGCTAGCATGTGAGAACCCGGCGTGTCAGCGTACCCAACTTCGCTTATCATCGGTCTCTTGGGGTCATTGTCGAATTCCACGTTCGTGCCCGCTGGGGTCGTCAACTTCATGTGTTTGGCTCTCTTGGTCATGTCCGTGATTTTGTCTTGGAACGTCTTCAGGGTTGGATAGTCGATCCTTCCAAGACATCTCGTCATCATGTCGGTGCTCATGCCGACGAGACAAAGGTATCTGAGGTTCTTGTTTTCTTTTGTCGCTATCTCATATGGGGTTGAGTACAAAAGCCATTGATTGTTGAACTCAACCCACGCATCGGACTCCTTCAAAGCTGCGGTCAACGCTTTCACAGGCAACATGGGGTCGGCGGCTTTTCCCACGCCTAGCGGAGAAGCGACCCGCATTACGAGAGGCTTGGCTCCGACAGCAAACGCAACTCTGGCCACGGCCTCGACGACTCGCATATCGGATTCGGTGTCTGCCGTTATGGCGAATGTTTCTCCTGGTTTCAGCTTGAATAGTTCTCTACAAAGAATATCGGCGGATTTTCCGATTTCGTACTCATAAAGTGTGGACATTTCCCATCGAAGTTATAGCGAGCCCAACTGCTTATTTAAGAGTTCCCGGGTTGCCTGACGGTTGCGCTCTAACCGCTCAGCTCCGCGCCTTAACCTGGAGCAACTAAACAACGCAATGGTTCACTGAGGGAGGTCGCTCGCTTGTGGTTCCAGTAGGTCACAAGCCCCTCGTGAGCGGGACAGATCGAGTCCTCGCAGACCTACGCCTCGTGGATCGCGTCGACCTTGCCCCAGGTGGAGAGACCCCTGCCGTCTTCGAGAATGTGATGAGATCCGTTTCTGCCGCAGAAGAATGGAACTGTGCCCCGCTAGATAGGCCGCGGACCCGGGCATGCGATGACAGTCTGTTATCTGACACACATATTTATGACGAGAAAACAGCGTGTGCCGACATGGAGACGACAAGAGACGTTCTCAAGCTGAGACGGTCGTGCATCAGAAAACATGGGGAGGAGGCGTCGGTTAGTGAAATCTGTACCGCCACCCAGATCTCGCGAAGAACCTTCTACAACTAGTGGAAACGCTACGAGAGCGGAGGCTACGCGAACCTCACAGACAAACCCAGAAAAACCAACACAACCCACAGCACCCCGCCCGAAGTCGCCGAACCCATAACACAACTACGGCGGGAGACCGACGACGCAGGGGAACGTTGAGCGATGGTTCCGAACCTACGACCTTGAACATGACAGGTTCCCCCCTCCACCGGAAATTCATCCACTACTACAATTACGAACGGCCACACATGACGTTAAATTATTCAACGCCAGCGGAAGTCTACTTTGGCAATGTGCTAAATCTCCTGTGATAACACTGGCGTGCGATCACGTAGAAAGCTTAATTTCTCTATGCTTCGCGATATGAGTCTTGGAGGAGATGATTTGATCGATAAGAGAAAAATAGAGAAAGGCACCGTGAATATGCTCAAAATCAATCTGGGACTCAAAGCCCGAGAAAAACTTCTAGTGGTTACGGACGCGCCGACGATTGAGGAATGGAAAAGCCATAGTAGCGAGAAACTTGCGGACGCCGTGCGTCGGTCGGTCCTTGCAAGAGAGGTAAGTGAGATAGCTGCCCAAGCGTTCCCACAATCTAGTGTTGAGTTCTTCGCGTACCCGTCAATAGGCAAACATGGAACTTACCCAGGGAACGAGGTCGAGGAAAGAATGAAAGCCGCGGACGTGGTGGTAGCAATGACAACGTACTCGCTTACTCACACGGACGCACGGGAGCATGCGACGCAAGCCGGAGCACGACTTGCCAGTATGCCAATGTTCCTAGCGGAGATGTTCTACCCTGGGGGTGCGATGGCCGCAGATTACAGGAAGATCGCAGGTGAAACGAAGAGGATCGCCGATCTAATCACGCAGGCGAATGAAGCCACTATCAAGTCGAGGGCCGGAACAGACTTTACCTTCAGCGTTGAGGGAAGAAAAGGGATGTCAGACTCGGGAATATTCACCGAGAAGGGAGCATGGGGCAACCTACCGTCGGGCGAAGCGTACTGTGCTCCATTGGAGGGAACTGGAAACGGCAAGGTTGTGGTACAGAAGGGCTGGTACCCAGACCTGAAGGAGAATATGATCATAAGCTTCAAGGACGGAAAAGTGACTAGCATTGAGGGCGGCGGCCAAGTAGGAGACAGGTTTAGAGAGCTCCTAGCCTTTGGCAAGGAAGAGGAACCCTATCTCTCGCGCAGAAATCACGCCGAGCTTGGTGTGGGCACTAACCCTAACGCCAAGCGACCAGATAACGTCTTGGAAGCAGAGAAGATTAGAGGAACAGTTCACGTCGCGATAGGAGACAACTCTCACATGGGTGGATCCGTCAAAGCAGACCTGCACCAAGACTTCATAATACCCCTGCCGACGTTCTCGCTCGACAACCAAGTAGTCATGAGAAACGGAAGGTTGGTCATCTAAGGTCCTCTGTCCACGAGTGCGTAGGAGAGTGCGTACGGGACGATGAAAAGTCTCGAGACAGCTTGAGGCGGAGGCGATGTTGTATGAAACTGTTTAGGAATCAGCCTAACCCGATGCTGCCCTGTCTTACCGTTAACAATCAACACTGAGCAGTTGTTGTCGAATTTGTTCCTTATCTTAAGGCTGAGGATCTCGCCGATTCTGCATCCGCTCTCGTAGAGGACGCTGATCAGAGCCTTGTCTCTGGGATTCTCAGCTGCAATAGCTCCTTCGGGATTTGTTGCCTCCTTTCCCCTCTCTACCGTTTTTCCTTTCATGAACCTCCATAATCTTGATGATCCCCGCTTTTCGCGTAGGAATCGCGTGAACACATCAACCGTCAAGTAGAGTCATAAGAAGTTAGTACTCTGCAATCCTAGATCTGCCAAGGTCGTTTCCGTTAGGGTCTGGCAACCCATCACTTAGACAGAGCTAAGATGCCCGTATATACTGATTCCGCACGATTAATCGATCTTCTTGTAGCCGCCGCTAAATCAGAAGCCATTGAAGCCATTCTTCAAGCTTCACCAAGTCTTCGGCTATTTTCAATGCGACTGAAATTGGATCGATTACAGCGTGTTCTTGCGCTCGGCTTTCAGCCGTTTTCTAAGGTTAGACGTGGCCGCTATGTCTGGTTCCAGCGAACCCTGCTCGAACACAAATCCGTATATCTTCTCGGCATCTTGCCGTGAGATGTACTCGTTTCTCACGTCCCATGCCACTCTCTTGACGTCCCTGTCGAGGGGATCGCCGTATCCTCCCCCACCGCCCGTCTTGAGTCTGATCAGCTCTCCTTTTTTCATCGATGCAGCGGCCACCTTTCTCATCCTTTGCGGCTCCTTTCCGCTTCTCATTAGAACGAAGTAGTTAGGTGTGCCTTTCATACCGCCTTCCATTCCCCATGCCGGATAGACGGATCTGCCGAAGGAAGCTGTGAATGACGCTTCGGAATTGTTTATTCTGTAATCCTTCACTAGACCGAAGCCACCCCTGAACATTCCATGGCCGCAGCCGTCTTCTACGTTTAGCGAGTATTGTTCAACCCTTATGGGTTGTCTAACCTCAAGAACTTCGTTCGACATTATGAAGGTCTCGCCGTCTCCGCCACATACCAATCCACTCTCGCCATCTTTGTTCACGCCTCCTCCCCACCCGCCTGCCTGGGGCTCCACGACGGCGAAAGGCTGTTTCGTTTTGTCGTCGACGCCTCCCACGATTGTCGCGCACACGCTGAGAAAGTGTCCCGCTGGTAGCTTGTCTGGCATATGCGGTGCTAGAGCTTGCCAGACAATGTCTGTGACGAACATCATAGCCTCCCAATATGTGGAGGTTGGGGCTGGATATCGTGGATTGAATATGCTTCCCTCCGGAGCGACCAAACGAAGCGCGTCGAATTCGCCGTCATTTGCGGGAGATTGGGGACCCGTCACAGCCTTCATTATGAGTCTAGCAGCCGACACGGTCGCAGGGTATGGAGAGTTGACCGAACCTCGAACTTGGGCTCCGGAGCCCGTTAGATCTATGGCGAACTTGTCGTCTGAGATTTCGACGGTGGCCTTTACAGGGATCGGGGTGTCTGTTATCCCATCATCATCGATCGTGTCTTCGACCGTGAACTTCCCGTGCGGAAGCTCTTTCAGTTTCTTCTGGATCATGAGCTTCGCCCGCTCTATGCCCCAGTCAATGTACTCCATCACAGCGTTCAGTCCATACTTATCACACAACTCAAGAATTCGTCTTGCGCCTACTCTCAGAGATGCGGCCTGGGCTTCCATGTCACCCATCGTCATGTCGGGAGTTCTGACGTTTGATCTGATAAGATCAAACAGATCCTCGTTTGGCTTGCCCTTGCGGAAGAGCTTGACTATTGGAAACTGCAGTCCCTCCTGATAGATCTCTGTGGCGTCGGATGTCCAACTCCCGAAGTGCATTCCACCTACCTCAGACCAGTGGCCCTTGTTGGTTGAGAACGCCAGAAGCTTACCTCTGTAGAAAACTGGCATGACCAGCGTGACATCGTTCAGGTGTGTCCCGTGGTAGTGTGGAATGTTCATTGCGATTATGTCGCCTTCATCAAACCCATCTGCTCCGAATTTTTTCAGCGCGTCCTTCACTGCGATGTCTAAAACGCCAAGAAAACCGGGCGCTCCATTCGCTTGGGCAATCATCCTTCCCCTGTAATCCATGATTCCACAGGCGTAGTCTAAGACTTCGTAGATGACTGGGCTCTTGCTGGTTCTGCCGAAGGCTGCGAAAGTTTCTTCCGCAGCCGAGACTAGGCTGCTGCCAATTATTTCGAGCGTGAACTTGTCGGTCTTCGTCATTTACAATGCGCCTTTCCTGACATTGATAACCAGATGCCCGTACTTATTCACGGTAAGCAGATCTCCCGGCCCCACCAGAGTGGTCGAAGTTTTCTCCTCAATGATCACGGGCCCTCGTATCTTCGCGCCGACCGGTAGGAGCGCTCTTTCGAATACTTTTGCGTCAAACTTTCCGCTCAGGAGGACAACTTTCCTCTTTCCCTTCGTGGCGTTCGCCAATGATGATTTCACATTCTTCATGGGCTTGATGACTGGTTTCTTGACGCGTCCATATGCCGTCAGGCGGATGTTCACCGCTTCGACTGGATCTTGTAGACTGAATGTGAACTGCTTGTGATGTAACTGGTCGAATTTCTGCTTCACTTTCTCGATGTCTTTAGCCTTTAACGGGATACTGCTGACCGGTGTATTCAGCGTATGCTCTTGCCCATAATATCTTAGATCCAGAGACGGCGTGAAGTACCTCATTCCTTCCTCCACGTGTTCTCTCATGAAGATGTCCGCCGCATTCTCTCTTAACTGATCAAATGTCGAATTTATCTCGCCAAGGTTGCTTTCGTTGAAGGCTCTTACCTTCGTTTGCACAAGGTCGTGTCTTAGATCTGTTAGCAGCATGCCCCATGCTGAGAAGACTCCTGGAACCAGTGGGACCATCACTGTTCCTATCCCCAGGTCGCGGGCGAGGTCGACTGCGAACATTGGTCCTGCACCTCCAAATGCGATGATCGCAAAGTCCCTCGGATCGTACCCTCTTCTGACGGATACCAGTTTGATCATGTTGATCATGTTGGAGTCGGCAATTCTGATTGCACCTAGCGCCAGCTTCTGAACCGGTAAACCCAACTGTCTCGACAGAGGCATGAAGGCGTTCTCGGATAGATCCTTGCGAAGGTGTATTTCGCCGCCCAGGAAGTACTCGGGGTCGATGACTCCGCTCACAACGAAAGCGTCTGTTAGTGTGGGTCTCTCTCCACCTTTATCGTAGCAGGCTGGGCCGGGATCGGCGCCAGCACTTATCGGTCCAACTTGAAGCGATCCAACCTCATCTGCCCAGACGATGCTACCTCCGCCAGCACCTATCTCGACTATATCGACTATGGGAACCTTGAGCGGGTAGCCAGCAAAGAAGGGCGTTTTCTCAAGGTTGTATTCAGGACTTATTCTGACTTGGCCATCATCGATGAGCGAAGTCTTTGCCGTTGTGCCGCCTACATCCAGGCTTATCACGTTGCGGATTCCAGCTGCGGTTCCAACAGCGGCTGAGCCAATGACTCCTCCTGCTGGACCAGATTCGACCTGATATATCGGTGTGACAATCGCTTGTTCGAAGGATGATATCCCACCATTCGACTGCATTACGAAGAGGTTGGCTTGAACTCCCAGACCTTCAAGGCCTATCTTGAGGTTCGTCAAATAGTGGTCAACTATCGGTTGAACATACGCATTCATGACGGTCGTGTTCGTCCGCTCATACTCTCGCCATTCAGAACCAAGCGACATTGAGGTTGACAAGTAGGTGCCAGGTAACAGCTTCTGGATCTTTGCAGCGCATCTTTCCTCGTTGGAATGATTCGCATATGAATTGTAGAGGCAAATCGCAACGGAGAGAACTCCTTCCTTCTTGAACAGGGAGCCTATTTCTTCCAGCTCTTCTTCGTGCAGTTCTTCTACGATAGTTCCGTCAGCATCGACCCTTTCTCTCACTTCTCTTCTTAGGTAGCGAGGGACGAGGGGCTCTGGCTTCTTGTACATGAAGTTATACATGTCAGTCCTGTTTGATCGTTGGATCTCCAGGACATCCCTGAAACCCTTCGTTGTTATGAGACCGGTCTTCACACCCTTTCTCTCGGTAATCGCGTTGATTACCATAGTTGAACCCGTTGCAACGAAGCCGCTAATCTTCGATCCGTCTACTCCACTCTTCTTAATCGTATTCAACACGCCAATAGAGAAGTCCTTCGGGGTGGTGGAATCCTTGACAAAAATCAATTCCCCGGTTGCTTCGTCTAGAGCGCAGACATCGGTGAAAGTGCCGCCTACGTCGACTGCAGCTCTTACTGTCATGTTTCCTCGAGTGGCAAGTCTGCGTGCCAAATACTATATTAAAGTAAGTATCGGTCAGACCGTTTCATTCTTACAAGTATTCCCACGAGTGGAATCGTGAATTAAGAAATGAAACTCACGCAATTCAAAAGCGCAAATAGCTCGAAAGAGCTCCTAGAGTATCTAGTGAAGGAAGGTGAACTCCCGCGAGTTCAAATCGGAACAGCCACCATTCTGAAGGGCCAGAGGCTCCCCGCTGAGTCCCATAGCCTGCACGAGCGGCATGACGAGGTCAGTTACGTCATAAAAGGCAGTTGCGAGTTGCATGCGGACAACAAGGTTCTGTTTTTGGAGGAAGGTGACGTCATTTACAACCCCCGAGGTACCAAGCATTTCGTAGAGAATCCCAAAAGCGAATCTTGTGTCATCTTCTTTGTGCTCGTTGAGGAATGACCTGCCTCTTACACCCAGTCCTCCTCTTTCGGCGGGCTCTCATATCCGTACGCTTTGTGTGATACTCCTAGTGACGAGTACGTGTCCGCCTGCATCTCGGCGAACTTCCAAGATGTAATGACAGGATCCAGTATCGGGAGATTTATTGCTCTGCTGATTCCATGCGAAAAACCTGATTTAACCGTGCAGCCTAACACGATTACCCCAGCGTAATCCTGCTCGACAGTTTTCTCGGCCTCCCTTCGAACTGACTCCTTCAGCCTTCTCTGGCTTCTCTTAGGCTAGGGTCGTACAAGCATCCTATTATGGCAACGTGGAATCCTTTGGTTTCCGTCTTTCGTATTTCTTTGAGCATGTCATCCATCACCAGATGCTCATAGTAATGATACTCTAAGTGCTCCGGACCTTTGAGTAGGTGGGTGACCGTAGGCTCAACACGCATTTCTGCGGACTCGGTTTATGATGAACAGGGTGTGCCGGTCGAAGTAGTCCTTTCCCACGGGGTTTATGAATAATATTCGGTGCGCATGCTTTGAGTTCCAACTCTCAGCTTTCCATAACGATTATTGTGCTAGGCATTTGCGGAGGAGGGGTACAGGTGACAGGCTACATGATGGCCCGTCGCGTATTCAACTAGTGGTGGGATGGTCTTACTGCACACGTCCATTGCGAAAGGACATCGCGGGTGAAAACTACAGCCTGGCGGGATGTGTAGAGCCCCTGTAATCTCTCCTGTGCTGGTAACCTTCTCGGGTTTGAGCGCTTCTTCCTCTGGAGTGATTACGGGGACAGCTGAGATGAGCATCTTTGTGTACGGGTGCAGTGGGTTGCTGAAGAATTCGGAAGTATCCGTAAGCTCCCCAATCTTCCCAAGGTACATGATTCCTACTCTTTGCGCCACGTTTCTCATTAGGCTCAGGTTGTGAGTGATGAAGAGATATGATAGGTTGAATTCCTTCTGGAATCTTATGAGCATGTTTATGATCTTGGCCTGGATTGAAACGTCCAGAGCAGATGTTGGCTCGTCTAGGACCACGAAAGACGGGTTAGTAGCCAAGGCTCTCCCGATGGCTACGGCTTGTTTCTCGCCTCCTCCAAGTTCGCCTGGATAGCGTTCCGCGAATTCTCGCGGCAGCTCGATAAGATCCATCATTTCCTGGACTTTATTATCATAGTCACCGTCTTCTGCGAGACGATGCACCCTCAAGGGCAATTCCAAGATCTGTTTGACCGTCCTCCTAGGGTTCAGGGAAGAGGCGGGATTCTGGAAGACGATCTGCAGTTGCTTCTTAAGCTCCTTCGGACGCTTACCGACACCCATCGATATGTCTTTTCCGAGGAATGTAATGTCTCCCGCGGTGGGATTATAGATTCCCATGATAACGTGCCCAACTGTGCTCTTTCCTGATCCGGATTCACCCACCAAGCCGAAAGTTTCGTTCTTCTTCACGGAAAATGACACGTCGTCAACGGCCTTGACCATTCCGCGTGAGGTCTTGAAGTATTTCTTGAGACTCTTGACTGTGAGGATTTCCTCCGTAGACATCAGCTGTCACCGTAAAGGTAACACGATACTCTATGGTGTTTGCCCAAGTCGATGAGATGAGGCGACTTGACACGGCATTCTTCCATGGCGAATCGGCATCTAGAAACAAATCTGCAGCCTGCAGGCGGCGTCAGGTAGCTTGGGATTCTGCCCAAGATCCCCTCTGGGATGCCGCCTCCTGTGAGTTTCGGCACGGCCTTCAAAAGATCCTGCGTGTAAGGGTGTTTCGGATTCGAGAATAGTTCTTCTGTCGGAGCCACTTCAACCATCGTCCCAGCGTACATGACGTAGACTTTGGTAACGAAATTCTTGACGGCTCCGATTGAATGGCTGATCAGGATGACCGACAGATCTCTCTCTTCCACAATCTGTTTCAATAGTCTCATAATCTGATCCTCTATTGTGACATCTAGAGATGTTCCTGGCTCATCGGCGATCAAGAGATCTCTTGCAGAAGCCAACGCCATGGCTATGCAGACTCTTTGCCTCATCCCACCGCTCAGTTGGAACGCGTAGCTGTCCAGGATTCTCTCAGGTTCTGGAAGTGCCGCGCTCTTCAGAAGTTCCACTGCTCTAGCCTTCACCTCTCGATCTGTTGGCTCTTGTGTAGGCGTGGAGCTGCGCACTATGTCCTCAAGTTGGGTTCCTATTTTGAAAACTGGATTGAGGGCGGCCGTGGGATCTTGAAAGATCATGGACATGCTTGTTCTTCTCAACGTTGAGAGCTCGCGGTTTCCAAGGTCGAGGAGGTCACCGTGTTTGTATGTTATTTTTCCCCCTGCAAGAACAGCGTTGGGTGCCAGGATCCTCATTATGGCCTTCATCGTAGTGGTTTTTCCACACCCGGATTCACCAATTATCGCTACTTTCTCCTTTATCTCTACTGTAAGGTCGATTCCATCCAGTACCTTCAGCAAACCTTCGTATACTTTGTAGTGCACTTGAAGGTCGGTGACTTCCAGTAACTCTTGGCTCATCAGACTGCCTCAGCAGCAAACATGTCCCTGATTCCGTCACCGAGGAGGTTGAAACAGAGTATGACGACGACTATGGCTAGCGCTGGAAACATGGAAGGCCACCAATTGTTGGGAAGAAACTGTGCGCCATCCGACACCATGCTGCCCAAGTCAGGAGTCGGTGGCTGCGCACCTAGACCGACGAAACTAAGGGTAGCACCAAGCAGGATCACCCAACCGGCGTCGAGAGATATCTTGGTCAGTATGGGACCGACGCAGCTGGGGAGGATTTCTCTGAACATTGTGTGGAAAGGACTTGCCCCCGCTATTTCCGCGGCTTGTACAAATGGTTCGTTTCTAAGTGAGGAGGAGATGCCGTAGACCAGTCTAGTGTACCAGGGCCACCACATGAGGGAGACTGCCATCATGGCGTTGAACACGCTGGGTGTCAGAACAGAGCATATTGAAAGGGCCAATACGAGAGGAGGAACAGCAAGGAAGACGTCCGCAGTCCTCATCACTATCGCATCCACTTTACCCCCCTTATAGAAACCAGCAATTAACCCAAGTACCACGCCAGGAAGGACAACCAGGGAAAGCACCACCACCGCCATCATGAGCGAATATCTGAACCCGAACATAACTCTAGTCAATATGTCTCTTCCAAATTGGTCCGTCCCGAACAGGTGAATCCAACTGGGCGATAACAGCGAATCTGAGTACTTAGTGTAAAACCCTGCAGCGTCTGGGTACGGGGAGATAACAGACGCGAATACTGCCACTAAAGCAATTAACAGAACAATTATCAGCGCAACAACGGAGAGCGTGTTCCTAGAAAACTTGTACCACTTCTTCTTGTAATCGAAGATTGGCCTAGACGCGGTATCTTTCATGGTCGTTTCGCCTAAGTGCCCGTCTCCCCCATCGCTACCCTAGGATCAAGGTAAGCATTGATCACGTCGACTAGAATGCTTGCGACAGCGAAGATAATGCCTATGATCATTACTACGGCCACGATGGCGTTAAGATCCTTACTCAACATCGCACCTACGCCATATCGGGATAGACCAGGCCAGTTGAAGATCAACTCAACGAGGAAAGCATTCCCTAGCATCGACGATATGTCTAATCCCATAACCGAAATTGTGGGAATCAGCGACGGCTTGAGAAGGTACTTGAATGTCAGCAATCGCTCCGGAACTCCGTGCGAAACACTGGCCAGTATGTAGTCTTTGTTCAGGTTCTCAACGACGCTTGACCGTGTAATCCTTATCTCCTGCGCTATAGGCCCCAAGGCCAACGCGAGAGCAGGAAGAATCAAGTGCCATATTGCGTCCACAAAGGCCACTATGTTTCCAGAAAGCAACGCGTCAACTGTAATGAACCCCGTTACTGTAGGAGGCGCTACGATGTTTGGGCTAATTCTGCCTATGCTGGGAGCTATGTTCAGAATATACCCAAACACAAGCAGAAAAATTATGGCAACGACGAACGCAGGGACTGCAACACCGACATACGACAGCACCCTCACGACGTTATCGAATGGCGAATTAGCTCTCCGTCCGGCAAACATCCCGATGGGTATAGATATGATTATGTCCAGTAGAGCCGCGAAAATTATCAGTTCCAATGAGGCAGGTAGGAAGTCCTTCACATCAACAATCACATCTCTCCTTGTAACAAGAGATTCACCCAAACTACCACGGAGAGCATCTCTCACCCAGTAGAAATACTGCATCCATATCGGATCGTTGAGGTGCATCTGCTCCCTCAAGTTTTGAACAGCCCAAGCGGGAGCATGTGGACCCAACGCTAGTCTCGCCGGGTCACCCGGCAGCACTCTCGCAATGACGAAAATTAGGAGGGATAGACCGATCAAGACGAATATCGTGTAACCGATCCTCTTGAGTATGAAAACGCTCATTCTCAACTCGGATTACCTCGACGGGGAACTATTTGCAGAGTCGAAAAGAAAAAGGGACGGAGGGCAGATCCTAGGATGTGCCCCCGTTTTCAAGAGCTTCCAAACAACGCGGCCTTCTTGCTGGCGTCGAGTCCAATCAGACGGAAGTTGAAGTCGTATCCCAAGACAGGCACATATGCATGAGCAGCGTACCAGTCCACGTACCCGGCGTAGTATGCTCTCCTTTCTACTTGGTTGCAGACGAAGATACTTGGGTACATGCTCATCAGCACTTCTTGTATCTGTGCGTACTTCTGGAATCGCTGTGTCTGGTCGGTTGTGGCGAGGGCGTTAGCTATCATCGAATCGATGGTTGAGTTTTGCAGCCATTCGCCTTGTTCCCACGTGCCTACAGATTGGGAGGAGTATCTCTGTTGGAGGATTGAACCGGCCTCAGTGTAGGATGCTTCAACGAATATGGAGACTACATTGGGCGTCGAAGATTCGTTACCCATCTCAGCAACTACGCTTATCCATGGAATCTTTACGACGTTTACTGGGAGGCCTATGGCCTTCATGTTGTCAGCGAACAGAAGAGCTACTTTCTCTTCGTCTGGCACATCGGCAATCCAATGGTAGACGACAGGGTACTTGTCGAATTGTCCGTAGTACCTAGATTGCTTGAGAAGGGCTTGAGCCTTTGCTATATCCTGAGTGTACGGCATGGCGTTTGGATCGTGGCCTGGGAGCACGGTAGGAACGGGGCCTGCGGCTACAGGGCTACCCGGAAACACGGCTGCACCTGTCTGATAATCGAAAGCATACGTCATGGCTTCTCGGACGTATATGTCATCGGTTGGTGGTTTCTTCGTGTTAATCATCAGGTACAATTCTGCCGAGGTTGGTATGTTGACTATAGTAACATTGTTCATCTTTGAAAAGTCGTTGATTGCTTCACTTGATTGCCAGCGGTCTGTTATGTCGATTTGTCCTTTGCTTAGCATTGTCTTCACTGTAGCTGGTTCAGTCGTACCGTAGAGCTTGACTTCGTCAGGCGCGTTCGTAACAAATTGTCCCCAATAGTTGCTGTACTTCTCCATCAATACGTATTCATTCACACTGACTTCCTTGACCATGTATGCTCCGGAACCGGCATCGTGGGTAAGAAGCCAATCACTGCCGTAGTCGCCATTGGCACCGTAGGGGCCTGGCGTTTTAACGTGCGACATTACTAGTTGCTTGTTGAGAATGTAGATCCTTACGAGGCTGTTGACGAACGGTCCGAATGGTCGCTTCAGCGTGATCACAACCGTGTAATTATCTGGGGCAGTTACGGTGCTTACGTATGGAGTGAAGAGGTAGGAGTAGCCTTGACCTATTGTTAGCATTCTATTCAGCGAGAAGACGACATCGTTAGCTGTCAGCGGTGTTCCATCATGGAATGTGGTTCCGGTTCTAAGCGTGAAAGTCCACGTTAGACTATCAGGAGTACCGGACCACTGAGTTGCAATGTCGGGGGTTACGCCACCTGTAGCAGTGGGATAGACCAAGGTGTCGTAGAGGTTGACGAATTCAACAGAACTAGTTTCGTCTGAGCCGACAGCAGGGTCCAGTTGACCTGTACCCGATTCCGTCATGCTTAGGAGGGTTGGTTGTTTCGTTGTTGGTGCCTGACGCGGTGTCAGAGCATACCATACTGAGCCGCCGACAACAATAATGATGACCAGCGCCGCAATTGCTATTTGAATGCGTTTTTGCATTTTCTAATTTGCACCTCAAATGCAAATTAGGTTCGGGGCTGGCGGTGAGCTATACGTCTATTCTATGTAGAGTTCGTACTCGTAATGTGAACGCACGGTAAATCAGGAATGGTATAGGCTACTCTGAGCTGTGTGAAAACGTTCTTATCTGCACATGTCGGCCAAATCCGTTCGATTTTTGGCCACTGAACCAAAGCACACTTCTCGTCAGTCATCTTCGGTCTTGGCAAAGCATTTAACTCAACACTCGATTGCTGGGTTTAAACCTGGAAAAAACGTGGAGGATTGTGGGGCCACGCAGCGAGTACTTGAAGAGAGGGTCGCGCGGCTGAAGCACGAAGGAAAGAAACACGGTCTTTCTGGATTCATCATATCCACTACGCCTAACATGAAATATTTCACAGGTCTATCCTTGCTGGCAATCGAAAGGTTCGCAGCGGTCATAATCCCAATTGACTCTGACCCGGCTATTGTGGTGCCTGAGCTTGAAGAAGAGAAAGTGAAGTCGCTGTCTGCCATCAAGAACATACAGAAATTCACCGACGCTGAGGGGCCGGAGCGTGTCGTAAAGTCAACGTTGAAGGGACTTCACCTCACGCGCGGAAAACTGGGCGTAGAGGGTTTCCTGCCTTACAAGTTTTCCATTATGATCAGCCAAGCTGCGCCGAAGGCAGATCTGGCCGAAGCGTCAAAAATCTTCGCAGAGCTGAGGATTATCAAGACGTCTTATGAGCTCGAAATGATGCGGAAAGCAGCAGAGATCACTGCCCGCGGAATTGAGGCTGGCGTCAAGGCAATACGAGTTGGAGCCACAGAGCTTGACGTAGGCTTCGAGATAGAACGGACCATAAGGCAATCGGGGGGCGAGTCAGTTCCCTTCTGCCTCGTTCTCAGAGGCCCGAACGCTGCACTTCCTCACGGTGCTACTTCAAAGGCTAAAATCCAAAACGGCGACTCCGTGATAATGGATGTCGGCGCCACGGTCGACGGATACTTCGGTGACCTGACAAGGACAGTATTTGTGGGCAGCGCCTCAGCCAAGCAACGCGAAATTTACGACATAGTGCTTCGAGCGCAGGAGAAAGCGATTGCGGTGGCGAAGCCTGGGATACCCGCGAGTAATGTCGACAAGACCGCTCGAGGCGTTATCAAGGAGGCAGGGTATGGGGAACGCTTCACACACAGGGTCGGTCATGGGCTGGGTCTTGAGGTGCACGAAGAGCCGAGCGTAACCGCGACATGCAAAACAGTCCTAAAGCCGGGAATGGCGTTCACCGTTGAACCAGGAATTTACCTGCCACAGGAATTCGGCGTCCGAATAGAGGACAATATCGCGATCACCGAAGAGGGCAGGATGACGATCGGTGCGTGCGAAAAGACTCTGACGATAATTTGAAGGGGCGTAAATGGATGGAAGACAGAGCAATTGTTTTTGAAAACGTGAGCTGGCGATACGAAGGGAACCAGGAAGACACTTTGCGAGATGTCAACCTAGAGATCAGAGCTGGAGAAACGGTTGTAATTACAGGGGCAAGCGGAGCAGGAAAGACAACGCTCTGCAGGTGCATCAACGGTCTGATTCCCCACTTCTATGAAGGAGCGCTGAAAGGTGACGTCTTGGTATGGGGTGACAACATTAGGACGAGCACAACGGTCGATCTGGCTCGTAGGGTCGGCATGTGCTTCGACAACCCTTCCAACCAGCTCTTCTGCGCCACGGTGCTAGAAGAAATCGCGTTTGGTCCACAGAACCTCTGCAAGACAAGGGATGAAGTAATGCAGAGAGTTTCCGAAGCAATGAAGTTCTGCAGGCTCGAGAAGTACAGAGATAAGAGCCCATTTGCGCTTTCAGGCGGGGAAAAACAAGCTGTCGCCATCGCTGCGTTAATCGCGATGGTGCCGGATGCCATGATTCTAGATGAACCCACATCTAACATTGACGCGGTCGGGACTAGCCTCGTCTTTGAGCGAATGGCGCAGCTGATAAAGGAACGGAAGAGAACAACCGTGATAGTTGAACACAAGCTACAGTACGCGCTGCCGATGGCGGATCGGCTAATAGTGATTTCTGACGGCGCAATAGTTGCCGACGGCACGCCTAGGAAGGTTCTCTCTGACGCTGAGTTCCTCGACAAATCACAAATTCAGGTCCCACACGTAACAACTCTGGCACATCGGTTAGTCGACGGCCTCGGTGAAGAGAACGTTCCGATTACCCTCGAAGAAGGTGTAGCGCTGCTTTCTCGTCTTATCAAAGAGAACAAAGTGCGAGTGAAACCAGCTAGAATACCAGCACCCGCGCGGAGCAGTCAGAAACCCATAATCTCCTGCCAAGACGTGTGGTTCGAATATCCGGACGGGACGCCAGCGGTCAAAGGCGTGAGTTTTGACATCTTGGAGGGCGAATTTGTGGGGTTGGTCGGCCGAAACGGCTCAGGGAAGACCACGCTCGCAAAGCTGTTCAATGGACTTTATCGGCCGACAAAAGGCAAGATCCTTGTGGACGGTATCGATGTCAGAAACGCATCAATCGCGGAGTTGGTCAGCAGGGTTGGGTATAGCTTCCAAAATCCAGATGACCAGATTTTCGCGAAAACGGTCAGAGATGAGTTGGCGTTCGGGCCGAAGAACCTTAAGCTATCGTACAACGAAATAAGCCGTCGCGTCGAGAGCGCTGCGAGTGAGGTTGAGATAACCGCATACTTGGATGAAAATCCTTTCAACCTGAGTCAGGGCTTGAGACAACGAGTGGCTGTGGCTTCCGTACTTACGCTTAACCCGAAGGTGCTCATAGTCGATGAGCCTACGACAGGACAGGATTTCACTCGATCCAAGATCGTGATGAATCTAGCCAAGACTCTGTGTGAAAGAGGGCGGACGATTATCATAATTAGCCACAACATGGATCTCATAGCGGAATATTGTGAAAGGCTAGTTGTAATGCTTAATGGGCAGATGCTGTTGGCAGGACCCACGAGAGAGGTATTCAGCCAAACTCAACGGATACGAGAAAGCTCATTGGAGCCACCTCAGGTTACACAGATTGGACAGGCCCTAGTGAGCCTTGGTCTTCCCTCTGATGTTCTCACGTTAGGCGAAATGTTGCAGATCGTTTCAGCGGTGAAGTAAATGTCAACAAGCTTCTCAAGTCTCTTCAGGTACACTGCGAGAAACACACCTCTGCACAATCTAGATCCAAGGGTGAAGATGCTGTGGTTCTTTGCTATGATAATTCCCGCGGTGGCATGGTCTGATCCAATTTTCATGCTGGGGATGATTGTGCTTGTAATGATCTGCGGCAAGATTGCGGGCGACAGTTTGTCGGCGATGATGAAGGCAATAGTGATTCCATTTCCAGCGTATATCATGGTTGCCCTGTTCAATCTATTTGCGTTTGACTTCACAGTCAGGAGCATGGTATCATGGAATCTACTATACTTGTTTTGGCTGATACCGCGGATCGGCTCTATCGGGCCTTTTGGACACGTGAGCGTTGAATCGCTCGTGTTTATTGTCGGCATTTGTATGCGAGTTGCAGTATTCATCCTAGCGAGCAGGCTTTTCCTACTCTTCACCTCGCCGTCAGACATCGTCACCGCATTTAGCAAGTTCAAAGTACCTATGGAAATCACGACCGCCATTAGTGTGGCTTTCGGCTATCTTCCTGAAATTTCACAACAAGTTACAACCATTATGGAAGCGCAGCGTTCGAGGGGATTGAAAACTGGTTCGAAAAACCCGTTCACAGCCGTCAGAAGCTTCGTTCCGGTCGTCATACCTCTAATATTGCGTTCCATGGTAACGGCTGAGTTCTTGGCGACCGCGATAACCTCGAGAGGATTCGGAGCCACGACTCATCCAATTTCTCTGCGAGAGACGAAGATCTCTGTAGCTGACATAGTGGCCACTTCATTCTTCCTAGTTCTGCTCGTGGTCGCTATCCTGACGGGAACTTGGGTGTACAATCTAGCGAGCTTCAAAGTGACGACGTTTCTCATACGCAACGCCTTCTTTAGACATTAATCCCAAGCTTCTATTGATCTGCCCAACTCAGATACGTTGACCCTTCTGTCCTAGGTCAGTCTCTCGGACCAAATCGTAAACTCCAGCAAACAAAACGAAATCGTTTGATGTACGCAAGATTGGCCGCGGCAAAATGTTCCGAGAATATGGAAAGTCTTAATAGCGCTGCACATTTTTGCGCTCATTCGGCGTTTACATTGGGTTGGCGCGTTGGCGTCGACATAGGCGGAGCCTTTACTGATCTCTTGGCCTTGAACGAGGAAACGGGGGAGTTGAAATGGGTGAAAATCGAATCAACCCCCAAAGATTACTCTCAAGCCGTGCGTGAAACCCTTTCACGAAGCAAACTGGACTTGAGTAAGACTCGGCATCTAGTTCACGGACAGACCGTCGTCATAAACACGATCATAACGCGTTCCGGATCGAAGGTCGGTCTAGTCACCACTGACGGTTTCGATATTCTAGAGATTGGTCGCGCCAACAGACGGGACCTCTTCAACCTCAAATACAGTAAGCCAGAACCATTCGTTCCTCGATACCTTACTGCAGGAGTCAAGGAAAGAATAGGGGCGGACGGTAATATCATAACCCCACTCGACGGAGACGAAGTCAAACGTGCTGTGAAAGAACTGAGTGGGAAAGGTTGTAATGCGATTGCTGTAAGTCTCATAAACAGCTATGCGAATCCCATCCACGAACAGAAGGCCGGGGAAATAGCGGTAAGCACACTTGAGCAGGCTAGCTTGAGACCGTTCGTGACTTTGGGCCACGAGCTATCAAGAGAATGGCGCGAGTATGAGAGAACGAGCACCGCAGTGCTGAATGCCTACGTGCAACCTGAACTTGACGCCTATGTGACCGTAATAGAAAACACATTATCGAGAATGAATTTCAAGGGCACATTCTTCGTGATGCTTGCAGCTGCAGGGATGGCTACTTCAACCTTCGCCAAGAAATATCCGATATTCACAGTCGAAGGAGGCCCTGTGGCGGGCATCGTCGGAGGAACAGTGCTAGCTGAAATCCTAGGCTACCGTGACCTGATCGTCCTAGACGGTGGGAGCACCACTACTAAGGCGGGCCTTGTGAAAGGTCTTCTGCCGCGCATTACGACTGAATACTACGTGGACAGAGACAGATTCAGACCGGGCTATCCGCTCAAAGTTCCCGTTGTGGAGGTTATAGAGGTAGGAAATGGCGGTACAAGCATAGCGTGGGTGGACGATGTCGGCGCTCTTAAGGTAGGGCCCAAGGCGACTGGAGCAGATCCAGGGCCAGTGTGCTACGGCAAGGGCGGCCTGGAACCGACGCTGACCGACGCTTACGTCATAGCCGGTTACTTGAACTCCAAATACTTGCTGGGTGGCGAATTGGAGATCCACCGCGACATGGCGGAGAAGGCGTTGATGAAGCTTGCGAGCAAGTTCAGTGTTTCCGCTGAGGAGATGGCGGATGCGATCATTCGGGTTTCAAATGACCAAGCTGCACATGTCATTCGCCTGGTGTCAGTTCAGAAGGGATTCGATCCAAGAGAGTTCACATTGATCGCCCACGGCGGTTCAGGTCCGATGTTTGCGCCCTTCATAGCAACGGAGCTCCAGATACCGAGAATTGTCGTTCCTGCCATCCCTGCCGGTGTCTTCAATGCATGGGGCATGCTGGTTGCGGATATTCGTCATGATATTGTGCACACAGATGTCATGAAGATCGGCGACAAGCAGACTGCTGCAGCTCACATAGACGATATCTTCAACGGTTTGGAGAAGAGGCTGCAAGATACATTCAAGTCAGAACGGATCGATATTTCTACCGTCAGCACAATTAGGTACGGTGATATGAGGTACTACGGTCAGGAGCACACAATAAAAGTGCCACTCATGTCGGGTAAGATAACCTCTAAGGAAATTGGTGAGATAGAAGAGAGATTCATCGAGGCGCACAGACGCGAATACGGATTCATTCTTGAGAATGATCCCGTAGAGATGGTAAACTTCCACGTCGCTGGACTCTCAAAAGTGAAGAGGCCTTCGCTACAGAAGCTTTCCGAAAAAGGGAGAAGTATGGCGAAGGCTTTGAAAGAGGAAAGAGAGGTCTATTTAGGACGGGACAAGAGAACTAGAAAACTGCCGATATATCAGAAAGACCGCTTACCTCTCAACAAACCTTTGAAGGGCCCTGCGATCGTTGAGGAAATAACCTCGACCATTGTCATAACCGAAGGATTCAAGGCGATCGTCGACAAATATGGCAACGTCATACTCACAAGAAAATGAGACCCACGAGCAAGGACACAATTCCAACTAGCGTATCATAAAAGAAAAAAGGAAGGGAGACCCAGCGCTGTGGATGGCTACTTCTTCTTTCTATCACGGAACTCAAAGTAGGCTGCGATGACGAACACTACGACGATCACTACGATCGCGCCAGCAATCTGCCAAGTTTCCATTTCTTACCACCAGATAACCGCCAAGGCCACCGAAATCACGGCGAGAACTATAGCGATGTATTTGGTTGCTGGGAACTTCCAGTCGGGCCTGACGAACCTTGGAGTGGTCATAAGGACAATCCAGGGTATGAGGCCCCAGATCAGTAGATAGACCACATATGGTCCTGCGAACATGTTGTAGTAGAACATTGCTTGGACGGTCATTAGGTGGAAGACTGCAGCATATAGCCACCACCAAGCGAAGTACTGCACGAAAAGTGCAACTGCCGTCGCTGCCCACCAGGCCACTGTTTTCGTGACTCTGCTCTTCATCGACCAGATTGCAGGATAGAGCGCAGCTATTAGAAAGATGTGTGGCCAGTAGCACCAAGCACCGACGAGACCGACTGCAGATGTCAGCGATTGCAGAATACTTGCTATCACGCCGCCGAGTGGGCCGGCGGCCATGGTTACAATTGTCATGAAGGTTCCGTTGAGCTCGAAGTTGACCATTGGAAGGTAACCTGGTAATGCCAAGCCTAAGCCGTTACAGATCATACCGAGCGCAGCGAATATTGCTGTCACAGCGATTTGTCGCGGGGTCATTAGTAATTTTCTAGTCGTTTGGGTCATTAAGATCCCAAAATCGAGTTCGAAGTTCTACATATTTATGCTATGCGTATTTACCGTCCGTGTAGTACCTATTTCCGCTTGCAGATCCCTAAACCATGCTTCTACCTGTACCTGATCTTACTTTGAAAGAGGCAACCAAGGGTTGAGAAGCAAGCGTGCTAGTTTAGCGCCTCGGCTATATGTGAGCTTGCGCAGGCGACCCTTACCTGGCTGCTTCCAACGCTGTGACAAAGCCATCAATATCTTCAGCGCTGTTGAAGTAGTGTACGCATACCCTTGCCCACTTGTCTCTGTGGAAGGTCTTGAGAACGAGGGGAGAGGCGAAATTGCCAGCCTCGATGACTATCCCTTCTTTTGCCAGTTGACTTGAAATATTCTCTGATGCAACTTTGCTTTTATCGAAGGCTACGATTCCACCTCGAGTCGCGGATTCGGGGTCGCCGTACACCTCGATGCCATTTGCTTCCCGCAGTCTTTCAAGTAGGTAACTTGTAAGGTGCAGTATTCTGCTACGTATATTGTCTATCCCACCGATTTCTTCAACGTAATCAAGAGCTCTATTCAGGGCAGCAACTGTCCCGAAGTTCAGTTCACCGGCCTCAAATCTCTCAGCAGTACCGATATGCTTGTAACGACTGCGCGAAATCCATTTGGTTGTTGTCCAAGCGATATGTGAGGGCTCCATGCTACCCAGTAGCTCCTTTCTACAATAGAGGATGCCCAGTCCCTGCGGCCCTCGAAGCCATTTCCTACATGGCGCCACCAAAAAGTCACAACCAAGATCTTTGACATCAACTCTAATCTGACCGATGGATTGGGATGCGTTGACGAGATAGAGCGCGTGGGTCTCTCGGATGAGTTTCCTAGCTTCTCTTAATGGCTGGAGGGTACCGAGCGAGTTTGAAATGTGCATCATAACAACTAGTCGAGTCTTCTTGCTCAACGCGCGTTCTAGCGCCTGCAGGTTCACGTGACCGCTTCTACTTATGCCAATTACACGTACTCTGACGCCGAAATCTCGCTCAAGCCTTAGGAGGGGAACGAAGCCTGAAACGATTTCGAGAATGGACGTCACGACCTCGTCGCCCTTCTTCCACTTTATTCCGTTGATGACCTGCCCGATTGATTCTGAGCCGCCCTTAGTCAGTGCGACCTCGTTCGCCTGATCTGCGTTGATGAACTCGGCGACTTTTCTCTTCGTATCCTTGGTCGTCTCCGCTCCCTTCTCATAGAAGGCGGGGTTGACGAAACCGAGTTTGCCTACTTCATCCAGGTAATCTCTCGTTGCCTGTAGAACTGGAATGGGAGGCACTGAGCCTGCGGCGTGGTCGAGATAGATTACGCCGTTTGAGAAGGTGGCCGTATCCTTACGTGCTTTCGAGACATTGACGCTCACACCAAGCCCACCTGGCTCATTCTTCGTGGACATCAGGTATGATGCTAGTTGCCTATCCTAACTGACTCCGTAGACCTTCTGAGCTTGCTCGGCGGTAATATACCCATTCAGTATGTCACGTTTCACCAGGGCATGGTCTCTGTCCCGGGGGTTACCCCAACCTCCCCCACCGCCGCTCCGAATACTTACTATGTCATTCTCCTTGAGCAGGAAGTTGGTGATCCGGTTAACTCTCATCAACTCCTTCCCGTCCCGCAGTATCACTACGTAGTTTACTGTACCATCTCCTCCACCCATGGCTCCCCAAGGAGGAATTTTTCCCCTGTTGATCGAAGTCGTGAAGCTTGCATTATCGCATTGCATTCGGTAGTCCTTGATCATGCCGAACCCTCCTCGAAACTTTCCGTGTCCGCTACCATCTTCCACATTCAGCTTGAACCTGTCGACTACGAGCGGGTATCGTTTTTCTAGTACCTCGACTGGATTCGCAAACGTCTCGCCGTCCGCAAAAGAGACTAAGCAGCTTTCGCCGTCCTTGTCAGGGGCTGCACCCCATCCGCCAGGATTGGGTTCGACTAGTACGAAGTATTCTTTCGTTCTGGGGTCGATTCCAGCAATGATTTCTGCGCAGACTGAGAGAAAATGTCCGGCGGACAACTTATCCCCGATATGAGGCGCGAGAGCCTTCCAGACGAGATCAGCAGCCTGAGTCATCGTTTCCCAGTAGACTGATACGGGGGCTGGTCGCTTGGCGTTGAAGATCGTGTTCTCTGGAACAATTACCCTTAGTGGTTTCAGCAGCCCTTGATTGAAAGGCATGTGAGGATCGGTTATGGCCATATAGACGACCGCCACGGCTGCTAGGGTTGATGGATAGGTCGTGTTCAATGAAACCGGGAAGGCCTTGGGTGCGCCTGTAAAATCTACTATGAATTCATTGTCCGTGATCGTGGTTGTCGCAAAGATTTTTAGTGGTTCCTTGCTCTCATAGCCTTCGTCCAAGTAGTCCTCGGCATAGAATTTGCCTTTCGGAAGCTCGGCTAGTCGGGCCATCGCCCTCTTTTCACCTTCAGCGAGAATGTTGCTCATCGCATCTCTGACTGATTCAACACCGTATTTGTGAATTAGTTCAGTTATCCTTCTCGTCCCAAGCCTAAGCGCTCCGGCAAGCGCTTCCAAATCTCCGTGAACAAAATCAGGGATTCTTGTATTCCCCAGAATCATTCGGATTACGTCTCGGTTTGGTTTCCCCTTCTCGTAGTATTTCACAGGCGGTATGAAGAGGCCTTCTTGTAGGATTTCCTTATTGTCCGGGCCCCAGCTGCCCGGGTTCATCCCCCCTACATCATTCACGTGCCCCTTTGCGGTAGTGATCGCAATTATTTCTCCACGGTGGAAAATCGGTGAAGCCATTCCGATATCATTCAGGTGCGTGCCTGTTATGTAGGGGTCATTGCAGACAATTATGTCGTCTGCGTAGAGTTTGTCATGTTTCTTGATTTCATCAACTGAATTCCTAGCGATGGATTTCATGACACCTATCCAAAGAGGAAGGCCGATTGAAATTGCTAGAATGTCCCCCTCCTGATTCGTAATGGCAGTGGAGAAATCGAATGTTTCATAGAAAATGGGGCTCTTTGACGTTCTAATCGCGAGCCAGAACATTTCATTTGCGATGCTATCGAAACCACTTTTTATGATCTCGATTGAGAAGGGATCCTTTCTCACGGATCTGTTTCCCTCGTCTTTGTAAGAAGAGCGGTCGCCATTTATGCCTTTTCTAGATGTCGCGAATGTTTGCTCATTGAAAATCTCGCGGCGGACGGGTCACACTTTACCTCCTCGTTCACAAGCGCCTAGACGGTTCGTCATGATTGCATGCAGCCAATGGCGCTCAGGAAGATTCGCTCAGCTCATTGCAGAGACAAGAGTGGAAAGCGGGATTAGATCAGCAACCTGCCTCTTCTCATTATTGTCTTATCGTCTAGCGATAGCGTGGCAAGCGGCATTATGAAGTCTTGGTGCAGGTCTGTTTTGACGGATCCACCCATGTGAGAGTTGTCTCCTATCGCGACGTGAACTGTCCCTCGGATCTTTTCGGCTTCTAGAGTGTTGTCTGGCCGTTTCGCGTTCGGGTTAGTGCCGACCCCAAGCTCTGCATGATTTCTGCGTGAGAGATAGGGTTCCTCTTGCTTGCCGAATGACAATAGTTCTCTGTACCTGTCGCCCACTTGACCTCCACCGTCAACGCTGACGGCTTTCCCGTTCTTGAAGGTGAGTATCATGTTCTCCTTGAGATTAGGGAACCAATCCTTCTGAACGACAACTCTACCGTTTGTTGTTCCTTCTACGGGAACACTGTATGCTTCGCCGGAGGGTAGGTTGCCCCATGCTCCCTTTTCGGTGAATATTCCCGTGTCTGACATTCCCTTTCTATCCTTGAGACTGAAGGTAAGGTCTGTCCCCGCTTTGGTCTTGATTGTGGCCTCCTCAGCCTGTGTGATCAAGTCAGCTATCTTTTCCGTTTCTCGCGCGATCTTTCCATAATCTGCAGCCATCGGGCCTCCAGGGTAGAACATCTCAACCAGAAAATTCGGCATACTCGCTACCCGGGCTCCCGCAAGGTTTGCATGTTCCCGTGCGTCCGTGTGAGTAAGGGAGTAGGTAGTTATTGCTATCACCACATCAGCCGCTTTCATCTTCTCCTCGACCTCGGCCCCCGGGTAGGTGCCGGGTTTCCCAACTGATGGATACGCGAAAAATTCCACGCTTGATTTCGGGAAGGCCTGAGCACCTATCTCACTCACCATCTTAGCAAGGATTGATCGGCGCACCGCTTCTGTAAGTTGCTCGCTGCCCTGGGTTCTCCATTCGTCTATGGTTCGAGCGTCCGTGACCACAAGAACTCGTTCTCCAGCTTTGAGTCCCATGTTCACTTTGAACATGTTCACAACGCCTTTCTCTATTTTCCTTCTCTCAATCATACCAGTCTTCCTCGGCACGGCGATACTACACCAGATAGGGAATAGGCTTTCTACATACACTGAATCTCAGACGCTTAAGTGCAAGCCTGCCCACTACGGCGACAAACCACGCTACCCACGAGCCCTTCGGCTATATACTCGACAGTTCTAAATCGGGTTTCGTAAGTGTGCTAATTGTTAAATAGATAATTGAAGTCGCTATCACTGCGATAGATAATGTCAGGATTCTATGAGTACGAGATCGGACGCTCAGCCGATATTTTATGTAGAGAGCTATTCAGGTTGAAACCAGGGGAAACACTTGCGATAACGGCAGACACCGAATCCGATATGCGGGTCGTCGAAGGAGTGGCCAGGGCGGCGTTTGCTGTTGGAGCCAAGCCTCTCGTGATGCGGGTCGCTTCTCCCTTGGGCGTGGGAAGAGCGGGTGATCCTATGCTACCTGTAAATGCTCTAGGAGCAGCCCTAAAGGAATCTGATGCATGGGTTGAATTCAACAACCAATGGCTTCTATACTCAACCCCCTACGAGATTGCAATGAAGGGAAACAAGAATCTCAGACACCTTTGTCTTGTCGGCATGAGCCCCGACATGATGACTAGATGTCTCGGGAGAATTGACTACCCAACCCTGAAGGCGTACCAAGAGAAATTTGTAGACATGAACAAGAAGGGCAAGCACATCAAGCTCACAACGGAGGCCGGGACAAACGTTGAATTCGACATTGACCCCTCAAAGCCGTTCAGATGCCAGGTTGGCTACGCTGACACCCCGGGGTCCCATATGATGGCGGGTCAAATAGGATGGGCGCTAAGCTTTGAATCAATAAATGGAATCATCGCATTCGATGGATCTATTGTCCCTCCGATTGGACTTGCAAGGGAACCCGTCAAACTACACGTGGAGAAAGGCAGGATCACGAGGATTGAAGGTGGCAAAGAAGCCCTTGAATATGAAAATTGGTTGAGAAGCTTCAATGACCCGAACATGTTCAGAATGGCCCACGTTTGTTACGGGTGCAATCCAGGTGCGAAGCTGACAGGAAATATCCTCGAAGACGAACGAGTCTGGGGTTGCACTGAATGGGGAATCGGCTACGTAGGACCGCTGATAGCCCCTCCAGACGGTATTCCAGCCGCGTCTCACTCCGACGGCATCTGCCAAAACACTTCCATCTGGCTTGACGGCGTACAAGTCGCCGACAAAGGAAAGGTCGTGCACAAAGAGCTCATTGAACTAGCAAAGAAGCTCGGAAAGGCCTGAATCTTCATCGGGCAATCCTAGCCCTTTTTTCTCCCACGTTTTTCCTGTGCCGAACTACGATCGGTTCTTGGCTCGTTCTCGGCCGCCATGAGCTCACAAGGAATAAGATACACCTTCGACTTTAGGAGGACCAAACCGAGCACTGATTAAGTGCCCTTCGCGCTAAGAAATCAGGTCAGCTGCCAAGAAGAAAACTAAGTCAATGACAGTGGGGAAGTTACCGACGCCCCGTGCGTAGGGCAGAAGAGTACATATTCTACTGAAGCTACAGGAAACGATGATCAAGTATGCTTGTTGATGTTCACGCGCACCTTCATGGTGTCGAAGACATGGAAAGGACCCTGAGCGAAGCGTATCAGACTGGAGTCCGGAAGATCATGGCTGTAAGCATGGACATGGAGTCGTACGAGAAGACCTGTGCGATCCAATCGGACCGAGTTAAGATCTATCCCGCGCTAGGTATTCACCCGTGGAGTGCGCCTTCACATCTGAATGAGCTTGAACAAGCATTACGTGAACTGAAGAACGTGCGGTACGTGGGTGAAATCGGCCTCGACCACGCATACTACAAGGATCCTAAGGACCATGATGCCCAACTCAAAGTTTTCACGGCCTTCCTTGAAGCATGCAAGGGCACAGACAAGGTAGTCAACATTCATTCCGCAAGCGCAGAGGAGCAGATTCTCGAATTGCTCCAGACGTATGATGCGAAACACGTGAACATACACTGGTATGATGCTGCCGAACAAGGAACACCGCTAAAGCTCATTCCCAAAATGATCGACCTCGGATATTATGTTTCCATTACGCCTCTAGTGGCGACTTCCAAGACGGTGCAAGAACTTGCAAAAATGGTTCCGCTGGAGAACATACTCACCGAAACGGACACTCACCCACTCGTGAAATATGACGGAGTCCAGTCAGCACCGAAGATGGTAAAGACATCTCTGGAAGGAATAGCCCGCGTAAAGAATTGCCCCATAAATGAAGTGGAGAACGCGGTGGCCCAGAACTTTGCACGCTTAGTGGGCTGACTTGCAAATAACACCTCGTTTGACGAGCCCTCTCTTCCATTGAGCTTCGAACGCGTGTCATGTTCTTTCGGCGAAATTGGAAATTGGACTCTACGAACTTGCTGAGGGGATAGCTCACTGCTACTGAGCGGTGTACCCTCCGTCCACCATTAGCACTGCTCCAGTAGTGAATGAAGCGTCGTCGGAGGCTAGGAACAAGACTGCCTTGGCAACTTCGTCCGGCTTGCCCAAACGATTCATTGGGTGCTTCTCAAGAAGCTGTTTCTTCAGGATCTTCGGATCGCCATAAGGCGTCATTAGGTGGTCATACCTGTCTGATGACACCCAGCTCGGCGGCGTGTCTATGGCTCCTGGTGCCACACAGTTCACTCGAATCTTATCCTTCACGTGATCGATCGCCAAGCATCGTGTGAGTTGAAGTGTCCCACCTCGGGAAGTGGCGTACGCTATGCAGGGAGGAAAGCCCGCGGCGAAACTATCAATAGAGCCTATGTTTACGATGGCGCCGCCCCCTGCTTTTTTCATTTCGGGGATAGCGTACTTGGAGCAGAGGAAGGGCCCCCTTAAGTTGACGGCCATATGTCGGTCCCAATCCTCCTCGGTAACTTTGAGGACATTGCCAACAGATCCGATACCTGCGTTATTGAATAGTATGTCCAGTCTCCCAAATTTCTTAATTGTTTCCTGAACCATCCTCTGAACGTCTGCAGCAATTGATACATCGCCATGAACGTTTAATGCTTCGCCCCCAGCTTGCTCGATCAATCGAACGGTTTCTTCTCCGCTCTCCTTAACCACATCAAATACGACGACCTTGGCGCCCTCCTTGGAAAATAGTAGGGCAGTAGCTCGACCAATCCCGGATCCCGCTCCGGTGACTATGGCCACTTTTCCTTCGAGTTTCATAAGAATCAACGCCACCTAGTCGTCGTTGAAGACTAATATAATTTGTCAGACTGGATTCAGCGTGAATTAGCTGTCCACATGTTTCAGTGATAAAGAAAGTCGGGCGACATGTTCAGGCCGAAGTCGCTATATTCAGTAATGTTTCGTAGGTAATCTATAAAACCACATGTTTTAGTTTCCAAAGCATGAACTCCCCGTGGTTTAGATGGACCTGCAAGAACGTGAATGTTCAGGAGAACGCTGCCCAAAGTGCGAAGTATGCGGAGCTTTGCCTTACCAGGCCTGTGCCCATTGCTCTCTCGAAATGATGAATACCTGTTTAAGCAATAGTTAGTTCATTAGCCTGTGCAATATTCTGAGGCTGTGTTTTGTCGAAGGCTGAGAGGTCTAGGCTTGTATACCCACCCGAATTGAAGCGGATGCTCACTCGAGCTCTAAACGACCCAGAAGGTTTCTGGGGGGAAGTTGCTTCCGAGCTTCACTGGTTCCAACGGTGGGACAAAGCCTTCAAGTGGGATTATCCGAATTTTTCATGGTTCAACGGCGGAGTCACAAACCTGGCCTACAACTGCCTAGAAAGAAACATTGAGCTGGGCAGAGGGAACAAACTTGCGATAATCTGGGAGAACGGGGAAGGCTTTCCAAGACGAACGTTCACGTACAGTGAACTTCTGACCGAAGTGAAGAAGTTTGCAGCAGCCCTGAAATCACTCGACGTCAAGCACGGCGACCGAGTCACAATCTACATGCCCATGGTCCCAGAGGCGGCAATAGCAATGCTTGCCTGCACCCGAATCGGGGCGATTCACTCCGTCGTTTTCGGGGGATTTGGATTTGGAGCGTTAGCGGACAGGATCGAGGACGCGGAATCAAGGCTCGTTGTTACTGCGGATGTGAGCTACAGGAGGGGGAGCGTTGTCAAACTCAAGGAAATTGTAGATGAAGCTCTCAAGTCACGCCAAAACAAAGTCGGAAAAATCGTCGTGTTGAAGCGTGGCGAAAAATCCCCACCGATGACGCCTGGAAGAGACCTGTTCTGGGACGAAGCGCTAGTGAAAGGCCGAGATGCTAGCGCTGAGGTTGAAAAGATGCGGACGGATGAACCCGCATTTATACTTCACACATCGGGAACCATGGCCAAACCCAAGGGCACCGTTCAACCGCATGGTAGCTACCAAGTCTACGTTTACGCCATGGGCAAATGGGTCTATGATATGCGGGAGAACGATGTCTGGTGGTCGACGTCGGACATAGGTTGGATTGTGGGCCACAGCTACGTGGTCTACGGCCCTCTCCTCTTCGGCTGCACTACGATAATGTACGAAGGGCTTCCCGACCATCCTACCCCTGACGTATGGTGGCAGCTCCTCGAGAGGAATAAAGTGAGTAAGCTTTGGATTTCCCCCACCGGGGTACGTGCCCTAATGAAATACGGCGACGAGTACCCCAAGAAGCACGACCTGAACTCGCTAAGGCTAGTGTTCTGTGCAGGTGAAGTTTTGAACCCACCCGCGTGGGAATGGCTCCAAAAGAAAGTTTTCCATGACAGGATTCCCGTCGTCGACCATATGTGGCAAACCGAAACAAGCGGCCCCATAGTCGGTAACCCGATCGGAATCTCACCTCTGCCAATAAAGCCAGGTTCAGCAACAATTCCTCTTCCTGGAATCGACGCGGACATCGTAGATGAAGAAGGAAAACCTGTGGCAGTGGGAGTTGAAGGAACCTTTGTCATCAAGAGGCCATTTCCGGGTTTGACACCGACACTCTGGCGCGATCATGAGCGGTACGTTGAGAACTATTGGAACAGGTTCCCAGGCGTCTATACAAGCGGAGACGCAGCGTTGAAGGACGAGGACGGATACATCTGGTTCCTCGGTAGGGTAGACGAAGTAATCAAGATCTCAGCCCACAGAATTGGGACCATCGAGATTGAGAGCGCTTTACTACAACATCCAACCGTCGCGGAAGCAGCAGTTGTCGGCCGACCAGACGAACTGCGGGGAGAAACTGCTTGCGCATTTGTCGTTTTGAAAGGTGGAGTGGAACCGACCGACGACTTGAAGCAGGCGTTGAGAGAATCCGTGAGAAAGACAATGGGCCCAATCGTAATCATAAGCGACATACACTTTGTGAGCAAACTACCCAAAACGAGAAGTGGCAAAATAATGCGCAGGCTCATCAGGTCGATTCTAATGGACAAGCCACTCGGTGACTTTTCGACCATAGAGGATGACAGTGCAATAGAAGAGCTAACTAGAACCGTACATAAACCGTGACGATTTCCTGACGATTAGTTCGAAGTAATCAAGGGATTGTTGCTGTCGATACGGAGTAGATCGGCGGCAACCATTATGCCATCAACCGCCAAGCCTTGCCCTCATCGGTGCTGTGGAACAAGTGTCCCATGCGAGTGCCAACATACACACCTGCCGGGTCCAGCTGATCAGTGGCCATGCCCTCTCGATAGCAACCTACGTACGCGTTATGATTCGGCAGACCCTTAATCCGTTTCTTCCATGATCTTCCGGCGTTCCCAGTTTCGTATACTGCGAATTCCTTGTTAGCAACAACGCGGAAGAAATCTCCCTGTTCTGGGACAACATAGAACCTTTCTGAATCGTTCGGGTGAACAGCCATCGGGAAACCGAACCCGCTTGGTAACCCCTCTGAGATTTCAACCCAGTTTTCAGCAGCGTCCTCCGATTTGTAGACGCCGCAATGGTTCTGCTGGTAGAGATTGTTGTGCTTGTTTGGGTCCATGACGAGCTTATGCACGCACTGGCCGAACTCTGGGTACTTTTCGGGGTGAAAATCCGCTCGCACATTCCTATTCTTTACATCCCAAGTTTGGCCTGTGTCTTCTGATTTGAAGACGCCAACCGATGAAATACCAACGTACATTCGTTTCTTATGGAACGGGTCGGTGATGGAAAGACAATCTACGCCGCAGTCAACAGCGGCCACTTCGGCCCGACAGTACAGAGGAGCAGGAACATGGGGAAGACATGGGAGAATGCAACGACGCCCCCTAGGTTCGCTGAAGGCTCTGAGATGAAAGTTGAAAACGTTTGGCATGTAGAGCCTGGCCTAGCTGACGAACCTAACGTAGTATACGCGGGCACTGCACCCGCCGCTTTATTCCGGAGCGATGACGGAGGCAATAATTGGAAACTCAACGAGAACCTAAACAGCCATCCTACTCGCCCGAAATGGCAACCTGGAGCAGGTGGCCTTTGCCTGCACTCAATCATCACGTTTGTCGAAGGCCATGTGGAAGACTGGTGAATTCTCAAAGAACGGCCCCTTCATCTTCCATGCCCGTCTGCGTGAATCAGACTGAAGAATGAACCCTCCTTTTCTAATTCCGAGTAGAACATGTACAGTTGCTCTACTCATCTTGTGTGCCATTGTAATCCATCAACCCCCAGCTACGGCTGGTATGATGCGGATTCGGTCTCCATCTTTGAGCTTTGTCGGCAAACCTTCGCCTGAGCGAATATCCTGCTCATTTACGAATATGTTCACGTACCTTCTCACATCCTTTCCCTCGTCGACAATGAAAGCCCTCAGGCCTGGAAAGAGGCTGTCGAGCTTCAGAAGTAGTTCATCAACGGCGGAAGCATCCAACCCCACCTCTGACTTATCTTGGGTATACTGGCGCAGGGCGTATGGAATGCTTATTGTGACCTGCAACTGGGTCCACTACAACCTCAGGTAGTTCATAGTACTTAAATTTCAACTGCGTTCGAAATAGTAACTGAAACATACTAGGCTTTTCGGAGAGCTTCGGGATTGACGGGGTTTGGCGGCATTTCGCCATTCAACCCAGCGATTAGGTTGTCCACTGCCATCAACGCCATCTTAGTTCTAGTCGATACTGAGGCACTTGCGATGTGAGGCGTAACAATCACGTTGTCCAATGTCAGTAGAGGGTGGCTCGTTGGGAGAGGTTCAGGGTCGGTGACATCGAGGGCCGCAAAAGCAATCTTGTTGTTGCGGAGTGCTTCATACAATGCCATGCTATCGACCAACTGCCCCCTGGCCGTATTGATCAGAACACAAGTCCGCTTCATCTTTCCCAGTTGTTCTTTGGCTATGAAGTGGTAGGTTTCGGAAGTTAGGTTTGCATGAAGAGATATGAAGTCAGCTTCAGCGAGGATCCGGTCGAGTTCCGCATATTCGATTCCTTGAGTGCTCTCGATTTCATTCCTGCGTGTTAGGTCATAGTACAAAACCTTCATGTCGAAACCTTTGGCGCGCCGTGCTACTGCAATTCCAATTCTGCCTAGACCGATAATTCCGAGCGTGGCGTTATGTATATCCTGCCCGAGAAGAGTCATAGGGTCCCAGGTTTTCCATCTGCCTGTTCTGACCTGTTTGTCTCCTTCCACTATGCGTCTCGCCGCGGTGGTCATGAGGGCGATGGTGAAGTCGGCGACAGTTTCTGTGAGGACGCCTGGCGTATTGCCGATAACTATGCCGCGTTGAGTGGCGGCGGCAACATCTATGTTGTCATAGCCAACCGCATAGTTACTGATCACTCGCAACCTCAACGCCCGACCCAACAGGTTCGCGTCGATTTTGTCAGTGAGAAGGCAAAGCAACCCCTCAATGTTTCGAGTGTTCTCAATTAAGACCTCTCTTGGAGGGGGGAGTTTCTCCATCCAAACCTTCGCGTCGCAAGATACGTTGATTCGGTCCATAGCCTCCTTAGGGAGGACTCTTGTTACGAAAATCTTAGGCTTCATTTGACGGCTAGACCTTCGAGTATTTCCTTGGAGATGTTGGCGAATGACGTACTAGTATGCGAGTCCGTGGGGCGAGCCATAGACCGAAGTACAAGGGGGTCCACGTTTGTAGGCCCGAGACTCATCAGTAGGTCCCATTCGTTCATTCTACGAAACTCTCGGGGGCGAGGGCGAGCATAGCGTGATTAAGCTTTTCCGATTCTCTTTAGGGGCCGTGCTCCTAGAAGTTATCTTGGACGCTTTAGAGACTATAAGCCGGCGTTGCCATGCTGCTTTGGAACCTAGTTTTGAGTGGGTATCCGGGTTCTGGAAAGACGGTGCTAGCGCGGCGGCTGATCTCCGAACACCCTAACTTCGTACGACTAAGCGTTGACGATTTGCGGAACATGTTCTTCGGCCCAATGGAACCCTCGAATGAAGAGGAGTTCGTTTACAACGTTTTTGGCGCATTGCGCGACTTAGCGCTGAAAAATGGGCGGAGCGTGATCTTGGATTCCACAGCGCCAAAGAACAGCACGCGGGATTTTCTTCTGAACACGAGAGTTGAAGGAGTCGTAAGGCTCGTAGTTCTCATGCTTGTAGAAAAGAACGAGCTAGCAGGCAGAAATCAAGCACGCGGCATGAAGGGTGTACTTGACGCTTGGGACAAGGTTTGGGAAAACCCTTCGCTATCAATGCCTGTTATGAAGTTCAGGAACAATTCTATTGGTGAATTCGAAACAAGCTACTATGTCCTGCAAGACCTTCTCAAGAGCAAAGTCAACCCATATAGACGCAGGTTTCTAGGGCACATCTATCCAAGAATCTAATCGTTCGGTACACGCCTGAACTCCGAAGAGTGTTAATAGTCAAATTCCTTCTGAAGACCTAACACACCATCCGAGACTAATACGGGCAATCCGAAAATCGATCTTAGGCTTAATACGTTCTTCAACATCGGATTACGCGGGCGCCGGGGTAGCCTAGCTAGGTAAGGCGACAGAGCCCCCGAATAACCGGGACGTTGAACCTCGAGATCTGCAATTAGAATGGGCCAGGATAGCTGTTGGTCCTCTGGGCCTCGTGGGTTCAAATCCCACCCCCGGCGCCAACTCTCTCGGGTTGGCAAAATAGGATTCCGTTTTGGAATATGTTCCTATGATGAGTATTGTGGAAGATACGACTTCCCTAATCCGGTATTTTGTATTTAGAACTTTACGGATTATGAAAAGGTCCGAACTTACGAAAGACATATACGTGCACCTTCCATACTTTTTTGCGTGATTTCAGGTGGCAAGCAGTAAATCTCAGAGTTCAACAAGGGTTGTCGTCTTTCTCATAATCGGCCTTATTGTCGGAGCTGCACTCGGATATTCGGGAGCGGCGTTTTCGCAGAAACCTTCAGTACCGACTAAGACAATGACCTATACGATAGGCATCGTGACAGACCTGTCTGGTGGTGGAGAGTCCTTTGGGAAGGAGACGCTTACTGCTGCTCAGATAGCATTGGGAGAGATAAATTCGAACTTGGCTCAATCTGGAAGTAATGTAAGGTTCGCGTTGTCGTCTCCACAAGACAGCTTGACAACGACAGACGGGGCAGTTAGCGCAGTTCAGACGCTAGCTAGCGCGGGGGATACGATAATACTCTGCCATTGCTGGAGCGGTCAGCTATCGGCGATTGAAAGCTACGCGAACTCAAACGACATTGTAGTCGTTAGTGTGTCTTCGACATCGAACCTACTGGCTGTGCCAAAGGGATATCTCTTCAGACTGATCGCGCCAGATTCTTTTCAAGGAAAGGCTCTTTCAACACTGCTCTGGCACGATGGAGTACGAAAGGTAGCAGTGATATACAGAGATGATCCTTACGGTCAAGGAATTTCAGCGGTTCTTAAGACAGATTTCACAGGCCTCGGGGGTACCGTTTCGCTTGAAGCATACGAACCGAGCCTCGCTGATTACGCTTCCGAAGTTGTAACGCTCTCCACGAATGTTAAGAGCCTAGGGGTGGGTCCTCAGACTGCTGTATTGTTCGTCGGCTTTGCCGCCGAGGCCGTAAACATATTCACGCATGCAAGTGTGGACAGCACGCTCACGCAAGTGCGATGGTTCTCAAGCGAGGGCCCGAAAGGACCAGATATCCTACCACCAAAAGTGCCAGATGCTATAGGCTCATTTGAGGTGCAAACTAGTCTGACGGGCACGTTCCCGCAGAGCATAACACCTAATTCCATTGAAGACAGCTTTCTAACGGCGTTTCAATCTGCTAGTGGAAGTGCTCCCATGGCGTACGGAGAACAGGCCTATGATGGGATATACCTCCTGGCAAACACGATACTCAACGTTGGAAGTTACAATTCCACGGCAGTCAAGAACATGCTCCCCATCATTGCGCAGCATATGTTCGGTGCCTCTGGACCAATGCAATTGGACTCGAACGGCGACAGAGCAACTCAGGACTATGTAGTTTGGACCGTAGCGCGCAGTCAGACAGCTTACAACTTCGTCAACATAGGCGGCTGGTCTGGTTCAACTGGTGTACTTACAATGGGTTCATAAGCGGCAACCCTCTCGTTTTTCTTCGCCATGATCCCGCTCGCAGACCTACTTTCAACAGTCATCAACAGCTTCCTAGTGGGTAGCCTCTACGCATTGCTCGGTTTAGGTCTGACACTGAGCATCAACGCAACGAAAATGTACAACTGGGCTTACGCGGAATTGGTAACCATCGGTGCCTACGCGGCCGCTGTTCTGACTACCTACCAACACTTGAACATAATCTCCAGCCTCATCGTAGCCATAGTGCTCTCAGCATGCGCCGCACTCGCTATGGACGAAATTGTCTTCAAACCACTCGTCAAAAGACGTTCAGGTACCATTCAACTGATGCTTGGATCCATTGCAGCAGGAATATTCATCCGCTACGGAATTTTCATTTACGCCGCCTCGGCGTTTCTACTAACGCTCAAAGCAAACGTGGTTGTTCTGACTATTGCCACCATTGCAGGAGCTCAACTAACGTCGCTCCTTCTGTGGATACTGCCAACTACTCTTGGAGTAGTGATTTTGTTGCGGTTGTTATTGTCGAAAACGATATTTGGAAAACAAATCCGAGCCATGTCGGACAACCCCGCCTTAGCGCGTTCAAGCGCGATTGATGTGGTTATGATGAGAAGGTATGTTTGGCTGATTGTCGGCGGAATCGCAGGTTTGGTAGGGTCCTTTTGGGCGATGTATTCATTCATCACTCCCGAAATTGGATGGATACTTCTCCTGGCGGCCTTCGCTGCAGCAATAGTGGGGGGGCTCACATATTTCGGCACTGTATTAGCCGGCTATCTGCTCGGCTTCGCAGAGAACCTAGGAGCCTATCTATTGAATCAGGCGTTCGGCGTTCCCACCGAATACAAACTACTCATTACATTCTCAATAATGATTTTTGTTCTCATCGTTCGGCCATCTGGAATCAGTTCAGGCATGTTCAGGGAAGTCTAGGAGGAGAGGTCGTTCGCACTAGACATACTCAATTTTGTTGGCACAATGTCGATCTTCTATGGGGTCTATTTGATCTTGGCCCTGAGCCTAAATCTAGAGTATGGCTTCGCTGGACAACCTGACTTCGGCAAGGTGTTTTTCTTTTCTATAGGGGCATACACAAGTGGTGCCCTAGTTGTCACTTTCCTTTCGTACCTCGGAGAACTTCCCGGAAGCATATTTTCGCCAGCGGGGGTCGGCCTCAGAAACGATTATGCTTTCTCAAATCCTTCGGCGGCGATTACGGTCTTCATTGTGTCGATAGTAGTTTCCATGCTTGTGGGAGGCATTTTCGGATACTTAGCCTCTTATCCCGCACTTAGATTGCGTGCCGATTACCTAGCAATTACCCTGCTATTGACCGGCGAGATTAGTAGGAACTTTGTTTCATCTTATCCCAGCATAGCGGGAGGCGCGAACGGGCTGGGGGGAATTCCCAATCCGTTCATATGGTTGGGGAATGGACATTCAATAACGCTTGCCTATGCTGCATTGGTTCTGAGCTTCGCCGTTTTGCTGTTCGGGGTCACGGACAGAACCGTCAACTCTCCTTTTGGCCGTTTGCTCAAGGCCATCAGAGACGATGAGTTGGTTGCCAAGTCTTTTGGCAAGGTGGTCCCGACGCGAAAGGCCCAGGTGCTAATTGTCGCGTCAGCTATGTCCGCATTAGCTGGCGCTCTCTACACATTTTTCATCGGCTACGAAAACGCAGCCAGTTTTACAACTGTATGGACGATAAATGCGTGGATTATGGTAATTCTCGGCGGCATGGCGAATAATAGAGGTGCGCTTCTGGGAGCGTTTCTACTCACGGCTATGGATTCAACATCGAGTCTAGTGGTTGCGTTAGTCGGCGTTTACCCCGGTTTCGAGATAAGCTATCTTCGGAACATGGTTGTGGCTGCATTGGTTATACTTGTCATGGTGTTTCGCCCGAAGGGACTGTTTCCCGAAAAGCCCCTAAGGATTCCGTTCAGGACGAGTTCGGAATAGAAATGCTCGGTAAACAGATTCTTGAGACTCAACGAGTGAGTTGCGGCTACGGCAAGATGCGGGTAGTCAATGAAGTATCGCTGAAGCTGCACGAGGGAGAGATAACGCTCGTAATGGGGCCGAATGGAAGCGGAAAGAGCACGCTCGTAAAATCTGTCGTCGGATTAGTGGATATCTTCGACGGTCACATCATGTTTGACGGAACGGATATAACACGAAGTCGGACCGAAAAAGTGATTCGCATGGGAATCTCATACGTACCTCAAGTCAGCAACATCTTTGTGAGCCTTTCTGTTCACGAAAACTTAGAGATAGGATCAATTCTCCTCCAACCTAGTTTGCGGGAGGAGGCGATAAACAAGGTCTATGAACTTTTCCCAGAACTTCATCCCAAGGGAAAGGAACTCGCGAACACGCTCAGCGGCGGAGAAAGACAAATTTTGGCCATTGCAAAGGGACTGATAGGCAAACCGCGGATTCTGATCCTAGACGAACCTACAGCTGGATTGGCCCCTAAAATCGCCAAGAATGTGATATCGAGAATAAGTGAAATTCGCGACAAGGGAGTAAGCGTACTACTCGTTGAGCAAAATGCGAGGGCTGCTCTAGAAATAGCAGACACGGGCCATGTCTTAGTTGCGGGAAGCAAAATTGCTGAAGGCACCAAAGATCAGATTGCAAGAAACGAAGAAGTCGTTCGCCTCTTTTTAGGCGGCAAACGCGAGAATTCTTAGACGGAAGCCCACAATGACCTGTTAGCAGATCCTGCGATTCATTTCACTTATAACAATAATTCCGCAACAACAGTTCAGTATCCAAAATATGCTTCCACAACTTTGGGGTCTTTTGAGACTTCGGAGGGAGATCCGGAATAGATTATTTTGCCTTTATCCATCACGAAGGCATGCTGAACATAATTAAAGAGTATCTCAAGCTTGTGTTCAATGATTAGGATTGTTAGGTTGTAACGCTTTCTGAGACTTGCAATATTTTCGAAGATCTCCGTGGCGAGGTTAGGGGTCACCCCTGCTGTCGGCTCATCTAACAGGAGCATGGAGGGTTCACCCATCATGGCTCGTCCTATTTCGACCAGCTTGCTTTGTCCCCCAGAAAGGTCCGTGGCGATCGCGCCGAAGAGATGATTCATCTGAAGAAACGTGAGCAGGTCAAGAGATTTTTTTGTTAGCTGGGTCTCCTGGTCGATCCAAGAGGTCGGGAAGGGGGCCCTCAAAATTCTTTCACCAATCTGACTTCGCGGGGGGACAAGAGTATTTTCACGCACTGTCATCCCGTAGAATAGGTGGGGGATCTGATAGCTTCTGACTATCCCTCGGGCAAAGGCCTCATACGGTTCCAATCCGTCTATCCTTTCTTGCTTGAAGTAGATCTTGCCGGAAGTGGGTTTGATAGCGCCTGAAATGAGGTTGAAGAGTGTGGTCTTACCACTACCGTTGGGACCAATTATTCCAATGAGCGCTCCTTCATCAACCTCAATCGAAACATGATCGACTGCGTTGAGCCCTCCGAAGGTCTTAACCAAATCCTGCGTGCGAAGGAGCATGAAGATCAGGACCGTCAGGTATTCTGTTTGACATAAGCCTTTACGAAGGAGCAAGTTCGTCGGCATGCCCACGGTAGGCACTGAAAATCCACGTTACGGGATCGCAACTACGACTAACTGGTTTACAACGAAAACGCATATGCGCCAAGGTATTCCAAGCAAATGTGGTAAGTAACACTTTTCTCTGACGAACTCAGACCTTGTCCAAGATGTAATTGCACGTTCCCTCGCGTGATCTACTCAGAGACGGCCTCTCAATTCAAAATGGTGGTCTGTTCTTTGATAACGTAGAGCTGTCCAATATTGCTCGTAAGCATGGGACACCCGTTTTTGTGTTTTCGAGGCGCCGCCTCACCAAAAATGTCGACCAGGTGCGCAAAGCCTTTGGTCATCATTTGAAGAATACGGAACTGTACTACGCCGCAAAGGCGAACTCGAACCTAGATGTACTCCGCACCCTTCGGAGAGCAGGTGTCAAACCGGAAATATCATCGGAAGGAGAGATGTTTCTTATTGCAGTCGCTGGATTCAAGCCTACGGACGTTATCTTTAACGGTCCAGCGAAAACGAGACGTGAACTCGAACTCGCCGTGCGACTGGGAATAAGAAGCATTAACCTTGATTCGATAGACGAATTGGAACGTCTGGTGGGAGTGTGCCGATCATTAAGAAAGAGAGCGAATATCTCGTTCCGCGTCCTTCCTTATGTTCATGCAGGGGCTTCGATAATTCAAACAGGCATTCATGAGAGCAAGTTTGGGATTAATTACGAAGAAATAGTGCGAGCTTACCGAAGGGCGTTAGAGTATCAAGATTTTGTGAAGCCAGTCGGTATTCACGGACACATCGGTTCACAGAACACAGATGTGCAGAGTTGGCAAGAGTTTGCTTTGAAGCTTGGCCAAAAGTTTGTGGAAGTCGAACGCGAGCTTAGTCTTAAGCTAGAACACATTGACCTTGGGGGAGGCCTACCCGTGCGATACGCACGCAACGAAACACAGCAACCAATGGCAGAGTATCTTGCGTCTAAGACATCTGACGAAGAGATCGCTAGTTCCATAGCGAAGGGTCTAGAGGCGTCGCGCTGTAGGCCCATCACCGTGATAATGGAACCTGGCAGACGTTTGGTCGCAAACAGTGCTGTCTTATTATCGCGAGTAGTTGGCACTAAGCAGAGAGTCTCTGAAAAATGGCTCTACCTCGATATGGGTTTCAACGTCACACCTAGCAGCAGAGTTCTGCGCTGGTACTATGAGACATCGGCGGCTGAAAAAATGAGCAAGTCACATTACGTACCTTACCGGTTGGCCGGCCCACTTTGCGATTCGGCGGATGTGTACCATGATTGGGAAGGTGAACTGTTGGGGACCCCACAACTTCCGAAGAGCCATCTGTTTCCCGACAATATGGCCAACGGTGACCTGGTTGCAATGCTGGATGTAGGTGCTTACAATATTGATTTGATGAACCATTTCAACGGTCGCCTCCTGCCTGGCGCGGTAATGATCGATGCGGGAGGTCGTATCAAGCTCATTCGAAAGCCCGAAAATTATTCCGATCTGATAGCTATGGAACCCCACTCTAAGGTCAAGGTGGAACAAGTTCTCCGAAGAATGAAAGGCCGATGAATTGGTTTGTCGAAGCGAATTCTTCTTTTGAATCCCATAATCTCTAACGTGTTTGACAATTTCGATGAGCAATACCTTCGGGCGAGAGCCTCGCAGGGCTTTGATGTCACTGTGGAGAGCTTGAAGTACGGAACAGAGTCGATTGAGAGTTACTACGACGACGCCCTTGTCTCGCCATTCGTCATAGAGCGCGTATTGGATGCTGAACGACGTGGTTTCGCCGCGGTCATCGTAAGTTGCTTCATGGATCCGGGAGTACACGCTGCGAGGGAAGTTGCCCATATCCCTGTAATCGGCCCAGGGGAAGCTTCAATGTTAACGGCCTTAATGTTGGGAGATAGCTTCAGCATACTCGACGTAGGAGAGCAACGGTTCAAGCGATACAGCGCTCCCAGAAATGTCCGCGAACTGGGACTAGACGTCCGCTTCAGGTCGACTTGGGGCACCGGTGTGGCTGTTACGGATATTCCTTCTAACGACGATGCAGTGGCCAACAAACTCATCCAAATCGCAAAACAACTTCGCGATGAGGATGAACCTGACGTAATCATAATGGGTTGTACCGGACTTTCAGTGATTGCCGAGCGCATGAGTCAGGCACTCGATATTCCCGTGATTGATGCTTCAATCGCTGCACTACGGTGGGCTGAGATGCTGCTGTCAAGTGGGTGGCTTCACAGCCCAAAATCCTACCCGAAACCTCCGAAGAAAGAACGGCGACTACCCGGCGACTACTGTCTATTCCAAAGGTAGATGGCCTACCTCCATCGGATTTAGCGCACGAGCGTCTCCACAGGAGTGTAATCGTATTCCAAACCGAAATGCCGAAGAGACTCTCCTCTATAGGGAACCGACACACTTCAGCTTAGCCAGAAGTTTTGTCTTCGCAGGTCTGTATAAAGTAGCGTCGATGTCAAGACTGGTAGAGCCTTTCTTCTAACGCTGAGAAAATACCCAAGTTCGCGGGGTTACTTCGATTCACACCCGCGGGTTCAACTCCCATCCCTGGCGCCAGAACAGTTACTAGTTGAATAGAAGAGCTAGTGAGGTACAGAGGTGAGTTGATTCGCAGGTTTCTCCATAGCAAGAAACAATGCAGGCCCATCGTGCGCTAGACTGATTCTACTCTTTCCTCTTCGCCAATGTAACGGCCATGACACGAGCTTGGTCGCACGCATCTTCGCAACGATCCGCAGTATTCTCAATCGCTTCCAAGAATTGGCTGAGCAGAATAATCGAACCCACATGTATCCCATCCGTTTCGATATCTTTGAGGATACCCCGTGCTTTCTGGTGTAGGCCGTCAACTTTCTCCTCCAACCTTTCGACTTGGTCGGCCGCTTTTAGGGATGCGTCAAGACTACCATCCATAAGCTTCTGCACAGTGTCTGTAACGTGTAATGTGGCTTCGGTCGTTGTGGAGCACATTTCCACCAAAACGTCTTGAATTTGCTTGGGCATTTTGGAGAGGTCGAACATGATGAGTATGCGGCTTCCTTCGTGTGCCCAGTCGGTTATCCAATCAAGCTGCCTGCCCAGACGCATCAGGTTGACACGGTCATCCGAAGGCAACTCCCCACGTGCAAGTTCCTCTATGATTCGCCTCCGCAAGACATCTGCTTCATGTTCCCTCTGCTCAAGTAAAGTGAAGTTCTTCTCCAAATCATCCTTCCCACCTTTGATGGCATCTTGGATACATTTTCCTAGTATCTCAACGGTGACTGTAGTCATTCTCGAATGCTCAAGGACTAAGCCCATTGCCTTCACGGTTCGACGTGCCAACAGCCAACTCTCTAGCGACATCTCATCACACCTCAATCATCATGATGCAATGAACTACTCCAGGCTGGTCTCTTTCTCCAATCCTTCTGCGGGATAGTCAAATAAGAGCATGCGCCCATCGTCAAAAGATGCCCTAACGCTCTCGCCCACTCTGAAACCAGTACTGTATTCCGCAGTGGACACTTCAGCAATGATTTCAATTCCGCCTTCAACCTCGACAACGTAACGGTTCAAGTTACCCAAGAAAGTGACCTGCTTGATTAGCCCTTTCCATCCCACTTCAGTTGGCGTTGTCAATGGGACGAATTCAGGGCGAATCGATACGATCACCCTCTGGCCAACTTTTTTCCCAAATCCCGAAACTCTGATTCTGTGGCCATTAATGTCCACTGTGCACTGCGAGCCATCCGTTCCCAATACTTTTCCCTCTAGAAGATTAGTTTCGCCAACGAAATTCTCTGTAAACAGTTTCCTTGGTGAAAGGTAAATTTCGGATGGTTTACCGACTTCGACAATTCGGCCACTTTTCATTACAACCACACGGTCCGCAATAGACAATGCTTCCTCTTGGTCGTGAGTTACGTGGATTACAGTCAGGCCGAGGTCCGAGGCTAGCTTCCGCAGCTCATATCGTAATTCCGCCCTAACGATAGCGTCCAAAGCTCCCAGTGGTTCATCTAGGAGGAAAAGGTGAGATCCAGTTGCAATGGCTCGGCCTACTGCTACCTTCTGTTGCGCACCGCCGCTCAGCTCCTTTGGATAGGCCTTGGAGCGGTCTCGGATGTTAATGAGGTCTAACATTTCGTTTGTAACGGTTGTTATTTCAGTCGATTCTGCATGTCTAACCGCGAGCCCGTATGATATGTTATCCCTAACTGACATGTGTGGAAAGAGGGCGATATCCTGGAACACGTAGCCAATTCGCCTATCTTCGATTGGGGTTTGCTCAACGGATTTACCGTCGATGAGAATTTGGCCATTGTCTGGTTTGTTAATGCCTGCGATGCACCGGATCAGTGTACTTTTGCCGCAACCGCTAGGGCCGAGTATGCATACGTACTCTTTGTCTTCAACGTGGAGTGAGATGTCGGCTAACGCTTGGATGTTTCCGTAGATTTTCGACACTCCAAGCAAGTCCAGCTTTGGCATGTTATGCCACCTCCAACTCCTTCCTCAAGCCCTCCGCTGGATACTCGAAGACTAGGGCATCGCTCTCAAGGAAACCTACTAACACTTCCTCGCCTACCTTGAACGCGTTGTCCTCACTTTCTGCGAACTGGCGTGAGGCAATGATGTCACCGTTCGGAATGCGAATTAAGTACTCCTTGGAATTTCCAAGGAATCTGACGCCGCGAATTTCGCCTTTGAAGACGTTTTCCATTTCAAGCCGGTCGCGAGATATTCGGATACGTTCCTTTCTCAGAGCTAGGATAACTGGCGCGGTGAGTGTCAGGGTTTTTGAAGGTGCTTGGATTGTGAGACCGCCCCTTATGTTAATCAACGCGGTCTCTCCCACAGTGGTGTCTACTATGCCTTCAAGGAAGCTTGCCCCTCCGATCATGTTGGTCACGAAGATGCTCGCAGGTCTCCTGTAGACTCTGCGTTGTGGCCCATAATCTTGGATTCTTCCGTTTCGTAGAACCATGATTTCGTCACCAACACTCATGGCCTCATCTTGGTCATGGGTCACGTGTATAGCTGTGAAACCTGACTGTTTCACGAGGTCTCGAAGCTTGTGGCGAAGGTCTAGTCTTAGTCGCGCGTCCAGTGCACCGAGAGGCTCGTCGAGGAGCAGTAAACCTGCCCCTGACGCTAATCCTCGTGCCAACGCGACCCGTTGCTGCATACCACCGCTAAGTTCGTTCGGTAACGCTTGTGCTCGCCACGACAGTCTTACCAAATCCAATGCCTTAGAAGCAGTCTCTAGTGCGATAGAAGCAGATTTGCCTCTAGCTAATGGACCGAAGGCTACATTCTGTAGCACGGTCAGATGGGGAAAGAGAGCGTATTGTTGTGGAACGTAGACCGCGTTTCGATCCTGCGCATCTAAATGATTGACAGGTTTTCCATCAAAGTAGATCATGCCTTCATCAGGTTTTAAGAGACCGGCCAAAAGCTTGAGCAGTGTTGTTTTGCCGCTTCCCGTCGGCCCGAGAACACACAGGTATTGGCCGTCACTGACGTCAAATGAAACCTCGTCCAAGGCCACAACTTTGCCGAAATTCTTCGTGACGTTGGCAAAACTCACTCTGGGCATGCTCTATGCAACTTTCCTGGCTGGAATGCGGATGGTGATCAGCCGAAGCACGACCAATGCGAGGAATGAAGTTGCTACGAGAAAACCGACTCCTAGCGCGCGTTCCGCCGGAGTCACTGTCACTGTTCCCCTAATCCAGCTAACTAGTAGTATGGGTGCGGTTTTGAGGGTTACAGCAACTGCGGACGTAGCACCCGTCTCGTCCACACTTCTGGTGAAGACTAAGATGGCTCCGGATAACAAAGAATACTTTGTGAGGGGTAGTGTTATTTTTCGAAAGACGCGAAGAGGCTGGGCTCCTAATGTTTTTGCGGCGTCCTCAAGTTCCGGTGCTATTCCCTGAATCGAGGCCGCCATCGTACGAACGAAGTAACTGTAGGTTATGGTGGTGTGGGCTAGCACGATTATCCAGAATTCTGGCAAAGCGCCCATGTTGCGCCAAAAGAAGTTCAACGAAACTCCAAGCGCAAGAGAAGGCACGATTATGGGGAGGTCGACGAGAACATCAACGACCCTTGCCATCCTCGTCCCGAACCGGTTCCTCGCAATCAAGATAGCTACTGGCAAACCAGATCCGATGTTAACGATGGTCGCTAGGACAGCTACCACATAGGAGAGGAGCATACTCGACCAGAAAGCCTTCCAGGGCCCGACTCCGGCAAAGGCATCAGTCGCGGTTCCGCCGGCAACAGCCTCAACTGCTGGTAAGGCAATGAAAAGACATGGGAGAAGGACGAATACTAGAAACCCGATTAGGCTAATCGCATTCCTTGTTGCTACAACAGGTGACTTGCTTAGTTTTCTTTCAAGATTAGGCCAAACCTTGAGTGGAGCAACCCTGATTCTCGGCGCGATGGTTTTAATCAGTCCGAAAACTACAAGCGACGAAACTATCATGATCAAACTCGCGATAACAACGGCTGACGTTAAGCCTGATCCACGCGCGTTGTTAATGAACACCGTTCCGTTCTCGAATGCTCCGGCCACAACTATAGTTGCCCCTGTTTCTGAGAGTGAACGCGCTAATGCCAACAGGAAGGCGGCCAATATCCCGGGTCTAAGGATAGGCATTGTGACAGTTCGTACCGCAGTGAAAGCTGAAGCGCCGAGCGTTCGCGCGGCGACCTCGTAGGTCTCACGGTAGTTCAGAAATTCGCCCACCATTACACGCACAATTACTGGAAATGAGAATGCGAAGTGGAGGAGCATAATCAGTATAACGCCAGGACTCACAATGCTCGTAGATCCAAATAGTTGTGCGAGACCCACCGGGCTGCTCCAGAACTCCAAGATTGAGAAACCCAAAGCTACAGTAGGAACTATGAATGGAATATCAGCAAGGCTATCAAGAATTGTTATCCAATGCCCGTGACTTCTAACAATAAGCCAAGCCAACGGGATACCGCCTAAAACATCTAGAGTCGAAACGACCAGTCCAATCACGAAGGACCATGCTACGGCCCCTTCCATCCTTTTCGCAACGACAGGGCTCAAAGCCAAACTAGGAAGTGAAAAGAGTTGAAAAACTATGCCTGCGATCGCGGGGGTTATCACGATTAAGATAAAGAAAATGATTGCAATCGAGTATACTCCCTTCGTCACACGAGCTCTAGCCGAGAAGCGTTCCAAGATGAGGAGAAATCGCGCAGCAACACCCGTTGAGTTGGCAGCCCTGGGGCTTGTGCCCTCCACCGTTCACTCAACCCAGCAAGCTAGACTTCAGACCACTTATGAACATGGTGCGCTAAACCTGACATTAAAGATGGAAAACTAGGTTGTTGAATTAGGGCATCATCCTAGTTACTTCTAGAATGGTGGGTAACCAACTACCCTCCTCAGCCAAAGTTATTCGGGACGGAGAACCGCTCTCCTCGTTGTTTGCGGGGACGGGCTTTCATGAGTCTTACAGTAACTCTCGCAGCTTTTCGCTGTAGTCTCGTCGGCATACCCGAAGCCGCAAATTTCACAGACATACACGATTTTTTGCAGATAACTGATTGTTAGAACCAAGGAACCCACCCTGAAAACGATTTAGATACGTTTCATTTCAGACGAAGCATGTGCTTTAGGTTTATCTGCCCAGACGTTTCCTCCTATGGTCTGCATGGAGTTGGGTGGCGCAAGGTTGGATCAAGCGGCGTTTGCAGAGATCGCTTTCGAAAGCGCGAAAGACGAGTATACCGATTTCGCTGTTTACAAGAGGCTATCGGAATTTAAGTTCAAGACCCGTGAATTTAGCAGAACACTTCGCCGACTTGCCGGTATGGAATACCGTCACTACATTCTCTGGAAGAAGTATTGTCCGGGAAGAAAGCCCACAATTAACAAGCTCACTGTTTACATGATCGTTCTCCTTAGATTCATCTTGGGTGTAACCTTCGCAGTAAGGTACCTCGAACGGAATGAGAAGAATACTATCAAGAAGTACCGTGATCTAGCGTACATGATTCCGTCGAAGGATAAGAAGCAATACAACGAAATGATCGCGGACGAAGAAGAACATGAGATGAAGCTTTCAGATTTCAATGAACCCCAGATCAAATACATCTCCTTCATAGTGCTAGGCCTGGCGGACGCGCTAGTTGAAATCGCGGGCATCCACGCTGGCTCACTGGGTATTTACAACTCAACAGAACTGGCGGGGTTGGCCGGGATAATTGCTGGTGCAGCAGCGTCAGTAGCCATGGCATCGGCCGCGTACGCACAGGCAAAGACTGGTTTCAAGGGATCCGCGGCGCTTTCAGCCGTCTACACTGGAGTGTCTTACTTCGTTACGGCGGTGATCTTGGCGACACCGTACTTCCTAACGAAGGTTATGTTTGACGCGTTAGGTGCCTCGCTGTTCTTTGCTGTGCTGCTGATAGCTTTCATAAGCTTCTACGGCGCCGTCATTTCCGGAGCTGCATTCAAGAAGGACTTCATAGAGATTACATGCATAATGTTTGGTGCGACGATTGCCCTATACTTGCTTGGGACAGCAATCAAGTACTTGACCAAGATAACCATCTAGAGATTTATCTTCGTCTGGACCACTAAAAGTGACCCACCCCCCTAGGGGGCGCCTCCAAGCGGGTTCTGGTAACTTTGGAGGGTGGTTCTGAGGGCTGGTAACTTCAGGGGGGCACTCAGTTTTTCGGGTAATGTCACGTCTACGTTTGGTAGGCCACCTAATTCTTGTTGTAACATTTCGTTTGGTGCTGGTGTTAGTGTGGTTCCTATCGTTAGATGTTCCACGTAGAATCACGCTTTCCTGCGCCACAGGCGGGACACGCATAGTATGTATTGAGTAGACCACGCTCCGTACTAGTTTGAACCTTAACCATCTTTTCATGGCACCTCCAACAACTCCTACCTAGCGCTGCGAACGGGCCCACTGCTACTATAATCAATAGTCCTCCAACAAGGCCGCCAAAAAATAGGTAAGCTGAAGGGAGACCTACGTACAAACCAGTAGAGGAATCGTAGTACTGAAGAGGTACAAAAATTGCTGTTAAAACCCCTAGCAGCAACATCCCGAATCCTATCACGAGAAATGTGACATCATTAAAACCCCATCTCGACCTCTTCTTGAGTTTTGACTGCAACGGAGGTGTAGCTCAACACGAGCATTATGGCAGTTGACTATTTACGAGTTAGCAAACAATAATACAAAACGCAAGAATAGAAGATAGAAAGAGTAAGACTTGAAGCCCAAAACGAAATCAAATTGGAAGAAGATTCTGATAACCGCAGTGTTTGTCACACTAGGTTTGGTAGCAGCCATTGGGTACGAATCATACGCCGAACACCAACAATCACTGTATCCTACGAGTTCAAGCACCGCCGCTCTTCAACCGTCAAATTTTACCATGAGCAGCAGCCAAGGTTGCCTAATGAATGAGACAGGGGGAACCTACGACTACTTTGCAATCACCATACGAAATAGCTACAGCGAAAATGTTCGGTACCTTAACGCTTCAATCGTCGTCAGTTACATCGACCTGATAAACGATCAAAAGGCTTCCCACTTGTATCCACCACTCAGCAAGCCAATAACGAAGGTCGTTGAAGGACCTAACGAAACCGTCACTTGGGCATTCCCCATAAACTTCCCAATGTGGGGAACCTATTGGGAACCGCAGTACGCGGGTACGCGGATATTTGGTGCTAGTTTTACGTTAATTATCTTCTATCAACAAAACGACACGCCGCCCCAAGAGGTCTCCTTTCCTAGAACCTTTTGGGCTATCGACACGCATCCTAATTGTTGATTCCCGCACTCACTCTAACCATAGTGAAGAGACACCAATCGCACCGAACGCGAGGATAACAACAATTCCCAGTGTACTTACCGCTTCAACTTGAAAAGATGAAAGTAACGGGCCAAATCCCTCACGCAACAAAGTCGCAACCATTGCATCCAGACTTACACCCAGAAGCGAATAGGGCCATAGTGACCCAAACCAGAGAGGCAAACTGAAGGTAAGCTCAATGCGAGCATTTTTCCCACCCACGTAGACTCGACGCAGACCCTATGCCCACCAAACGGTTTGTTGCAACACCCAAAAAATGCGTCACCAAACGCAGACATTACGTTACTGGCTTTCGGGACTTGACGCCAACTCAACTCAACCAAACGCGCACGCACGAACAGAGAAATCGTGCAAGAACCGAAAACGCCCAAGATAGAAATGGGATGAATCCCTCAAGTGCTATGATTATCAAGGCTACTGCGGAAATGTACATGCTGTACTTAGCATAGATTGTATTCCACGTAGTCACTTTGACACTCTGAATCGATTGGCCATCCGGTCCGATTTCATACGAAGTTGCGCCGTCAAAGCTAGTTAGACCCGTGTTCGTGGGGTCAATCCCTCTGCAAAAGAAAAGACCGAAACCGCTTGAGAGAGCCTCACTTTTCTGCTCTGTAAGGACACGGTCGAACTTGGCGTAGTCTTCTTGCTCCGGCTTCAGTTGTGGGATATCTACTCGCCAAGTGACAAATTGCCCAGATGTCCAGATGACTCGCATGAATGCACATCCGGAAGGGAAAGGCACTGATTGCAAGTTCTTGAACTTGAACCGCAAAGCGTAACCTTCCGTATCGACGAAATCTTCACGCTTTCCCCATTTATGCTTGCCCAACCTAAGGAAGGGGGCCTCAGACCTAATCTCAACTTTTAATCCTAGGCGGTGCTGGACTGTGGCAGAAGTTGTGGTGGCCAAGGGAAGAAATCAAGAATTCTTTTGTTGTGCCTCCTTTATTACGGCTTCCCAATGTTGTCTTTAGGCTAAGACTTCTTTTTTCTTCTTCTTAGCTTGATTCCGGTTCTGCTAACTTCCGTAGGTGACGATTATGGATTCCCTTAGTGCTAACTTGCGGGGGAATTCAATGCCAACCAATAGCCAAGAGATACTCAATAATCGCTCCAAGAGAGGCTACCGCGAAACCTATGATTTCCAAGCGGAAATGCCAATTGACAGTCTGGTAAAGATAACCCACATCAGAACCCCATCCTTTCACGCCATGCCTATTCCGCTCTATGTTTTTGCGCAACAATTCAATAGCGTCATGATTCGATTTCTCAATGCCCAACTTAGTGATGTATGAGGCAACAGCTAGACATAGAAACAGAATTGCAATAAAGACGAACAGAACTGAAATCATGACCATGGATAAGTTGAAACGAGGAAATAACGCTAACCTTTACGAGTTGATTTCTTGATTAGCGACTCCCACATGTTACCAGTAAGACCTAATTCGATTCCCGCCGCTTGCGCTGGTGTCTTGCCCCCTAGTGCTGTGTGTGGGCGTAGGTAGTCGTAGTAGATACGTTGTCCCTCAATGAATGCGGAATCTGGTTTCTTGATTGCTCGCATCGTTTTCGATCTCTCCTTGAATGTGCCATGATAGCGTTCCATGCGATTATTGTTCACACGACCCTGAATGCCAATTCCTGAAACATGCACCGCATTCGGAAACTCTCTTTGTGCTGCTGGGACATACGACGACAAGCCATCGGTGAGTAGAACCCTTGCATCGGTCTTAGCTACGGCTTTTGCTTCTCGGAATGCTTCTCTCGCGTCGGCTACGGTTCTGCCTTGCGAAACATGGTTTGCGAGTAGAAATCTTGTGTCGCTATCCATTAGATGCCATAGCCATACCCATTGACCCCGAATGTTCACTTTCGTTTCGTCAGCGTGAAAAACCCGTGAAAGTTCAGGATGTAGAGCATCGACATAATCACGCATTAAAGCCACATATTTCTTAATCCACTTGATGACCGCAACATGGCTTACGTTCACTCCCTCAAACTGTTTCAAGTGGTCAACTATCTTTCGGAGGCTAACGCCTTTGAAATAAAGGTCTAGCGCGACCGTAATCGCGTGTGGGTTCGTGTGCATCTTCTCGAAACCGTTGTTCTTCGCATCCCACTTGTGCTTGCAGTCGATGCACTTGTACCGCTGTGTCCGGCTGTTGGCATGATAACGCCAGCCCCACTTTTGGATATGAGTTGAATTGCATCTAGCACATTTCTCTATTGAGCTATCGGATATTTCTGGGGCTAAGTCTAGGTTCTGAGCTGTTACATGCTCTCGGAAATTCAGAGAGAAGAAAGTCGCGTAAATGTGCTTGCAGGCTACTTGTCTATTCAGGAAGTCTGGGCACTCGCAAGCCCAATCTTCTCCCATTCTAGTCACAAGATAATGACCGTTCCCTGATTGTGACTTCACGCGGTAAGCGTTCTCGTTTAGGCGTTTGATTTCAGTTCCATTAGATAGCATTTCCCACGCACGAATCTGTCGTGCTTCAAGGGTTACTGCCAATTTCTTCACCAATTCCTTGTGTGGTGATATTACTGCACAAGAGTAATATAATGCTTGCGGTGATATAACTGCACGGTGAAAGCTTGGTACGCGCTCGAATTCTAGGCGACTGGGAGAGGAAGATAGTTGAAGCCTATGTTAAGGGACAACGACTGAAGGGGTACACCGCCTTACTTTCAGACATACGAAAGATGGGATTGAAAACAATCATTGAAGGTTGCGAAAGCGACCTCGCCTTGCTCAAGAAACTGTTTGCCTTGGAGACTCAACGCTAAACAACCATCTTGATAATTTCTTAAAGCCACCTCTCTTAAGGCTTCGCCACAGACGAATCGTTGGGCGGTCGTAATTTACGTATATTCTGTTCCAGTCTTCTGCCTCAACATAGACACCTTCGTTTGCCGCGTATCTCAATCCTTCGCCCGCTAGAGCGAAATGAAGCCTATACGTGCTGGCTAATGGGAGTACGACTGGCTTTTCCGTAGCGAGAAAGAGGTTGTTGTAGCCCTTTATAGTATAGAAGCCGGTTGCATAGTGGGCCCATCCAGCCTTCAGATTTTGCGCATATTTCTTGCACACTACGGAATGAACCGCTCTGGGAATATATTGTTCCAATGCCTCTCCCGTTTGAACTGCAACCTCTTCGGATTTAGGTTCAAAGAGTACATCCCAAGTGACCGTCTCTGAGACTGGATATCGAATCGAGCGCGGAATATTATGACCACTTACTGCTACAAGTAGTTCAGCATCTTTGATGTGGCTTTGTTGAACATTGACAGAAAGCATGAATTGCCGAATGATGACTTTAGTCGCACCAAGATTGATTTCAATATCGGTGGTTAAGGTTTCCTTAGTAAGCTCATCGAGCCAAATGTCAGCACTCGGATGTTCCATAAAAAAACGTATGCTTCTGCCAAGATGAGACCCCCGAACCCTAGTACCTCGCTCACAATCAGCCAAAGAGACAGTTTTTCGACTGTTGAGGTTAGAAATTGCTGAACATAGAGTGTCACGCCAATAGCGATTACGAACACTAAAGCTCCAAGGAATACCAGAAGAGCTGGGCGCATGAAATGCTGTCCGTCTGTATTGGTATTTAAAACGCCCTAGAAGACTCTCAAGAATTGAGCCATATGAAAAACCCCCTAGCCAGTTACCAAACCGAAAAGCCCCCCACAAAAGTTACCAGAACCTCCAAGCGTACGCGCGACTTGGAAAGCGCAAAATCAGCCGCGTTTGACTCAGAAAACTGAGTCACCCCCCCTGGGGGGTCCATCCAAGCGTGCGCGCAAGAAAACTAGGGTGTGGCGCACTCTAACCATGGGTGTTGAAGGAAGCGGCGCTTAGTTGTTGTCCGCACCACGATATCCGCAGACGGATAAATTAGTTAAGTTTAGGAAATGTTTGTAGGTGCGAAAACTATGCCAAGTATAGAGCCTTCGATTGAATACGCTGATTTTTCTAGAGTTGACATGAGGGTCGGTCGAATAGTCAGGGTTGAGGATTTTCCCACGGCCAAGAACCCATCGTATCGGATATGGGTCGACTTCGGAGAACTCGGCGTTAAGCAAACTTCCGCACAGTTAACGAGGTACACAAAGGAACAGCTCTTGAATAGTCTAGTGATAGCCGTGGTCAACTTTCATCCTAAGCAAATTGCGAACTTCCTCAGCGAGGTTCTGATCCTGGGAGTTGATGACGAGCCAAAATCCGGCGTTGTCGTACTTCATCCGGAGAGCGACGTTCCTCTTGGACGACGGGTCTACTAGTCATGCATTTCGTGGCTTGAGCAAGTTGGCTTAGCCGACTGCTTGGATTTGGCGCTGACAAAGATTCATTAGATTGCATTCGAAAGTTATGGGTGCGGCTTACGCCGTGTGGTTTGAATGCATCAGGAATCACCGCTTAAGGGTATGAACTCGGCCAGCGTCGGCCGATAAACTCCCCTATTTTTTAGGGTCCGTCTTATCATCGGCTTGCGACTAAAAAGACGGTTCGCCTAGATTTTCATGGTTGCGAGTTTGGCTCCTGATTACGGGTATTGGCATATTGGGCGGTTGTTATGTGCCGAGGATTATGTGCCATATTACCAGTATGACAGAAAGTGTGACGACGCCGAACAGGAAGCCGATCAATAGCATTACGAACAGTGCTCTTTGACCGCCGATATTTCACCGTTGCATGTTAACCCACTGTGCCTATGGGTGGTCTTGTTCCTTCATAAGGTCCGCCCAAACTTTTGCGGGTCTCCAGTTGTAGACTACCGTCTTAAGTCGGGTCATTTCTTCTATGCTGTAGCCAATTCCTTCCCTGCCTATGCCTGAATCCTTGTTGCCACCGAACGGGTAGTAGCCGACACCATGTCGGGGCGCGGCGTTTATCGTAACCTCGCCCTCCTCTAGACGCTTCGCCACTTTTCTTGCGAGGTTGAGGTTATTAGTGAACACGCATGAATCTAATCCATACCTTGACTTGTTGGCAAGGTCAATAGCTTCATCCACATCCTTCACACGCGCGATCGGGATTACGGGACCGAAGGTTTCGTCCCACAGAATCCTAGCCTCTAACGGAACGCGATCCAGAACTGTCGGGTGATAGTAGTTTCCTTCATGTTTTCCTCCAGTTAGGATCTTGGCGCCCTTACCGATGGCGTCTAAGACGAGTCCGTGAACCCTTTCCACAGCACCATGATCAATCAGTGGTCCAATCTTGACGGACGGGTCCCGTGGGTCACCTACTTTGTATGTTCCAACTTCCTTCAGAACTTTCTCTACGAATACATCCCCGATTTCTTGCTCCACAAGAGCGCGAGACACAGCATCACATCGTTGACCACTATAACTTAGCGACCCCTTCACAGTTTCAGTTACAGCGAGATCTATGTCTGCGTCCTTCAGAACGATGGCAGAACCTTTTCCTCCGAGTTCCATGTGTAACCTCTTCAAGCCGGCGACACGGGCTAGAGTTCTTCCCACTTCCGTGCTACCAGTGAACGTCAACATGCTAATCCTATCGTGACCTGCCAAATACTGGCCGACCTGTCCTCTGCCCGTAATCACGTTGAGCGTGCCCGCAGGTATACCAGCTAGCTCCAATATTCTTGCGAACATAAGGAAAGAAAGCGGATCCTTACTCGAAGTTTTCACCACAACTGAATTGCCTGCTAGAAGTGCGGGTATGACTTTAGTGGCGGTGATGTAGAGAGGGTAGTTGAAGGGTGAAATGGCTAAGACAACACCCAGCGGTTCCCTAAGCACGTCCGCCGACGTGCCCACAGTCTCCTCAGACCAATCCCCTGGTATATGTTCGCCGCGAATTTTTCCGTACTCATCCGGCGTTAGCTTCAATCGCTCAGCTGTTGCCTTTACCTCCCCTTCCGCATTAGAAATCGGTTTGCCAGCCTCCAGGGTCAGAACTCTGACGAAGTGGTCGATATTTTGAAGCAGTATTTCGCGTGCCTGTTGGAAGATTTCTATCTTCTTCACAGCCGGAATGGTCCTGATTCGGTTTCTGCTAATATAGGATGATTCGACGGCACGTTCGGCTTCCCGTTCTGACGCCGATGGAACAGTTGCTATCACACCGTCATCGATTGGGCTTCGAACCTCGATCCTTTGCGGTAGTTCCGCCCACTTGCCATCCAAGTACATCCTGAAATCCATCATGCCCGAATTGGACATCGAATAAATGTGGTCGAAGACCGTGCCGAGTTTGACGAGTTTGCTCTTCATTTCCATAAGCTAGCTTCACCATTCCGTTGAGCCGCGCTAGTCGAGTACAGCTTCTGCTTCTATTTCCACAAGCATTTCCGGATTGATTAGCCCCTTTACTTCGACCAAGCTTGTGGTTGGTCGAATTTCCTTGAAGAATGTGCCGTGCGCTTTGCCAACCTCTTCCCACCGCTTCATATCGGTAACGTAGATTCTTGTGCGAACCACATCTTCGAGTCGAGCACCTACACGTTCCAAAGCCCTTTGAATATTCTTCAAGGTTTGAACAGTTTGTGCTCCCGCGTCTCCGATTCCAACAATGTTACCCTGCGAGTCGGTTGCAGTGGTCCCTGAAACGTGAACCAGCTTTCCAACCTTCACAACTCTTGAGTAACCAACTATCGGTTCCCACTTTGTGCCAGATGAGATTTTCATACGTTCGTTCAAGCGGGCTCACTAGAATATCTCAGCGCAGGTTCGTTCTATTAAGGAAGCTCAACGCGGGCACCCTTTGACTTAGAAGACCCAGGTGTAGTGGCTACGTCTTTTTCGCTGTGACAAAGGTTACTTTCCACTCAAACAGGAAGCGTCCGCCTCGGATAAACTGCGCCAACTCGTCCCTGAGCGCACGCACTAGTTCCCGCTGCTTCCTAGCCCTCAGTTCCCTAAGCTCCTGTTTTAGGGGCGCCCTCTTGAACCGCATGTCCAAATATCCTTGAATTCCATCCAATGTAATTCTGTAATTGCGAGTTTTGACTTCGGCTCTCTTGAAACCCACCATTTTAAGCGCACGAACTTGCTCATCAAAGTTCATTTCGCGGTTGCTGAACCGCTCCAATGTTGCGAGCGCTGCCCTCTCGAGACTAAGCTCTTTTGAAGGGTTTCTCGTGCGGTACTGCTGCAAAGTTTCGCCAAAGATTCTATGCGCTTGAACATCCTTCAAACGCCAATCACTGTAGGCGAATGTCCCTCTATTCCTAAGCACTCGGTAAACTTCTGCAACTGTTTGACGAAACCCTACGGAGGAAATTCCGCAGTTAGACACGGCCACGTCGAATATTTGGTTAGGAAACAGGAGCTTTTGTGCATCCATCAAGAAGAAACGTACGTTTCTGAGCCTCCTCGCTTCAGGCTCCGCTCTCCCAGCAGCTAACATTGACTCCATACGATCTATGCCAAAAACGAAGCCGCTCCATTTGACTCTGCGGGCCGCTTCGAACGCGGCCACACCTGTCCCGGTGCCAATGTCCAGGACGAGTTGGCCTTGAGAGAGGCCCGAGTCAAAGATTAGATCCTTCGCAAATCTTCGGAATACTGGAACCCAATACCTTCGCCAAGCTCCGGCATCTTTCCCCCAGAGACTCATCACAATATGTTCCGCTTGTTCTAGATTCATGCTCAAAGGGCTCGACCTGGTCTGATTTCACTCTGCAAATGAAGTATTTCTAGCCTTGGTCATACAGAAAGGGTGTATGCGTTGCGATCAGAAAAACCATAAGAAAAAAGGACGGGGCTAGTTTCCTCGTCCATTGATTCAGTCTAGTTGTAGCGGAAGCCTACTAAGTTAACGTGCCATAGTGCGCCGTATTCTCCCCGAAAGTCGCTGTAAATGGTCATGTAGGTGCCCTGTTGGGCCTGGGTAGTGTCTTGGCCGAAGAGTACGAAGTATCCATTTTCCCCGTCCGGTGCTGTGGCTGGTCCTTGATAGACTGAGGTTGCGGTGTTGCGGTTGTAATTTCCCCTCCAGTTGCCGACATCGAGTATGTAGGGCTTGTCCAAGACCTGGAAGCTGCCGGAGATTACTTTGAAGGCTATGTTGTTTGGGCCTGCAAAGGTCACTTGTACTTGGAGGTCTAGGTCGGCGGGTCCCGTTAGCCATTGTCCGTTAACCCATGCGCTTGCTTCGCCACGGATAGTGGTCACCGTGTACTGGTTTCCGACCATCACATAGCCACCAGCTACAAGTGGGTCGGCGTAGACAGAGGTCGCGGCCAGCGTCAACAGGACGGCGCCCAGGATGACTGGGAGCAGATGGTTGGTTTGCATTTTTCATCACTGGCCACCCGTTTAGCCTAGGGGATTTAAGGCGGTTCAGAAGGAATCATCTGGACGAATCATCAATGAACCTCGAGTCGCGTGCAAGGCCTTGGCTAAACAGTTGGCCTAAGCGTGTGCCCCACTCACTTGACTACCCGAACCTCTCTCTAGGAGAACTTCTTCGAAGGACAGCCACAAGATCCACTGAAAAGCCTGCCATCTACTATAGCGGCAGCACAATCACCTACCGGGAACTTGATGCCTTGGCAGACAGCTTCGGCGCGGCTCTTCAAGCCCTTGGGGTCAAGAAGGGGGACCGAGTAGCACTTTACTTACCAAACTTACCCCAATTCGTTTTCGCTTACTACGGAGCGCTGCGGGTCGGCGCAATCATCGTCACAGCAAGCCCACTCTACAAGGAGAAGGAACTCGCCCACATCCTAACAGACTCAGGCGCGAAAGTTCTCGTGTGCCTAGACAAGCTGTACTCATACGTCCAACCAGTTAGGGAGAGGACACTTGTCAATCATGTCTTCACAACGAGCATCAGCGACTACGTCCCAGGTTCTCCAATGTCGCCTGCCTTCCCGAACGCAGTGAATCTTCGCAAACTCCTCGCGGAATACGCAGGACAAACGAGGCCAGTAGAAATCAACCCAAGAAGTGACCTCGCCCTCCTACAGTACACGGGGGGAACAACAGGAGTACCGAAAGGCGCTATGCTGACTCACTACAACCTTGTGGCCAATGCGGTGCAGTTCGCTTCTTGGCTTGGGATGAGGTCTGGTGCAGAAGTTCACATGTCGGTTCTACCCTTCTTTCACATTTATGGGATGACCGTGGCAATGAATGTCCCGGTTCACACAGCTTCTCCAATGGTTCTCATCCCTGACGGTCGGGACATCGGCGGCATCCTTCAGGCCATCGACACTTACAAACCCACGATCTTGTGTGGCGTACCGGCCACCTACATTGCCCTAATCAATCAACCCGAAACAAGGCAGCATGACCTCCATTCAATTCGCGTCTGCGTTTCAGGCGCCTCACCCCTCCCCATCCGCGTGCAAGGGGAATTCGAGAAATTAACAGGCGGGAGGCTTGTTGAAGGTTATGGGTTAACTGAAACAAGCCCCGTCACACACGTCAACCCCCTAGACGACCCCAGCAAGAACCGGCCTGGTTCAATCGGGATACCAATCTCAGACACGCAAGCGAGAATTGTTGACTTAGAATTAGGCGCGAACGAGCTCGCCGCGGGGACGGTTGGGGAGTTAGTGGTTCGCGGGCCACAGGTCATGGCAGGTTACTGGAAGAACGATGAGGAAACCGGGGCGGTCCTCAGGGATGGTTGGTTCCATACTGGAGACATTGCGGTAATGGACCCTGATGGGTATTTTCGTATCGTGGATCGGAAGAAGGATATGATCAACGTTTCTGGTTTGAAAGTCTGGCCTAGGGAAGTGGAGGAAGCTCTCTCCGAACATCCCGCCATCAAAGAAGCAACCGCAGTCCCCATGCCCGACTCTCAAAGCGGAGAAGCCGTGAAGGCGTTTGTGGTTTTGAAGGAGGAATTCAAAGGGAAGGTTGTAGCATCGGATATTATCGCTTTCTGCAAGGATAAAATCGCCGACTACAAGGCGCCCAGGGTTGTTGAGTTCAGGGACGCACTCCCGAAGAGTTCTGTTGGCAAAATTCTGAGAAGAGACCTTAGGGGACAGCCTTCGTAGTACCATCAGAGTATGGAATTCGAACTAAACAGTTAAGAATTCGCTAACTTCGCAAGCTTCAACGTAACTAAAACGGTGTTTGCATTGGCACTACGCGAAATTCTACCAACTACGGTAATGATATTTCCAGAGAACCGGAACAACATAAAAGTTCTCACGGACATTCACACGAAAAGCATTCAAGATCCTGACGCGTTCTGGCGAAAGGCCGCCGACGAGCTATTTTGGTATGAGAAGAAGGGGAAGGCTTTTGACGAGATGGATCAGCCACCCTTTGGAAGATGGTTCCCCGAATGGAAGACCAACCTCTCCTACAACGCCTTGGACCGGCAGGTTGCCGGCGCGAGAAAGAAGAAAGTAGCCTACTATTGGGAAGGCGAAAATGGGGAAAAGCGAACCCTAACCTACAATGACCTCTACGAGGAAGTAAACAAGCTCGCTTCAGCGCTGAAGAAACTTGGCGTCAAGAAAGGCGATAGGGTCACGATCTACCTTCCCATGATTCCCGAGCTTCCCATTAGCATGCTCGCGGTCACAAGGCTTGGGGCCATTCACACAGTAATCTTCGCCGGCTTCACAGCGCAATCCATCGCCAGCCGAATGATCGACTCCAAATCCAAAATGGTGATTACAGCAGACGGAGCCTTCAGGAAAGGGAAAACCCTCGACCTGAAACCCATTGTTGATGAAGCCATCAAACAATCGAGCGGAATTGAGAAAGTCATCGTGGTGAAGAGGGCAAAGAATCAGATACCGATGGTGAGCGGGCGCGACATTTGGTACCACGACCTGATTGCTTCCGCCGCGAAGTACGTTGAGCCCGAACCTGTGGAGGGTACGCATCCAAGTTTCATCTTGTACACTTCAGGAACCACGGGAAAGCCGAAGGGATGCACCCACAGCACCGGTGGCTACATGACTTGGGCGCACTACACGCAGAAAGCCGTTTTCGACGTCAAGGAGGATGACGTGTACTGGTGCACCGCTGACATTGGCTGGATAACAGGGCACACATACATCGTATACGGTCCACTGATAACTGGCGTTACTTCTCTAATGTACGAAGGCGCGCCTGATTACCCTCAACCCGACCGATGGTGGGACCTGGTCGAAAAATACCATGTCACAATCATCTATACGAGCCCCACAGCTATCAGAATGCACATGAAGTTTGGTGAGCAGTGGGCCCAGAAACACAAGCTGACATCGCTCAGGCTGCTCGGAACGGTGGGAGAACCCATCAACCCTGAAGCGTGGAGATGGTACTTCAAGAACATAGGCCGCGAGAAATGCCAGATCGTAGATACTTGGTGGCAAACGGAAACGGGCGGAATCCTAATCAGCCCACAACCGGGCATCGTCCCAATTCCACTAAAAGCCGGCTCCGCTACCCTCCCCATCGCGGGAGTTGACGCTGACGTCTACGGAGAGAATGGCGAACCCGTGAAGGTTGGCGAGAAAGGATACATGGTCATTAAACGGCCCTGGCCGGGCCAGTTCATGACCTTATGGAACGATCCCGAAAAGTTCAAGCAGGTATACTTCACACGGTTCCCTGGAATCTACAACGCAGGCGACTATGCCCTAAGGGACGACGACGGTTACTTCTGGCTACTTGGACGGGCGGACGAGGTGTTGAAGGTTGCAGGCCACAGAATTGGAACCATCGAACTAGAAGACAGCCTCATCTCGCACCCAGCTGTCGCGGAATCAGCCGTAATTGGGAAGGCTGACCCGATCAAAATGGAAGTACCAGTCGCATTCGTAGTTCTGAAACCCGGCTTCGACCCCACACCAGAACTCAAGAAAGAACTAGCGAACCACGTGAGAACAACCATCGGCCCAATAGCAGTCCCAGAAGCAATCTACTTCGTCGCCAAACTCCCGAAGACTCGCAGTGCAAAAATTATGAGACGGGTTGTGCGCGCAGTCGTTGAAGGGAGACCCATCGGCGACGTCACAACGCTTGAAGACGAAACAAGCGTCGAAGAGATGAAGAACGCGTACAGCGAGCTTCAAGCCGAAATGGCGAGAACGGGTAAGTAGGCAGGGGATCTGAGATGAGTTCAAAAGTATCAGCGTTTGCGAATCCTGCGCCACTTGGTTTAATGGGCTTTGGAATGACGACGGTCCTGCTCAATCTCCACAACATGGGCTTCTTCGGAATCAACAACATCGTGGTGGCGATGGGGATCTTTTACGGCGGCCTCGCGCAGATGGTGGCAGGTGCGATGGAATTCCGGAAGGGAAACACCTTTGGAACCTTAGCCTTCACTTCCTATGGTGCTTTCTGGTTGACGCTCGTCTTCATCATAATCTCCGGCGCTGAACTGCCGCTCTTAGCACCAGACAACGCTGCCTGGGCAGCGTACTTATTCCTGTGGGGCCTCTTCACATTGGGCATGTTCTTCGGAACCCTCAAAACCAACCGCGCTCTCCAGACAGTATTCCTTTCGCTCGCAATACTCTTCTTCCTACTCACTGCAGCACAGGCAATCCCACAGCTTGGCCCAATCGCTGGGATCGAAGGAGTCTTCTGCGGCTTCAGCGCATTCTACCTATCACTCGCAGAAGTTCTGAACGAATCCCACAACCGTACAGTCCTACCAATTGGACCCATGAAATCCGCCTGAGTTCTGCATAGGCGAAAAAAGACACGAAAAAAGCGTAAGCCTACTCACTTCCCATAGCCAATTACAGCTCGCTATGAAAACTCAATACATTCGAGCCCGCAAGCGTCTCGTTGAATCCCAAGCCTGAAACTTAGCCGCTTTGACTAGGCACATCGGTCGCTCACTTGTTAGTTCGAGTTACCTTGCACATTTGTTTGGCAAATAGCGCTACTTACTGCATTCGTTTCGCGCCTGAGTTTCCCATGAAAGAAGGCGCTATATGTAGAAGTATATGCTACATGTGCATGATAATTAAAAGACGACATTTCTATTTGCGAACCTTACTTAGGAGTTGAAGAAGTCTGCAAACGCTTACGAAAGAACAGCTTCTCGAGAAAGCGAAGAAGCCAGCACAAGACGCGATGAAACTCCACCCATTCTACCGCGGAAAGATGGAGATCGTGCCAAAATGTTGCATTCGTGATTTCAATGACTTCGCTATATGGTATACACCAGGCGTCGCTGACCCTTGCAGGGCTATACAAAAGGACGAGAAGCTCGTTTATGAATATACGAACAAGTGGAATATGATTGCGATAGTTACTGATGGGACTCGTGTTCTGGGCCTAGGCGACATTGGGCCCAAGGCCGGGCTCCCCGTCATGGAAGGCAAGTCGATTCTCTTCAAATACCTCGGAGGCGTTGACGCCGTTCCAATCTGCCTAGGAACGAAGGACCCCGACGAGATCATAACGGCTGTGAAATGGCTCCAGCCCTCCTTCGGCGGCGTCAACCTCGAAGACATCTCCCAACCCAAATGCTTCCGCATCCTCGACACACTCAGAGCCACAGCCGAGATTCCAGTTTGGCACGATGACCAGCAGGGAACAGCAACAATCGTCCTGGCCGGCTTGATCAATGCTCTCGAATTCGTTGGGAAGAAAGCTAGCGATGTAGCGGTTACGATGGTGGGGGCAGGCGCCTCGAACGTTGCATGTAGCCGGCTGATGTTTGCCTACGGCATAAAACCAGAGAATACATTGGTCGTTGACACGAAAGGCATCCTCAACGAGAGTAGGCAGGATCTTTCAATGCGTAAGGCCGAGTATGTTGACAAGTGGCGGCTTTGCCAAACCACGAACAAGGACCAGCGATCAGGCGGGGTACCTGAAGCCATGAAGGGCTCCGATGTTTGCATTGCCCTCTCCAAACCGGGGCCTGATACAATCAAGAAGGAATGGGTTGCATCAATGGCCAAGGACGCCATTCTCTTTGCGTGCGCTAATCCAATCCCTGAAATTTGGCCGTGGGAAGCGAAAGAGGCTGGGGCTCGCGTAGTCGCAACTGGTAGGTCCGACTTTCCTAACCAAGTCAACAATTCCCTCGGCTTTCCAGGGATCTTCCGCGGAGCACTTGACGTTCGCGCTAGGACCATCACGGATGAGATGTGCATCGCCGCAGCTAACGAGCTTGCAAAATGCGCACGTGAGAAGGGCCTCAGCGAAGACTACATCGCCCCAACAATGGACGAATGGGAAGTCTATCCAAGAGAAGCCGTCGCAGTCGCTCTCAAAGCGCAAGAAGTCGGAGTGGCCGGCCTGAAGTTGACAAGAACGCAACTATTCGAACAAGCAACGAGTATCATCAAAAGGTCAAGGGACATGACACAGACATCCATGAAACTAGGCTACATCCGGAAGGCGCCGGATTAGCGGAGGGGAATTGATTTGAAGAAAGATGCATCAGAAAAAGAATACGACCTGTTGATCATCGGCGGCGGACCAGCGGGCCTAACGGCTGCGGCTTACGCAGTCAGAAAAAGAATCGAAGCGATGCTGATCAGCGAAGACCTTGGCGGGAAGACTAACTACAAGTTCTCCTTGCCTGACGTTGAAACGAACCTCGTCATAGACGGTGAAGAGCTGGTTGGCAAGTTCAAGAGTCAGATAGAGTACCTGGACTTTACACGTTACCTTGACGAAGTCACGAAACTAGAGCGAAAAGAAAACAAGTTCGTTGCAACCACGAGAGGCGGGAAGGCATTCAAAGGGAAATCTGTCATAATCGCGATAGGCGTAATGCCAAAGCGGCTCAACGTTCCCGGCGAAAAAGACTTCCTAGGTCGAGGGGTTAGCTACTCTGCCGTCAGCCACGCACCACTATTCATCGACATGGAAGTTGCCGTCGTTGGCGACGGACTGCCAGCTCTTCAAGCCACAGCTGAACTAGCACAAATAGCCAAGAAGGTCAACGTGGTCGGCCTCCCAGCAAAGTATTTGGACACAGAACTCGGAAAGATGCTAAAGAATTCAGGAAGAGTGCAATTCTTCACCGACTACGAGGCGAGGGAAATTCGTGGCAGCTCATCCGTAGAGAGCCTGCTGGTACGTTCCAAAGTTGACAAGACGGAGAAAGTAATCGCTGTTAGGGGTGTGTTCGTCGAGTTGGGATACGTTCCTAACAAAGAGCTGTTCTCAAAACTGGTGAAGACAACTGCGGAAGGAAGGATCATGATAACCGAGAACAACCAAACTAGCATACCAGGTCTTTTCGCAGCAGGAGACGTAACTGATGTAAACGCGCAACAAGTTGTCATAGCGATCGGGGAAGGAGCGAACGCCGCGCTTAGCGCCTACAATTACCTTCTCAGCCTAAAACGATAAGGCCGTATTTTGAGACCTGCTCCGCTTGGTTGAAAAGTGGAGCAATCTCCTTTTCTTATTTTCTCTCCAACCCAAATTTACACTTAGAAACTGCTAAGCGTAAGGTGAAGGTGCAAGTTCTAGGCAGCCAACCCGTGATAGACCCTGTCTCAATTGAACAGGTCGCGTAGGTGCTAGACCAGGCTGGAAGCCTTAAGATAGCCAGTCGCTGTGGAAGTGCCCTGACTTATCGATTCTTTCGTAGCCGTGTGCTCCGAAAAGGTCCCGCAGCGCCTGAATGAGGTTGGCGGGTAATCTCTCGCTCCTGTAACCGTCATAGTAGTCCAACGAGGCATCTAGGGCGGGAGTCGGAATTCCAGAAATCTTCGCGGCCTTAATCGCATCGCGCCATTTCTTGTCAAGCTTGATCAAAGTTTCAGCGAGGTCAGCGTTTAGCAGTAGGTTCTGTAGGTTTGGATTCGCCTGAAACGCACTTCTAATCGGATCTAGGAGTTTGGCGCGGATTATGCATCCTCCCTTCCATATACGTGCGACTTCTTCCAACGGGATCCGATACTCATATGCTTCCGAGGCAGCGCGCATCAAATGAAATCCTTGAGCGTAGGCTACAATTATTGAGGCCCGAACGGCACCCTCCAGCCTGTCCGAGAGGTTCTTGGGTGGTAAATTTGGCGCAGTTTTTCTGCTTGTTGTCAATATTTGCGCGGCCTTAACGCGTTCATCCTTTAGTGCTGAAAGGTTTCTCGCTGTGACTGCGGCGTCAATTGTGGGGGTTGGGATCCCTAGGTCCAAGGCGTTTTGCGAAGTCCATTTTCCGGTTCCCTTTTGTTGTGCTCGGTCGAGGATTAGTGAGACTAGTGGGCGCTTGCTTTCGGCGTCATTTTTCTTGAGGGCTTGGGTTGCAATTTCCATTAGGAAGGAGTTGAGTTCGCCTTCGCTCCATTCCTTGAAAACGTTCCGTACTTGTTTGATGCTCAGGCGACCAGCTCTGGTTAGTAGGTCGTAGGCTTCAGCGATGGTTTGGATTATAGCGTATTCGATGCCATTGTGAATCATTTTTACGTAATGGCCTGCCCCTCTTGGGCCAAGGTATTGGCAACATGGGCCATCCGCATGCGCTGCTATTCGACTTAACATCTCGCCAACATGTTCGTAACCTTCCTTTGGGCCCCCGACCATCACGCATGGGCCTCTGAGCGCGCCTTCTTCACCTCCACTTACACCTACTCCCAAGAAGTGAATTCCGTGCTTTCCTAATTCACCACATCTTCGTTCCGTGTCTTGAAAATGTGAATTTCCACCATCCATCAACACATCCCCACGGTTAAGCAAACTTGTCAGGCTGCTGATGGTCGCGTCGACCGCCGGACCAGCTGTCAACATCAGGAAAACGCGCCGCGGTTGTGAGAGCGAGCCGATGAAATCTGGGAGAGTATAGGTTGAGCCGATTTCGGGGTGCTTGGCGGTGAAACTCCTGGTCTTCTCTTCGGTGCGGTTGAAGGCGGCGACCGAGTAACCGTGGTTATGAAAGTTCAGTGCTAGGTTTTGTCCCATTACGCCAAGGCCAATCAATCCTACGTCTTTGCCGCCCAACACTCTCACCTCAAGCTGCCTTATGCGTTAGGCTTCAAAAAGAGTTCATCTTCGCTGCCTAGCTCGCTTACGGCGACGATGGGGCCGGCGCCTTGCCGGTTTGTTAGGTCTTCTGCGTACCATGAGGTAAGCTAAGGCAAAGATGATTAGGATTCCTGTCAAGATGAGTAATGGTTCAGAATAATCTGCCTGCCAAACTGCAGTGAGCGTATGGGGTCTGTTCATGGATATGGTTCCCGTGGTGGAGCTTGTGAGTAGTTGGCCGTTCTCGTCCCAGCCTTGAAACTTCATCTTGCCTCCCAAGCTTCCGAGTAGGCCGGGTATGGGTTCGGTCTGTGCGACTGAGAACGTTGCTGTTTCTGCTTCGTTGTACCATCCTGCCCCTGTAGAAATTGCCTGGGGGCCTGCTAATGTGAGTAAGTTCTGCGTCACGTAGGCAATGGTAATGTTCGTGTCGCTAATTATGAAAACGGTTCTATTCGTGTCAGTCGACCCGTCAGGCCAATGGTCGAACATCAACCTGGTTGTTGGGCCGACTTGGACGAGAGCGGGTACTGAAATGTTGTGCTTGCCCAATGTAACTCCGACCACGGCTGGGCCAGGGGGTTCTTGCACTCCATCAACGGAAATAGCTACGGAGGCTGGAACCGTTACCTTCAACGCTAGGGGCGTCAGCTGGATACCGAAGAGAACGGTACTCGTTGTTTTCGGGATTAGATTGTGAGCGGGATCGAAGAGCGCCGTTGTCATGTTCAAATCCCATGTTCCAGGTCCGTGTTTCCCGCCAAGGATTCCACCGATCTTGAAGTTCAAGTGTTCTGCACTCGTTGCCGTTTTGATACCGATAACGCAGAGCGCGGCGAGCACAGGTTGGTTTAGGCATGAGTCAGGCGAGGAGGTTACGATTCCGGGTGTAATTTCATGAGGAGTCGTGTCTTGGTCAATTATCCCGGTATACAGGTAATTCCCTGGGGTTGTATTATTGTAGTAGACAATTGCCGTGACTTCTATGGGACTTTGGCCGCCGGCAACCACGTGAATTGGTTGCACTAGTTCATAGATTCTTGTGCTTTGCGCGTAAACGTTGGGAAATGCAAGAACGAGAGAAGTTACGAACAAGCAGACTAGCATCGCATAAGCTTTTTTCAACTTGAGACCTACCGAACGAAGTTTTGTCGCAAGCACCGATTCCGGAAGAAAACCCTTGTGGTACACTTGTTCAGATTCCGGTTATCAGCCTCTTCGTGACCTTAGCTCAGGTCCTACGTGAACTACACAATCTTCAGGCAGCATGTTGAGGTTCTTTCGACTTTCCAGTTGTGGCTCCATAGAGCAATAAGAGAGCTCCTAAGAGGATCATGGGAGCTGCGAACAATAGGTTCGGGAAAATTACAACTCCTCGGCTCGTGTTCGGCAGGTTCACTATAAGTGGCATAGGTGCCGCAGCAAGAGCCGCCGCCACTACAGCGATCCCTAGTAAGATTCCGAGTCTAGTCAAACTGCTCACCCATTGGATTATTAGTCCGCTCACTAAGCGTAAGCGTACAACCCACCTAATTTCGCAACCAAAGTTTCAGAAACAACCACCTTGATAGGTCTTTGCTCTTTCGTGGAAATGTTCTCCGCCATGACCCTTGACAATTGCGCCCCAGGTGAACCGTACATCGAAGGCTCAAGGGTAGATTGCAAACCCTCCAAATGAACCCTCTGAGTGGGGTAGAGCATTTTCATCTCATAATCGTACCCCGTCAGCTCATCTTTGAAAACCGCACGGCTGCCCTCCGCGCCAGCTCCTTCAACAATTACATAACGGACCAGAAAGATTCGCTGGGGGTAATTTCCTGGGTCACGGTCGGCGAGGAGAAGTGACTCCACTCCCCGCTCGTCAACGAACAAACACTTGTGGAAGGTCCCGGATATGCGGTAGACCAACGGCTCCATGCAAATTAACCCCTTTGCTTCAGCGGAGAGTTTTCATTGGTCAGTTGAGGGCGATAAAGTGTAAGCATGAGATTGCAACTTTGATCGGCGAGATGCTTACCATTGATGTCAAGGTTTGAAAAAGAAGGCCAACGCCTAATCTGTGACAAATGCGGTTTTGAAACAAACAATCAAGAGATCTTTTCCTTACACAAAAAGAACTGCCCTCGCATCTAAAACCCCTAGCTTAATCTTCAGGAAGTATTATCGACACAGTCAGGGGCGTAGTAGTCACCTCTTACGCCTCCAGTTTCTTCTTGAAAAGAGTCCTCTCACTGAATTCTTAGGGTTCCTGAGGGCTTCGGGATGACTTTAATTCTAAAGACCCCAGGCCTGTGATGGGCTAGTAACATGGGGATCCAGATGGAGGGTTTCTTATTCAACGATTACTGCTTCCAATGCCAGAGAACAACCGAACACAAAATCCTACTCGGAGGCAAGGAACTTTTCGGCGCCTGTTCTTCTTGCGGGGAAAAGCGCGCATTAACTGAGGTAAAGCAGGTCCATTACCAGAAAACGGACTTCTGGGTTACCCGATTCAAGATGGGAAATCTCCCCAGCGTTGTTGCAGGCAAGCTTGTGGACGCCGTCCGCCGTACAAGGCAAACGTAAGGGCACGAAATCGCCGCTCGTCCCTGTCCGTTCAGATTTTTCGACTACGCCCCAGCGTACGTTCCATGAAAAGCTGTTGAAAAGTTTCGACAATTGCCATCAGCTCGTCACAGTACGCACAGGAAAAGTTTCATCGTAATTTCTTGCTGCACGAATCTTGTATGGAAAATTGAAAATCCTGAATCACAAGATCAGATGCGCAAGAAACTGATTAGGGATTCGTTGTAACATTTTGGGTTTGCGCGGGAATGGAAACCTAAATTCGTGATGCCGCGGAAAATTTTGGTGAAGAATTTTTTCGCGCGGCCTTCGATTCTGATGGGGCAAGGCTTATATCCAAATTATTTAACTGTAGATCAAAGTCGGGAATTCTTCGGGAGGGTCTTGAGTACAAAAATTGTCCGCTAGACCTTATGCTTACAGGCAAATTGTAGCAACGCTTTACGGATGCCGCTCAGACCTTCTCGACGACAAGCTTCTCCTGAATACAACTTTGAAAGCGGTCCGCAATGCGAACATGGAACTCGCGAAAACGAAAACCACGAACCCGCTCGTCTACAGAGTTACCGACGACATCATGGGCGGTGGTGTGAGCGTGAACGCTATCATTACAACAAGCCACCTCACAGTTCACACGTCAAGAATGTACGCGACGGTGGAGTTCGATTGCGCAACTTGCGGCTGTGATAGTAATCCATGGGCAGCGCTCGAGACCTTCAAACGAGCCTTAAGGCCTACGCACGTTACCATGCAATATCAGCATGGTGAACAGCCACTGCTGACAGTCCCAGCCATCAAAGCTTAAGCGAACAGGCCGTAAGGTTTACTGCGATTCTTCATTTGGACTATTATCACTAGCGAGCTCCAGTTTTCTAACGGAGTTGCCAATCTCGTCCAACAGAGGTTGTTCCACTTCTGGGTCGAGACTCAAAACGACGAGGTGAGCTGCTGTTCGGTAGAAGACCAAGGTCACCTTTTCGTATCGCAAAGTGACACGTCTAATTGGGCCGCAGAATGGCCGTAGTTTCTCGGCAGCATCCATGATCAAGCTTGTAGCAATCGTCATGAAGTCGCGGTCAGTTTGGGCGGGAGTTAACGAAGAAACTCCTCCCCGCATTCTCGATTCTAGGAGGTCATACTGGTGGTTTAGGATAGCGATGTATCTGATGCGTTTGTCTAGTTTGAAGATGTTCTCAGTAATTTCTTTGTTGTCGATCAATGTCTCCCAGCGTCTACCCGCTATCGGCAGAGATATATGGGCTTGCAAGTCGGGGATTTTGATGTAAGACTTAATTCAGGCCTACTCCGGTAAGCGTTCGGCGGTGTTTAACCCTTGCTTGACTCGACCAAGATACGACGCGAAATATCGAGATTGTACGATAAAGACCCTCAAGGTTGGAGAGTCTTGGTCGGTAAGGACAAAACTGGATTCTACGACGTACTGATCTCGCATGGCACGCAGGCTTGGCAGGTAAAAGAGTACCAAGTTAACCCCTACAAGTTCGTGGGGCTAGGTTCTAGGCTCCCAAACTCGACTCCTGGGCCCTTGATTTCTAACGATAACCCCTTCGGTTTTAGGCCCGTAGGGGTCGAACAAATGAAGGAACTCGCAACTGTGATAGATGACCCGAGGGCGGTGAGTGACCTAGCAGCCAAGCTTCTCGCTGAAAAACCAGTTAGTTCCACTGAAGCGTTAGAGAGCCCGGGGGTTCTGCACGGTCCGATCCTGCATTCTACTAGACCGATTGAGGCCCTCTCCTCTTCTCATACGAAGCTGGACGAGAAACTGAGAAGGGAGTTGCAACGGATCGTCAATAGAGAATTCAGGCACACAATTGCGCCATACATTTGAATGGAAAGCTCGGAGTCTTCGGGGGGCACGTTCAAAGCCAACGCGCCGGTGGGCTATATCTCGCGTGGAGACTTGATAAAGGCCCAAAGAGACAAAATCGTTGATGACACGATCGTCGAGAAAGGCGCTTGGGCGCGCTTAATGCGGAAATAACCTTGTTGCATCCTGGTGTGTAGAGTATGTCAGGGGTATGAGTTGTGAAGATAACCAACGTTGACATTTTCCAACTTGGTGAATCCGCTGCGACCGGCAGCGCAACATGGGCTGCTAACTCCATTATCATTAAGCTAACGACCTCGAATGGCCTTGTTGGCTACGGCGAGGCTGTGCCTACGTTGAGAGTTCAACCAGTGATACAGTCTCTTCGTGAAGTTGCTCGAATCTACATCGGCACTGATCCTTGTGACGTTGAGCGTAGTTGGCGTGAGTGGTACAAGCATGACTTCTACCTGCCTGTGTCCTTCGAGTCGACAACCGCGGTTAGCGCATTCGACATTGCCTGCTGGGACATAATCGGAAAACAATTCGGCGCACCCCTACACAAACTGATAGGGGGGGGTCGACGAGAACGAAGGTACGCCTCTACTCAAACGGATGGTACGACAACTGCGTGATGCCAAGCCAATTTGCGGAACGCGCGAAGAAGTTTGCTGGAATGGGTTACACCGGCCTGAAGTTCGATCCCTTCGGCAATTACTATGACTGGATTGATGCGAAAGGGTTGAGCTTAGCATACGAACGGGTTAAGGCCGTACGGGATGCCACTGGTGGGAAAGTGGACTTGCTCATAGAGCATCACGGAAGATTCAACCCCAACTCCGCCATCATGATCGCTAAGAAACTCGGTGAATTTGACCCTCTCTTCATGGAGGAACCCGTTCACCCAGAGAACATAGACGGCCTGAGAAAGTACAGAGAGGCAACCGATGTTAGAGTTGCCCTCGGTGAGAGAATATTAACCAAAGAGCAAGCGGCCAATATTCTATCGAACAACCTTACAGATTTACTTCAACCCGACATAACAAACATAGGTGGAGTAACTCAGGCGTTGAAGGTTGTGGCCATCGCTGAGGCATACGGAGTGGAGATTGCATTCCACAACGCCTTCGGCCCTATTCAAAACGCGGTAACCGTTCAATTAGACGTGGCCATACCTAACTTCCTGATTCAAGAATCCTTCTATGATGTTTTTCCATCTTGGAAACGGCAATTGGTTAGGGATCAGTCAAGGGTTGAGAACGGCTACGCCGCTGTGCCAACAAAACCTGGTCTAGGTGTTGAAGTAGACGAGAAAGTTCTAGAGGATCATAAGGTGGAAGGCCAAGAATACTTCAACCCAGACGAACCCGTCTGGGTGGTGAAGAACACATGGGAGACTCCGTAAGAGAGCAGATACTGCGTCCAAACTGGGAGAAAGAACGGGTTAAGTTATTGGGAATAGGCGGGATATTTCGTGGGGATTCGATTCGGGTATAGGGCAGAAGCTGAAGGTCATCAACCGGACGAACTTTTGAAGTTCGCCGTCCTTGCTCAAAGCTACGGGTTCGACTTCGTTCCAATAAGCGACCATTTCCATCCGTGGTTTCACACTAACGCCGCTTGCCCATTTGCATGGTCATGGATGTCCGCTGCTGCTGCCACGATCCCTAAGATCAGACTTGGAACAATAGTCACCGCGCCGATTGGCAGATACCACCCTGCCGTAATTGCTCAAGCCTTCGCAACAATGGACGCCATGTTCCCGAACAGAATGTTCCTTGCGCTGGGGACTGGGGAAGCCATGAATGACTCTCCGCTCGGCTACCCCTGGCCGAAATTTTCGGAAAGACTGGAGCGGTTCAAGGAATCTCTGGAGATCATTCGCAGCCTCTGGGCATCTGATTTCGTAAACTATTCGGGCGAGTACTATACGCTTAAGGACGCGAAACTTTACACGAAACCAAAAGGCCGAATACCAATCTATGTTGCGGCCAACGGCCCACATGCCGCTAGCCTAGTCGGAAAGTACGCGGATGGATATGCAACGGTCGACCCACTAATGGGCAACATCAAGAACCTCTGGCCGATAATTGACGGGGCGGCAAATGAAGTCGGAAGGGACGCAAGCCAGCTTACCAAAAACGTCGAGCTCTTCTTCTCATATTCTCAGAACTATGACGAAGCCCTAGCCTCCGCGAGGAAATGGAAATCTGCCTTGATACCAAACATACTGAACCTACCCATCCATGACCCCAGAGAACTTGAAAGGCAGGGGAACCAAATTTCAGACGACGAACTCGCAAAAGTGTGGACCGTCACAACTGAAGCTGAACCAATAATCAAGAAAGCCGAGGAAGCCATATCGTTGGGATACAATGAAATCCAACTCCACAGTGCAAGTCCCTCCGAAGAGAATTTTCTGCAGATGTGCAACAGAGATGTTCTACCTCAACTCAAACAAGACTTCAGTTCAACTTAGCGCTTCGTTTCACACACTCCCGAATGGTCGATGCTCCAATGAGTTCATCGAAAACAACCATTAAGGCTCAGCACGAGCGTTTACGAGAACTGAATCAGCGAACCTAATTAGGGCCCCTTCTTGTTGCGTGCTCCAGAAAAATACTGATGCGCCATGAACCCTGTAGAAGTTAATGAATTGTCGAAAACCTTCGACACAAAAGAAGGACCACTGTTTCGTAAGGTTCCTAGAACAGTGGTTGCTGTAGACAGCATTAGCTTCAGTGTGCCGAAAGGCGAAATCTTCGGTCTTTTAGGCCCGAACGGTGCGGGAAAGACGACGACTATCAAAATGCTATGCACTTTGATAACTCCTACATCGGGCGATGCATACGTCGCTGGCTTCAGCGTAGCAAAGGAACAGCAGAAGGTTCGAGCCAATCTAGGGGTGATGTTAACGGGAGAGCGAACACTCTATTGGAAACTGACGGGGCGCGAGAACCTAGAATATTTTGCCGCCCTATACCATATGGAGTCGAGCTACACGAGAAACCGCATCGAAGAATTGCTCACGTTGGTAGGTCTGAAGGAACGTGAGGACACATTAGTTGAGAATTACTCAACTGGGATGCGAATACGCCTCTCCTTCGCAAAGGCACTTCTAAACGAGGCGCCAGTACTCCTCTTTGATGAACCTACAGCAAGCCTCGACCCCCAATCCTCGCACCTAATCCGAGACATTATTCGGGATTTGAAGAAAGACGGCTATGCAATCCTTCTCACAACGCACAACATGGAAGAAGCCGACATTCTAAGCGACCGAGTCGCGATAATTGACCACGGGAAGATCGTAAGTCTCGGCCCCCCATCAGAGCTGAAGCAGAAGGTGAAGAGCAATGATGTTATCGAGATTGAGGGACGCAACTTTTCCGACCAAACCGCTGATGCACTCGAATCGTTCAGTGAGGTTTCGAAGGCAGCATATACCTTGCCTGAGATAGCTGGCGAGAAGGGGTTACTTCGAATCCATACTGAGAAGGGCAAAGAGGTCTTGCCGAAAATTCTCGAATTCCTAGTTAGGAAGCAGGCTACTATAACCAAGGTCAGTTTCATCGAGCCTACTCTAGAAGATGTTTTCATAGCCGAAACAGGCAGGAGCCTGAGAGACTAGGATGCGAACAACGTCCGGGGTAAGGGCAACTTTTGGGGCTTTGGCCGCAATCTTCTGGAAGGGGATAAAGCATTACACAAGGTACCCGGGCGGATTTGTGATTTACCTAATCATGCCATTCCTTTTTACTATCTTAATCTTCGGCATGGGACAATTTGTGGGCGGCGGGAACGCCGCATCGAATTTCGCAGCTCGAACTGGGACAACTAACATTGTGGTCTACGAAATTCTTGGCAGCGCCGTCTGGATGACCAGCTGGGTGGTTGTGGAGGATGTCGGTGTAGCCTTACGCGATGAGCAAATGAAAGGCACATTGGAGCAAAATTTCTTGGCGCCAGTCAGTCGTTTCACTCTTTTAATCGGCATGAGCCTCACTGACATTGTTATCACAACATTCATTTTCCTGATCGTTGTCGGCGCGACCGTTGCGATCGTTTTGCCCTCCAGCTTTCTGAACCTCATACAAGCCTTTCTCACCTTACTCATCGGTCTGGTTCCATTATTCGGAATCGGTTTTCTCTTCGCTGGGTTCGTGGTCAAATTCAAGGAACCATACGTGTTCACTCAGTTGGTCAACCTTATCTTCGCGACGTTGACCGGGACATATTATCCAGTGACCTTTCTACCCTACTGGGTTCAATTCATGTCAGGGGTACTCCCACAGACCTATGTAATCGATGATATGCGCCGTATTGTCCTAGCTGACCAGACGCTTGTGGGCCTCTACGGCAGCCTCTTCGTACTCCTTAGCTTAGCACTAGTCTACCCTGTTCTTGGCTACGCAGTCTTTAGGTATCTCGAGAAGAAGGCGAGTGTAACCGGTGAATTCTCAAAATACTAACTTCACCAAACGATTGTTTGAGGAATTCAAAGCCTCATTTCTGAAGGATCTTCGCTCCTACGTGCGCTACCCCGCTTGGGTTTTGGGCGAATTCATCAGCACTCCGCTTTGGTTCTTCTTCTTCGCTCTAGGCGTAACATTGTTCGCCCCTACTACCATCTCGTCCTCTCGTAGCGGTGGTTTAGGCTTCTTCTTTTTCGGTTTCATTTTCATAATTCTATTCAGCACATCAGTCTGGGGTGTGGGTCAAAGCATTCGTAATGAACAAACCGCGGGGACACTGGAACAATTCTTCCTCGCACCTGTAAACCGAGCAACACTTATCGTTGGTAGATGGGCACGTGTCTTTCTAACTGACACACTCATAATTACGTACACAACGCTTCTGCTCTACTTGTTTGGCGGCGGACTCGTAACGCTCCTCAATCCGGCGACCTTTCTATTCTCTTTGGGGCTGTATGAAATAGCCCTAATTGGTTTCGGGTTATTCATAGCGGCCCTAACAATGCGCATCAAATCCTACAACACAATCTCCAACCTAGTATTCTTCGGCTACATGATCCTCACGGGCGCCCTATTCCCAGTCACCGTTATCCCCATGCCGTTCCGTTATCTTTCACTGGCCATCCCCTTCACATACTTCAACGATCTCATGCGCCACGCAGCGTTGGGGACTCCAACACTTTTCCCAAACGTCTTAGAATTCGTCGTCGCGGTCTTCTTGTCGATCTTGATGCTGCTGGTCGGCTTTTTCACGTTCAACGAGATCGAGAAAGGAGCACGCTCTCGAGGCAGCATCGGTACAAGTTGACTTGCACGTAGGCCGAGACAGCGCTAATGCTCAAATGATAAACGTCTGCGGAGTAATGAGTTCTGGAAGCTTTAATGAATGGGATGCCATACTGAGGTCTTGATTGAAAGGCGCTTCTGATTGGTGGCCACGCTTCGGCTCGGGTATTGGGCTGCGCAGGAACAGTACGACCCGGAACGCCTGTTGCAGTACGCGGTCCACGCTGAAGTTGTTGGCTTCGACATGATAGTCACTAGTGACCATTTTCACCCTTGGAGCGACACCGGCGGTCAGTCGGGATTCCCATGGGTGTGGCTCGCATCCGCTGCAGAGAAAACTAGGAAGGTTGAAGTGGGGACCGCTGTCACGACTCCCCTCTTTCGATACCACCCTGCATTAGTCGCGCAAGCCTTTGCAACGCTCGACAACCTCTACCCCGGAAGAATTTTCGTAACCTTGGGCACCGGCCACTCCATGAACGAGACGCCGCTGGGTTTCAAGTGGCCTGGGTTTGAGGAAAAAGTTGGAAGGCTGCAGGAAGCACTTGAGATAATCCAGAAACTCTGGACAGGCGATTTTCTTACTTACGATGGGAAGTATTACCAACTCAACAAGGCCAAGCTCTACACGAAACCCAAGACCAAGATCCCAGTTTACTTGGCTACTTCGAATGAGCGAGTGGCCCGGCTCGCCGGCCAATTCAGCGATGGAATTCTCACCAACCCTAGAGGGTTGGATCGCTTCAAGAAGATCGTGAACGCCATGGAGAAAGCTGCCGCGAAAGTAGGCCGCGACCCAGCTAAGCTCAGTAAGAGTATGGAATTCAAGGTCGCCTACGACATTGATTATGACCGAGCCCTCAAATCCGCAATGTTCTGGGCAACCACTGCCATACCACGCGAAAAACGGGAGCACGTTTGGGACCCGAGGGAATTGCAGGCGCTCGTTGGTCCTGAGGAGGAAAGGAAAATCAAAGAGTCCTGGCTCATAACAACTGACTCCGACGACATCATCACACGTCTGGGTGATTTTCTGAAAATGGGCTTCGACCGAGTTTACATCCACAGCGCCAGCCCTATCGAGGAACGATTCTTGAACCTGCTGGGACGTGAGATACTGCCGTGGATGAGGGAGTATTATGAGAGCCTATTTCGCCCCGTTCGCACAATAACCGTAGAATAACTGACATTACCTCGCGATAGTGTTCGCAGGGTTTGTTGTAGGAAGGATCACTGACACCAGAATTCTACTGGTCGCCATGCGCCCTCGGAAAGCACATACCTAATGTAAGCTATTCTTGAAATGAGGGCAACAGTTTGAAGTAGGGTTGCGGTGAAGACTCAGACGATGTACTCACGCACTCGGCAAATAACTGTGTAAATTTTCGCAGCCGGGAAGGATTTTCTCAAGATGTGACGGAATGATGCCATCTGAGTATGTATTCGGGTAATCTTAGGCCTCGTTCTGCAACCTTCTCGACCAAGTATATCGGGAGCGGGCTAAGAGCGAAGGCGGCCTTCACGTAGAAACTGTTAGGCCTGCCCTCGCCACTATTGCCCTTTATTGTGAAGGACAGGTCGGAGGTTGCGGCTATAGTGCTGTCCGGGTTTCCCACTACAGAGGCGACGAGGGCCCCCATCCGTTTGAAGTTCTTGCACCAGCCGGCCACTATCTCCGTCTCGCCGCTCTGTGAGATTACAATTAGAACGTCACCCGCGCGTGGTGCAGGCGTATTGGATTCTCCAGCCACGTAAATCTGGTCGCCCATGGCCCGTTTCACATGGCCAACCCGCACGGCCGTCATACGGGCGACCTCTCTACCGCTACCCAGCCCAACAAAGAAACATGAGTGTCTCTGTTCGAGGGCGTCTACAAGTGACTTGAAGAAATCTGAGGCAACAAACTCGTCTACAAGCGACCCTATTTCCATAAACAGTTCTTTGGAACGGACTATTACTCGGTCTGCCGGAGCGTTTTCGTATAGTGCTTCGGCAATGGATTGAAAGAGGACACCCGTGCCCAAAATAAACAAGTCCTCAAGAATCCCCGTCGTCCGAAATTCCTTGGATTCAGTGGGTTCCTCGTCGGGCTCCCGTCCCTTTAGCAAGAGCACATTACCATACTTAGTCGCGAGTTTCCCGATGGGTGACTCACGGTCTGAAGTTATGGCGTCGATGCGGAAATCGCGTGGGTTTCCGTGCTGAGCAATATACATGGCCAAATGTTGGGCGTCAAGAAGCGGCATCATCGACTTTCCGCTACCAGAGTTGATCAGCAAACAGACTTGCCCAAAACGCTGCCTCAGGATCGGTGCAGCTTCGATGAGGTTTCGTCCTGGGAATCCAATGTCTCCACGGTCGAGAACGAGTTTTCCGCCACGCATCTTAGCCATTTCACTGCAAGCGATGCTGAGCGCGCCCTTGGACCGTCCTTCGCCTGATGGGAGAATTACTGCGGCACCCATGATATCGTGGTATAGTGCTTCGATTTCTGCCCGGTTTGCTTGGTCGAGGTTTTGGAATATCCGGTTTACGAAGGTGACGTTGCTGATTTCGCTTGGCATTTCACTCTTCACAGCGCATTCTGGCGTCGTTTCAACCTTGATATGAACCTCAAATAAGTGGTTTCGCCTTGAAAGTGAGTGATGGAGATTCTAGGATTGTATGCATAATTCGAGGAAATCAGAATCGAATATATTTTCTCTACTTTTACTCGAAAAAGCTTCTTTTCAGCCACGAGAACTATGCTGACCTCTTAAGTAGGTTCAAACGCAGTGGCCAGTTTGAGGTTCGCTTGATCTTGGCTACGCTAGGGCAGCAACAAGAGCGGACGGCCTCGACTGAAAAATGGCAAATTCAACTGATCGAACTTCTGACCTCTTGTTCGTCGGAATCAAGGCTTGCAATAGTCGGCGTTGGTCACCCAATGCGCGCGGACGATTATGTTGGCAGCTACACCGTTAAGGCCATCATGGAAGGAACGGACGGAGCGTTGCCTGAGGGAGCCTATCTCTTCGACGCAGAAGACTCGGTGGAAGCACTTATTGGAAATCTGGCCAAGCTCGGCCTAAGGCATGTGGTATTCATCGATGCCTGCGAGATGGGGCTGCGCCCTGGTGAAGCAAGCCTGCTGTCTGTCGCAGAGACAAGTTATCCGTTCTTCACAACACATGGCATTCCGCTGAAGGTTCTGGCAGAGCGATTTCTCTCAGAGAGCAAAGTCTGGGTTCTAGCAATCCAGCCCAAACAGACAGGGTTTGATGTGAGCCTGTCCCAGGAGATTCAACTCACAGCCACGAACGTTTCAGAGTTAATCACGAGAAGTTTGATAGAGGGAGGCGAATCGATTGCTGATTAGCCTTGACCTTGCTACGGTGATTTTATCGGTCGTAGTCTTCGTGCTCATCTTCTACTTTGTTGCGGGAAAGCTAGGTAAGGTTAGCACGGGTACCGGACCGAAATATGATGCCTTTGCAGGGGGAGAAGAACTTCCGCCCGAGCGTGGAAAATACCACTCCGAGCTATTCGTTTACGCGGCTCTCTTCGTGGCATTCGAAGTAATCGGGTTACTTCTCGCAAGTTCGATCGCTGCCCGAGGGTTCCTCTGGCCGCTCCTATTCGCTTTGGCGGGAGGTTTCTCACTTTTCGTTATGATGCTTTGGTTCGTGGGAACTGGAGGCGCGGAGCTTGCTTGAACAAATAACAACATGGGCGAGGAAACGTTCCCCTTGGGTCTACCACATAAATGCCTCCTCATGCAACGGATGCGACATCGAACTTGTCGCTAGTCTCACACCACGCTACGACATTGAAAGGTTCGGAGCCGTCTTGGTACCTAGCCCAAGGCATGCAGACGTTCTCATGGTTACCGGAACTGTAAACGCGCAGACCAAAGACAGATTGAAGCGAGTCTACGAACAAATACCCGAACCGAAACATGTGATTGCCATAGGAGCCTGCGCAGCCGCGGGTGGCGTATTCAAAGGCTGCTACAATGTCGGCCAAGGAGTTCAAGATGTCATACCAGTCGATATGTTCATCCCTGGATGCCCACCCCGCCCTGAGGCCATTATGTACGGAGTCCTGAAGCTTTTGGGGGAAGTGAAATGAGCGAAGTTTTGCTTCAACAACTCAAGAAACACGCCGAGACCGCTAATGGCAAATTTACGGTTCTGAGGAAAGGCGAGGTCGCTGTTGAAGTCGACCAGGGGAAGATCAAGGGTTTCATCTCGAACCTAGTTAACGATCTGCGCGTTAGCCATCTCTCAACAATGACAGGCCTCGACCTCGGCCAGAACATTGGAATCATCTACCACTTCTCCAGGGACAAGGATATGATCGACGTGAAAACATTCGTCCCGAAGACCCAGCCAACCGCGGTCTCAATAGTGGACATCATCCCAGGCGCAATACTCTACGAGATGGAAATTCACGATATGTTCGGAGCCAACTTCGAAGGCAATCCATGGATGGACAGGAAACTGCTCCTCCCGGACACTTGGCCAGCGGACCTGCCACCGCCGCTTCTGAAAAGCTCGAAACCCGCTGAGATTCGCAAAAGGCTGCATTTGGAGGTTGAAAGCAAATGAGCGCTGAGCCCACACAACCCAAGCAACGGGAAGAATCTGCGGGTCTAATGAAATACTCAACCGAAAACCTTGTTCCATTTGGGCCTATTCATCCTGCGCTAAAAGAGCCTGAATACTTCAAGCTGATTCTCGAAGGCGAAAGAATTGTACAGGTCATACCGAGAATCGGGTACGTTCACAGGGGGCTTGAGAAAGCAGCTGAAACGCGGCCTTGGGTGCAGAACATGTACATGTTCGAGAGGACATGCGGTATCTGCAGCTTCGTTCACAGTCTAGCCTATGGCCAAGCCGTGGAAGGCCTAACAATCTACGAAGTTCCGCGACGAGCCAAATTCATCCGGCTAATTATAGCGGAGATGGAAAGGATTCACAGCCACCTGCTCTGGGTCGGCCTAATGGGCCACTGGGCGGGGTTCGAAACGTTATTCATGTGGGTGTGGCGCGACCGCGAGGTGGTCCTCGACCTAGTGGAAGCTATCTCAGGCAATCGAGTTCACAAATCAATGAACGCCTTCGTAGGCGTCAGGCGTGACATGCCCGAAGGCATGGAAGATAGAATTGTCGAGCGCATGAAATTCCTCGTAGACCGGGCGCGGTATTACAAGGAAATCATTGACACTGAAGAAACGATGCTGGAACGAACAGAGAAAGTTGGAAAGCTAAGCCAGGACACTGCCGAAAAACTGTGCGTTGTCGGACCGATGGCCCGTTATGTGGGGCTACAAAAAGATGTTCGGTTGAACGACCCCTACGCGGCCTATGATGAAGTACCCTTCGACATCATCATTAGAAATGAGGCCGACGTCCACGCGCTCCTCCAACTACGCCTGGACGAACTCGTAGCCTCAGCAAACATGATCAGCTACGCCGTTCAGCATCTACCGGATGGTCCAATCAGGGTTAAGATTCCACCCATAATTCCAGCGGGAGAACATTCAACGCATTGCGAAGCCCCAAGGGGCGAGATTTTCTATTACGTCAAGTCCGGCGGCGGAAGAACCCCCGAACGCGTTAAAGTCAGGACTCCTACCCTAGCTAACCTCCCTGCAGCTCTGGAGATTCTGAAAGGACAGACAATCGCAGACGTACCAATAGTCCTCACAGCAATCGACCCTTGTTTCGGCTGCATGGATAGGATGTCCTTCTTAGACACTGAGACGAACCGCCAGTGGACATGGTCAGGTGAGGAACTGAGACAATACGGAATCAATCACTACTTCCCAGAGAGGGCTAAGAAGTGACTGTTACAGAGATCCTAGAAGCCATAATATTTCCAGGCGTACTTTTCACGATAGCAATGGGTTTTATTTTCGACTGGCTTGACAGAAAAACCGCAGCCCGTATGCAAGGCCGAATAGGCCCAAAGATCACGGGGCCATCCGGAATACTTCAACCGCTCGCCGACTTTCTGAAGCTTCTCTTCAAGGAGGAAATAATCCCCTCCCACGCAGATAAGGTGATTTTCCTATTCGCCCCAGCATTGTACTTTCTCGCGCCTTTGCTTTCGATGCTGTTCATTCCGATAATTGCGTTGACACCGACCGCAGGTTTCGATTTTGACTTGCTCGTCATACTGTTTCTGTTGGCCTTTGCGGCGTTCGTAGTCGCGGTTCTCAGCTATTCTTCCGCCAGCAGCTTTACCACGATCGCCACGGGAAGGCTGGTTCTACAATACGTGAGCTACGAAATTCCATTAGTCCTAGCCATAGTTACCGCTGCAATCTACTCACGAAGCCTATCCGTGGAGGGAATCGTGGCATCTCAAACCGGGCTCTGGAATGTTTTCGTGATGCCATTCGCCTTCGGAGTATACGTCATAGCCCTCATGGCGGAGCTTGAGAAACCTCCCTTCGATATTCCCAGCGCCAAGACAGAAATCGTGGCCGGCTGGCTCACAGAATTCTCCGGCCGCGCACTTGCGTTCCTTAAACTCACGAAGGAAGTAGGTTACGTATTCGGTTCCGCACTCGCGGTGTCGCTTTTTCTCGGCGGGCCCCTCGGCCCAGAGATGGGGACCGCTATCCCAGCACCGTTCCAATACTTCATCTATTTCATGCTTAAACTTCTGGCAGTCGGATTCTTGATATTCGTCCTGAAGACTGCGTTAGCACGCGTAAAAATCGCGCAAGCGACCGAACTCTTCTGGAAAGTACTAACACCGGTCAGCCTTGCACAGCTCGCACTAGTCCTGGTTCTAATTCAAGGAGGGATTCCTCTTGCCGCGTAGAAAGACAGGTGCCGCCATACCTGAAATGTTCCGCACACTAATTGAGAAACCAGGTACTCAAGTCTACCCATACGAGAAAGTGAACCTGCCGCAACGGTTCCGTGGCAAGCTGGACATAGACCCAGCCAAATGCACGGGCTGCCAGGTCTGCGCAATGGTCTGCCCTGCCAGCGTTATCACAATGGTTGACTTTGGGACCCGCAAGGTTGGCGACCGCGTGCTTCCAGTCAAACGCCCAGAGTTCAACCTGGCCACTTGCATTTTCTGCGGTGAATGCGTCGACAACTGCGCTTTCAACGCACTTGAGATGACTAAGCAGTTCGAGTTAGCTACGCCACACAAGGAAGACTTGGTGATGAGGAAGGCTCTCGCAAAATGAGTTTTGATGTAACCTTCATTCTGGGCACAATGTTGGTGGGTGTCACCATCGTTGCCTTAATGGTGCGCAAATTGGTTTGGTCTCTAATCCTGCTCTTTTACTCGAGCATAGTCTTCGGCCTACTACTCATAAGCTATGGCGCAACCTTCGCAGGCCTATTCCACATCATAACCTTCGCTGGAGCCGTCTCAGTGCTCTTCATGGTCATACTGATGATTGTTGGAGGGCAAGCACTCAGCGACAAAATTGGAAAAGAAAACCTCACAGGAATGATTCTCGCGGTTCTCGCCGCTATACCCCTCGTTATCATAGTCTCGAACTTCCAACCATTCCCGGTCAGGTTGGATGAGCGAACTCAACTCCTCGGCCTAGCGATTCAACCTAACGACCCACTCAGTTTTCTGTGGGCTCTACGATCCTGGGATCTGCTACTAGTCGTGATTCTCGTAGCCGCCGCTATGCTTGGCGTGATGAACATGTTCTCCCGAGAAGGAGGCCCAGAGAAGTGAACGAGCAGCAGCTCCTACAAGTCTTCGCAGCCCTACTCTTCGTTTCAGGGTTCGGAACAATCGCCACCACGAAGAACCTTGTCAAAATGATCATGGGCTTCCAGGTGATGATTTGGGGAGTCAACCTTGCGCTATTCGCCGGCGGCCTAGTTAACGGCCAAGTTACACTATTCTCGACCTCGCTGGTGATAATTTCAATCTCAATCGGCGCAAGTGTAGAAGCCCTCGCGCTGTCGCTCGTCATTCTAGTCTTCCGAAGATACGGAACCCTTAACCCATGGGAAATTAGGAGGCTCGCGCACTGACCACTCTATACGCAGAATGGCTCGTTTGGGCCCTACCCTTCATAGCGATACCCTTCACCCTAGGCTTATCACGCTGGCCTAAAGTAAGAAACTGGTTCGCCGCAACAATAACCGGCCTCACATCTCTATTGGCAGTAGATCTGCTGCTCGAAGTGCAAAATGGTGGGATAATTGATTCATCGTTTTCATGGCTGTCAGCCTACGGTTTCAAGGTGACAGTGCACGTAGATGGTTTAGCAGCTTTCTTAGCGGTAGTAGTGAATTCACTTGGTTTCTTGATTGTTGTTTATTCACAGGGCTACATGGGGCATGAGAAAGGCCTACCCAGATACTATTCGCTCGTTCAACTCTTCATTGGCGCCATGACTGGCCTAGTCCTTGCCGGAAACTTTCTCCAGCTCTACATCTTCTGGGAAATAGTAGGCATATGCTCCGCGTTCCTGATAGCCTTCTGGTATGACCGGCCGGAAGCAGTTCGTGCTGGCCTCAAGGCCTTCATTGTCACAAGGGTCGGGGACGCGGCATTGCTAATCGGGTTTGTCTGGCTCTACGTCACAACGGGGAGCGTAGACTTCCAGAAACTGAGCACACTAGCCTCACAGGGGTTCATCCCCGCGTCAATCCTTACGGCGACAGGAATACTGGTCCTCGTCGGCGCGATGGGTAAGTCCGCGCAGGTGCCGCTCCACGTTTGGCTACCCGACGCAATGGAAGGACCAACCACAGTTAGCGCCCTGATTCATGCTGCTACAATGGTAAACGCAGGCGTTTACTTGGTCGCTAGAACATACCCGATCTTCTCCACCAGTCAAACATGGCTCTCCGCCGTGGGCTGGGTTGGCATAATCTCAGCCCTGCTAGCCGCTAGCATAGCCACTGTTACCACGGACATAAAACGAGTCCTAGCTTACTCAACAATCAGCCAATTGGGCATAATGTTTGCAGCACTCGGAACGGGGACGGCAGGCGGATGGTTTGCCTCCCAATTCCATTTGATGAGCCAAGGCTTCTTCAAAGCACTTGGATTCTTGGCAGCGGGGTCGATCATTCACGTTCTCGGGACTCGTAACATGGAGGAAATGGGCGGCCTACGAAAGCGTATGCCCATCACTTTCCTAGCATTTCTATTCTCAACACTGGCCCTAGCTGGTGTCCCGCCGTTCGTTGGTTTCTGGAGCAAAGACCTCATCGTAACTGAACTATCTTTGGCTGGCCAGAACATACAGGCCATGCTCATTCTAGTTGTTACAGTGCTCACATCATTCTACATGTTCCGTGCGCTCTTCAAAGTGTTCTTCGGGCCTGAGAGCAAAATGGCGCAAGAGAAGAACATTCACGAATCGCCGAAAACCATGACGATACCGCTCCTCATCCTGAGCGCTTGCGTACTCGTGTTGGGCTTTACAGAAGGCCCAGCTGCGAACTTACTCGGTATAACGGAGAACCTGACATTCGAGTTACCAATCATCGCCGCCTCTATTCTTGCGATTTTGATTGGGCTGACGCCATCCTACTTTGCGTTCTACCTGCACAAACCTGACCCATCAACCTTCCTTAAGCAACACCCCAGCCTCGGGACATTGAGGCAAATCATGCTGACTGGCTATGGTTTTGACGCCCTTTACCAAAGAGTCTTCGTCAATCCGCTATCGAAGATTTCGAGCACGGTTAGGGAAATTCAGACTGGAATCTTGGCTAAGAATCTCTGGCCCATGCTAGCAATCCTAGTGCTGCTCGCGATCTGGGTGGTGCTGTACCTATGAACGATTGGATAACACTATTCTCAACTTTCGCCCCGGGCTTCTTTGGCGCATTCGGCATACTCATCCTAGACTTGATCTTCAAGAACAGAACGAAACATCGCTCCGCTATTGGTGGCGTAATAGCCATCGGTGCCCTCTCCCTAATCGCGTTTAGCAACTGGCAACAGGCTGCAACTGTGTTAGCGACGGGTAAGCCTATTGTGATAAGCCTTGAACCGAGCCTGTTAGCTACAACCTTCACGATAACTCTGCTAGGCGTTTACATATCCTCAATTGCACTGTTGCTCTGTGTTCTAATCAGCCTGTACTCTATTGCATACCTTTCGAAGGAGGGTAGCTCAGCCCTCTTTCAATCTCTAATTCTTCTGCTCTACCTCAGCATATACGCGGTCACAGTCTCAGGCGACCTGCTCACTTTCTTCATAGGTTGGGAGGGTATGAGTGTCGCCGCATATGGCCTGGTAGCCTTCTACAAGCACAGTTGGGAAGCTATCGAGGCTACAGTGAAGTACTTACTGATGAGCGGAATAGGAAGCCTCACAGCCCTTTACGGAATTGCGCTCATATACGGCCTAACAGGTACCTTGAACATTGAGAGCTTCGTGAAAGGCTTCGCCACACCGACTTCGACTGGAACGTTGGCCCTCGTTCTCGTTTTCATGGGGTTCGGAGTTGAAGCTGCTATTGCGCCGTTACACATGTGGTTACCTGACGCTCATCCTGCAGCCCCTAGCCCTATGAGCGCTCTACTGTCTGGGATTATCATTGAAGTTGGAAGTTTCGCCTTCATTCGCCTTCTTGGCCCGATTCTAATTCTGCCAGCTTACGTGATTCTGGCTCAGCCGATAATTGCGGCCGCTGCGGTCGCAACAATGTTCGTCGGCAACCTGTCAGCATTACAGCAGGACGATTTGAAACGGTTACTAGCCTATTCGAGTATAGCGCAAGTCGGCTACATATTACTAGGAATCGCGACCCTAACCCCAGCGGGGTTCTCAGCGAGCATATTCCACATCTGGAACCACGCACTCCTGAAGGGGATGTTATTCCTCCTCGCAGGAATCGTTACCTACCAAATTGGCACCAGAAGCTTGACTGAGATGGCCGGGTTGGGAAGGAAAAGCCCGATACTTGCAGCGCTTTTCGGGCTCAGCGCGCTAGCTATGACTGGCGTCCCACCCTTCGGCTTATTCTGGAGCGAACTGCTGATAGTTCTCTCAAGCCTAGCCGTCGGCTCGATTGTCCTAGATGCGGCGGTCGTGTTAATGCTGCTCAACTTACTCATCTCGATAGCGTACTACTTCCGAATAATTCGAACCATCGCTTTCGCAGAACCGAGCAGTCACCTGAACGGAAACGGGGCGACCAAAATACCGAAGCTACTGCTGATTCCATGCATTGTATTAATCGCCCTCAGTTTGATTACGGGCCTCTACCCGAACCTTTTCTACCAACCAGCAGCAAATGCTGTTAATGGGCTTCTAACCGGTTTCTCATGGTGATCTATAATGAGTGAAGTGGGAAGAGAACGGATAATCAAAGATGTGGAAAGCCTCGACGAAGCAGTCAAAGCCGAGAAGGATGTGGAGTCAGGTTACCACGGCGTCATAGACGAGAACATATCGTACTGGCTAGCCGTCGAAGAGGACATCGTCGAAAGCTACACGAAGTTAGCCAAGGAAAGCAAGAATAGAAAAGTCAAAACCACTCTCAAGGGAATTATAGACGACTCCAAGAACCACATTCGAATGCTAACATCGATACGCAAAGCCTTTAACAAAATTATGGCGGACGAACACCGCCACGCAGCGCTGCTACAAGAGTTGGCTGAAACCACGCGCAAATGATTCGGCCACTGAGAAAACCGATCGATTTACCTACGCCTCTCAACCGCAAGATGCTGGAACTGGCTGAGTTTCATAAAGTGATAGTGGAGCGAAGAATTTCAAGAATGAGGTTAGACCACCCAATCGAAGGGTTCTGACGCGTTGAACTCGATGACATTTCTGAGGTAATGTCTAACAAGTAGATTCGATGCGTCAAAATCATTACAGCGTGCTAGTTTCCTTTCTGTCAAGTAAGATGTTTATTATTCTAAAAGTTAATCCCCACACTGTGTTTCCGCCGTAAATGTAGCCGTCAACACTCAGTTTTCCCTCCTCGACCTTTACTTCGGTTCTCTCGACTTCGCTCACGTCCAAGATGCTGAGAGGTACCCAGAATTTCTCTGCCACCTCTTCATTCGATTTAAGGATCACACTTGTCTTCAATTGGAAGATAAAGGGGGCAACTTGGACTTGGCGCGTGCGGGCGTACACTAGTGGGAGTTGCCCAAGGAGTTCATGCTCTCGCAGGTCGATTCCGACTTCTTCATGTGCCTCCCGGATCGCTGTTTCTAAGAAGTTTCGGTCGCTTGAGGCTTTGTGGCCGCCGGGAAAAGCTATCTGGCCTGACCATGGGTCCCCTACCCGTTCAGTTCTCTTGATGAGAAGGATTGAACCTCTTCGATCCTTAGGGTTGATGATGATTGCAACGGCCGCTTCGGGGTGTCCCTTATCCGATTCAGGAATCGCCCCCTCTCTTCGAAGACGCGCTTTGAGCGACTCAAGGTCAAAGGTATCCGTCGAGCAGCCACCTCCTTGCTGCATTAGTGCGCATTCTATTTGAACGGTCTCTTGGGGGACGGGGCGTTTGGGGGCCGCCTACAAGGGGGGTACGCTCGCCCAGCTTGGCTCTATTACTGCGTCGGTGTTCGAACGCCCGACAGGCGTATTTCGTTAGGAAGCAATCGCGGGTAATCTTCTCCCAAGAACTAATCTGTCAACGGTGAAGAATTCTCTTAGAAAGATGCCGCAAGCAGCTGATTTTTCAGACAAACCTGAACAGAACAACTCAAGTCGCGTTTTCGCATAGCTTCCTATGAAAGCTTAACGGGAGAAGAATTTATCAGTCGAGCACCAACTCACGCCCCCAATTGCTCTGGAGTTCTTTGATTTGCCAAGTGTCGATGACGCTTTAGGTCGGATTGAGAGATCCCGTAATGACATCGAACGTTTCATGGTAGAGATGCTGAAGATTAAAGCCGTAAATCCGGATGGCGGTGGCAAAGGCGAGTATCAACGGGCGCTCTTCGTCAAGAAGTGGCTGGAAGACCTAGGGTTCAAGGTGACGCGCCATGATTTTCAAGATAAGCGAGTGCCGGAGGGTGTCCGCATAAACCTGACCACAATCCTTGAAGGACAAGACAAGAGTAGAACTCTCTGGTTGGCTGCACACTTAGACACCGTTCCCGAGGGCGCCCGGGATCTCTGGGCAACAGACCCCTATGACCCAGTCATAAAGGACGGCAAAATATTCGGGAGGGGTTCTGAGGATAACGGTCAAGCCATTGGCTCTATTTTGTTCTCTGTGAAGGTGTTGAAGGAACTGGGCCTTAAACCTAGAATCAACCTCGGAGTTGCCTTTGTGTCCGACGAAGAGTCGGGCAGCAAATACGGCGTCATTCCGCTCATAGAGAAGAACGTGTTCAAACCTACAGATGTAGCCATCGTTCCAGATACGGGAAGCCCGGACGGTTCTCAGATCGAAGTCGCAGAGAAGAGCATTTTGTGGTTGAGGATTACTACGAAAGGCCGGCAAGTTCACGGAAGCACCCCTGAGAAAGGGCTTAACGCAAGCAGAATCGGAATGAAACTAGCTCTCCAAATGGACGAAATGCTCCACGCAAAGTATACTGCAACCGACCCATTGTTCGAACCACCAGTTTCAACTTTCGAACCCACGAAACACGAAGCGAATGTGGATAACGTGAACACTGTCCCAGGCCTCGACGTGCAATACTTTGACTGCCGGGTACTTCCCAAATATCCCCTAAAGACGGTGATGGAAGACATCGAATCCTTGAAGTCCAAAGTTCAAAAAGAAACAGGAGCAACGATTGAGATTTACCAGATACAACACGAAGATAATACTAATCCAACCCCAGCCGACAGCGAAATTGTTCAGAAATTGAAGGCTGCACTCAAGGTGATGCGCGGCATAGATGCAAAACCTATCGGCATTGGCGGTGGAACCGTGGGATTGTATTTCAGGCGCAAGGGAATCCAAACCGCCGTCTGGTCCACACTAGAAGATATGGCCCACCAACCGAATGAATACTGCAAGATCGACAACATAGTCGATGACGCGAAAGTCTTCGTCCATGTCGCAATGAACTGACTAAGTAGCTATGGGTGCGCACAGGCGCGATTGCAAATCGATGAAGCTACCACACTTGCAACTCACAGCCAGAGTCGCTAGGCCATCCGACTTTCAACTAGTCGCAAAGCTCTGCAGGCGTGCGGCCGGTCCTTCAGACTATGTGCCCTCTATTCTTAGGGAGACAATTGAATGTGGAGGTCTCTTTCTTGCATGGAACAATTCTGAACTTGTTGGCATGACAAATTTTGAGAAATGCATAGACGGAAGCGGCTGGTTAGGCATGGCACGCACAGACCCAGACTGGCGCCGAAGAGGCGTTGCGGTCTTCCTTCAAGAGCAGATAGCTGCTCACGCCAAGAAAGGAGGAATAACAACCCTTAGGTTGGTGGCTTCCTCTAGAAATACCCCTTCAATAATGGCAATCAGGAAAGGCGAATTCAAACAAGTGTGTGAAGCCGCCCATATTTCCTACCATTTCAAAACGGCCGGTAAGAACCCATCCATCCCCCCTTGTGGCCGATTGTCGGAAACTCAACTTGACGCCGTTCTTCATTCAGAATACCTCTCTCAGATGAATGGATATTTGCCTTACAATCGGCGCTTCGTTAAAGCAAACAAACGTCTCCTCAAGATGATCTTTCGAAGAGGAGAAGTCTATACGATGGGAGGAACGGCGTTTATTCTAACGCCGCCGAAGAAAATCTTCGGCGAGCGTGCGACGAGTTTGAGTCTACTCACTGGCAAAGTAACCGATTCATTTAGGCGTTCTAAGAATGCAGCAAAAGCATTTAGAGCCCAAGCAATGCGCGCGTATATTCCGTATAACCGATACCAGATGAGAACCGCTGAGGAACTCGGATTCAGGAGAGAGCATTGGGGACGTCACTGCCTCGTGTTCGAAAGAAACATACCTTGAACCAATCGACTGAAGGATTGTGAGTCGCAGTGCCATTGATCAGTCTGCTCACTGATTATGGGTGGTTAGATCCTTTTGTCGGCGAGATGAAGGCAGTTATTCTTTCAATTTGCCCTGAAACTAGAATAATAGACCTCACACATCAAGTTCAGAAGTTCGACGTTCGATTGGGAGCCTTCCTTTTGGCTGGGGCCGCTTCTTATTTTCCATCCGGGACGATTCACGTTGGAGTGGTTGACCCTGGTGTGGGGAGCAGTCGTCGTGCAATCGTAGTGCAGTCACGGCGCGCTATTTATGTCGGCCCGGACAACGGGTTGCTGGTTCCCGCTGCGCAGCGGGAACGTATTCTTCACGTTTATGAGTTAACTAATCGTTCCTTCATGCGAGATGAAATTTCCGCAACATTTCACGGAAGGGATATTTTCGCTCCAACCGCCGCACACTTAGCTTGCGGGAAGATGCCGAAGGAATGTGGGCCTGAGATTTCCGATTACGTGCGACCATCCTATTCCCAACCCACGTTCGATGGCAAGACAATTACTTGCGAAGTATTTCACATTGATGGCTTCGGAAACATCGTGACCAATGTCTCAAATCACATCGAAAAGTTGGAGCTAAGGTTCGGGGATAAGGTTTCGCTCAAATTCAAGAAGAAGCGGATTCCAGCACGCTTTGTCCGAACCTATTCAGACCTTAAGAGGAAAGAGTTTGGAATCCTCTTCGGGAGCCATGGGTTCCTCGAAATAGCCAGCCGAGAGGCTAGCGCGGCGAGTAGGGTTCGCGTTAGAATTGGGAGTGTTGTTCACGTCGGTGGTGTTTAGGCTCGTCGCTTAACGCGAGTTCCTTCAATCTTTCATCGCCAAATATGGTCTTGATGTAGGCTGCGACCGAGGCAGGTACGAGTTTCTCCCAACTTTCGCCGTTGACTACACGTTCGCGTATTTCAGTTGACGAGTAAGTTTCCCGGTCGTAGAAGGGTATAGGTTCGACGCGGAAGCCGGCTTCTTTGAAGAGGCGTGAGGTGACAGGTTCGTTAGAGAAAACAACTTCGAAGCGAGGCGTTTGGGAGACGAGGTGTGAAACCCAGAGGTCGTGTATTCGAAGGTCACGGACTGGGATCAGGTAATACTTGGATGGCTCAATCTTAACCTCATCTAAGGCGAGGCGAATCATCGTAACCCGTTCCCCAGCAGTGAAGGGGTTATGTAACGTGTGGCTGAACTGGGCGCTCCCTATCACAATGATAGCTTCGGACATTTTATTCAGTATGTATTGGACGCAGTGTAGGTGGCCTAAGTGGAAGGGTTGAAAGCGCCCTATCAACAACCCGCGTTGTTTGTCCAAGTTTCAGCTATCCTGAGTTTGTTCCGTTCCATGCCTTCAACCGCCTATTAAGAGAACGCTCTCACCCACCGCCGCGTTCGCGAGTCTGTGATGAGATGTTTAGTCTAGACAGTTCCGGGTCTAATCGTTTAGTGAAACGTGATCTCTACTCTTATCTTCACTCAGGTTTCCAAAGTGATTCTGCAGAAACCTTTTCGCCGCTAAATACTACACCTTCACGTTCGAGTAATCCGCGCTTGACATAGCCGCCTTCAGAAGGTTTTCGTCCAGGCATACCATAATTTCCAACCTTCAACGAGGCTGGTACGACTCTGTGACATGGAATGATTAGTGATATTGGATTAGTGGCCACAGCAGTCCCAACTGCACGAGCGTAACGCTTCCCGCCAACCTTCTTCGCCAAGGCACCATATGTTGCCACCTTGCCGCTAGGAATCGCCTGGAGGAGAGAGTAGACCTTTCTCCTGAACTCAGAAACCTTCGACAAATCAAAGGACTTGAGCTGCCCGGTACTTTTCCCAGAGTATGCTCTGTAGATCTCTTCGAATATGCTCGGGTCGACCGAACCGGCGGTTTCAATTTGAGATCGCGGAATCGTACCCATAACTGATTCCTCAGCATCATTCTTGCTTCTGTCCGAGAATGCGCACGCCACCAATTCATCCCTCTCATTCACAGCCAAACTGAACCAGACGCCGTCCTTCCGTTGGGACGTGATTCGAATCATCTCGCACACACCACTATCCCACCGTATGTTTCGGTATGTAGATAAATTGTGGGCCGGCGGTGGACGATTAGTTTCATTAGCCTCTCTGCCTGATTACATAGTCCCATCAGTCTCCCCTGGTATTGATGGGCTTGGGTTCACTGCAAGACCTTGAGTGGATTCAGAAGAGAACAGGCCTAGACCCAGCACAGAACCATGAATCCCTTACCTTCGTCACAACAACATCCTCCACGATGTGCTTGCAGTGCCGCGGCAGTCGCATGCTTTGCGGCAAAGCATCCTGCCCGATTTTATCAAAAGCGGAATTGCTGATTAGGCATCTCCCGAATTTGGGCAAGGCAGAGATTGACGGGTCGAGCCCCCCTGGTGCTTTTGTTGGCCATGTTGGTTACCCAAGAATTTACGTTGGCCCATTAATTCCACCAACTAAAGGGGACACGCGTCTTCTTGATACCCCTGAACTTTGGCTCGGCAAAGATATACAAACAATTATTGACTTCAGGTTCAGTTTGATTCGCGGCAAATCGTTGCTAGATGTCCACGATGCCGTTGACCCTAACTCGTACTTGCTCGACCTACACGACCTAGCACTTTCATCTGCATCGGTTGATGTTGATGCGAAGTTTCGTAAAAAACCGAGGATGGCTGTGACCCTAAGTGACGAAACGCAGCCGTTCGGACCTTCGGCGTTAATTGAAAAATTACAGGTCTCACCGAGCACCGGTGAGCGGCGGCTTGAGGCCGTGTATTATGACGGGGATGAGTTGGCTGTGGATGGCATGTTCGATCTTTACAGGGATGGGATTGAGGTTTCGCGGATACAGCGCACCTTAAGCCTCGGCATGTTGGGCGTACAGAAGCAAAGGAAGATTGTTCCAACCCGCTGGAGCATCACAGCCGTCGACGACACACTCTCAAAACGGTTGCTTCAAGCGGTCAAAAATTATCCATCCATCGACAAGTACCAGGTCTACACCTACCGGTACCTCGATAACGTGTACGAAGTTATAATGTCGCCCAGACATTGGGAGTACGAGTCAATCGAAGCTTGGTTCCCGGGAACGGCGTGGAACGAGAACGGAACAGTGCCCGCAATCATGGGGGATCATGAAGCTTACGAGGGGAGGACAACCTACGCCTCTATTGGAGGCTGTTACTACTCATGCAGGTTGGCCGCGGCTGAGGCACTCGAGAAGGTGCAGCGGCAAGCTGCAGTCCTAGTTCTCCGAGAAGCACGACCGGGCTACATCCTTCCCGTCGGCGTCTGGAATGTAAGGGAGAGCGTACGCGCCGCCCTCAGAACACAACCCGCAACCTTCGACAGCTTCCAGCAAGCACTAGAATACGCTTGCAGCAATTTCATAATCCCGCAGAAAACTTGGATTGGGAATAGTGTGCTCATTCGTAACGAGATGTTTCAGCCCCGCCTCAGCCAATACTTTCCCAATTGATTTTTCAAGGTTTTTGGAATCAGCAATAGAAAAGAATACTCTTTTTCGTGAAGAAGCGATCCTAGTGAGCGCACGGAGGCCGCGGACTATTGATCGAAATTGCCGGTGATATGCTTGAAGGTGGAGGCCAGATTGTTCGCACAACCGTTGCCCTGGCCGCTCTCACGAATAAGGAGGTCAGAATCACGAAGATTCGAGATAAACGGCCTAACCCGGGATTACAGGCTCAACATGTCACGGCGGTTCGAGCAGTTGCAGCTGTCGCAGGTGCTGAAACCGAGGGCCTTTTTCCAGGTTCTAAGGAGTTGATGTTCAGGCCTCGCGGTCATGTAGCGGGCCGGTTTAGTTTCAACGTGGGAACAGCTGGTAGCGTTCCGTTAATCCTGCAGGCTGTGATGCCCTCAGCCGCCTACGCTCCGGGCCAAGTTGAATTCGAGCTGATCGGAGGAACCGACGTGCCTTGGAGCCCAACGGTCGACTATGTTCGACTCGTCGAGCTTCCGGTACTACAGTTGATGGGTTACGGAGCAACTTTGACGGTTCACCGAAGGGGACATTATCCGAAGGGGGGCGGCCGCGTAACGATGTTGGTTGACCCGCCCAGAACCTTGAATGCAGTTAACCTTCTTGAACGCGGTGTTGGGACAGATGTGAAAGGCATTAGTCACTGCGTGAAACTTCCCAGCCATGTCGCGCAGAGACAGGCAGACGCTGCGAAGGAGAAGTTGAGCGTCAGGGGTATTCACGAGGTAAACATCGCCATTGAAACCTATCCATCAACCCAAGACCCGCACCTCGCTCCGGGAAGCGGCATAGCGCTAGCCATGAGATTCACAAACGGTTCTATTCTCGGCGCCGATAGCATTGGTGAAAGAGGAAAGCCTGCAGAACGAGTAGGCGACGAAGCCGCAAGTAAATTGCTCAAAGAATTCGATTCCAAAGCCGCCCTAGACCGGCATATGGGTGACATGATCATTCCATACCTGGCTGTGGCCGAAGGACGATCTGAAATTGAAGTCTCGGCAATTACGACGCACACACTGACCAACATCAAGGTGTCCGAGATTCTAGCGGGCGTTAAGTTCCAAATTGAAGGATCGTTGAATGAACCAGGAAGAATCAGCGTTGAAGGAATCGGATTGAAGGCCTGACGTTGACGAGCGATTTCAAGGCAGCAATAAAATAGCAGCCGATGGTAGCGAAGGCTGCAAGGAGAAAGCTAGATGCTAGAAGCCTTTCTTAGAGTCGTGATCGTGATCTTACTAGGATTCCTGTTCGCGTATCTGTATGGCTTCATCGAGCACGGCTACATTCCCCCCGCAGAGCATCTCAAGCTGCGATTTTTCAACCACTTCGCGAATTACCATATCATCATGTTCGGCTTGTTTTCAGCGATACCCTTGGTGGTTTTGGTGTTCAGTACGAACGTCTCAGGGGTTCTGTCAAGTCTTGGATTGTGGACGTACCTCCCGGTTGGAGAAGACATTGCCTGGTACCATTTCGCTGGTACGTGGCCTAAGCCTGAAGATTGGACCTCTTGGGGTGGGGGATACTACCTTCGAGGAAGATGGTTGCCACGATGGTATATCATCAATCTTGGGTTAACGGTCGTGTTTTTCGGCTTGGCCTTAGCTCTCAGCCTATACAGCTGAGCCTTTAGACCAGAATTTAACATGGTTTAGAGGAGAAATCAAAAAGGACGAATATTCCGCATTTCTACCAAGTAGACGCTTTTGTCTTGTGTTGGGTTACTCCCACCTGCTAGGTTGCACAATCAAGGGTGGGGCCAGGTCTACAGCTTTCTTATGATTTCGGCGTGTGCGTGGCGTGCTGCGCAGCTTGTTATTCGGGCCTTGATCTTGTCCCCTGGTTTTGCGTTCTTTACGAAGACTATGCAGCCATTTACGCGCCCTACTCCTTCACCTAAGCGGGAGGTTTCTTTGATTTCCAGCTCTACTTCATCGCCTGGCTTCAACTCATGCCAAGTAGCCAATCAGCTACGCTCCTGCGCATTATGCCACAGACTTGCATTTGTATCAACCTATCCCTAGATTGTGATGCAGGCGGACGACTTTAAGGAAGAATCTAGCAGATACTGGAAGTAGTGAAAGAGTTGACTAGTTTCGGAGTACACCTGCCAGGGTTTTCGGAGAGCCCTCAAAAATTCGGCGAACTTTGCCGGAAGGTCGAGGAGTGGGGCTTTGACTCGGTTTGGTTAGCGGATGGACTCACGCGGAATACGGTCGAGCCGTTACCTGCCCTAGCGTATGCGTCAGCGTTTACGCACCGCGTCAAGTTAGGCACGTGTATCTACGTCGTTCCAGTTCGCCACCCACTAATTACTGCCAAACTAACATCGACTCTGGATAGAACATCAGAGGGCCGCTTTGTTCTTGGGGTCGGCGTGGGATGGAGGGAAGACGAGTTCAAAGCTACGGGGATCCCGTTCGAGAATAGGGGCAAAGTCACAGACGAATGCTTACAAATAATCCGCCAAGCCTGGGAAACTGGCAAAGTTGACTTCAAAGGAGATTTCTATGACATACCAGGAGTGAAAATGGAGTACCAACCTGTACAGAAGTCTCGCCCACAACTTTGGATAGGGGGTAATGGGTTCCAAGCAATAACTAGGGCGGCCCGATTCGGAGATTGTTGGATCCCCACAGACTACACCGTCGAGGAGTACAAACAGGGCGTTCCACGTTTGGCAAAAGCATGCAAGCAGTTCGCAAGAGCATCTGAACAAGTTAAGGTTGCGTCCCATTTGATGGTGATAGTTGACAAGAGCAAGAACGAAGCCGAGTCTATGGCAAAGAATATCGCGGAATCGCTACATAGTGAGACTGATGAACTGAAAGAATGGGCGCTGGTCGGTGACCTTCAAGAAGTAACCAATCGAATCGAAGCGTACAATCATGCGGGCGTAAGCTACCATGTGCTAAACTTTGGAACCAAGGTTCGAGACGAATCAAAAATGGAACTTTTCGCGCGAGAAGTGCTCCCAAGCTTCACTTGAAGGATCTACGACATACCAGGATGCGATGGTTTGAATAGTTGTTCCAGTAGTTGATACTAGCGAAGTATTCGTAAACGGCAGGTTGGAATCTATGGAACGATCTGGGCCGCCTCCGCGTCTTTTCGGGTTGGTCGGCTGGATTATTGTAGCATTAGTTTCCATTGGTGTGACCGTTTATGGGCTGTCAGTTTACTTAGACTGGGTCGTTTTCCAGTCCATGTATGCTTCCAAGGCAGGCCTCGACTGGTTCGCGATAAACTTCTATCACAATAACACATTCATCGTCGCCGGTGTTCTCGCACTTCTCTTCATCAACCCGGTTCCCAGAAGGAGCCATCTCTTTGAGGGGCTTTCTGCGTTGGGAGGAGCATTCGCGCGTGTTAGAGGGGAGGAAGATGCAGTCTCGCTCGGCCCTGGCAGGGTTGCATGGTTGTTTTGGCAGATAGCAAAGTGGGCTGTCGCCTTCTGGATTATCGCGACGGCGAACGGGATACCGGGCCTTGGCAACCTGACGATGGTAGTCACGATGCTCCAGAGCGGGCTGGGTAACTGGGGCGAAGTCCTGAGGGTCTTTCAGCTCCCGTTGGCTTCTGCTTCCGGAACTGAACTTGTTGCGTTGATGCCTACTATGGAGGTGCAGTACGCCCTCATCTTCAACGTCGTCTCTGCGGTCGTACTCGTGGCAGTCCTCAGACTCATTTTGATGCTCGTCCGCGATTTCGCTCAACTCAAGACGAATGCGTGGGGGAGAGATCTATTCCTCATTCTCACTCTAGCTGTGCTGGTGGCGATCTTCGATGCACCCTATTGGTCTATGAACATTGCGACGCCCAACGACTACCTGATCGCTGTCACCGTTTTCTTTAGCTTCTTGGCCATCGCGGCTTCTTTTCAGTTCGGAGTTATTCGACGAACAATAGGCATGGCGCGTCGAAAACGATGGCTTGTCTACCTCATGGGGCTATTCTTGTTAGCCATACTCATTGTAAACTTGGGTTTTGTGGTCGGCTACTCGCTAAACTGGAACAACAACTGGGTTGACTATGAATGGCAGCCTATGACTATGAAGGAGATTCAGGTCACACGATGGGCCGCGGGTTTAGAAAACGTAACGACGGAACCTCTCTCAAGTCTCCCCGCCGGAAACACCAGCACGATCGTATCGCTGGTTCGACAATGGGATCACGACGCGTCCTACACGAAAATGAAGAATCAGATAGGCGTCAACTGGATGCAGTTGAGCGATTCGCAAATAATCTACCTCAACGGCCACGAATACTGGGTTGCCCCCACAACAATCAACTATCCAGCCGACGACTGGATCAGCCATCACCTCATCTACACTCACGCCGCCAGAATAGTCGTGATCGACAGCCACACGGGCGACTACGTTTCGGTCCAGCAGGCATTCGGAGTTAAGTCGGAACCCCCAATCTACTACGGTGAGAGTCTCACCGACGACGTTTACGTGCATGTTAGAGGAGTCGAGGAAATAGGAAACGCGTCTTACACCGGAGAGCCTGACTATGTTCTCTCAGGCTGGCAGAGGGCTCTATGGTTCCTTGTGAAAGAAGGTCAAGTCGGCTTCGCCTTCACTCCTCCCCAAGACCAAATCATGATGCTTCATAACCGAGATGTTCATCAGAGAATCCAGGATTTCCTCATCGATGGGCTGACGACCGACAGCGCAAGCTACCTTGTCACAGACGGAAACCGAATCTACTACCTCGTCCAAGTCTACACGGACTATCCAATTCACTCTGGATTCTCCGGCAGCAACTACCTCCGATTCTTCGGAGTGGTCTTGGTCGATATAGAAGACGGCCGCATGTACCCATACGTCATAGCTAAACCGGATGGCTTTCTAGTCGACTTCTATAGACAATACTACTCGTCATGGAAAGCGCCGCCGGACTGGCTCGTCAACCAACTACGCTATCCTGAGGACTTGCTCGGAACCCAAAACCTGCCGGGACAGCTTGATGTCTCTTTCACATATCATGTGAACGACCCATTCGTTTGGAGATCAGGTTCTGACTTCTACGAGCGGCCAGAAGCCACAGAGGTACTTTACGTGCTATTGAGTTCAGGGAATCGAGTTGACTTCGTAGGAATGCAGCTTGTAGAGTATCAGGCATCCCCAGGCCGCAACCTCGCTGGCATGTACATAGCCTATGGCACCGATCAGCTTGGAAGGTTGAACCTTTACAGAATATCCAATTCGACAACCCAACTAATTGGGCCTTCCGCTGCGCTGCAGGCCGTTGAAACCGACGACTATGTACGCCAGCAGTTAACGCTGCTGCCGAACTACCGACTTGGAAACATCCTATTGTACCTCATCGGAGACCACCTCTACTACTTCATTCCAGTCTATATCAACACGCAAGTCGAAAATGCCGTCATTACAAAGATGGCCTTCGTCACGGTCGTCGACGCGACAACAGGAGCCAGGGTCGCGGTTGGAGCAGACTCATCCCAAGCATACTACGCCATATCCGGAGGAATTCCCACCATATTGGGATCGGCGGAACGTGAGAAGAAGCTCAACTCGCTATTCACGAACAAAGGATACTCACTAGTCAACCCAACCAGCATCAACGCGAACGTGGAGATTCGAATCGCAAACATCACCTACACTGACGAAACCCAATGGACCTCTGTTAATGCCACAGTGAATAATTTCATCACCAGCTATGGCCAGAAGTACGGCGTGACGGAAGTCTACTATTGGACCGAGCCGAACGGTGACCTCAGCTTCGGCGTGCTCGTCTCTAATGCCGGGGTTGTGAAACTCTACTACATAACCATCCAGATCAGCTAGGTGGAAGCATGTCAATGCTGCAAGAGGAATTCGATTTGTGGCTGAGCAGCAAATACTCGAATCCCTTCTGGGTCGGGCACCATAGATTCGAGAAGAGCGTGACCGGTGAGATTCGAGTGGACAATGGAGTATTTAGGAGAGAAGAGGCCGCCATACTCTTTCGGATGCTCAGGTCACGCGGCCCCTTCACGCGACTTAACGCGAATTTCGTCATATGGGAGAGAAACCGAAGCCTACTAGTTATACTAGTAATTGTCACGGTCATAATGCTCGCATTAGTAATCATAAGAATCCGGGAATGACCCGTCAGGAAAGCTGAGCGAACCGAGTCGGTTTGCAGTTGGCCCCGGAAATCGAACTTTTCGCGCGAGAAGTACTCCCAAGCTTCAAGAATGCCTAGACGGGCCGCTGAATGGCCCTGCAGTGCAATGAAGGCTGACACCAGGATATTTCACCGTCCCCCAGTAGTGTATAGAATATTCTCGACACCTTTTTGCGGGAAGCCTTCGCTTTAGCTTCAGAAGCAGCCTTCTGCAGTTGATTGCCGAAGATGGATTTTGGCTGTTGTTCCCTAACGAGTAGATATTCACGTATTGCGCAAGGCCGAGTGTGAGGAGGTCCCGCGTTACGGCGCTTGCGGTGCCGACCCAACTGAGGAAAGGCTCTGTCTTAACGCGTTTACTTCTTGGGGCCCTTGTAGGTTAGCACTCTGCCCCACAGGTCTTTTGTTCCCCAGATTCCTCTGCGCAGCGTTTCTAGGTGGACGATCTGGCTGTGGTCGACGAACAGGTTCACTTCAGGTCCGTAGTTCTTGATGTACCAGCCAAACACTTCGGGGTCGGCGGCTTCGAACATAACCTTATCCAACCCTAATGCATCAATTATTTTCGGCGGCACGTCGGTGCGCCAAGTCTTTACATTCTCTGTGATTCCTTCTGATTCAATCATGATCATGTAGGCGCCTGCATCAAGGAAACGTTTCGCTTCCGAGATTGCCCAAGCTGGGTCCTTCGTTCCCTCAGCCTCGAGTTCTGCGATTGATGTGGCCCCGCCGGAACCGAACTGAATTCCCACCTCAGGCTTCGGCTTCAACCCCGCCCTCTTCACTAACTCCACAAGCTGAACCCAATCGTCGACGGGTATTGTGATGAAGCCGCTGGAGATTTCGATAATGTCGAAGCCCACATCCTTGCATTCCTTAACGTAGCGTTCCACCGCTTCAGGGCCCTGCGTCAGAACGTACTCAATCCACCCGCCTGTCGAGACCAGTACGTTGTACCGGTGCGCTGTGTCGATAATCTCCTTGAGCACGTCCCGTTTCATGAGGCTGAATGATCCGGCTGCGAACTTCAGGGCGTCAACGTACTCGCCCATTGTTTCCAGAATGTCTTCGAGGTAGCGCTTCCCCATCACGGTGTAGTAGGGGCCGCGAATCTCAGTGACGCCTTTTGTTCGTGGCTTTCCAGGTCGTTCGTTCATTCTGATAAAGGAAAATGCTTTGCTACTCAACTGTTTTTCCTCGTTTGGGGTCAGGAATATTTGCGAGCAGCTTCGTGAGGTCTGTGACATATAGGTCTTCCATTTGATGCACACAATCCACGATTTGCTTTCGCAAATTCTTGTCAACATAGCGCGCGCTTAGGCTGTCAAATTTCTCCACTGCCCTCTCCCAGCGCATGGGGCGCGTAAAGAAGCCCTCGTAGTCTCGTTTCTCTTTCTCAACGATCCGCCCGCCTTTGAGATGAACTACCAAGTGGGACGGCATTTCATTCGGAAATCTTTGACTGTAATCCTCTCTAGGCTTGACGCTGATTTTTTGCAGAAGGTTCTGAACATCGCTCCTCGTGATTCTGTCAGGGTAATATTGTTCAGGCATTACAGTTCCATCTAGGATCGCTACGGCGACAATGTAAGGGAGGCTATGGTCGGCCTCTTCCTTCCTTCGCACATGTTTCTTCTCCCCCTCCTCACCCCCGCCGATTATATTGTAGGCTACGTCGAAGACCTCTATCTCGAGCTTTTCAATCTCTTCCGGCTTGAAGCCCTGTTCTCCCTTAAGCTCTAAGATGCCTTCAATCGAAGATTGTGAATGAACCTCGGCATTGTACTTCTTCAGTATGCTCCGTGTAACTCGTTCTAGGTTCTCCTTCGACCAGTCAATGTCGAATTTTCCCGCAATCGATTCCATGAAGCCTTTGTTTCCCTCAAAAACCTCCGGCGGCCCAGTGATGCCACGCATGGCCAAGAATCCAGCGTGGGTGGCGCCGAAGCCGGTGAAGGGGTAGGCTAACCCTTTCCAGTGTGAAAGTTTCCCTGTACGCGTTACTCTAAGCGCATTAAGCGCCGTGCCGCTGATAGCGATCGCATTCGCCGTCTTCTCAACATCTAAGCCCAAAGCTTTGGAGACTCCTGCGGCTGCAGCGTAGGATCCCTGTGTTGTGTGGTCGAAGCCTTTGCTTCGTACTGGGGCTACGTCGCTGAGGCGGCATTGCACTTGGTAGGCTACAGCTAGTGCGAGCAGGAAATCGCTTCCCTTCGCTTTCGCGTACTCTGAGGCGGCTAGCACGGCGCCAACGTTATCGTTCGGATGGCAAGTCTCCCCCTTGGCTAGGTAGCTGTCGTTGAAGTCCAAATACCGGATCAATGCTCCATTGTATAGTGCGACGAGGTCCGGGGCTGTCTTTCCTCCGCCAATGAGCGTGCAGTGCGGTTTTCCACCAAAGTCATCTAGCTGCGCTTGGAGCATTCGTATTGGTTCGCCTTCAAGGGCGCCGATTGCACAACCAAGCGCGTCCAGCACTCGAATCTTTAGCTCCTGCTTGGCCGCTGAGGACAATATTTGGAACGAGGTTCCAACTACGAACTGGGCAAGTTCGTTGACGAGGGTTCTCTGTTCTGGCAAGTTTCGGGTCGCCAACAGTTATTGGCTCTCATCTATGTTTGTTACTTTTCGGTTGGCCCGTGTATAACATATGCTAGACATCAATTCTGCGTGTTCGTTTTGACTTCAATGGTGTTCTGAACGGGTCTTACTGGTTTACTATGTCTTGCCGCATGTCTTCTCATGTTCCGTCAGGCAGGCTTCGCACATGGTGTTTCCACAGTTCTTGCACATTTTGAGCGGGCCTTCTAGTGGTTGACCGCAGAAGCCGCAATAACTACCCGAGAACAAATCGTGACTCCTTTGAAAGTCAACGGGTGTGATTTAGGCCTAATAACCTGCCTTTTAATCGCGGCAAAAACAGCCGAGATCGATTTTCGTGTTCTAAACGCCTTGTCTGTTAGGAAATAGGCCGTTTGTTGCCTTCGCTTGGCACCGTTTGGCACCACCCCTTGATGGGTGGATCCACCCTAGCCTATGCCACTAGAACACGTCAGAATCATCTCCAAGAGCCTTGGGGAATTGATGGGTTGAGATGATTAGGGTCTGGTTTTTCGGCTTACCCAAAGAATCGAGTCGTCCCGCGTATTGCGTATCTCTAAGATTCTGTGGAACGGGATCAATGATTCTTCACCCGCAGGGTCTTCCTGTATTGTAAAATAGGATTTGCCAAGCGTTCGAATCCTGGATGCGTTGATCTGCTTCGCGTCGCCTGGCACGCCCCGGTGGCGGTACGTGATCACGTAATCCTCAGGGTTCTCCTTTTCGTCCCAGCGAAGCCTGTTGAGAATATTCCTGAGAGGATGAACCATCTTCAGCCTGACCTATGTGGCTAGTTTAGGTGTTGGTGATGTGGATATTGGTCTCGAAATTGGTTGTTGTCAAGTCAGCTTAAAACCCTGACTAGCGCAGGGGGTGTTGAGTTTAGAGAGCGTTGGCTAGCCAGAAACTTCTTGACATGTTGAACAAAGCAATTGCTGGAGAGCTTCAAGCCATAATTCAGTACATGTGGCAACATATCCAGTGGAAAGGAATTGAGCACTACGCGGTCAGCAAAGGATTCGAGGAAACCGCGATCGAAGAAATGAAGCATGCCGAGAAGATTGCGGAGAGGCTCTGGTACTTGGGAGCTAAGCCAACAATACAGCCCGCCCCCATCTTCGTTGGAAACACCCTCGAAGAAATGATCCAATCCGATGTCAAAGCAGAGCTAGAAACAATTGCCCTGTACAAGGAAATCATGGAACAGGCACAAAAGGAAGGCGACGCGGCCACAAAAGAGATCTTTGAAGAGATAGAAGAGGACGAAGAAGAACACCACGACTTCTTCTCAAGCCTACTCGAAAAATAAATGAACAAATACGTACCGCAAGCTTTTCTTCAAGAAGCCCCCTAGAAAGGCGATAGCTTTGTACCCTGAATCTTCCCGTCGCAATTGCCCCAAATGCGCCCGATGCGGCGGATGCACGCAATGGTCAAACGGTAGATGGTTCTGCCTCTTCTGTAGAATCTATTACTGAGCGTCGATTTGGTGCTTGTTTTCTGTTAGGGTGGGATGTGGTTTACGTTAACTTTGAGTGTGACTAGGTTTGAGAGTTGCAATACCTTATTAGTCCGCTCGCGTGGGGTTTTCCGAACTGGTGTTTCTGATTGAGTGAATACTACCTTCCAGGCGCGACAACCGTCGGTATCGTCTGTAAAGACGGCGTGATATTAGCGGCCGAACGACGTGTCACATACGGATATTTCGTTATGAGCAAAAGCGGTAAGAAAGTCTTCAAGATCGCTGACAAGATTGGCGCAGCATGCGCCGGCATCGTTGCCGACATGCAAATTCTAACACGCGAGGTAGGCGCCTACCTAAACCTCTACACCTACGAACGCGAGCAAAGCGTCACGGTCCATACGGCTGCTAAGCTGATGGGCAGCATGCTCTTCGAGCGACGCTACTTCCCATACATAACGCAAACAATCGTTGGCGGAATCGACGAGGGCGGAGCCAGGTTGTTCGTTCTCGACCCGTTGGGCTCAGTAATCGAGGACAAGTTTACAGCAGTAGGCTCAGGGTCGGAAATTGCCATGGGCCTTCTTGAAACCGAATTCAAGGAGGGCATGTCCATTGAAGAAGGGAAGAGCCTCGCACGGAAGGCGGTGAAGGCTGCGTCTGCGCGCGACATAGGTAGCGGTGAAGGCCTCGACATGCTCGTGATAACCAACACCGGTATCCGTGAAGAACAAGAACTACCCGCCAAGTAACCACCACGCATACCAAGTTCACGAAGCTTCTTTGCGGACGGCCAGCAAGCTTTATGCTCTCGAAGAGCGACAGCGAAAAAATTCAGGCCGAGTTGCTTTCCTACGATAAGGCGAGAGAAAAACTTCAAACATTAACCCGAAACGCGACGAGGCTATGCAGTTGGGCGATAGTTCAAGTCCATCGCGGAAAGCTTGGTGAAGCCACCAAAACCCTCAACGAAGCAAAACGTTCACTCGACGAACTCCAAAACCTCCTCACAGCCCACACTGAGCTGCCGCAGTTCGGGCAAGTTCTCGTGGCCTTCCAAGAGTATGCGGAAGCGAAGCTTCTCTTTCATCTGAAAAAGAACGGCACAATAGCCTCCATGCGCGAAGTTGGGACTAGTAGCACAGCCTACCTTCTTGGCATGTTGGATTTCCTCGGCGAAATGCGGCGAATGATTCTCGACGCGCTCAGGCACGGGAACGTGGACGTAGCGCAGAACCTGCTCACTAAGATGGAGGGCTTGTACGAGGAGCTCATGTCCCTCGACCGAACATCTATCCTCCCGAACTTTCGAAGAAAACTCGACGCGGACCGGAGGATATTGGAGGCTACACGTGGCGATGTCGCGACTGATCTGCGGCGGGTCTCCTTGGAAAAAGCACTGCGCAGCGTAGAGCGCAAACTTGCTTCTGGTGGCAAGGCCGCCAAACGCGGTTGAAATGCCAGTTCGCATTCCCAGCAGAATCTCTCCCCGCGCAGCCATCGCCCTTCAGAAGAAACTCGCGCCACTCGTCAGTCAAACCAGCGACCTCCCGAAGGAGGTTACTCGCTTGGTGGGTTGCGATGCCTACTTCAATAAAACGACCGTGTCGGCGGCTACCCTAGTTGACTACGATAGCCTAGAGCTTCTCGCAACCAAATTCCTCAAAGAACGGACTAGGTTCCCCTACATTCCAGGATTGCTTGCATTTAGGGAAGGGCCGGCTGTCCTGCGGACAATTCGCGCGTTGAGAGTTAAGTCGTACGTTTGTTTGGTTGACGCACATGGGCTAGCTCATCCCCGAAAGTTCGGTCTAGCCTGCCTGGTGGGCGTGGCTTTGAACCGGCCTACAATTGGTGTGGCGAAGAGCCTGCTTTATGGTTGGGTGCAGGGTAAGGAAGTGATAGATAGCGATGGTTATCCTATTGCTCAGCTTGTGCAATTACCCCATAGTGGGAAAACCATCTATGTTAGTGTTGGACACAAAGTATCCTTAAGGGATGCCGTGGAAATTGTTAAACACTGTCTCACACCTCGCGGCCCCGCACCCATCAACTTCGCCCACGATGAAGTGAGTAAGCAAAGATGGCTCCTCAAGAAATCAAACCCAGCCTCCTGATCACGCTCTACAAACTAATTGAGGTGGGCGCTTACCCGGACGAAGTCATATTCACGACAACCGAGCTTGCAAAACTTCTTGGCGCATCCCAACAAACGGCCTCCCGGCATTTGATTGAACTTGAAAAGATGGGTTTGATTCACCGCGTCCGACTCGGCAGGCGGGAATCAATCAAGATTACGGCTGGCGGCGTGAAACATCTAGATAATATGTTCCTCACCCTAAAGCGGGCTTTCGAGATGAAGAAAACCGAAATCGTATTCGAAGGCGCCGTCTTTTCCGGTTTGGGCGAAGGGGCTTATTACATGAACCAGGAGGGTTATGTGAAACAGTTCATAGAGAAACTGGGCTTTGAACCCTACCCTGGAACACTGAATCTTCGAGTGCGGAAAGAGGACCAAGAGGAAGTACGTATGCTTGAGGCTTCACCATTCGTACTCATCGAAGGTTTCACCGACGGGAAGAGAAGCTTCGGCCCAGCAAAGTGTTTCCACGGAAAAGTTGCCGACAAAATAGATTGCGCGCTAATCTCCCCCGTTAGAACCCATTATTCAGGCGATGTGGTTGAACTCATCGCACCCGAATACTTGCGAAAGGCATTGCACGCAAAAGACGGCGACCCAATCAAAGTCAGGGCGTTTACCTCAGTTCCGCAAACAGCTTCTACCTGACTTCAACGTACTCTCATTGGAAACGATGGAGCTCTTCGAGTCCGAATGTGCTGGCCAGCATACACATTCGATGAGTAAATGTCATCACCCGTACACCATGGGCGCTAAGATTGAACGTCAGCCCAGGTTCAATCGCAGCCGACTGGGCGGCTAACGGAGTTCTTCAGAGAGCTTCCGCCTTACCGATGAGGAACTCGCAAATTTCTCGTGGTCGAACTTTGAAAGTTTCACTATCTGAACTTTCAAGTTGCGCTTTTCAATGATCTCGCGCACCGTCTTCTCTAGGTTCTCTTGGTCATAGCCGAAGGCAACTATGTCTGGCATGACCTCCGTCAAGACTTGCTCAAAACCGAACCCCACGTCCTCGTACCCTAAGATCGCCTTATCAACGGGCTTCAGGCCTTCGACCAGCGCCTGTCTATCCTTTTCCGGAAACAGGGGTTTTCGCCCCTTCAACATCTCAACCGTAATATCCGTCGCAACAACGGCAACCAACAGATCACCAAGAGACTTAGCTTCGTAAAGTGCCGCCAAATGGCCTAGGTGAAGCACATCGTAAACACCACCAGCCAGAACTACTTTGATTTGGCTGCGGCCCTTCTCTGTCAACGAGTAGCGGACTTCGCCACTGTCATGTTTCGCCAAATACCCTAGGTTGAGGAGATGTTGAAGCTCAGTTACCTCAGCCGATATTTCGAATTCTTCCTGGGTGAAGGGGCCATGCCTGAGCTGCAAGAGGTAGGCCGTTTTGATGTACTGCTTCAGGTTCTCTGAGTTCATTGTGTCCCAGCCGTCACGAGTATCTTCACGGTGGAAACAAACCCTTGACTAATGGGCTTATTGGGTTTCTGACTCAATGGTCTTGGTGAGGTTTAGGAATTTCAATGCGTCAAGTAGGCCTTCAGCGTATGCGATTGATGCTAGAGATGTTGTGGGTTTACCGTTGTCGATATAGAATCGTGCGTCCTGCAAGTAGCGGTGTATGGCGTCTGAGACCTTCATAATGCCAGCTTCTCCGACCATCGTGCCTTCTTTCAGTGGGCTATGTTGCAGGAGAGCTTTCTCTAGGATTGTGATGTACCTGCTGGCGCGTTCCGCTGGGTCTTCGCTCATGTTGCTCATGCTTTTCCAGCCACCAGTTCTTTGCGTGCACCGCAGAATAGTTCGAGGGCTTCTGCTTCCACAAAATGGAGTTCACCTGGGAATATGACGGCGTACGGTGGATCCCCGAAGTCAATCTGGATTAGTTCTTCGACGGTGCCAGCTTTTACCTGCATGTCGGGCGCTTCGAGACGGGATACTCCCACAACCAACGTTTCGGGTACTATTGCGGTTTCTGATTTTCCCTTTGAGACGGCCAAGAGTTGTTTCAGGCCTTCGGGGATGCTTATGTGGCGCTCGTTTTCAGCATCCACTTCCAAGAGCACAAGCGAATGAAGCCCTGAAGATAAGTTGCGTTTGATGGCTAGGTAGACGCTTTCAGGAAATTCCCCCTGCCAAGAAGCAGGGATTGTTGCAGTTCTCCCAAACTTGTAAGATTGCAGCCCTGTCACACCTGCCGCCGCGGACCCAACCGACGCCGCGTGGATTATGCTGGTTCGAATCCCTGCCTTGTGTGCGCGTAACCGGAGGTCAACATGTGTGGTCGCAATCATAGGATCCCCTGGAACCAGGAACCCAACCTTTTCCGCCTTAGCCTTGGACAGTATCACCTGCTCAGCCCTTTCTTCAACCTCAAGGCGCGAGAGTACCCGCACAGATTTGCCAACAATCTTCTTCAGGTTCTCTAGGTTTAGGCCGGGCATTACACTGGTGTAGAATTCCGCAAAGAGACGGGCGCACGATTTTGCTTCCGTTTGGCCTCGAAGTGACATGCCATGTTCGTCGTGCAGCCCTAAACCGATGAAGACTAGCTTCCCCAACGTGAACCGCTCTGGGTTGGCCTTTGTGCGAACAAGGCTTTAATTTGTGAGGAAACTTTCAGAAGCTTCCGGGTGGGTCCGTAGCTCAGCCAGGTAGAGCGGCGGATTGGGCACGTGTTTGCCAAGGCCGAAGCTCTTAACAGCCCGAGGGAGACCCGAAGGTCGAGAACCACAACAGTGGCCGACAAGGTTCAAATCCCTCCGGACCCGCCACATCAACGGTTCCAGACCACGGTCTGGCAAATATCGGAAAAATCGTTTCCAGATTAACGTCGATTATAGGTGCGTGCACCGTTTTTGCAGGTTCAAATCCGATTGCCCGCACCACCAGACCCACACACACACTTTCAAATGCCCGAACGACGACGGTTTAACCAAAGAATCAAAGCAAAATCAGGACTTCAGTTGGCCCCAAATTCCTTGGCTAAGAATTCGGTTCCACTGTAGTAGTCCGCATCCTTCATGTCTTTTCGGATCAAGTCAATGTAATCTCGGATCTCCTTGTTTTCATAAGATACAACGATATAGTAGCCAAACATGTCATCGACCATCTTCTTCTCAAGAAGACCCTTCTTGATATACAGATCTAAGAGCTCAATGATTCCAAGAAAATCATCGAGGTCCTCGTCATCAAATTTCCCTCCGTTCCCCTTCAGCACAGGTTGATGCTCTTCAATTGCCCTGATGATTTCTGAATTCCTTCTGCGAAAGAAGAAATCATTATGAAATCTTAGGATGAGATCCCCAAGCGTACTTTGAGCCGATTTTCGGATTTGCCAATAGATCAAGAGCGCCGTAACGAGGGTTCCGATAGCCGCTAGCAAAGTTGAGAAAGCAGTGACGTCGATGCCAGGCGAACCGCCTATCTCGAAGATCGCCAAATCTACAAACCCGGTCCGTTTTGACTTCATCGCTGTAAAGGAGTCAACTAGCTCATTTGCCTTTGCCAGGCCTGACTCGATACTTCCCCTAACAGCAAACAGCTACCGTTTCAGTGTGTGTGGGTCTAATGGTGCGCACACTCATGAAAGATGTTGTGGTCTAGGCTGGTGATCCTTGGGGTTCTGTTGCCAGTGGATTGTTCTTTCACGCTGCGACTGAGTTAAGTTTTTGCTGGTAGCGTTTCTCGTTTCTGGACTCGTACGGTTCTCGTCTGGTCAGCATGAACCATGTTATCTTGAGCATCTTGTTCGCGACGGCTATGATCTTTCATAAAGTCACACACACCAGATCGACGACGGTTCAGATTTGCTCAGGCAGCAGGCTCCAGAGCGCTGCGATTTCGGCGACGAACAAAACAATGACGAGGGCCGTTCCATAGATGTTGACCATCTGGCGCGACTCTTTCTTGGGCAAAAGCCACCAACGGAAAGCTCGGATGAATACCGGCATCGTGCCCCAGGTGGTGACGGCCACGCTCAAAACAAGGCTCAAGAAACTAGCTGGAGAGGGATGGAGACTTTTAATCAACGGGGCTAGAAAACGAATTTCCAGCATGACGGTCGGAAACAATCCGAGCAACACGAGCATTGCTGATTTCCAGTTCGCTGGCGGTTCTCCTGTTTCGTCGGTGGGAAACCAGCCAGGGAACGAGCTTTTCATAGTTTTGAACTGAGTTGCAGTGACAAAATTTTGCGCCTGTAGCACAAGTTGTTTGCGTTCGTCCGAGGCAAACCATTTTTCCAGTGTTTGAGGCGTGTCAAAACGGACGAGTGTAATCCACTTTGCGTGTGAGCCTGACGCCGGTGGCTGGAAGTAATTGCCACGATAGCCGGGAAATCTTGCCTGTGCGGTCTGGATGTTTTCTTCCCAGGCGAAGTACTGGTCCTCCATGCCGGGTTTGATATCGGTAACGATTGCAGTTCCTACGTTGCCGGAAGTCGGAGCGTCCCTAGTTATTTCGCTTAAAGGGCTGACTGTTTTGGTGTCGGAGACTTCTTTCAAAAGTTCGCGGTGTCTATCTGATTGTTTGAAGGCTTTTGCTTGATCGGTGTTGGTGAATCGTTGTACCAGAGTCCAATCTTTATTCTGGGTGCTCGGCGGTATAATTTCTCCACTCATGAACCCGGGAAATTTTGCGCCAGACATCAGCAGTTTTACGAGCCAAGTAGTCAGATGTGCTGTATCCGAATCGTCAGTCGTTTCCAACCTTGTTACTAGTGCAGCGACATCACTTGTGGCTGTTTCAGTCATTGGATCTCTCTTCTTTTGTCGGATTTCGGTGGATTAGGTCAAATCTCCAACTCTGCAGATGTTTTACAGTGATCGTTTTGTCCATGATTTCCACGGGTTTATAGGGGGTAGCGACTCTGCCGGCGCAGGTTCCTTCGCAGTCTTTACCACGATCGTTTGTACGCTTGTTTACCCATGATCCATGTTTCGTCGACGTTGCGGTCGTCCCCAACTACCATGATTGAGAACAACAGATCCGTCGCCTCTTGCATTGTGGTCGGCCCTTTCTTGCCGACCAAGAGGGACCCGCGCCAGACCATGGCTCTTTGACCGCCTTCCCAATCGAGTGCAACAAAGTCTGCTTCTTTGCCCGGCTCGAAGTTTCCGATGCGGTCGTCTATATACAGACCGTGGGCACCCCCCAGGGTAACTGAATAGAATGCCCTGTAAGGCGATAGCTTGTTCCGCTCAGACTCCTCAGGGTCTTCCCAGCGCGGATCGACGCTGCCGTCGAGCAACGTATTGTTGACCATGCCGACCTTGTACGCCTCGTCAAGCACGTTGATCATCGAGAAACGATTGCCGCCGCCCATATCGGTACCAAACGAAAGTCTAACGCGATGATCCGGATCAGTGGCGCGACCGAGTCTAAACAGACCGCTGCCCAAGAACAGATTCGAGAGTGGACAGAAGGTGATCGAAGCATCGGCTCTAGCAACGCGACGGAATTCGGCATCGGACAACCAAACGCCATGGCCGCCAGAGAATTTCTTGCCAACCAGACCATATTTTTCGTAGACGGAGAGATAATCCTGACATTGATGGAATTCTTTCACGCCTCGGATTTCCGACGGGTTCTCGGAAATATGAGTGTTTACCCAACAATCGGGATGCTCCTGCTTCAGGCGTTGACATGCTTTCATCAAATCTGGAGTGGCGCCGAGCGCGAACCTCGGCGTGATGGCATAAAGATTTCTTCCTTTGCGATGATATTTCTCAATCAAACGCTTGCTATCCTTGTAGAAGTTTTCGGCGCTGTCCATAGAGTCGGGAGGCGCAAAGCGGTCCATACCAGTCAATCCCCCGAGAACCAGCATGTTGCGCCGAGTTGCTTCTTCAAAGAACTCTTCGGTGGCAACCGCGGATATGGTCGTGAATGCCTGACAGGTTGTGGTTCCCGAAGCAATCAGATTCTCGAAGAATCCGCGGGTGCCTTCTTTAGCGTACTCGCGATCTTTATACTTCTTTTCTTCCGGGAAGACCCATTTGTTGAGCCATGGCAAGAGTTGTTGTCCGAATGCACCCAGAACCCGCGTCTGTGGGACGTGTATGTGACCGTCGACAAAGCCGGGTAGTATCAAGCGTTCTTTCAGATGTGTGATGGAAACCCCCGGGTACTTTGGCGAAATTTGATCATATGGGCCGAAGGCCTTGATTTTGCCGTCCTCGATAACCAGAAGGCCGTCCGGATGGAACCTCGCCGACGTCTCTTCGTGCCCAACGTGTTTCCAAGGATCGTCTATGAAATCAAAAAACGCGCCTCTAATCGCAACAACATTTACCATACAACAAGTTCTCCTAACTCTGATTAGAGCATTTACAGATATCTACGCGTATTTATCATATATCCCCGAGGATGTTACTAATCGACGTTAACAACCATAAACAGATCTTGGTGTAATTGAGACAAATTGATGTCGATGCGCTCAGGAGTCGACTGAAGGGACGGGCCTTCACTCCCGCTGATTCTGAGTTTAATGAAATCGCTTTTGGTGGTCTCTGGAACGAACTTCGACCCGATCGGCATCCCCAACTGATCGTGCGTGTTGTCAACGACAATGATGTTATTGAAACGATAAATTTCGCTCGGTCGAACGGCATAAAAGTTGTAGTACGTGGCGGCGGACACAACTGGTGCGCTCCATCATTGAGAAACAGTGGCATAATGATCGATCTGCACAATCTCAATCAGGTTGTATCCATTGATCCTGATGCGCGAAAGGCTGTGGTTCAACCGATCATTAGCAACCGCGAGATGATCCAATATTTGAGCAAATACAACCTTGCCTACCCGAACGGACACTGCCCCGAGGTCAAGTTGAGTGGCTATCTGCTCAGCGGTGGCATGTCGTGGAATCAGGGAGAATGGGGCCCGGCTATCGGCAGTGTAGAAGCCATTGAGATGGTTACAGCCAACGGGGAGTTGATCACTGCTTCGAAAGATCAGAATACTGATTATTTCTGGGCAGCGAGGGGCGCAGGTCCAGGGTTGTTCGCAGTTGCTTTAAGATATCACCTGAAATTGTATCCGCTCCCGAAAGCGATCACGACGAGCGCCTACTATTATCCGATGGAAAATCTTGTAGAAGTCGCGGATTGGCTTGGCTCAGTTACACACAGATTACCAAATAATGTCGAGCTGAGTTTCTTCTTGCTAAATGCTCCAGCAGAAATTGCCGACAAATGCAAGGCGAGCAACGGAAAAGTCTCCATGATCACCGCCACCATGTTCGCCGAAACACCGGATGAAGCGAAACCAGTATTGGCTATTCTCGAAGAATGCCCATTGTTGTCGAAGTGCATAAAGAAGGATGTTTGCAAACCCGCTACGTTCGAACAGCTCTTCGATGCTTCCGGTGCCTTATGGCCGGCACATCTGCGCAACACGGTCGATGCAATGTTCTCGAACGCCACATTACCAGAAATTTGTGGTTCGGTGCGTGATCACTTCGAAGCGTCACCTTCGAACCTAAATCTTCTCTTGTTCACCGTATTTACGGGCGAGAATGTTCCGGCGAAACTTCCCGACGCGGCCTTTTCGATGACCGCCAAGTTCTACGGCGGACCGTGGACAATGTGGGAAAATGCGGCCGATGATAAGACGAACATTGCCTGGCATCGCAAGTGCGTTGACCTGCTTGAACCGCATATGATGGGACATTACGTGTCGGAGTCGAACACTGTTCAGTTCCCTGAATTCGTGGAGAAGTCATACACGAAATCGAATTGGGATCGCTTGGCTGAGTTGAGGAAAAAGTATGATCCCACCGGAGTATTCTTCGCATACTCAGATGGATTGACTGCGAACGCGGAATGACCGCGGCCACAAGAAATCACAAAGGGAATTAACGAAGCCCTGAAAGAACAGGAATAACGATAGTCTGCGTGAGTACTACACGCAAGTTGCGAGTTTGTCGTATTCTTTTTGGACGGCTATAGCTTCGTCAAGTTTGTCTCTCACTGTAGTGAGTATGTCGAGTGGTCCTTGAATTGGAATTTGTTGACAACGCGCTCTTGGCGATGCATGGAATGCAAGCAAAGACAGATACAAGTACACCAGTTCTTCACCCGATAAAATGTCCACGATGCAGCCAGTCAAACGTAGCTGAATCGGGTTTTTGCTCAAAGTGTGGGTTGCCGCTGCAATTGAAAGTTGCCATGGAAGCTGAACAAAAACGAACAGAGGCGGACAGGTTGATGTCGCTCCTGCTTGATGATAATGAGGTGCGGCAGCTCATCGTCTCAAAATTGCGTGGAATGAACTTGACAAACATCTAGGCGAAAAGATGACTCAGCAGAGTAGGTTTCATTATTTTCGCTACGATCTGTCAAGTGTGGCGGACATAATTGCGCGACTTGAATCGCACTCAAAGTTCAACTCCAGCCGAGAAAAGGTGACGTTACCTTAACGGTTGACCGTCGAAGGTAAAACGCCTGCTGAGCAAGCGGGGATAGAGGAACTGAGGAGTCTCTCAATCTCCGTACATTAATGTCCCATAATGCGAACACTAATATACCAGCGTCCATGCAATATAGTGCAGGAGAAATGTTACTTTGAACACGGAAACCAGAAAGCTTACGCTTGCAGTCCTGCTCGCAGTCGTTTCAATCCTCGCGATTCAGCCTGCTTTGGTTCACGCGACCTCGCAAACGGTAACGATCATAGCCCGAGGCAGCGCGACCTCGACAACCAGCACCGTTTCACCCAGCGCAAGAATCTACCTGAGAGGGATGGCGAACCTAAACGGTGGAAATATACAGCTCACCCAAATGAGCGGTATATTGCAAATCGGCCCAGTGTTTTACACGGTAATCAGAGGCCAGGGCCAAACCAACAGCCAGACCAACACTTTTCAGCTCAATTTGCAGGTAGGCGGAAATAATCCCGGGTCACTCGTACTTCAAGGGTACGCGACCCTAGGAGAAGGATACACCGTACTATTCACTCCACAACAGAGCAACCTAGAAGGCCAATACTCACTCTGGCTGTACGGAGACCTTTTGATCACCCAGACGCCCTACAGCTAGAAGTCTCAGACTTAGCTTCGTTTCCCCTATTTTTTCTCCTTTTTTTTACGAGCCTCTATCTCGCTGGGTTTCGAGGTTTTCGGTTATCAACGGATTGGTAACAGCCACAAGAATTTCGGCCGTCAACCGACAACCTTACGTTACCCCTTTTCGCACAGAGCCCTTAGGCTTTCACGCGGTTACTTTCTTCTCGCACCGACGACGGTCAATGTAAGACCGCCTAACAGGAGGAATATCCACTCCGTATCGACATGCTTTACGGTTCCTGTAAGGCCCGCCAACAGTAGTAATACCCCTGCTACCATGATCCCCTTATCCATATGCAAACCAATTTCGTGTAACCAAGAGTAGTTATTTACCGATGCCTTTGAAGCGTTCAACAACTGGGATTATCGGCGTAACTGCGAACCATTTTCTTCTGTTTATTCGATAACGTCCGTCGAAAACATTGACCTGGACACTGAGAGAACGTTCGTCATCTACGAACCCCGTAATCCTATCTAAATTCAATCTCAGTCACGAAACCAACGACAAGTGGTTTCTGGTATAGAAAAATTGGGGGGGCGGTATCACTGATGCGACCGTCCAAATTTGAACCGTCGTCGTACGTCTAGGTGTGTGTGGGTATAGTGGTGCGCGCACACACACACACTTTCTGACGTAGGAACGACGATCCTAATTACGATGGCCGCACCAATAGATACACACACGAAAGAGCGGTTACCCGTCTTTGCCGGTTACGATGACTCTAGATAGGTGACGATTTCTCAGTCACTTCGAAGTCGGCGATGAATCCTGATTCTTTGAGGGCATTAAGAACTTTCGTCATTTCCTCACTGTGGGTACCTGCGTAAGCAGTCTTTCTTAATTGAAAAGCGATATGATATATCGTTTCATCAGCTGTCCGAGAGTAAGAAGCTAAGATCATCTTTCTCCCTTTGGCGGGTCTTAGCCATTTGCCATTTTCACTCCCCATGTGTGCCCTAAAGGAGTCACTTCCTCCTAGCAAAGGTGCAATTCTGGGAAAGAATACACTGTGCAAAACGCTTGCTATGGGGTCTCCAAATACCCGGATTCCACCGAAGGTAGGTTTTAATCCTAATTCAATGTCGACGTCTGATCGAAGGGTCGCAGAATACTTGAAGTATGATGCAATCCATCGATCTTCTACTTGGTAAAGAGATCTTTTAGTGAAGCCTGACCTCAGAACATGGATCGAAAGACGTGAACCCTTCAGGACGATTGAGGCCATAATATCATCTATTTTGTTGGCTGAAATGGATACTTCCTGGATCCTCTCGATAATCGTACCGATTGGAACGTCTTGAAGCTTGTCTCCCAGTTCATTGAGCACCGTAAGAAGCGCAATCTCGTTGACTGTAGCACCGAATTGGCACGCAGATAGAATCCTCATTACAACTGCTTCGTTAACGTCGAGAACACTTACGAATGAATCATATTCTTTTGTTCCCCTGAGCTGCTTCATGGCTTCATCTAACAGTGGCTTTTCGAATTTCATGAAGAGAGTAACATGCTTAGGACCAACCTCGATCCTCTCAACCGCAATATCATATGCGAAATGACAGAGCAAATTGATTTCAAATGGCATTCGATCTGTCGTTCTCTTGACTATACCGTCAAAGCCGCCATGAACTACTTCGAACGTAAGACCTTGCTTTACGAACTCGGCTCGTGGGAAAGCTAATGGCTTACTGATTGCATCGTCGACTATGCTCTCATTTGGATACGGTCCTAGCTCGATTTTATAAAAGAATCGGGGAAACGGCGAGAAGACATCACTTGCTTGCTCCAACAGTTTTGTGCTACCTGCAATCGTAAGACACATTCCAGGCATGTCCTGGAACACATTTCTGAGAATTTCCATCAGTGTCCTATTTGTAGTCAAATGATCGCCTTCGTCGAACATTAGAACCACTCCTTTGCGATTCACGGTATCCTCTTTCAGCAACTTCACGAAATCGGTTAGACCGTCTCGCAAGATGATGTATGGAAATTGAGTGTTCTGAATTTCTTTGGCCTTCACAAGAAATGAGATTCCGGGAATCTGAATGCCGACCTCGTCTACGGAAGCGATGCCCTTCAGCGCCTCCCAAATCTTTGTACCTGTAGTCTTGTCAATTAGTCCAGTTTCCGATGCTACTCTACTAAGTTCCGTCAATATAGTTCTGAAGAGCCGTAGTTCCTCTCCAGGTTTTACCATGTCTTCAGATAGGGGAAGCCGAGCGTAAGCTACTTTTCTTTCGGAAAGGTCCCGGGACAATGCGTCCAAGAAACTTGTCTTGCCTGAGCCTCTTCCGCCAATGACAAGCAACCCGCCAACGGTGCCCCTTAATATCTGCTCACAGGCTATCACTGCATTCTTTATTTCGATCTCGCGATCAAAGAAAAGCTCTTTGCGGCTAAGCGGACCTAGATACTGGTAAGGATTCGCTATCCTAACCGATTCGATCAGATTGTTGAGTGACAGATGCTTTCACGCAAGGTTATTCGTATACGTGCAATCCTTTTTCTCTTTCGGAACGGGTAAATCCTGAGAGGACTTCCAGGCTCCGTAAGTACGACAGGAATGAAATACATCGTTCAGGATGCTCTGCTGAAACTATTAGCACCTGTGTATCATTACTGCCGCGACGGGGGTTATTTGGCCAAGCGTCGTCAGTCGTTCTTTGTGTGTGTGGGTCCAATGGTGCGCACACACACAATAACGGCATGAACGAAGGGTCCGATTTCTGACGCTCGCACCAGTGATGACATACACTAAAGGAGAAAAATGAAGCATCGCATGAGATAATTGCAGGTAACCATCATTTCGCTCGCCTGATATCAAAAAACGACTTCGGATAGACTAATCACGTACGCGTGCCCGTTCGAACAGCTTCAGTAGCAAATCGACAGTCAGGATGATCTCAAAGCTCTCGACGTCGCTTTCGTTACCGGTTAGGTGATGCGAACTTGGATTTCTAAAGGACCCGAATATTCCTCTTAGTATTAGAAAGTATGATTCCCTCTCGCTTTCAGTTTCTCCAACGTATAGTCTTCCGGACTTTGGGTTAAATGCATAATCAATCAGTTGCTGCCCATAGACATCGAATTGGGCGCCGGACTTGGCACGAATTTTCTCCTCTAAGACTACGAAGGCATTCGTGATAACGTCGTGGTAGTCCTTATCTTTACAACGTTCGAAAAGTAAAGAATCTATAATGCTCCGGTATTGCCGCAGTGCCGCTCCTGTTAATGGAGGCGCCTTCAGGTCTACTTCGAAATTAGTATTTTGCGTAACTTGGACTGACTTGACATAACCTCGGATAGGTGGATTAAGATCTGTAGGTCCTCGTGACATAGTCGCCCCTTCGATTCGACTTCGATAATCTACTCCCGTCGTAATATTCCTGACAAGAGTTGCTCTCAACTCCATGCCGCTAGATTGAATCCCTCGCACAATCTCTATTTCATCTCCTACGCTAATCCTAAGGTCAGTGCCATCCCACATTACTTTCATTTGACCTACCCCGCAGTGGAAAGTTCCTCGTAATCTACGATCGGTCCATAAATTTCCAAAGCAGTCACCTACTGATCCGATTTTCGTAAGTCTTGCTCAACTTCGAAGTATGCTAGGGCATGACTCTTCTTACCCAACTTAGAAAGTACCTCAGCAGATTGCTCCACAAAGGGGATCGCAACAAGACCACCGAGGGCAGCGCCTGTCAGCAATCCGATATAACCCGGTAGAGCATTGCCTACTGCTCCACCAAGGATGCCTAGCGATGCATGAATCATCCTTGTTGATAGTTTTCTGGTTCTAGCGATCTCAGCAGAAGCAGCTCGCGCTTCTTCAAAGGCCTTTTCTACGGCTTCTTGTCGGGGAAGTTTCTCAAATTGCCCAGAGGATGCAAAACGATCTATCTCGAAAAGCAGCTTTCTGAGTTCTGCGGTCTTTCCCCGAAGTTCCACTACCTGCTCCGAACCAATGTCTTTGATCCATAGTATCTCTAGTTCTCTTACCAATAGTTTGGCTACCTCAACCGGGAATCTTTCAGCACGAGTAGCGAGGCCGATCTCGGTAGCTAAATGAAAATCCGAAGGCTGAAGAGTTACTACCCCCTCCATAGCCCTGAATTTCGGGTAGAAAATGAGGAGTTCGTCGAATTTCAGAAGCTCCTCCATCGACAAACGGCTAAGTCGCGAAAGCAGACCTGTGGCTAGATCTTCATATCCGAATCCGCATAGAGATGCGTAAGCCGTTGCGAATAGTGGGATAAAGTCTTCCTTTTTCATGGTGCGATAACTAAGTCTCGGCATTGTATCTGGAATCAATGATTCCACGAGCGATTTGTTCGTGCGGATCTTCTCAGCAGCCATTTCGAGACATGATTCGAAATAGCCCTCTCCTTTGTTCAAGTCACATATGTTCTTGAGGAAAACCTCTCCGATCATTTCCAAATAGAGAGGCTCTTTTTCTAGAATGGGGTCGAGATAATCTAGACCTACGTATCGTTCAGGGTTTAGAGTAGTTACAAGTAGGCGTTTCTGACGCCACAAGTCTAACACCAATTCGACTGAAAACCCGTATTCCTTCTTGAAATCCGCTTCCGTATGGTACGGACGAAGAACCATGATTAGTTGTTCGAAGAAGGGCATCTGAACTGATATGGGAAGATCAATGAGGCAATTAGAATATGGTGCTTTGAAATCCCAACCAATTAGGTTCATTATGTTAAATTCTCTATAATCTCGGATGCCTCTCTCCGCCTGTTTTGTTGCGGCGTCTACTTGTTTGTTCACATATTCTTCGACCCATTTCTTATCCATTTGCTAACCTACCCAATCTAACAATTATGAGATTTGTCCAGTGCAGAGAATCGAATGAAATATGATCGATCGCCAGCATTAACGATGATGTTTCGTTGGATATCTGTCAGGGCATCTCTATCATGCCCTGCTCGACATTGCGCACAAGCAGCGCTAGCAGCTCTTTGAGAGCGCCATAAGTGTGATCCTCATAGTTCTTTGCAATCCATTAGGTAGTCAACTGCGCGTTGGGATCTCCTTAAGAAACGATTTTTGATATCGAGCTTACTGGGTTCGGGCTGAACCTCAAAACATCCATTCCTAGGTTAGGTTCAATCGCCTCTTCAGATACTTCTCACAATGCATCTCGCTCATGGCAGCCACGCGATCGCGAGTGGCCCTTATTTTTGCTATCGTCGGACTGAATTCCGTTGTCCTCGTCTCGACCTGCTCAACGAGCGACCTGAGCAACTCTATGCGAGTGGGTCTTCCACCGGCAATGATTTTCTGCACAATCTCATCAATGAAAAACGTGGACATCTGCGTATGAGACGTAACACTCGTGAAAGATATCCCGAGAGAAGTTAAGGCTGCTTCAAGCGAAGGTCTGTGCCCGTATCCTCTAATCACGAGGATCTTGGAGGTAAGATTCTGACTACTAACCTCGGCTAATTGTTGAGCCAACTCTTCATCGCGCGTCTTGTTGAAAGTGGCTTGCTTGGACAGATTCTCTGTGAGCAATCGGCAAGCTTTTGCTAGTGGCATGTCTTGAAACTTTTGGAGAAAGAGCGGGTAGAATTGAGTGGATACAGCATATAGGGAGTATGGTGAGCGTTCGAGTAAGATGTGTTTTCCACTCCGATAGACCAGGGGCAGCAATCCGTTCGTGAAACCTTGATGAAATTGACCATATCGTCCTGAGGTGACTTGGAGTACATCGTCAACGATCAGATTCCCTCGTGACAATTCATTAAGTAAATTTAGGTTGCGATCATCCTCCTCTCTGAAATCTTGTTCAAGCAACACGATGTTCGCATCATCGAAGAGTTGCTTTAGCCTCGGAGTAATTGCTTCCGCTTCATGTGTCGAGAAATAAATGATGATGCTCAAGGATGCTCACATTTGTCAGGATGAGGTTCACGTTCGTATGTACCATCAGCAAATAACAAACAACATTGAGAGGGAGAGCAAAACTGGTGAACGGTTGGCCGTTAGTTCTTGGACTCTTTCATCTCAGTGATGCAGCCGTGAAGCGCGCCTTCGAGTTCTTCATAGATGAAGTCAAACATCGCCAGTTCGTCATATTTGAATCTCATAACTCCAGAGCTGTTCGTAACGTATTCGTAGCTTTTTCCGTCAAGCTCGATATGGTGGTCCTTGAATGCTCGATCTAGTTTAGTCTCAAAATCTTTGTCTTGACCAGCTTTAAACAATTCAATACGCAAGCCGTTCTCATCTTTGCATCTCAAATAGCATAATGTGATTGATGCAATTGACCCAATTTGATCTTTAGCATCGAAGAATGCAATCACTCTCGTAGCGCCCAAAAATGGCAATAGGTTTCCCTTCAGTTGGGGAAAGTTTTGCTCGACAATTCCAGAATATGCTGGAGGTAGGTTAGTGAAGAGCGCTTGCAAATTTCTTTGAACGCTTTCTGGAGAGTAAGCATCCCAGAAGTATCCGCCGTGAGGGATCCTGGAGTAGTCTGGTGGGTCATAGAGACGATGAATTTCTGTAATGTCATTAGAGATCAAGTAGGAATGATATTCCTCGAATAACCCAAGTGGGATGTCTTTGTAGCCGATAGGAATCTTTGGAACAGGGCCATGGCGCTCTATTCTTGTCGTCACAAGCTCGTCTAATTTCTTCATTTCCTCGGGCATAATGTGATGGCTCAGCATATCGGGATTGAAGTATGGTTTGCGGTACAAGCAGTCGAGGGGCGACTTCACTCCATTCCTATTTTCGCGCACCATGAGTCGAACAGCTTCTTCAACCCAGATCGGCAAACGACTATAGAACGCAGTTTCTATCTCGGCCAGTGTGTAAGAGCCTTTTTTCTCTAATCCCAACTGCTCTGTGAATCTGTCAATGATCGCGAACATGAACTCTCTGGCTAAAGCATCGCTCCCTTTATGATCGAGTAGTTTTCCTTCGAATATTTGTCTCATCGATTCCTCTATTACTTCTACTGCATGTTGCTTCGGATGGATCTTGATCGGATTCTCAACAAAGTATCCCCTAATGCCGTCGATAGACAGCAGGTCTTGGGTTGCATCTATTGTCCTTATCTGCACAGAGTTTTCTTCAGGCTGGATGGGGTACAGGGTGTAGGTAATTGATTTAGAGGAAAAATCGCGATATGCAAGACCAACCTTCCAAGACCCGGGATAGAATCTTCTCTTTACCAGAGAGAATGGCCCATCCAGCAAAGCGTTCAACTCGTCCAAGAATTCGTGAATCTCACGAAATCCAGGGCTTGCGGAGCCGGCTGTTGTAAGAGTTGATCTCTTTGACAGTTGGCTTAAGGTTACCTGAAGTTTGTCATATTCTCTTAGTTTCCTGTGATGCTCTTGCGAGATAGCAAGCCACTCCACGACATATCTTGTGTCTCTCCTGTCGATGACTTGAGTCAATGGGAAATGAACTGTAACGGTCTCCTGCCCGCTTGGTGGATTTACGTTCATGGGGACATGGTACCAGTAGGCTTTCTTTTGATGAACGTTCACGCCGACCAGTAGTACAGGATTGCTTGTTGTTATGGAAGCATACCCAAAGATAGACAATCGAATCTGAAGCTTTGGACTAGTACCATAATCGTCCGGTAGTTTCTTGACTTGGATTTCGAGCTTTCCAATTGGACGATGATCTTGGTCGAGTATGTCCAAGTCGCCATCTATATCGGGAACAGTATCTTGCTGCCGGATATGAAGCATAACCTGATTTTCATCAACCAATTCCCTGAGAGTGTTTATGGCCATCACTTCTTTGATAGCTGTGGGTGGATAAGGCGCGGGTTTAGTCAATGCAGTATTCGCTCGGTGACCTTGCTATAGGTCTTGAATTGCGCCTCATCTCCAGCCTTCTTGCGGAGATAGTGAAGTGTACTCTTTCCAATCCCACGCTTTTTGGCCTCAGACTGCGTTAGTCCAAGAATCAAATTCCTAAGCGCTCGACTATCGTCCCTGTCAAGAACGGGTGAGGGTTCGGAGAAATCAAGCGCACGAGACTTACCAGTCAAATATCTCCCCAATTCGCTTGTTTTCTCTTGAATCGCCGTATTCCACTTCATTCTTCTACCCTTGTGCACCACGCCGGAGTTGAATCGCTCACGTAACACTTCGATGAATCGCTGTCTAGCTTCAGGTTCAAAGCGATACCGGTAGTCGTCCCCAGTGAAATAGAAATCATGCAACTCAAGAGCCTTCGATTCAAACGACTGAATCACGGATAGGTCGACTAGCCATCTGATCGGTTCCTGAAGATCGTAAACTAAACTTTCCTTTGTCTGGTAAGCACTGAAATCATGCAAGAATCCGACCGCAGGCTCCAAGCCAACCGCGTTAATGGCGATACGGCATTCACCCTCAAGAAAACCGTAGCCATAGTTCAAAGCGGCATTGAATGGGTCGGAAGTATTATTTTGATGACTCGAAGTCATCCGACCTTGAAACTCCAGCCACTCAGGCAGAGTCTTGCTAAGCGTATCTCTCCAGTAAAACTCCGGGATATGCTATCTTATCGTTTAGTGTGCCGCTTGCCGAGCATTGGAGGCAATGTAATTTGAACCGTCGTCCGTCGTTAGTAAAAGTGTGTGTGTGTGGGTATAGTGGTGCGCACACACACCTAGAGACTTCGTCCCTTCACACGAGAAAACGGAACTCTCGTGAAAGTCTACGGAGTTGACCTCATGCTAGCCATGATTCGATTTCTCTCCATTCTTTCGCAATGATGATCCTTCTGTCCTCTACGAGAGATTGTATTCGTCCTATCTTCTTCTCATTCCATGGTTGGAGAAGCAGAATACCATATTTGCGTCGAGCGAGTAGATTATCCCACTTTCGTCTCTTAGCGGTAACAAAGCTCGTTATATTGTCAATGTTATCGTCAATGAGCATATCGGCGTCTGTCGCTGCCTTACCTGAATTCGTAGTATTAACGAATTCCACTCCATCGAACTGGAATTTGCTCCGAAGCCAGCCTTCTGTATCCACTTGAGTTTCGTATGGTCGACTACTTGCAACCTTAATGTTTGCTCTCATGCGCATTGTTTCGATAGGTCCTTTTGCGCCCTCCATTTCCGGCATGCTCGCCACAAACTTCGGTTCCTTTAGATAACGAAGAATCAAATCTGTAAACCGCTCATCCCCGACCATAGTATCCCATTCAGTGATGTCCGATTTGGTCATGTTCAAGTGTTTCTCTGGATTAGCGCGTGCCAAGACATGTGGGACTTGGTCAGCAAGCACGCCATCTACGTCAAGTGCGACTGTCGGAGTCCTTTGCAACTTTAGTTTCCTTAGGGCGCTGGTGGTTAAGAGCTCATATTTTCCATGTCGCAAATATCTCGAAGCGAAAATTCCCACAAAATATGCGACTAGAGCTAGAAGATTTCCAAGCTGAAACCCAGATAGAGAATCGAAGAGTGACCATGGCAAATATGCTATTGCAATGAAGTATACGGAAAATAACGCCCAAAACATTGGTACACTGTTTGGCTTCAACGTTTTTGGGTTGAACCAACCGTGCTCTAGGACGGTAGAAAAGCCGTGAATGCAGTACATGAAGTAAATGACTGCCAACACCAAACCAAAATCGCGTATAGAGTCAACGGATAAGACCAGACCTGTGTAAGACAATGCTATGAGAGAATCCAAAAGAAACCGGATCCAAGTCCAATTTGACCTCAAGTAAGGTAGGCTCTGGACCGATCTATGGTAATAGACCCAGCTAACAGCAATCACGAAAAAGGAAACCATCAAGGTGGCAAGAGGAACGAAATTAACCAAGAGATAAGTGGCGTAAGGATGTTGGAACAACCTCGCTCGAGTTTCGACGCCTAATGCTAGAACTACAACGAATAATAGCTCAACAAACTGAGAATAGTTCTTCGAACGTTCATTTACCGACAACAAATGTCAGTCCTCGCTTTCAATTCAGTTTCCGTTAAGGGGGCTTGCCGATTATAATCGACTGGATGATTAACGTCGCGCCTAAAGTGAGCAGGGGAACATATGCGAGCCAATGGTTACGCCGCAACCACATCATTAGACCGAATCCATGCCGGTCTTGGTAGAAGTCGTGTAGCACACGGGCTGCTCCATCATTAGCGATCAACCGCATGTCGGAATCAACATCATCCATCAATCGAGTGGACAGTTGAACCAAGAACAGCCAGAGTACATACAATACAGGTGCTGATGCCGCCAATGCAACTCTAGCTGACTGGGAAATAAATTCTGAAGATGTGGCAGCTGCTCCAAGCAGCACGAAAGCCGTTGGTATGAAGAGACTCCCCATCGCTATCATTGATTGTTCACGCCCTCGGCGAGAAACATCCAAGAATCTATCCTTGTCCTTCCCTTGTAGATGCTGAATATCGCCTCGCAGGTTTTCCAGTCTTCTTTTCCAATTCGCAAGCGCCACTTCGTATGCTACGAGATATGCGAATAGAATCAAAGAACCAAGAACTAGTCCTATCCCAACTGCAGGCGACAACAGGCCGAATAGACAAAACCCCGAAATTGTGCACAGAATTAGACTGCAAAAGAAGTAAACGGCTGATAGAACAAGCAATGCATAGCCTACTGTAACTGCATTCAACCTAAGTATTGTGGTTGCTCTCAAGTCATGTTGCACCTATTGGAACCAGTCTATCACGAATGCTCGCATGAATCCGGAACTGTTTTCGATGGACATTCTTGCGTAGATAATGAAGGGTACTCTTTCCGATTCCGCGCTTTTGAGCTTCGGACTGTGTCAAGGTCAGAATTGCTTTTGTAATTGCTCGATTATCGACCTTCTCAAGGAAAGGCGCTGGCTCGCAGAAATCCACTTTGCGAGATCGTCCATTCATGAATCTTGCCAGTTCAATTGTTTTCTCTTGAATTACGGTGTCCCATTTCATGGTGCGATTCTTGTAGACTACTCCTGAGTTGAATTTCTCTCGCAGAACCGCGATGAATCGCTGCTTAGCGTCGGGCTCAAAACGGTACCGGTAATCGTCTCCCGTGAAGTAGAAATCTGATAGCTTCAACGCTTCAGACTCAAATGCCTCGATGACCGATACGTCGGTTAGCCATCTAAACGGCTCCTGAAGATCATAAACCAAAGACTGCTTTGTCTGATAATCGCTGAAATCATGCAAGAAGCCAACTGACGGTTCAAGGCCTACGGCATTGATGGCTTTTCGGCATTCGGCTTCAAGGAAACCATAACTGTAGTTTAGGGTTAAGTTTACGGGATCTGAAGCATTGTTCTGGTGACTTGAAGTCATTCGTCCCTGAAAATCAAGATGCTCAGGCAGAACCTTCCCGAACGTCTCCCAATACCTCCTAGCCACACGCCCCTCAACCACGCGAATGTCCGGTGCAGTTGTAGCTCTACTCAGCTTGGAAGATTCAAGTCTTGTGAGCCGAATTTCCTTTTGGATATCATAACGTTCACCGAGCCAATCTAGAACCTGCAAACTCCTCGCAATCTTAGCTTGGACTAGGGCTCTGGCTATCGTGAACTTCTTCTTCGTGTCACTTGCTGCTTGAATCTGCGCAGCCCTAAGATCAGCCTTAACGGGCATCGGTGGGAGAATACTCGAAATCAAAGTTCCATCGAAGCTCATTACGAAAACTGGAACCTTGTTCCTCGAAAGCCAATGTAAGGCACGTAGGGAAATGTAGCCACTGTGCCCGTCGATCACTATGCTACTGTACGGGAATCGTCTAGGTTTGAACCTCAGAGTGGTCGCGAGTTTGTCGTCTTCGCGTCCATCGGTGATTACGAGTTCGGAACGCGATTTCAAATCCTGAACAGTAATCTTGACGCCCCAACCGGAAAGATGAAGCGGATTCAAGCGTCTCAGCACCTGAGTTATCCTATGTACTTATCTTCGATTCCCCTGCGTACCTTCTCCATGTATTCTGCGATTATGTCTTCCTTCGCAATCTCGCTAAGCGTTGCCGTGTCTTCCAGGAAGGCTCGTAACAACTCCTCGCGACGTTTCTTTCCGTAGATTGTGTTGAATACGTTGTACAATACCATGTAGTTCAGCGCGGTCGAGTAAGTAGCGTTCCGTCCTTTCTCAACAAGAATGGCCTGAAGCTTCCTAACATAATGGTCCATTATGGGATGAAGAGCGACCGTTTTCTTCACAACTGGCATCAGATATCACATTTGGTATGCTAGTCATACCGTCATACTCTACGTTGACTTATAAGTGTGGCCATAAAAAGCGCCCCCCGCAGGTAAAACGCCAAAAACTGAGTTTGCCAAAAACATCTCGGTAGGATTGGCAAATCATGGGGACATTCGATTAAATATCGGTCGAGCATCGGCATTACTTTCGACAAAACATGCAAAAAGACGATCCAAAACTCGCTATCTTAGATGAGATTCGCAAGAGCGAATTGCCGCTAGCGGTGGAGAATATTCGCACTGCCTGCAAGATTGCGAACTGGAATACTGTGCTGAAGCACTGTCTTGAGCTACTTCTTGCGGACGAGATCCGAGGAGCTAAGACCTCGAAGAGTTGGGTCTTCTGGGATAAGTCACTCTACGACAAGGCAGACAAGAAAACTCTCGGCGGAAGATCCGAGAAAACGAACGGGCGAGGAGGTGATTGTGATTGACAGACCTTCAAGTGAACGTGCTGAAATCGATTAAACAAGTCAGCGAAAACGGACGATACACGATCAAGGGCGTTTCAGACCCACGCAGCACCAAGTTCGGAGAAGCAATAGTCCTAACCTTGCTCGATTCAAATGGAGAGGAGCGAATTCTCTTTGCGCCATATTCCCGAGACGCGAGCGATCAATCGAATCTGGGAAGACTCGTTAAAGCTTTCACTTCAAACACAGCTCTGTGGATAAAGAGGAAGATAGACATCGAAATTGGCCCTGACAAGAGACGTACCGTCAAACCAGTAGCAAAGTGAGAAGCTGACCAGCCGAATGGTTCACTTCTCAACTCCCCCATTTTTCCATAATGAGCTGTCTGCCGGGAAATACCCCACCCCAGATGGGGTATATCGGTAAAGGGGGGGTGGTATTCTCCGTGAAGGATCTTGAGCCTTTAGCCGATATTGTGACACTTGCACTTTACACTGCATACATTGAGAATGTGCAGAAAAGCGACAGCTTATTGATCATCGCGAAACCTGAGAGCGGTAAGACTGAGCTGCTGAAGAAGTTCATCGTGAACAAGAACATCGCTTACATTAGCGACCTGACAGCCTTCGGACTTGAACGAGACTACCTGCCCAAGATCGAAGCGGGTGAGATCAGGCATATCGTGATCCCTGACTTGCTGAAGCCGCTTTCGCGTAAGGAGTCCACGGTTAACACGCTGATCACATCGCTTAACGCCCTCATAGAGGAAGGGTTGGCGTCCATCTCAACCTACGCGACTAGGCGAATTGCTGAGAAGCATGTGAAATGCGGAATAATCACCGCAATCACAGGTGAGGAATTGGCGGATCAGAGGCATCATTGGAGTAGGCTTGGGTTTCTTTCGCGTGTAATTCCGTTCAGTTACTCTTACGGGATGCAAAGCGTCAAGAAAGTCTTCGACTACGTCTTAGGATTAGACTACCTCAAGGAACATGACATAGAGCTGAAACGCATCCCGAAGCAAGATCGGAAGATCAGTCTTCCACGCAGATACGCTCAGGCAATTCTGCCCACAACTACAACCATCGCTAGAGCTCAGAACACGTATGGTTTCCGGTTGCAGAAGCAGTTTCAGGCGTTATTGCAAGCATCCGCTCTCGAACGAGGGCGAACAACCGTAAACTCTCGTGACGTGGAGCGGGTTCTTCGCTTGATGAACTGGGTGAACTTCAACATGCACCCTATCTCGTCGCGGGACCAACAATGAAAGTACGACTGTACCGAATGACATTGTCCACTGGCAGCTTATACGATAAGGGAAATCGGGAGGCGAGAAGTTTCGAAGGCCACTTCAAAGCCTACCTCCGCGGCAAGATTCGCCATAATAGGAAACGACTCACAGACTTCGCTATTCCTAGGTTTCAAACGCAAGTTCGCCGCGAGCTGGGAATCCGAATTAGCCGCGCAAGAAGCCGGGTTGGGATTGAACGTGAAGAACCGGCATTATCGTCCAGTAAACGTGTTGACGCAGAGTTTCTGGTCATAACTTACCGCGGGAAGAAACATGTAGCAAGAAAGTTGCCACCGCGCACATTCAAGTTAGGGAGAGCAAGACGAGCCGCGCCAAAGACCAGAAAAAGACGTAGAGTGAAACATCGAAAGGAACCCCATCAACCTAAGGCATCGGTTAAGGGAAGATCACAGCGTGAATAATGTAGCATTGCTAAAGATCGATAAAGATTGCCACGTGGATGTAGCGCTGGAAAAGGAATACGTCCGCCAATCGATCGAAACCCTATCTAAGCATAATCTTAGAGTTGAGTGGATCAAGGCAACAAGAACGTGGAATGGGACGCACTATTACATTCAGATTGACCCACCAGTGGAAGCCCATACTGCGAACCGTTTACAGTACCTGCTTGGGGATGACGCGAAGCGGGTGAGTTTGAATGAAGCCCGTATCAACACAGGCTTATCGGAATGGAACAAACTCTTCGAAGCGGTCGGCAGAAAACTCAGAACAGTCTACCCATGAACAGAGCTTGACCAAGGAGTGGGGATTGTTCTGGTGGGAGGAGAGAGCTTAGGAAGAGACTGAATTTACCTCCCGTAACTCTCCCATTTAAGGCAAATCGTTTCAGGTAACGGTACCTTGTCGGTTGATACGTCTAAATCTTCTGACTGTTACTTTTCGGTTGATGGAAGGGCACTGTAAAGTCTCGGGGACACGGTTCCGAGCGTCAAATGTCGGGACACGGCTTGGGAGTCTGTTCATAAATAGGCTAGGTGAGAATCGCAGTCTATGGCAGTATCTCGGCTCACTCTCTCAATCACTGGCGCTATCGCGGGGGCGTTGCTAGAACTGTTGCTCTTTCTGCCTGGGAGTCCTGCGGGCCTATACTTGGAAGCTACATTTGGAGTATCAAATGTCGTCATCATTACGGTACTCGTAGCGGCATTGGGTATCATCATTTTGTTTGCGTCCATTCTTGTTATAGCAATGGCTGTTGCAAAGTGGCGGCGAACATTCGATGCTGAGATTGTTGAAAAGAAGCGTTTTTTGTTGGGGGAAAGCGTACTTTTCAAGGCTTTCTTCAAAGGCAAATTGGCGCAAGGCTTCTTCACCTGCAAGGTTTCTCTTCCTAATGGCAGACAGGAATGGTGGCCTGCCTATGATACATTTCAACGCTCCGAGGAAGGGGATCTGGGTGTTCTTAGTGGACAGGATGTTCACGAGGCGAAATGGGGCTTTCAGATTCCAAGAGACTTTCCTACTGGAGAATATCGTGTGCAAATCGGAGTCTGGGATAGAAAAGATTCTAGTGCAGACAACGCTCCTGTGAAGGAAAAATCAGCTTCATTCTGGGTGCTTTCACCCGGCTATAAGGGTTCACCAAGTGTAAGCACAGTAATTCCAGATGACGGTAAGTTAGTTCAGACCCTGAAAGGAATGGAAGTTATCTAGTTCTGTCGGAAAATGGGAAAATCTTGGGTATTTTCGCTTTCGCAGATGTTCGAAGCGCAGCTAAAACAAACATCAGGGAAACGATTAGGATAGGGAGTGGAGTAGTTGGAAATTCTGGGACTGGAGTCGTCCCGACTTCAAATGAGGTTCCCGTTTGATTCAAACCTTGAGGTGTAACAATTATGTTACCATTGCTGTCAGTCATGCTCCATGACGAGGCTTGGTTCTGAAGGATTGACCCCGCTACATTGTTCACTGCTGCGCTACAATCGCTAAAGGTAACTGGTTGAAATGTTGGCAGGCTAATGTAATTGCCAGTTTTTGTGTCCCAAGGGTCCTCAACAATCCATTCTGCTGAAGCTCTAGCAGTATTAGAAATAATTACGGTGAATGTCCGGTTATCCCCTTCTTGTGCGTCTGCAATACTCAATCGAAACTGATTCTTTCCTAAGTAAGCTATTGAAGCGGTTATGTGTTCACCATAGTAAATCTCTGGAAATACTATTTGGGCTCCAGGACTGGCGAGGCTTGGATCTTCTTCCCACGCGAAATACCTTGGCGAACCATAGGCACAGAGTCCATAAGTTCCTACTTGTTCAGGTATAGCTGTGCCCAGTCCGTCAATTCCAATCCACACGCTTACGGCTTGCGAAACGATCTCCTTAGACCCTGTGCTTTGGCATTGAATTTTTGGTACAGTCCAACTGGCGCTAATGGCTGTTATGCCATTTGAGTTTATGACGTATCCTGCCCAATTTCTCGAAGTCTGCTGGCTTGACGCGGTTTTCACGGTCGCTAACACTAGGGACGAGACTAAGAAGAGGAGAAGGATTTTCCGAACGATGCGTGGTTTCAAAGGTGAAACGGAGTTAGGAGAGGGTAGCGTGGGGGTTTAAGACTTGACAATTTTACGGCTCGCATTTTGAATTATCGTTAACCACTTGTTATCTCCTTTCACTTTAATACCAGCGGTTTCAGCAGGTGTTTTCCCGTCTAGGGCTTCGTGTGGTCGTACATAGTTATGGAAAATCTGCATTCCTTTCAAAATCGGGGTGTCAGTCTTCTCCAAGGTTCGCGTGACACGTTCTCTATCTCGGATTTCTCCGTTCATGCGTTCCATCTTATTGTTGTGAACCTGGCCAGGTAGCCGAGCTTGGCCTAGCGTACTAACGATTTTTCCCTGTCAATTTCTCACTTTGACATTTCCTCCACTTTTCCATCCCGATTTTCTCTGTTTCTGTGTCAAATGCGCTTCTTGCATTGGGAAATGGAAAACACCCAATGACACAGGAAATTCACAATGACAATTCCTGTCACAGGGGTTTTTCTTTTCTCATTTTTCCGTGACATTTCATGCTTTTTCTCATGTCATTTCCGGTATCTTTTCGATTCGCTGTCCAAATCGTGAAAATGACGTGGAATGAGCTGGAATTTGAACTTGAAAATTCACTCAATGACGGTATGTTCCGGAATTTTGACAGTGACATTGACAATGATCTGGCTGACTTTCCGCGCACATCTCATCTTTCACTAAAATCGGAGTGACAGCACAAGGAATCGCTGACCAAACAATGAAATAACGGCGGAAAGAGAAGCTAGACTCTCCAGCCCATCGATCCTACGTTCCGTTTGTGGAGTCCGGCCCCGTTTTTCGTGTGTGTGTGGGTATAGTGGTGCGGGCATCCAGATTTGAACTGCTATATTGACGCGTCTTAGGTCATTGCACGAGCTTTGCCAAACCCATCAGTTTCTCCGCTGGCGGTTCAATTACCTCCGGACCCGCCATCAATTCACAGTGGGTCTTCGGCTCATTTTCCAAGACAGGGATCATCCATTAACTGTAAATACTTAGATGTTCAAATAATTTAGCTTGCGAACGAAAATGCAAGCGAGCACGACACGGTCTTCTGTAGGAGAGTGCGCACACGAAGTCCTAGACGTTGTGCCAATGGTCTTCCGAGTGATTCGAGCCGAGTTGCGAAAGCACGGTGCCAGGGAAATGTCTGTCCCGCAGTTTCGAACGTTGGGTTTTGTATACAGAAACGAGGGTGCATCGCTATCCGAAGTAGGTGACCACATTGGATTAACTCTTCCAACCATGTCATTGCTCGTCGATGGATTGGTTGCTCGTGGATTAGTCAGCCGTCGAACAGACGCTGAGGATCGACGGCGTATGACGCTGACGCTTACGGAGGCTGGGCGCGCCAGACTTGAATCAGCGCGTGCGGCGACCATGGCTAACTTGGAAGAGATGCTCCGCCAGCTTTCCGCATCTGACCGGGCGACTATTACACTGGCTATGCGAATGCTCAGCGAACTCTTTACCGGAGGGAAAGACTCTGCAAAGAATTGAGTCAGTAACCCAACAAGAGAGCAAAGATCGTTTCATACTTCAAACCCAGTCGCTCACTAAACGTTTCGGCGATTTTACTGCTGTTGACGAGTTAACAATTTCGATTGAGCCTGCGGAAATATTCGGGCTAGTTGGACCCAATGGAGCAGGTAAGACTACCGTAATCAAGATGCTTACAACTCTACTGCCTCCAACCGCTGGAAATGCTTCCGTCGACGGGAACAGTATTACCCGTGAAGCGGTGGGAGTGAGAAGAGTCATCGGATATGTTCCACAGTTTCTCTCGGCCGACGGCGCCCTAACAGGCTACGAGAATCTGTTAATATTCTCTAAACTCTATGATATCCCACGCAAAGAACGCAAACAACGAATTAGCGATGTTCTCAACTTCATGGGACTATCAGGGTTCTCAGGTAAGCTTGTGCGGACATATTCCGGCGGCATGATTAGGCGGCTGGAAATCGCGCAAGCCATGCTACATAGACCCAAAGTCCTATTCTTAGACGAACCTACTATAGGCTTAGATCCGGTGGCTCGCAAGGCAGTATGGCAACACATTCAGCAATTGCGAGCGGATTACGGGACCACCCTCTTTCTAACTACGCATTACATGGATGAGGCTGACCTACTGTGTGGTCGCATTGCAATAATGCACCTTGGCAAAGTCGCGGCGATTGGTAGCCCGTCCGAACTGAAGTCGTCTGTCGGAGATGGTGCCACTCTGGATGATGTATTTGCTTACTACTCAGGTGCTGAGGTTGACTCAGGCGGAGGTTATCGTGAGACATCGAGAGTAAGGCGAATAGTGAGGAGGGTGGGTTAATGCAAAGGCTCGGAATCATCGACTATTTTGGTGGCATTACTAATTTCATAGGGAAAACCCTGACGATCGCTGAACTGGAAGCCCGTAAGCTTCATCACGACTCCACTGAACTGCTTACCCGTGCGGTGCAGCCGGCTCTCTGGCTGTTAATTTTCGGGGAGGTATTGGCACAGGTCAGGGCCATCCCAACCGGCAATCTGCCGTATATTGATTTCATGGCTCCTGGAATCTTAGCGCAAAGCGTCCTCTTCATCGCCATCTTCTACGGTATAGCGATCATTTGGGAGCGTGATCTCGGTATCGTTCACAAATTCTTGGCTACGCCGACTCCTCGATCAGCGTTAGTTCTCGGGAAAGCGCTTTCCGCGGGAGAGCGAGGCCTAGCTCAGGCAGCTATCGTCTACGCTCTCGCTCTTGCCCTCGGTGTACACTTGAGTTGGAATATTATTTC
>JBEKSC010000004.1:0-146242 GCA_049517415.1 Bathyarchaeia archaeon
GAGCGCAAGGACTAGCGGAAACTCCACGAGCGTATGTCCGATAGCCGCGAAAAAACCGGCCCGGGCTCCCTCCTTCGAACCGTGCATGAGTAAACCGAAAAATAACGGACCGGGAGCAAGCGCGCCTGAAGCTGTTACCACAACCACGGTGGCGACGAAGTCAAGTAGGTCCATGATGAGTATGACTCTTTGCGGTAAATGAACCTGATATCTCCAGTTATTTGAGCCCTGTTCGGTGAAGTGGTAAACAAATGAGTTCAGCCTTACTATACTGCTAATACGATAAAACAAGAGCCCCCAAGCTTATTCCTTAAACCGCGGTCTGCACCGCCATCCTAGCTATGTCAACTGAGAAGCTAGGTAGTTGTCAAACTTGACCAACTCAGAGCATTGGGTGTTATCGATTGACTAACTCCACAAATCATCGGCTCAATTCAAGAAGTAAACGACCTCCGCACCCCACTTCAGGAGAGGAACTCCGGATTAGGGCCCTCAGCGAGAAGGGAAGGATCTCGCGCCTCTCACGAGTGCGGGAACTTGTTCTCGGATTCCAAGACGGCTTGCTTGTACCTTTAGCCGTTGTTACGGGTTTAGCGGCTGCAGCCTTTAGCCCACTCACCATCATAGTCGGTGGTCTAGCAGAGGCCGCTGCTGGGGCGCTCGCGATGGGTACTGCTAGCTTCTTAGCGAGCGAGGCCGAGAACCAATTGTTCCTATCAGAGATCGAGGATGAAACATCTCAAATCAGAGACCATGCAGAAGTAGAGCGTCTGGAACTCGAAATGCTATTGAGAGAAGAGGAACTTAGCACGGAAGACGCAAAGCTGGCTAGCGAAATCATCGCTCGGTCAACTACTTCTCTAAACAAAACAATGATAGAGAAAGAATTAGGTCTAACATACGGAGGAACGAATACGGCGCCTAAGGACGCAATTGTTGTAGGTTTGTCCTATGCTGGCGCCGCCCTCATACCAATATGGCCGTATCTCCTTTGGCCCTTGGTTCTCGCACTGCCAGTCTCGCTCGTAACGACTGCGTTCGCTCTGTTTGCATTGGGCGTGGTTAAGGGGCGTGTAGCTAGGATGGCGGTGCTCCGTAGCGGGATTCAAGTGCTATTCATCGGAGGCGGTTCCGCCGCAATCGGATATCTAGTCGGGTCCCTTATCCCGCGACTATTCGGAGCATAATCGCCAATGGTTGAACGGTAAGAATCCTAGTGAAACTGGTGTGCTTGCTTCTAGTAATCAGTCAGGATTAATTCAGGCCTCTACAATCATGCTTCTGCCGATTGTGCCGAGTGCCTTGACAATGTCATGTTTGGTGAGAAGGCCTACTACCTTCGGCTCATTGTCGTTTACCGGAAGGCTTCCTATTCCCTTGGTGATGATTATCTGTGCTGCCTGTGCCAAATCTGTATCTTCGTAGGTTGTGATTGGGTTTGGCGTCATCAATTCTTTCGTTGTAATCAGCGCAACATCCTTCTCTTGCTTCCCGGTCAACCTTCCATTCGATGTTTTGGGTGCCCTCTCTCTGATTGACAGGATGTTCGAAAGAGTTAGTATGCCCACTAGCTCCTCATCTATGACGGGGACGCTTGGCTGACGGAAAACTATTGCATGAGCCACATGTACAGCAGGGTAGTTGCTCTTCGCGAAGATGAAATCCCTGGTCATGAAATCAGCGACCTTGAATTTGTGAGGCCACTTCTGCGAATAGTAGTGACAGAGGTCTGTTTCCGTCATAATTCCTGCAAGGGGATTATCGTTACTGATTACAGCGTAGGCGATATTTTCCGTGTCAAAAAGACGTGCAGCATTGAAAACCGGGAAGTTCAGCCTAAGGGTCGGAATTGAATCGGTGGTGGCTTCTGAAACTGAAATATCTCCTAGGCCGCGTGTTGTGGAATCCTCTAGGAGAAATCGAGCGATTGCACGTTTGGATAAGAAGCCAACAGGCCGGTTACGCTGATCTACAACTACAATTTGAGACACTTGGTTTCGTGTCATCAAGTCTCGTGCAGTCAGCAATGAATCTGTGGGACCGATCGTAACTACCCATTCCGTCATGACATCGCCGATAGTATCGATTCGAGTTGTTCTGTCGGTACCTACCATTATCTGCATCCAGCTCTCGTATTTCTTTCGTTGTCCATACCTTGAGATTTGATATAAGACAAATCAACGGTTACCAGAACCGGTTTTCGAAATCCAATACAAATAGAAACTCTCTAGGCGAATCATGGAGAGAACTAGAAGAGTTCCTACAGCCGCACGGTTCTAGAACTAATTTCCATTCCTCTCAGGCGCAAGTATCTGAGGAACACATCGCGCAGTTCTCCTCTAAAGGCAATTTCTGGTGGGACAAGCCCTTTCTCAGCAATTTCGTCTGTTCCTAGCATTTGGGCCGCGATTGAGCACGGAAAGGCTGTGGTTCGTGCCATGGAGGTCATTCTCTGTCGGTCATCGTAGTGATCTATCATTTCATACCGATGGCGCACTCTCTCATTTTTCCTCGTTCCCGTCAGGTCAACTCTAAGCAACGTGAGATCCTTCTCGTTGCCAAGGCTGATTCGGTCGGACAACATCTTGGCCACAAACTTGCGAGGGACAACGAGGTTTCCTTCGAAATATTCCGGTTCGTTTTCGAGTAGTCCGCACTCGATCAGCGTCTCAATTTGTGCAACGTGGCCTGGCCAACGAATTGTTTTTTCATCCATCTCACGAACTCCTTTCATTGTTTGTACAAGGGTGGATAGTCCATCGGTGTAGAAACACTCACAATTCCCAACCGGCGGGCGAAATCTCACCATCTCAAGACCGCTCAGAGCTGGGACGTCTGTGATTCTTCCGTTCTTTACGATTCTTGCTTTCCGAAGGTACTCCTCAAGAACTGCTTCAAAGGAGAAGACGATTCGATAGTTCAAGGGAGGCCTTGGCTGTTCTGGGATGCCACCAACTTTTATGTGAACTTCATGAACTTCGCTCATTTGCTCTGCTGCCGCCATCGAGAGGATATTGGTTAAGCCTGGGGCCAACCCGCACGCAGGGATTATCGTCACCCCTTTTCTCCGAGCGGCCTTGTGGACTTCTTTCTGTCCGAATCGCCACCCGAAGATCAGGTCAACGAAATTGACCCCTGCTCGAATGGTTGATTCGATAGCATACTTACTCAATCCGTGAGGTAGGGCTCCCACGCCAACATCAAATCGCTTCAGAAGCCTGACTGTGTTTGAACGACGGCGCACATCATGAACCTTAACCGATAGCTTGCTTGAGTTCACGGCCCGCGCCAATGCGGTCAGGCGTTTTCGATTAACATCGTAAACCGAGACTTCGTCAACAAGTTGTGATCTAACCAGATCCCTCGCTATTGCCGAACCCATCAAACCGGAGCCGAATATCGCGACCTTCAGCGCCATTGTCCTCCGTTTAATTCTCCAAAGCAAAAGTGCGCTAATGTTGGATTTTCAGAGTTCCTGATGACCATTCTTCGAAACACTTGCGTGAACAGAAAAAGCAGTCTGCAAATTTCAATAGAACCCTAGATGCCGCGCAGACGGCGCACTTTTTCTTATCGAGGAACGCAGACGGAAGTTTCAAGTTTTCAGAAATCGTCCATTCTTTCGAATACCCGATTTGCTGGTGTTCAAAGTCAATGAAGAATCCACAGCCGTGACAGAAGACCCCGTCGAATGCCTCGCGGTAAACGAGCCGGTCATTCTTGCACTCTTTGCAATGTTCTTTTTCATCGTCTTCGCATTTCTCTAGCGTGTTGCAGATATCTAAAGTGGAAAGTGCGTTTCCAGGCGAAGTTGCAGTTCGCATGTTTCCATTAACAATGTTGAACAGATGCCACGGGTTGCGGTAGTTCTTACACAGGAACGGTGTATCATTAAGGTCGTGCATGCACCCAGGAGTAGGGCATGTTTTGGGAAGTTTGTGCAAGTACTTGAAGACGGCGGCCTTAGCAGCGTCAGGGCTGTTCGTCAATTTGACGAGTTCTACAATGTCTGTAAATATTGACTTCTCAGTCCTGAATAACTGAACCAAGGCCTTCTGCTTGGAACCATCGACTGCGCAGCTAACTAACCCTTTGTCGGTCTTTCAAACTTGGGAAGACATACACTAATCTATTCTTAGGGCCGCCTTTGACACTTTTGTGGGTGATGAGCCTCTTCTTCGAGTGGGCGCGTTTTAGAGTCTTGAAAGTTTACAGAGAGGAAAAGTTAGCTTGTTTTTGTCGAAAGGCACAGGTAGGAATAAATGATGACCATTAATATTCCGTGGCGGCGCGGCCGAGCAATGAGTAAGCAAGCAATGAGCAGGCAGGTCAAGGTTCTGGGCAAGTTTGTGGAGATCTCAGAGAACGTTATGAGACGTAGCGGGAAACTTTACGTCTTCTTTATGGGCGCTGAATATTGCCCATATTGCGCCGCGGAACGATGGGCCATAGTTAGGGCCCTGCAGAAATTCGGGCAGTGGGATGGCCTAAAACAGACAATGAGCGCAGCTAGGGATGAGCCATTTCTGAACCTGCCGACTTATGATTTCACCAAGGCCTCCTACAACAGCCCACACATCGAGTTCGCCTCCCGGGAGACCAAGGATCGTGAGTTCAAGCCTCTACAGAAGCTATTGAAGACCGATGAGAAACTGGTGAACAAATTCAATTCGGACAAAGAGGTCCCCTTCTTGCTGATTGGAGGCAGGTTCATGCAGATTGGTGCCGGGTTTACACCTAAAATCTTCATAGGTCACACATTCAGGCAGACAGAGACTGAACTGAAGAAGATTGAATCAGAGATCAGAAAAACTATCGACGATGAAGCGAACATAATTTCGGCACTGTTATGTGTATGCGGCCTACCTCCAGAGCTTTGCAGAGAGACTAGCTTAAGCGAGCTAGTGGCACAAGCAAACTCTAAACTAACCTAGCGTCATAATCGCTCTGTTCAGATTTGCTCCGTAACAGTTGTGTGTAGTCTTTGACCATGCAAGCTGAGACTTCAAAGTTCTTTGTTAACGGAAAATGGACAGCGGGAAGCTCAACAGAAACGTTCGAACTGATAAATCCGGCGACGGGGGATGTGATAAGGCGTGTCCCAAGGGCCACGAAGGACGATGTCCGCGAAGCCGTAGAAGTGGGGCGCAGAGCCTTCGAGGCCACTAGCTGGCGTGACATGGAACAAACGAAACGCGGCAAGTTGCTGATGCAAATAGCGGCGTTAATGCGCCAAAACTTTGACGAACTAGCGAAACTTGAGACTCTTAATCAAGGAAAACCAATTCGAGAATCGAAGGGAGATGTGGCTTGGACGATCCGTGCTTTCGAGTACTGGGCTGGCGCCGCCGACAAAATTGAGGGTGAAACGATCCCCGTTACGCCTAACAGGTTGACATACACTCTACGCGAACCCATCGGCGTGACAGCGCACATCATACCATGGAATTATCCATTAGCTCTCGCAGCAAGGAGTATCGCTCCAGCGCTCGCAGCAGGAAATACCATTGTGGCGAAACCTGCGGAATTGACTCCGCTGACACTTCTCAAAATTGCGGAATACGCTCAGAAGTCAGGCTGCCCTAACGGAGTTCTAAACGTCATAACTGGGTCAGGGTCTGTGGCTGGTAGGGAATTGGTTTCCAACCTTGGCATAGACGGCATCACATTTACCGGTTCTACGGAAACGGGTCAGCAGATCATGGAAACTGCTGCGAAGAATGTCACGCCAGTACTATTGGAATTGGGTGGGAAGAACCCAAACATAGTTTTCCCTGACGCGGACTTTCAAAAGGCTGTGCAAATGGCAAAGTACGCAATCTTCACAAACGCAGGGCAGATGTGCTGGGCCGGTTCTCGACTGTTTCTTCACAATGAAATATACGAAAAATTCCTAACCGAGCTAAAGAATCAGACAGAACTCATTAAGATTGGACTAGGGCAGGACGAGAAAACCGAATTAGGCCCGTTAGTATCCAAAGACCAGCAAGAACGCGTACTGAACTACATCAAGTCCGGGAGTGAGGACGGAGCACGCCTAGTCACCGGAGGCACTGTGCCCGAAGAACAAACCTTGCGTAAAGGCTACTTCCTCAAGCCAACGATTTTCACAGACGTCACGACCACGATGAAGATTGGATGTGAAGAGATCTTCGGTCCAGTGTTAACTGTCTTCAAATTCAAGTCGGTTGAGGAGGTTGTTCAAATGGCGAACGACACCAAGTTTGGGTTATACGCGGGCGTGTGGACTAATGATCTTAAAGTCTCTCAACGACTCGTTAACCAACTTCAAGCTGGCGTAGTAGCAGTAAACGATTACCTAGTCGCGTACCCTCAGACGCCATTTGGCGGCTACAAGGATAGTGGGATAGGTTACGAAAGCGGCCTACAAGCAATCAGCCATTACACGAGAATAAAGAGCGTAACAGTCAACGCGTCGTAAGTTACCTATCTAAACCTAAGAAGAGGGGGGAGGGCGACCGGCATGAGTTCCGTCTCTATAGTTGCGTTTCTATAGATAGATTCGGTCTACTGCGAGATTGAGCTCACGGTGATGTAGTTGCCGGGACATGCCGCGCCGCTAGAGCTCGTGTTACTGCCCTGGTATAGTTGTCCATTCACAGTTACCCATGTCCAATTGGGATAGGTTGTAGTCAGATCTTGCAACGTATAGTATTGGTAGACGGTGCTCTCCTGAATGGCTGGGTTCGATACTGGAATTACGAGCACTGTGCATCCGTTTGAGGCTTGGTAGAAGAATCCTTGGCATGAAACGGCGTTACTACTCACACTGTTTGCTTGGCAAGGAGGCTGATAATAGTAATTGCTGTACGCTGGATTGTAATACTGTGGGGGATAGGCGCATCCGTAGTACGAACAGCTTTGATAATATCCATTACCGTATCCAGTAGTTGTTGTTTGCGTGACCACTTGGACGCTGGTGACCGTGTTAAAGCTTGTCGCGGTCTGGGTTTGTGTATTGTAGAAACTCTGCGTGTTCGTTAGGAATTGCTGTTGAGTGACAGTCGACATGTGAGGGTTAACAGCTGTGTAACCTGCAAAAGCTAAGCTCAGAATAGCAACAAGAGCGAGGCCCGCGATCGTCAATTTGCTATCGGAACTGCGACTCGGTTGACTCGGTTGATTCGTTTCTTCTTCCTTTGTTTGGCTCATGATTCGATCCTCAAGGCAGAGTCTCAAAAAGACGTGATAAGTCTATTTCCACTTGGTAGAACTCAAACCTATTTGGTGGAAAATGTCTTTGGAAATTTTCCGGTCCATTTTCAAGATTTGTGCGGTTTGACGTGTTTCATGTTTCAATGTACTCTTTCTAGGCTCCGTAGGTAGTAGTTGGGAGTTCATTGGGCTGTTGGGGCAGGTGTAATTTGGAGGAGTTCATGTTTTCTTTGCTCAAGGAACCCTTCGCGTAATCCTCGCCTTAGGTAGTATGCGTTGCGTTCCCGTTTCTTCTTGTTAGAGAGTTTAACAACGAATGGTAATCCGGTGGGTTTAATCATTTCCATAGGAGCAGCTTCGATGACTTTAGACCTGAGTGCGCTATCAAATAATTTCTGTCCCATTTCCGAACGCACGATAACGGTTGTCCAGCCGTCAGCCGAGCCGACTGCGCCAACTGAAATATCCGCCAATTCAGCAACGTAGTCAATGCAGTAATGGCACGGTTGGCTCATATATGATTCAAGTTCTTTGATGTGAACGTCGAGGACACAGTCGGCTCCGACGTAGACTTTGAACCGGTTCCTCTTGACAACCGTCCTAGTAATCTTTACAGGGTCTATCCCATGTTTCTTCTGGATGAATTCGGTAACGAGCTGGTCGTGTGTGTACACTTTAGAGCAGAATAACCCAATTGTTAGAACCGGGCGTCCGCCTCTGATCCAAGAGCCACCAAACTTCACCGTAGCCTGCAGTGATGTGTACATTCGCCATAGTCCTTGTAGTTCGCACGGAAGGGCAACTAAACCAACTCGTCCATCGGGGTATGATGCGGCGGCGTCGGACAAGACGCCGAGAACGCCGCCATGAGTGTACTTAGATCCAGCTGTTCGAATTAGATCAGCTGCAGTATCCCCTACTACGGGCACTGTCTTGAGAGTCATTCCGTTGCCAAGAACGAAGACCGAGTTAGATTTCGTGAAGTCTGATGTGGCGAAGGAATTAATCAACCCTATTTGGAGGGCGTGGGTCATTAGCGCTATTACGGTTCCGCCATCTTGGCCTGCATGCCAAATCTCCTCGTCTAACGCTCTCGTTGAGTAAATATTCCTGTAAATACCCAGCGACTCTTCTTCGGGTTTCCGAGTCCTACCGAACAAGTAGTACTCAATTTCATCTAAAGGAAACTCCAGCCTCGGGCAGCTGTAATAGCAAACCTGGCAGGCGGCACACGGTCCTTTGATGACTGGTTCTTCGTTCACATTCACGTTGAGAACATTAATCGGGCATGAGGCGACGCAGGCGCCGCACATCATGCAGTGCTTTGCACGGACCACCTCGTTGAACAAATGGCCCCAAATTTTCGCATTCTTTGGAGGAGACCAGCCATCAACCATGCTCAACACACGGCCTGAAATCGTACGCCGCTAGAATCAATACACCGTATTTGAATACTTTCTTCTGTTCGAAGGCAGACCAACAAAGACCCCTTGTCGACGCCTTTGACTACTTCTTGCCTCGATGGGAAAATTCCGCCAAAACGAAAAGCCCGAAAAACGCAATCACAATGAACCCAAGCACGTAACAACCAACTAACAAACAAGCAACCACAATGAAAACTGTCAAACCAGCGGGTTCGCCGAATTGTGAGAATGACAAGAAGTGGAAAATCGTGAATAATGAGAGTGCGATTGCAGCGAAGGCCGCCAGAAAACTCACGAACGATTTGTCGAGAATATTCCAAAAAAGTTGTGACATGTGACTTACCTGGTCGTTTGTTCACTACTTTTTTGGCTATGGTTTCGAGGCGGCAACGTCTCGGGCGAGTTTTTCACCGGGGGAGCCCTTCCAGCCTCGGATTGTCCGCCACAAGTTGTAAGCGTGTAGGTACAAAGCTAGGACAAGAACGACGACGGAGCTGACTACGAGATATGTTATGTTGGGATTATATGGGATCAAGCCCGAAAAGGATACGGTCATTCCGATTATTCCGAGGTTCATCAGCCAGAATTGCGTTTTGGCTAAGCGAAGGCTGTGGAGGAAGGCATGGGCAAATGAAGGAACGAAGAGGTACGATAGGCCGAAAATCATCATAGCAACGAAGCCGTACAGTTGCATGAAGTAGAAAGCCGTCATTTCAAACGGCAGGATGTGAGCGAATGTCAGGAGAAGTAATGTTCCTCCCACAGCTAGGTAGATCAAGCTAGCCTTAACATATCGCAAGCTTAGCTGCATAACTACCGCCGCAATTGGACCTTGAGCCAAATTTGTATCCCGCCTATGGTAGGGTCAAGTATTCAGGCGGTATTAATTTGACTCCGAACCCTTGAGACGCAGAGGATCAGAGCCAATTTCAAATGGCATGTTTTCCTTCGTTACGGTCATTCTTGTGAGTTATCTAATCGAGAAATTGATTGTGAGGATGCTTGACTACCAGCTAATTCTTGCTCCCGCCCTAGAAACTTCAATTGTTGCCGTAGGTCTATCGATCTGGCTATGTTCCATAGAGAGTTAGATAACAGATTTCCCGTCTATCAACTGACAGGCTCTTGAGCTATTCCTGCCAGCTCTCTGGCTTTCTTCACCACGTTCTCATACAATTTTCCGAACCGGCCATCCCTCAGGGATTTCTCTAAGTCCGTGAAGTTGGTCAAGTCGATTCCGTAAACATCCATATACTCCTCGTGTATGAGGCCGCTATCTAGTGGATGCCGGTCAAGCATCGCATATGATGTGGCTTTGTGAAGGATCGTAGCAAAAACCCCGGCCAAGGAGCCGCTCTTAAGTAAGTCTTGGCGTTGTCCCATGAAGGGACAATTGACGAACTTCTTCACGCTGCAGGATTGCTCAGTGCCAAAGAGTTTCGCGTAGACCTGCGCCATGGTGTTCACAAATTGAGAATCCAGAAAAAGCGGACTAACGTCCTTCTCAGTCCTCGTAGACTTTGTGAGGGCGTGATTATTTTGTTGCGATGCCATCCGTGTCTTCTGGGCCTCGGCAGCCCAGTAGTCCTTAGACCATAGGAGACAGGACCACTCACATTTCTGCTCTACTTCACGGTCGAGGTGAAGTTGCTTCACAAAGTCTTCAGCGTACCATTCTGGACTAGGTGGACGGTTAATGGTTGGCAACGGTCGTCATCGTAGGGAGGGGCATAGCGTGTTAAGTAAGGCTTTGCGAATGATTTCTTTCTTTGAGTTTCAGCGTAGGCCGGATCCTGTTACTTCGCTAAGCGAATTTAGCTTCGAATTCTCAAGCATTCGGAGTATTTCTCGATTGATTCTTGAGACGACGCCCGGCCCCTCATAGATCAGCCCAGTGTACAGTTGAACTGAAGATGCACCTGCTTCCAACGCACGCCAGGCGTCAAGGCCTGAGGATATGCCGCCACAGGCGCTGAGGGGGATCTTGCCACGGGTGTGATCGTAAACGTCCGCAACTATCCTAAGCGTGTCTCGAAGGATTAGTGACCCACTGAGCCCACCTGTCCCGATGCTGGCCCGAGGTTCAGCGATGAGTTTCGAGTTAGTTGCGGTGAGCCCGTCGATGGAAGCCTTCACACACACGTCCACCAGGTTGTGAACGTTTTCTCGCTGTTTATCATCGAAGTAGGGCGGAATCTTCACCCAAATCGATTTTCCACTCCTCCTAACGCTACTAATCGCGGTGAGCAGTTTCGTGAGCACATCAGGGTCCTGGAAAATCCTTACGCCAGCCGTATTTGGAGTACTAATATTCAACTCGACGGCGTCTGCAAGAAGTTCCATTTCGCGATAACATTCGACGAACTCGTCAATGCTAAGCCCGGAGATGCTGACTATGATCGGTCCTGGGAGAGGTTTGGGCTTTGACAGTTTGACGGCTATCTTGTGCACTCCTTCGTTCGGTAACCCCATTGAGTTTACGAGCGACCTCTGAGGATATCGCCACATTCTCGGTTTCGGGTTACCTTCTCGAGGGTTTAGGGTAACAGTACCCAATGTAAGAAATCCGAACCCGATTCGAAACAGTGCCGCTGACATTTCGCAGTTCTTGTCGAAACCTGCTGCAAGTCCCACGGGGTTAGGCAGATTGAGTTTTCCAACTCTCACATGCAACCGATCATCCCGCATTTGCAAGTGCCAACTCAGCATATTCCAGAGCAGTGGCCGTTTGAAGAACCATTTCGCAATACCGTGAGCCGTTTCAGGAGGAGTCAGAAATAGGGCCGGCTTGACGACCGTTCTATAGAGGCTTAGGTCCAAGTAAGACTACCCGAGATCCTAACGAGTTTGCTTGGGAATCGTGAAGAATACATTGACAAAACAGCTATTCAGACCGACCTCAGTTCTCATAGTTGGAAATTGTTGGCTCGTCTATTATACGGCCAAATACAAAATTTCCCCTGATCCCCATGAGCAAGCCGGAACACGCGTTTCTCTCTGAAATCATGACGACCAAGGTCGTCACGGTGGATATCAGCGAGCGCGTAGAAGAGGCGCTGCGGCTCATGATCAAATTCGATATTGGAAGCATAATCGTTGTGGACAAACAGAAACCTGTTGGAATCATCACTGAGCGCGACATAACTAGGGCCGCACTAAGGGGAGACAGCCTGCTCAGACTTCCAGCGCGCAGCCTCATGTCTAGACCGTTGCAAACAACTACGCCGAACCAGGAAATTTGGCGTACTTTCGAAATCATGCTCAGGCTAGGGGTGAGGCGACTTCCGGTGGTAGACAATGACAAACTGGTTGGCATTGTCACAGAAAAGGATCTTACCCGTTGGGTTCTTCGAATCTTCTACGAACCTAATCTGCCGGAAGAAGTGCAAGGGCTCATCAACAACCCACGCATTGAAGCATTGACTGGAAGGCCAAGATGCTCAAGTTGCGGACGCTACCAAGACGAGTGCATCTGCGTCAGAACCCAGATAGCAAGCGAAGAATAGCCCAGAAGCGGCTTGCCCAATTCAGACGTCTCCGACACAATAAATGTAAGCATAGCAGAAACCTTGTTCGAGAGAATGACCTATGCGGGAAGCTGTTCACTCAGGAGTGACCGCGAAGGTTCCCGCGTCTATCGCTAATCTTGGCCCCGGATTCGATGTGCACTCTATCGCGTTGCAGAAACCTTCGATAGAAGTCACATTGGCGAAGGACACATCTGGTTCAGTTACAATACACGCTATTGGACAGTTCCGTCAGGAAGTAACTACGAATCCCGAATTTCATGCCGGAGCCAGAGCCCTGAGAAACCTTCACAAGCTATTTGGAGTAGCTGCGTCATACGCGCTTCAAATCAGAGTAGATATCCCACCCCGAAAAGGGTTAGGCCTTTCAGGGGCCGAAGCTGTCGGAGCCGTCCTATGCGCGAATCAAATTTTTAAACTCGGTTTGGACATGCCGAGCGTGGCTCGAATCGCCGCGACCGCTGAGCCGTCACATCATATGGACAACGTAGCTGCCTCGGCTCTTGGTGGATTCAACATCATATCAAGGACGTCCGTCGAAGAACAGCAGATAACCACCTATCGCCCACCAATCGATTTGGGTGTCGCTCTCGTCGTGCCCAACATAGAAAAGGCCTCTACCGAAGCGACGAGACAATCGTTGCCAGAAACAGTATCGAGAGAGCAATATGTGAGCTGCATGGGTTACATAAGCAAGATTTCTGCTGCCTTCGTTTCATGTGATGTCAATGCGATAATTGAAACACTCCCATGGGATCCCACGTTCGAGCCTGCCCGAGCCGAGGCAGGGTGCTACGGAAAAGGAGTAAACGCACAATTTCTCAGGGAGGAGAAGAAAATGTTACTCAAGGAATTCCATGTCGCAGAGACAATCAGCGGAGCGGGACCTTCACGCGCGCTCTGGTACAGTATCTCGGAGAACCGCCGATTACGCAGGAAGAGGCATGAAAGCCTGATTGACAGCGCGATCGAGCGAGTTTCAACGAGACTTAGATTGCTCGGGCACGATGTCCAACAGGTATTTGTGACGAAGCCATCAATTGAAGGCGCGACCATCACTGCCTCGAAGGGTCGCGAATGAAACATCTGCTTCAATGCATCGGCTGCTCGAAAGAATTCAAGCCAACTCAAATCTACACATGCCCAGAATGTGGCGACTTGCTTCAGATAATCTATGATTACGCTTCATTAGGTAGACAATTACGTGAATCATTGAACACGCCGGGTCCTCTTTCTGTCTGGCGATACCACAGGATTCTTCCGGTTTCTATCAAGAACGCGGTCAGCATCGGTGAAGGTGGAACAGGATTATCCAAATCGTCAAGGCTAATCCAGCGTGTAGACACGACCGAGGTTTATTTCAAGAACGATGGCCAAAACCCCACAGGCTCATTCAAGGATCGAGGTATGACAGTTGCAATAACGAGGGCGGTAGAGATTGGAGCGAAGAGAGTTCTCTGCGCTTCCACGGGAAACACCTCCGCATCGATGGCCGCTTACGCCGCGAAGGCTGGATTGAGAGCAGTTGTTCTTATCCCAAAGGGCAAGATTGCCATGGGGAAACTCCTGCAGGCTGTGGTTCATGGCGCTAAGATCATTCAAGTTGACGGAAACTTCGACAAAGCGCTTGAACGTGCAAGAGGGATGGCGTCGCGTAGACGCGGGCTCTATTTAGTCAATTCACTAAACCCATACCGTATCGAAGGGCAAAAGACGCTGGCTTTCGAAGTCTGGGAGCAGTTGGGACGTAGAGTTCCGGATGTCGTTTTCGTGCCGGTGGGAAATGCAGGGAACATCAGTGCCATATGGAAGGGCTTCCAAGAGCTGAGGCAATTGAGATTGACTAGAGAGGTCCCGCGAATGATATGGGTGCAGGCATCCGGTGCAGCCCCATTGGCAGATGCTTATGCGAAGGGATTGGAGGAAGTTGTTCAGTGGCCTAATCCTGAAACCGTGGCGAGCGCGATACGAATTGGGGCCCCCGTTAGTTGGAAGAAGGCTCTCCGGGCGGTTAGGCAATCGAAAGGAGCCATAATCAAAGCGTCCGACGAAGAGATAACTACTGCCCAACGCTTACTCGCTAATCACGAGGGAATATTTGCAGAGCCGGCAAGTGCCGCATCGGTCGCTGGCCTCTTAAAGGCCAAACGGTTGCACCTGATAAAAACTTACGAGACAATAGTTTGCGTAATTACGGGGCATGGACTAAAGGATCAGAAGGCTGCCGCCAACTTCGTAAGTCTCTAACCGGCGTGGTTTCAATTCGGCCTTCCGTGAACGTAGTTATGGACTGGGGTTGACATTAAGCTTCAAAGAATTTCTCGCCAGACTTGGGGATACGTTCTCTTTCATTTCGCAGCGTAGATCGAGTATATGATCGCTACGAATCCGATGACAGTCAAAACGCCTTCAATGTAATTGCGGCAAGAATGTCAGAGCCCAGTATTACAAACATTAGCCCCTCAAGAAGAGTACCTGCAGTAATGCATGCAAAACCTAACGCCACGTATAGCAAAGGTTTGGTGGCATTTCTTTTGTAGCCCCTGTAGGCAAGATAGACAATGAACGCCCCGAGGAAGAGGGCGATCAGTCGCATTATTGATGTGGCCCAAAACAGTTGCGTATACTCGATCAAGTGGTCGGGCCTTGGTTAGATTGTTGGGATTGAACTCCACATGCGAGTGAACCTGTCCGAAACATGCTCATTCACTATTACGTCTATCCGGACATCACCTTTCTCGAAACTTACGTCTATTCGTTTTAGGAGGCTTCTATACAGGTCAAACCACTTACCATCAGTCGTACGTCCTGATTTAACCGCAGCCAAAAGGCCAGCTTCGACTAACTCTTCGATGCGGCGGTAGACTGTTGTTATGGGGATCTCATACTTCTTGCTCAGCTCAAGGGCGCTCATCGGATCCTCTATGGTCGCGGTAAGAATTTTTCTTGAATACTCATCAGCTAAAGCCCCAAGGATTCGCTGTTTTGCTGGTTCTTCCGTGACTATCAAAGGCGCCCTATTCCAAGTTTTCCAGTAAACTACTTCAATCTACGTTATGTAGATGTTGTTAGCCTTTTTGAGGCTAACTCAGGATAACTCAATAAGTTACCTACTTAGGCCTGACTAAAGCAGCTTTGTAAAGGCGAAGTTAATGAGGGTAGGCATTGTTGGCGTCGGGCAGACTAAATTCGGCAAGCTATACGATTCATCGAGTCGGGAACTTGTGGCCGACGCGTTCAAGGATGCCCTTTCCGACGCTGGGATTGCTAGAGATGATATCTCAACTATCATCGTCTGTTCAGGATCGGATTACGATAAACAACGTTCTCCCAGCGGAATACTGACGGAGTATGTTGGTCTCAACCCGAAGCCAACGTTCCATGTTGAGGCCGCTTGCGCATCCTCCGGCGTGGGAGTAAGGGTTGGTCTATGATTCAAGCTGGTTTGCACGATATAGTGGCAGTTGTCGGTTTTCAGAAGATGACTGAACTCGACGCTGACGAGGTGCAGGATGTGATGAGCAGGTCGGGTGATGTGGGAGTCGCCTTTTGGTCCGACGATGCCAGCCTACTACGCAATGCACGCTCGGGCTCACATGAACAGGTATGGAACGACGGAAGAACAATTCGCTTTAGTCTCAGTTAAGAACCACAAATATGGCGCGAAGAATCCGTACGCTATGTTCCAAAAAGAAATTACTGTCGACGATGTCTTGAAATCTCGTGTCGTTGCAAGCCCACTTAAGCTCTATGACTGCTGCGTCAACGCAGACGGCGCAGCATGCATTATTCTGGCAGGCGGAGAGAGGGCGCGTAAGATTACGCGGTGCTCCCGTCTGGATAACTGGACTGGGTCTAGCGTCGAGTCCGATGTCGCTCACGAGCCGGAATGAGTTTGCCAGTTTCGAATGTAGCGTTCAAGCTGTCAGGCAAGCGTACAAAATGGCGAAGGTAAACGCTGGAGACATCGATGTCGCCGAAGTGCATGATAGCTTCACATCAGCCGAAGTAATCAACTACGAGGATCTGGGATTCTGCAGAAAAGGTGAAGGCGGGAAGTTCATCGCGGACGGCCAAACTTACGTCGGAGGAAAGATTCCCGTGAATGTAGACGGAGGATTATTAGCAAAAGGCCATCCCGTGGGAGCAACGGGGGCCTCACATATAATTTCAATAGCTAAACAATTACGCAACGAAGGCGGCTCTAACCCGGTCCCGAACGCAAGGTTAGGATTGGCTCACAACATTGGGGGCATCGGGATGTACTCTGTCTGCACTATCCTCAGCGCTAGGTAATTTCACGTGGGGAGGCTACAGAAATTGGTTTTCGAAAGGTTCGGTTGGGTATCGTATACCGATCAAACTAGGATATCAAAATTCATTGACTACTTACAGGAGGGAAAAATCTCTGGTACCCAGTGCAAGGAATGTGGTTGTGTTCAGTTTCCGCCACGAGCACACTGCGTCAGATGCCTCTCGAGCAACTTCGAATGGAAAGATCTTACTGGCAACCGCGTGCTCATTACTTACACCAAGCTCCACGCAACACCATCCATGTTCAAAGATCAGGCGCCCTATTTCCTGGGCCTTGCAGAGCTCTCTAATGGCCCGAAAGTCTTCGCTTGGATCGACAAAACGATTCCCGACGATCAGATAACCATTGGAATGAAACTGAAGTTACAGCCTACAAACTTGCCGAACGGCAATTTGTGTTACAGTCTAATTAAGCCAGATACGGTCTAGGGTTAAGGAAGAGCGTCAGGTCTAACGCAAACAACCACTCCAGCGTAGAACGCTTACACAGAGTGACTGTGGCCTTTACCGTTGCGGCAGCAAGTTGGCAAATACTCGTCGTCTATTTTGTCGTCGCTTGCTTCCGGTTTTTCTTCTACCACGAAACCCTCTCGAACATACCCCGCTAATCGCTTATAGCATTTGGCTTAACGGGCGAAGGCTAAACCTTGACAGTTGCAATGGGAGCGGAGACAGAAGACGAAGCCGTGTTTGCCGCAAAAGAGAGATCTAGAATATTCTAGACACTACTGTGAGGTTAACAATAGAATTCCCGTGGGACGAAGACCAGTAATTGGCCTTTCTTCTGATGCCAATCCACGATCCGGTATAGGCAATCGTCCAGTTTCGCACTTGCCAAGATGTTCAGGAGGCCGTCGATCACAGTAGAACCGTATTTAGTGCTTGAGATGTACAAGTAACCGATGAATCCGACAAGTAGAATTCCGAGCGCCTCCAACCTCCCGGCGAAAAGTCTTTTCCTATACCGCCTGATGAAATGTAAATGGGCGAGGTTTTGGCCTCTCTCAACTTGAGATTCCTTGCCCTGACCACATAAGTCTGTTGCTGGCGCCGCCAAGATCACCCAGGCGAATATGTTCCCAGAGAACGAGGGACATTTAGCTCTGTAATGGTGCTCATGCAGGGTTAGGAGCGTTGGTTATGTCGCGGTTGTCTGGCAAGGTTGCCATTATCACTGGAGCTAGCGGAGGAATTGGACGTGCGGCGGCGGTAGAGTTCGCAAGTGAAGGTGCAGACGTTGTGTTGCAATACACGTCAAGGATAGCTGAAGCGGAAACGGTGGCTGACAAGCTTGCAGCTTTGGGAAAGAAGACAATCCTTGCTCATGTGAACTTCACTGATTTGTTGGAGGCACAAGGTCAAGTCAAAGAGATGGTGGACGGAGCTATCCAAGAGTTTGGGAAAGTAGATGTGCTGCTGAACCTAGCCGGTTACCCTGCAAGAGGAGAATGGAACAAATCTTTCATGGAATTGACGCCTGAAGACTTCTACAAGCCACTTAATGTGGACCTCTTCGGCTCTTTCCTCTGCGCCCACGCCGTTGCGCCGCATTTTCTAGAGCAGAAAAGCGGTGTCATAGTGAACGTGAGTTCAACACCAGCGTTGAGCGGCCATAACAAAGGGTTTGCATTCACAGTTGCCAAGGCTGGCATCATAGGCTTGACAAAAGCCTTGGCGTTCGAACTTGCGCCCTACGTCCGAGTGAACACGGTCGCCCTCGGAAATATCGAAACAGAATGGGTGAGCGAATTAAGCAGGGAAGAATTGGCAAGGGAACGGAGTGGTAACCTAATCAAACGTTTCGGAACGCCTGACGAGATAGCGAAGTCGCTCGTGTTCCTTTGCTCAGAGGATTCCTCCTTCCTAAACGGACAGACCATAGTCCTAGACGGCGGTAGCACCCTCCACTGAAGTTAGAATGTTATTTGCGGCGTAAACTGGAAAATCTAGTTTTCTTTCACGGCGACCGCGTATATTTCGAGCCCCTTTTCAAGTAACTCTTCGCTGATAATCAATGGGGCCATAAAGCGAAGTACATTTCCGAAGTGGCCGCACGTGTGCATGAGAAGTCCTCTCTCAAACATCGTCTTTCGCAGCTTTACGGCTAAATCCTTAGAGGGTTTCTTTGTTTCCTTTGAATCCACGAACTCATTACCGATCATAAAGCCTGCGCCTCTCACGTCTCCGATGCTGTTGCTCGTGTTTGCAATATGTGCGAATCTTGAAATCGTTTTCTCTCCCAGTTGTTGGACTCTGTTGAGCAGATTTGTTTTCCTGATGAAATCGACGCTTGCAGAGCCGGCGGCTAAGGCAATCGGGTTTCCTCTATATGTTCCGAGGTGAAATGCTTCAGGAAGCTTACTGTCGTATTCGTCACGGTGTGCTATGAACGAGAGGGGAATGCCAGCTCCAACTGACTTAGATACGCACATAATGTCCGGTGATGTGTTTGTCAACTCGCATCCCCAAAAGCGTCCAGTTCTTCCGAACCCTGTTTGAACTTCGTCGATTATTAGTGGAATCTGAAACTTATCTGCAATTTCTCGTAATCCAGGTAGGAAGTCGTTTGGTGGAACAATGTATCCTCCTTCACCTTGAATCGGTTCAACTAAGATTCCGCAGGCGTCATCGAGGCCTGAATGAGTGTCCGTCAGCAGGTGTTCAAGGTATCTCAGAACAACCTTAGCTTCATCGCCCTTCTGTTCAACGGGGAGGGGGAACCGGTATGGGTAGGGGAATGGAATGTGAGATACACCATACCTCATAGCCCCCGAGGTCGAGAGGTACTGCCGGCTTGCAGTTGCGCCCACGATGCCCTGATGGACGCCGTGGTACGCGCCCTCGAAGGCGATTATCGTTCTCTTCCCAGTCGCGTACTTGGCGAGGCTGACCGCTGCTTCACATGCGTCTCCGCCTGTGACGGTGAACAGGATTTTCGCGTGCCCTCGCAGATTTCCCGGGAGAAGGGAGTGCATCTTTTCAAGGAAATCAATTCTGGTTTCAGTGGGGATCTCAAGAGAGTGCCATATGCGATCCATCTGCGATTTGACAGCTGCACTGATATCGGGATTGTTATGGCCGAGGTTAAGCACGCTTATACCACTAACCCAATCGATGTACACGTTGCCATCGACGTCCTTTATCGTGGCACCTTTAGCGGAGTCTATTGCGAAAGGAAATGCTTTGGCGTAAATCACAGCTCTAGTCTCGAGAGCAGCTTGCTTTGCGAGGAGTTCCTTCGACTTCGCCCCAGGCGGTTTGACCCGGATATTGGGGGCACCTTGGTAGCTTAACGATTCGAGATTAACGATTCCAGAAAGATCAAGCGAAGTCAATTAAGCACACACCTAGAGAAGCGCTCGGCTTCCAGCGTAATTAGCACTATCGGAGGCCCAGTCGAAAGATTGCGAACTTGGGTCAATGAGCACAAAGTGTTTGAAGGTCTGTGGTTCGAATCGTTGTTTTCTATTCCTCAGCCAAGAATTAACCTGAACGTTTTGAGCTCCTAATGCGTCTAGACCGTCGAAGAACAGCAAGAATTGGACCGAAAAGCAATGCTAGAAAAAGCACAAACACGGCCGCCGCGCCTATCTTCACGCGAAAATCAGCAGACGTGAGGCCGTAATTACATTCGAGAACTCCAAATAATTTCATGCCCGCCGAACCTTGCAAACAATTTAATGCGACCAGCAAAACCACTAGCGCAATGCCCGTCGAGATAAAAGCGACTTCAAGGATACTAGTCGATTTCATTCATCTTCCCTTAAAAGTGGGTTTTCTTTTCTCGAGGAACGCTCTCATGCCTTCTTTGCCGTCTTCAGTTGCGAACAACATATAGAAGATCCTGCGTTCAAATTCCAATCCTACTTCAAGTGTCGTGTCTTGCGCTCTCGATATCGCTTCCTTCGCTGCTCTAACTGATACTGTGGGCTTGGAGGCGATCTCACTAGCAATTTTCTTTGCTTCATCCATCAAACCTTCTTTCGGCACCACGCGATTAACGAGGCCTGCCCGGCATGCTTCTTCAGCTGAAATCGGTTTGCCCGTTAGTATCATTTCCATAGCCTTGTACTTCCCAACGGCACGCGTTAACCTTTGTGTGCCGCCGGCGCCCGGCATAATCCCTACATTGACTTCTGGTTGACCGAAGATTGCAGTTTCCGACGCTATGATAATGTCGCAGTTCATAGCCAACTCATTTCCTCCGCCTAAGCAGTAACCGCTTACTGCAGCTATCATTGGCTTTGAGATCTTTCTGATGCGGTCCCAAAGTTCAAAGCGCCGGCCAACCACTAGGTCAACCGGTACGGCTTCAACCATCTCACGCAGGTCTGCTCCAGCTGCAAAGACATTTTCGCCTCCGGTCAAAATTATGGAATGAACGCTTTGGTCCTTGTCCAGTTCTTCGAGGGCATTTACCAGCTCGACCATGAGCTCGGAGCTTAGTGCGTTGAGAACCTTGGGGCGGTTCAGGTGAAGTATGCCAACGTTGCCCTCTTTGCTAACTAAGATATTCTGGTAAGTCAAATTCTTTCCCAAACCATCCACCACGTTACACTCACGGAACTTAAGCTTCACCCAAAGTTGCCAAGATTAGGGCAAATGGAGACTCAAGGATTCAGCGTGCAGTAGATTACAAACTTACTAGGGACATTATATAGCGAACGTTAAATATACTAAATCCTAGTTGGCCTTGCATCCAGAGCTGCCGAAAATGACGAGACCTCCTTGGACAATCCGGAGCGACCTCTCTGAGGCCCCAATCTTTGTTTGCTGGGAAACTACGAAGGCTTGCCTACTTGCTTGCAAGCATTGCAGAGCCAAAGCTATCAAAAAACCCAAGGCTGGGCAGCTCGATCGCGAACAAGGCTTGAAACTTATAGATCAACTCACAATGTTCGGAGAACCCTACCCCGCGCTTCTCTTGACGGGGGGCGACCCTTTGATGCGAGAAGACTTCTTCGATCTAATCGAACGAGCAAAGGACCTAGGGATCTATGTGGCAGTCGCCGCGAGTGTGACACCGAAGCTAAATGCATCAACAATCTCGCGTATGACGGAACTCGGCGTTGACATAATGTCTGTAAGCCTCGACGGGGCTTCGCCAGAAACCCATGACCGCCTTCGGGGGATTCGAGGCACATGGAGCGAGACGATTCAATCGCTTCGTCTAGCGAAACAGTTAGGGTTGAGGGCACAAATAAACACGACAGTTATGAGAAGCAACCTCGAGGAGCTAGCGGACATCTTTCATATCGTTAAGGAAACCGGAGCAGTCGCGTGGGAGGTCTTCTTTCTAATTCGAACAGGTCGAGGCGCGGCGCTTGAGGGCCTCGATCCTGAAGAATGCGAGGAAGTCATGCACTTTCTCTATGACGCTGCACATTATGGCGTCCCCGTGCGGACTGCGGAAGGTCCGAATTTCAGGAGGGTGCGCATAGAGCGGCAGAATGGTCTGGCCGCGACGAATGGTGAACTTCACCGCCGCCTGGGTGCGAGGTTGCAAGTTCTGGAAGGACCGCCTACAAGCCCCCCAGCAATGAAGTCAACACAAACACGGGACGGGAAGGGTATTGTTTTCGTTGCACATGATGGAGAAGTGTACCCAAGCGGTTTTCTGCCGGTCAGCGCAGGTAAAGTGCCCGAAGAGGATCTCGGAACGATATACCGGTCGAGTCCGCTATTCATCGCGTTGAGAGATTCTTCTAACTTGAAGGGTCGTTGTGGCAGATGCGAGTACAAAGAAATTTGTGGAGGTTCTAGATCTAGAGCTTTCGCAGAATACGGAGACCCATTCGAGGAAGACCCTGCTTGTCCGTACATTCCAGACGGGAGCCGAACTGAGCCACTTTCTCTGACACAGTCTCTCTGAGCTGAATGAATGAAATGCCGAAGACTAACCAAGAACACAGGATATTGGAAGTTGCCAAAGAGCTCTTCACTAGACGCGGGTTTTCCAACGTCGCTATCCGCGACATATGTAAGGCTGCTAACGTCACAGCTCCTACAGTATACTACTATTTCAGAAATAAGGAGGCACTGTTTGAGACAGTTGTACGCGAAAGCGTGAGCATGACTGGGTTCATCACGCAATTAGATGATGAATGCAAGAAGGCCAAGAAACCGGCATCGCAAGTCCGAGCTTTCGTTCACACGTACCTCACGAGCTTCCCGAAGGAACGTTTGAATGTCGGCCTCTACGTAAGAGACTCGACAGAGCTAGATTCGGTGGGACGGAACACCCTATTGGCTGAGCTCAGCCGAATTCAGTCTCTTCTGACGCGTATAATTCGAAAGGGAATTACTACCGGAGAATTCCGCGAAACTGACCCGAAAATGGCTGCTGAATGTTTACTTGGTATGATGCATCGCCTCGTCTTCCAGCAAATTCATTTCAGACGAAACTACAAACCGTCAGAGGCAGCAAATTACCTCTCCGACTTCTTCCTTCGAGCAATGAATCCCACTTCCGAACGCATTGGAATGTAAGTAAACTGATGGCAAATCTTCAACAGCACTTCACAGTGGTGGGAACTAGCAAACAATGAAACAACATTTGCTCATTGGAACGAGAGGCAGCTCACTCGCATTAGCGCAAACTAACGAAATAGTTGATTTGATGAAGAAGGTCGCTCCCCATATTCGATGCGAAATTGTCCCGATTAAGACCCAAGGCGACAAGATGCACGACACGGGAACAGTTGGAGTTGAGGGAAAGAGCCTGTTCACGAAAGAAATTGAGGATTCACTAATTCAAGGTGAAGTTGACCTAGCAGTTCACAGTATGAAGGACCTTACAACCGATATACCGCTAGGCCTTCAGATAGCCGCTGTCCCAGAGCGAATGAACCCACGTGACGTTCTTATTTCCCGAAACAAGAAATTTCAACAGCTTGATGGCGGAGCACGAATTGGAACGAGTAGCGTGAGGAGGAAGGCGCAACTCCTCGCTGCGCGGGGTGATCTGGAAATCGTTGAGATGCACGGGAATATTGATACTCGCTTGCGAAAACTTGAGAAGGGTGACTGTGACGCGCTTGTGCTTGCCGCTGCTGGTCTCATAAGGCTCGGACTTGATAAGAGAGTAACCGAAGTTTTTTCGCCAAATGCAATGCTGCCTGCGGTTGGGCAGGGGGCCCTAGCGGTTCAGAGCCGGGAAGACGATGCTGAAATCAGAACGCTATTGTCAAAGCTAGATCACGGGCCAACCCGCAGAGCAATTGAGGCTGAGCGCGGGTTTGCAAAGAGGCTAGGGGCTAACTGTCAGACCCCCATCGCTGCATATGCAAAGGTTGAGAATGGGAAGCTAACAATCGACGGAATGGTCGCCGCTACCAGCGGGAAACTGGTCCTGAGAGGTCGACTTGTTTCAGATAACCCCAGTGCGAAGAAAGCTGGGGAGGAGTTGGCGGAGTCGTTACTGAAGAAGGGTGCAGAAATCGTGTTGGAGACTAAGTGATGCAAGCAGCGTCGCTAAAACCGCTGATTGGGATGACGATTCTCGTGACTCGACCCATTGAACAAGCCCAAAACCTTTCGGAGAAACTGCGTGAACTCGGAGCAACAACGATCGAATTGCCAACCATCGAGATAATCCCTGCCGAGAACAATGACGCTTTGAGTGAGGCCCTAGGAAGACTTAACGAGTACGATTGGATCATATTCACAAGCGTTCATGGCGTCCGGTTCTTCATGAAACGCATGATCGACCTCAACATTGCACCTTCGGCCTTGAAGCAAGTCATGTTGGCGGCCATCGGACCCGCGACAGCAGCGGCTTTGGAGCATACCGTCAAGAAGCCTGAACTAGTTCCTACCGAATTCCTCTCCTGGAAAATAGCTGAGGGCCTAGGAGATGTGAAAGGTAGGCGAATCCTTCTACCTCGCGCAGACATCGCGTCGAAGAAACTCCCCGACCTATTGCGAAAACGCGGAGCCTTGGTTGAGGAAGTTGTGGCATATCGAACCATCATCCCACCCGACTTGACGCCAGATTGTTTGACCCGCATATTTGCTGGAGGTGCAGACCTGATAACCTTCACCAGTCCTTCTACCGTGCGTAACTTAGCCCGCGTTCTAGGGCCGAATAAACTAGAGCAGTTTTTGAGCACGGTCAAGGTTGCTTGTATTGGACCGGTAACGGTTGAGGCGACGAAGGAATTGGGCATAAAGGTTGACATTGTTTCGAAGATTCACACAATTGATGCTCTAGTTGAGGCGATAGTTGATGAAATCGGAACTATATGAGGCTTCGAAGGAATTCAAGGCAGCTGAAAGGCCGCGCCGTCTTAGGCGGCTACGTTCCATGCGTCTATTGATGCAGGAAACACGTTTGTCAAGTTCGGATATGATGTATCCTATCTTCGTGGATCGTAGAATTTCAAAGCGCGAGGAAATTGAATCGATGCCTGGAATCTACAGGCTTCCTCTTTCGGGGCTTGAGGAGGAGATTTCCACGGTCACAGACCTAAAGATACCTGCCGTCCTCCTCTTCGGTTTGCCAGGACACAAAGATGCGATAGGCAGCGAGGCATACCAAACCGACGGAATAATTCAGCAGGCAGTTCGTGCCGTTAAGAAACTGGCGCCGGAACTGGTCATTGCTACAGATGTTTGTCTCTGCCAGTACACCGATCACGGACACTGTGGAATTGTCCATGGAGGAACTGTAGCTAACGATGAAACGTTAGGAATCCTTTCCCGAGTAGCAGTCTCACACGCGGAGGCCGGTGCGGACATAGTAGGTCCCAGCGCGATGATGGATGGACAAGTGAAAGCGATTCGCGCAGCACTCGACGAACGTGGCTTCGCTGATACTTCCATCATGTCTTACTCGGCCAAATACGCATCCGCCTTCTATGGGCCTTTCAGGGAAGCGGCTGAATCCTCGCCGCTTTGGGGAGATCGGAGAACCTACCAGATGGATCCTCCTAACCGTAGAGAAGCTCTACATGAAATCGCAATTGACATCAAAGAAGGAGCTGACATTGTAATGGTGAAGCCTGCACTGAGCTACTTGGATGTTATCAGCAACGCACGTGCGGAATTCAATGCTCCCCTCGCCGCATACAATGTGAGTGGCGAGTACGCTATGATTAAAGCCGCAGGCCACAAGGGATGGCTTAACGATAAACTCGTGGCTCTGGAAGTACTGACAGCAATCAAACGCGCCGGCGCTAACATCATAATCACCTACTTCGCAAAAGAAGCAGCAAACTGGTTGCGTGAAGACTGATTATGAAAACTCAAACTTCAACGGAGACGAACCCAGTCCACGCTACCGAAAGAGAATATCTGAAGTACACATTCTTCAAAGTTGACTCGCAATGGAGGCGACTCGACAACGCGAATAAGTCAGCGGCGAAGCAAGAGTTCGTATCTATCAGCAACCGTTTTGGGAAACAAAACATACTCAGCAGTTACTCCCTCGTCGGAATTAGAGGGGACGCCGATTTCATGCTTTGGACAATTAGCAGACGGCTAGAAGATTTCCAAGAACTAACTTCAAACCTGCTTTCGTCAATGCTGGGAAAGTACTTGGAGATTTCGTACTCATATCTGGCGATTACGCGGCAATCTGAATACCTAGGCACCCACCAACATGAAGGCCAGGAAGGCGCGTCAGTAAACAGGCATCCCGGGGACTCAAAATATCTATTCGTTTACCCCTTTGTCAAGAAACGTGAATGGTATTTTCTACCTCATGAAGAGCGGAGGCTCGCTATGGCGCAACATTTCAAGATCGGGCACAAGTATCCATCAGTCCAAATCCACACTGGTTACTCCTTCGGACTAGACGATCAGGAATTCGTATTGGCGTTTGAGACAGACAAGCCCGCCGATTTCTCTGAATTGGTAATGGAGCTCAGGAGTAGTGAAGCTAGCCGCTACACAGCAATTGAGACGCCTATTTTCACGTGCATTACCATGCCAATCAACGAAATCCTCAACCTACTCGGATGACTTGCGGCTCCATTTGGTTTTCGTGATTCCTTTGAAGCATCAATCTAAAGTTCTCTAGACGCATGCAGGAGTAGCGCGGTTATGGATTTTGTTTCGACATTGAGCACGATGTACCAAGGAAAACTCGTCTTTCGGGAAACCCGAATAATGCTTAGGTTGTTTGCAGCTAAAAATGAATGACCGTCTCATCAAAGCTTGTCGACTCCAACCCGTCGATGCTACCCCTGTCTGGTTTATGCGTCAGGCTGGAAGATTTCTTCCAGAATATAGGAAGATCAGGGAGAAGCATGACGTGATGTCGATCTGCAAGAATCCTGACTTGTGCGCGGAGGTTACGTCATTGCCTGTGGAAATTCTAGGCGTAGATGCAGCGATCATGTTCGCTGACATTATGCTGCCGCTGGAAGGCATGGGCGTAAAGTTCGAGATTAAGGAAGGGCTCGGTCCCTTGATTCAAGAACCAATCCAAAGTCTAGACTCCGTCGGTTCCTTAACTACTCTCAACCCAAGAGATGATGTCCCATATGTTCTTGAAGCCATAGCGCAGGTGAAGAAGATTCTTAACGTTCCGTTAATTGGTTTTTGCGGAGCTCCATTCACATTAGCAAGTTACCTTATCGAAGGCAGGCCAACGAGGGACTTCCTGAACACTAAGATGTTGATGTACCGTGATCCGAAGGCGTGGCATGCCCTGATGAACGAGTTGGCGACAGCCATGGCGAGTTATCTGCGAGCGCAGGTCGAAGCGGGGGTGAACGTCGTTCAACTTTTCGATAGTTGGGTTGGGTGCCTTAGCCCGCACGATTACCATCAATACGTGCTTCCATATTCGCGCCGAATCTTCAAAGAGTTGGAGGTGACTGGCGTGCCGCGCATTCACTTCGGCACAGGAACATCAAACTTACTTGAGGAAATGAAGCAGGCGGGGGGAGATGTGTTCGGAGTTGATTGGCGGATTCCCATAGACGTAGCGTGGGGCAGGCTAGGTAGCGACGTAGGAATCCAAGGCAACCTAGACCCGGCTGTCTTACTGGGGACTTCTGAGTTAATCAAATCTCAGGCAAGTGAGGTTCTGATGAAAACTAAGGGAAGGGTAGGCCACATCTTCAACTTGGGGCATGGAATGTTACCAGAGGCGTCGCCGCAGAAAGTTATTGAACTGGTAAATTTCGTTCATGACTCGACTCAGAGTTCCTAGTAGGCGCGAGACTTGGCAGACTTCGGCGTTTTTCTAATGGCTTATGGAACTCCAAATTCAGAAGAGGACATGGAGCCATATCTGACGGATATCAGGGGGGGCCATAGGCCAACTAAAGTTATTCTAGAAAATCTGACGGAGCGATACAGGAAGATTGGTGGTCGTTCCCCGTTACTCGATATCTCGAACGCTCAAGCCTCAGCCCTAGAGAAGACCATGAACGCACGAGGAGTGAAGGCTCGAGTCTATGTGGGCATGAAACATTGGCATCCATACATACGTGAAGTTATTCCGAGAGCCGCGAATGATGGGATTAGCAGAATTATTGCGTTAGCATTGGCCCCGCACTATTCTCAGGTTAGTATTGGCAGGTACAAGCAAGCCCTTGACCACGCTCTGGCCGAAGCTGTCAATTTGAGCGTAGATTTCGTCGATAGCTGGTACGACCATCCCCTATTCCATCGTGCGGTCGCCGAGAAAGTCAATCTCGCTATGGGACAGTTTCCTAGATCTGGTGACGTCGACATTCTGTTCACAGCACATAGTCTACCAGAACGCATCCTTGACCACAACGACCCATATCCATCGCAACTGCGTAGCTCATGCGAAGCAGTAGCAAACATGCTGAAACTTGACCGCTGGTCCTTCGCTTATCAGAGCGCTGGTCAAACAGCCGAGAAATGGCTTGGCCCAGACATTCTGGAATCGCTTAAAGAAATCAGTGAACGCGGCAAAACCGTCAATGTTCTAGTTGTTCCAATAGGTTTCGTCGCCGACCACCTTGAGATATTGTACGATATTGATGTGGAAGCCCAAGAATTTGCTAAGGCACACGGTTTGCATCTGAGACGGACTGAGTCCCTGAACACGAGCCAAACTTTCATTTCGGCACTTGCCGATATCGCTTTGACACGAGCCTCCCAGAACAAGTGGGCTTAGAAAATGTCAATCACGTGAAAACGTTACTTTTTCATTATAATGTAAGTTACGAGTCCTTTCGCAATTAGCCTTTTCTTCTGGTCTTTGACTTCAGCTTCGCCGACGGCGATACGCTTACCCTTGTGAATGATTTGGCCTGAGGCTTTCAGCAGGCCTAGTTGGGCTGGTGCGGTAAAGTTCACTTTCAGTTCGACGGTAGTGATGAATTCCTCTGCGTCGAGCATAGTGTATAAGGCTAAGCCTACAGCTGAGTCGATTAAAGCTGCGGCTACTCCGCCGTGTGCCACGCCAGCGTCTTGCGTTAACCGTCTTGTTACGTTGATTCGAATTTCAGCTCTTCCTGTCCCAAGTCTTGTCAGATGCATGCCTAGGTGGTTGTAGAACGGCATCTCTCTTGCTAGCTGCCGTATCCAAATCATCCGGCGTGATGATTTTGTCATTCGTGATTTGTCCTGAACGTTAACCTATTCGTCGAGACAGCTTATCCACGCAGCAACTTGCTCTAGACGATCGTATGTTCGTCTATGTATAATGTGATCAATTTGCTGGTGAAGCTCTCCGTATCCTTCTGGGTTGCTTGGCCTTCTGTTGAAGTGAATGCTTTCTTCATGGTCTCACTGTCATCAAACCACAATTCCACGACCCCGTCGTAATCTGGTTCCCTGTTAGGCGGGCGCCGAACGGCATTAACAACATACTTCCTCAGCCCTGGCATTTTCTTCGCTAGTGGAGCGTGTTTTTCTAACCAGTATCGGGCAAATTCCTTCTCGGTCAGGGAGTCCTTCTTCTTTAGCAGGATAATCATTTTGAACATAAGCTATCATCCGACGGGCTATGGAAACTATAGCCTAGCTTTGGATTAAGAAGATATGTGTGCGAATCGAAGGAAGGTGAAGTTCACTTCTTGCCACTTACGTTCGGGTCGTTGAAATTAGTTTCACTCCAATGGTTCTATCGCTAGGAGTGTGGAGGGGGCAGTGAGCTAAATTTCGAACTCTAAATACCACTCACATAGTTAAATGATAGCGCTCGATGAAACCATTGATCGTCTGAGCTTCCAAAATCCACGAGTGGTTCTTTCTTGTTTGCATCGAAGGGTATGGTGGCTCTATTTGTTGCCTCCTTCTTCTTTGCCACAGCCGCGATCTTCATCAGATTTGCAACCGAGGCTTCTGCAATATCGCTTACGTTCTTCCGTCTCTTTATAGCGGCTTTGGCGATGATTCTATTTGCGTCGGCAAGGCGAAGCTTGCGGTTTCTGGGGAGGCGCGACTTAACTCTAGTTGCGGTCTCCGGCGTCTTTCTTAGCCTACACTTCGCAACTTTCATTTTCGCCGTTAAGGGGACCACTATCGCGAACGCAACCTTCTTGGTAAACACAAGCCCAATAATGCTCGCAGTTCTTTCCCCGCTCCTGATAAAGGAGCGCACAACCTCAAGGGAAGCAATGAGTGTACTGGTTGCAACGGTCGGGGTGATACTTGTTGCACACGCGGGGAATGGCTTCCATGCTTTCGGACTCGCCGACCTTTCTGCATTGCTTGCCGCATTCTTCGTAGCCCAATACTCATTGGTTGGGAGATATCTCAGAACAAGCGGTGTCAGTACCGCATGCTATACCTCTTACGTATACGCCGCTGCCGCATTAGTTGCATTACTATTTGTTGGAGTGCTTGGGGAACACACCTTCCGATTATATGATGCGCAGAATGTCGTAGCCATTCTTGGTTTGGCGCTTTTGCCCACTGCGATTGGCCATTCACTTTACAACTATTCTCTAGGCTCGGTTAAGGCGGTCACAGCGAATCTTTTCCCGTTAATGGAACCAGTCTTGGCATCCATCCTTGCCATCCCCCTCTTCGGCGAAGTTCCCAATCCAATACAGATTGCTGGATACGCTCTAATCTTACTAGCCGTAGGCATCGTCGCAACGAGTCTCAGATGAGCCTTTAACTAAGCGGCCCAAAACTGGGAGCCAAGCTATTGAATCAAATTACTCAATTCAAAACTATCCCTCAGAGAACAAAAGGTTAGGTGAGAAGAATGCTTGATATGAAGTTCGTTCGAGAAAATCCTCAACTTGTCAAACAGAATCTAGAACGAAGAGGGGATGAGGCAAAGATTCCGTCGGTAGACGAACTGCTAGAGAATGACCGCAAGTCGCGTAGCCTCCGGACCGAAGCGGACACACTGCGAAGCAAGAGAAACAAACTCACGGAACAAATAGCTCAAGCTCGCAGGCAAGGCCAGGACACCACGCAGCTTGTCAAAGAAGCTGAAAGGATTCCTGACAAAGTCAAAACGCTCGAGAAAGAATATGCAGACTTGGATAGCAAGATTGCAAGCGTCCTCATGCAGTTGCCTAACCTGATCCACGAGAGCGTGCCTGTTGGAAAAGATGACAAGGATAACGTTGAAGTGAGGAAATGGGGCAAGCTGCCAGAGTTCAATTTCAAGCCGAAGGACCACGTAGACTTAACCGCGCAGCTTGGCCTCGTCGACCTAGAAAGAGCCGCGAAGGTTGCTGGGGCCAGATTCTACTACTTGCGGGGGGACCTTGTGAAACTTAATCATGCTCTAATTAGACTCGCTTTGGATTTCTGCGAGATGAAGGGCTACAAGCTAGCTCAACCACCCTACCTCCTGAGACGTGAAGCCGTGGGGGGTGCCGTTGCACTCTCAGATTTTGAGGATGTAATTTACAAAGTTGAAGGCGAAGATCTTTACCTTCTCGCTACATCGGAACACGCCCTGCTAGCCCAACACATGGACGAAATACTGGATGGAAAGAACCTACCGCTAAGGTACGGCGGAGTGAGTCCATGCTTCAGAAAGGAGGCTGGTGCTCATGGTAAGGACACCAAAGGAATCTTCAGAGTACACCAATTCGAGAAGGTAGAACAATTTGTGTTCTGCAAACCAGAACAGTCTTGGGATGAACATGAGAAACTCATCGCCAACGCTGAAGAATTCTTCCGAATGCTGAAAATTCCGTACAGGGTGGTAAACGTTTGCACGGGAGATCTGGGAACAGTCGCCGCAAAGAAATACGATTTGGACGCTTGGCTTCCCGGGCAGGGCAATTACAGAGAGGTAGTTTCCTGCAGCAATTGCACAACGTACCAGGCCGTGCGCTCTAAAGTTAGGTTCAGGGACAGGCCTGACGAGCCAACTAAATGGGTTCACACACTCAACAGCACATTGGTCGCCACAGAGAGGACCCTCGTAGCAATCTTGGAAAACTACCAAACCGAAGACGGGTCAATCAGGATCCCAGAAACCTTGCAAGTTTACATGGGTGGAGCCACCAAAATCAAGCCTGCAACTTAGGGCAGCAAACAGTGTAAGCGGTTCAAGCTGCACGACAGAAGGTGCAGTCGTTGAGAAGCCTAGATTCTTCGGTGACAACGGACGCGGTCATATTCGTCTGACGTTCGTCAGTGAACCTGAGGAACGGATTGAATTAGGGTTCAAGAAGGTCGCAGATTTCGTTTCAAGCGGCAAGAGCTGACCGCGAGACTCGTGCAAGGATAATTATGACGCCGCCGAGTGAGAATTCCCAGATTTTCACCTCACCAAACCGTTGACTTATGGATTGGACCAGTTCCCGATTAGTTACTAGCAACCGGTAGGTTGGAACAATCATTCGCCATGGATTACCGCGGATACGATTAGACTTCGAGAAGCGAGCGATCAAGGGCATGAGGCGTTCAATGTATAATGTGACGAAGGTTCTTTTGAGAATCTTGTTGGGTTTTCCTAAATCTATTATCGCGAAGGATCCGTCTTCTCCCAAAATCCTACGGAATTCATCAATAGCCACCCCTCGGTCCCTAGCATCTCTGAAAGCATATGCGCTTACAATTCGGTCAAGCGTGCCCTTTCTGATCGGAACTGCTTCGAAGGTTGCACGAACAAGGTGAACTTGCCCTTCCTTTGACGACCTGAACCTTTCACGGGCAGCCCCCAAGAGCGTCGTGGATGCGTCTAACCCCACAATCGTTAGGCCCTTAGATTTTGAAAGCAGAACTTGACTCATAGTGCCTGGGCCGATTCCCGCATCAAGAATTGTCATCCCTTCGCTGACGGCGATTTGATCGGCGGCGTACTCGCGGGCCTTAAGTGCCCGGCCGAGTGATACTTTTTCGTTGACTTTGTCGTATTCAGGGATCGAGTCTTCAATCGCACGAATTACTGCTTTCCACACATCGTTCTTCATTGAAGAGGCGCTCCGTAGGCATCTCCGTGAATCACTAGCCGTTGTATCCGCTTTGTGACAAGTAGTCTCTGACGCCTTCCCAGCCCTTGTCGGTCTTTGCTTTTACAATGGCGAAAGCATCCTTTCCGCTCAGTGAGCCAGGTTCCACGCCGGTAACCTCGCGTATCATGAATCGTGCCGCGCTCAAAACTTCTCCATTAAGGTCAGCTTCAGCAGAATCCCCGAGGTGGCATATCAAGGCCTCAATGGTCATCGGCCCTATGGGCCCGTACTGCCGGCCGTGACTCGCGGCCACAACGTGCACGGCGTCAAGAGGAAATCCTCGCCGAATTAGCTCCGCGCTAGCCAAGGTCAGATGGTCGACTCGTTCGGCCAAGGCAGACGGTCGATACCTTCCGTCCTCTGCTCGAGAATAAGTAGCGGGTTTGAAAATGTCGTGAAGCAAAACTCCACAAATCACTAGGTCATTATCTACTTTGCAGCCGTAGATCACCTTTGCCACTCGGGACAAGCTCATGCAGAGTTCGTAAAGTGCCAACGTATGTTCGATGAACCCCCCGGGGTAATTGTGATGATGCCGAATGCTCGCGGGGGATTTCTCAATCGGCAATCCAGAGAAAGTTTTGCCCCCTATCTTTACGGTCGGATTGTCAAGCAGTGCATAGACCTTCTTTCGGAGATTTCTATTCCGAATCTTGTTGACGAGAGTGATTAGGCGTTTGTCCAAGGGAATCAGCGTTTCACTTGGTGTCTCGGGAAATAAAGTTGGATTCTCCACGATTGGAACCCTTCGAGGGAGGGCCCACTAGGTAGCGTTGGATGGGGGTTGTCCTTTCGCTGTTGACGGCAGTGATGCCGTCTACTAGCTGAGGTTCTTTGAACGAGTTGGCGGGCGATGTGAACTAGTATTGCCTATGTGTGGTTTAGGAGCAAGCGCCCCAGCCGCATTCGTGGCATATGTAGCAGCCTTCTTGGTACACGACTTGGCTTTGGCATTGGGGGCAAAGTTTGATCTGTTCGCTTGTGCCTTGGGAGGCGCCCACCAAGGGCACGGCCAAGAGTTTGGGTGCGCGAGGCGATTGTTCTTCGTCTGTGTTCTCTTCCTCTTTGGTTCCTTCAGTCTTCTTGCGGGGCACAACCAATACTTGGCCCTTAATCGATGTATCACGGAAAACGGTAACATCTTTGCAACCCAGTTTGTAGGCGAGGAGGTATGATTCACGCATGTCTTCGACCGTCGCATTGGCTGGGAAATTGTTTGTTTTTGAAATCGAAGAGTCCGTCCATCTTTGAAATGCCGCCAGAGCTCGGATATGGTCCTCTGGGCGAATGTCCATGGCGGTTATGTAGACGCGTTTCAGGTCTTCGGGGATGTAGCTTATTCTCTGAATTGAGCCGCCGTGGTCGTTCACATCTCTCAGTAGGTCATCGCCGAACAGGCCTTCTTCACTCATGACGCGTTCAAACACTGAGTCGATGTAGTAGAAGCTTCCAACCTTCACGTGTTTCTCGTAAACGAGTGAATAGACGGGTTCAATTCCGCTGCTGCATCCCGCGATCATGGAGATGCTACCGGTAGGTGCAATTACAGTTGTGTACCCGTTCCTGACGCCGTGTTGCTTGACCATCTCTGCTACTTTGTCCCAATCGAAGTGCCATAATTTTCGGTTCGCGAACCCCGCGAAGGGCAGTTTTCCTTCAGGGTAGAAGCTCTTGTTATAGTATGGTACGGGGCCTCGTTCTTTTGCTAGGTCTATTGATGCTAACTTTGAGTGGTAGTTGATGAACTCCATCAACTCTTCCATAAACTTGCGGCCATCGTCACTATTGTAGGCTGCACGAAGTTCGAAGAGTAAGTCCGCCAGCCCCATAACTCCTAGCCCAATCTTCCGTGTTGCAAGTGTCATTTCCTCAATCGCTTTGAGCGGGAAATTATTCACGTCGATTACGTTGTCGAGGAATCTGGAACCTACGTTGACCGCTTCCTTCAACCCGTCCCAATCGAAACTAATTTTTCCATTATTGTCCCGTTTAGCGAAGGCCCATACATTGATGCTGCCCAGGTTACAGGATTCGTTTGGGTAGAGCAATACTTCGCCGCACGGGTTTGTTGTGACTATTGGGCCGAGGTGTTTGAGGAAGGGGTTGTACTCGTTAACGTGGTCGAAGAAAATTACGCCTGGTTCGGCGCTCTCCCACGCCTGGTACACTATCATATCGAACAATAGGCGAGGGTTGACCTCACGCACAACCTGCCCGGTTCTCGGGTTGATGAGCGGGTATGGCTTATTCTTGTTGTAGCATTCCCAAAAGTCAGGCATCAAGAGAACTGAGATGTTGAAGTTTCTCAGTGCCTTGTTTCCTTTCTTTGCCGTTATGAATTTCTCGACGTCTGGATGATTGCTGTTGAGTATTCCCATGTTGGCGCCGCGGCGGATTCCGCCTTGCTTTATCACGTCGGTCATAGTATCGAACAACATCATGAAACTGATCGGGCCCGACGCTACGCCCGAGGTTGAGCTTACGTAATCTCCTTCGGGCCTTAGTTTTGAGAAGTTGTAGCCCATGCCTCCGCCTGCTTTGAAGACCACTGCGGTTTGCTTCAACGTCTCCATAATGCTCTCGATGGAATCGTCCACACCCAAGACGAAGCAAGCGGAGCCCATTCCGAGAACGTTTCCGAAATTGGCTATTGCGGGTGTGTTGGGCATGAATTTTTTGGAAACCATCAACCCATAAAACGCGTCAATGGATTTCTCGTACTTGTTAAAGAGGCCTGCCTGGAGCATTTCGAAGAAACGTGACCAAGAGACCTTCGCGGCGCCTTCGCGGTCAAATCGGTCATACATTCGCTTCAAGGCTTCGAGATGGTATCGGTTGAGTGGGTATTTTCCGATGCTCACTTTCTCGTGGAATTGAAGGGGGTCAAAGTTTTCTTGTGGATGGGACTTCTGTTTGTTGGTTATGTCGTACATCTCTAGGTCGTAGAACAAATCAGGTAGCGCTGCGTGGACTGCGATTCGCGTGAAGAGTTGCTTCGGTGTTTCTATGAGCTTACCCGCTTCGTCTTTTTTCAGGTACCTGGCCTTGAGAACCCTGAGGGCGTTTAGGTCGAACACCTTGTCTACTTCATCGATAATTTCTTTCTCTAGAATTCGTTGCTTCTCACGCCTAATCTCAGCCCTTTTCTGCCGGTAGATTATGTACGCCTTAGCAACTTTCGCTTGCCCATTTTCAACCAGGGCCCTTTCTACAACGTCCTGAACATCCTCAACGGCTGGGATCCCTTCGCCGCCATACTTGTCATCTAGAATCTCAACCACGCGTGATGATAGCGACTCGGCGAGTGCGCGGTCTCGACTGCCCGATGCCTGTATGGCTTTGTAAATTGCGTTTGCGATTTTCTCTTTGTTGAATTGGACAATGCGCCCATCGCGCTTTCTAATCTGGATGATTCTTGATTTCGGAGGAACGTCATTCGTCGAAGCTTCAACGTGGGACTTCAAATGCACCTTTGCCTCTTAGAAATTGAAAACTGTTGCTAATGACCTGGATGCACTTTAATAGTTTTCGACAGAATTGTTTAAAATATTGTACCCGCCGACGATGGAAATGCATCACCGTACTCAACTGCCTATGGGGACTTCGACTGGAAAACAAGTAGCACACCATCCTCGAACTCGGTTGGCTCCTGAAAAGGCTTTTATGGATTACGAGGCACGCGATCCATGCCTCGTAAGCGAAAATATTCGCCGCAGCTTACTTCGGATGGGACGGTGCCTTCAATGGGTCGACTATGCCGACATCTCCGAATGCCTTTTCCCTTGTGTAGCAACCGCGGCATTTTCCGCACGGGATAGGCAAGTCCTCATAGCAACTCCAGGTTAGTTCGAGTGGAACCTTGAGCTTTAGCGCGAGCCTGAGCACCTCAACCTTGGTGTAGTGGATTAACGGGTTGACGATCTTTATTTCAGCGCCCTCTTGGCCTGACCTTGTTCCGGTTCGGATTAACTCATTCATGAGTTGAATGAATGAGGGTTTTGCATCAGGGAGCTCCATAGCGTCGTCGGCATTTGACCCAAACACTATCTCGAGGGCGCCGATGGCTTCGGCGTAAGCGGCGGCAACGCCGTAAAAGACGATGTTTCGCGCGGGAACGTAAGCGGAAGAGATCTCAGAGGAGGGAGCAGGCCGGTAGCGAGTTTCAATGTCCTTGAAGAATGGAAGGTAAACGCTGAAGTGTTCTTTCACTTGGGCGGCTGCTGCCAGTTTCTTAGACGCTTCCGCTTCGCTATCGTAAGTTTGCGTGTAGATCATAGTCATGGAATAAACGTCGTCGGTTTCTTGCTTGGTTAGGTAGAGTGCGGTTGCGGAGTCGATCCCTCCGGAAAGAAGGATTAGCGCTCTAACCAAACGGTTACCCCTCAGGCATGGATTCTTTTCCGCACGGACGCAGGCTTGGATGGCGTCTCAATATGTGGTGTAGTTTTGTGGGGACAACTTGTTACTCGTCTCGAATGGCGGTGGAGAATAAGCCTTGAGGGAGGCCCCGCAAAACCTCCTCGGTTTCGCCGGCCTAATGTGTTTTCATGAAGGTGTCGACGGATTCCTTTCTGCACTGGGGGCAGATCTTCAGGTGATAGCGATCGTTGGGGAGCGGTTGGTGGCACCACTCGCACCGTTTGATTCTCGGGGTCTCCATCTCAGGGATTTCTTCGAACAGTAACTTTTCGAGGTCTTCAACCAATTTCTTTTCCTCCTTTTTTTCTGGCCCTTGTGCCTTGTTTGCCGATGCAAACGAGGCAAGCATGTACTACAGGTTAAGGAGTGTTAAAAGAATTAACAAGATTTATAAGAAACCTATGTAATCAATGTTAGCAAGATATCAGATTAAGCACAGTAACTTTGTGAGTTGGCTATCATGGCAAACAATGCGGTCCTGATTCGCGGGTTGGATCGGGATATCTACAATGGTGTGATAGCCAAAGCTAAACAGCAAGGAAAGAACGTGGCCGAACTCGTAAACGAGGCCCTGCAGCAGTATATGCGAGAATCTCCATCTGAAAGCGAGAATGTCTTTGACACGAAGAAGCTAATCATCGCTGGTTCCGTCCTCCTCTCCAAAGCCGACATCCTAGGGTTGCACAAGGAGCTTGGCAACTTCCACCTCGAGAACAGTGGCGAACTAACCTTCGACAAGGACGTCGACCGCGAAGCCTTCCAGAAGATTGAGCACATCCACAACACAGGGAAGCTTCGGGTCCCTACAGACGTCCATCACTTCGCCCTACTGAAGGCTGGGCACGTACGCGGAGAAGTCGAAAAGTACTAGTGCTGAGCCCGATAAATTGCCGAGTTTGTAGTCGTTTTTCACACGGTCTCGACGCCGAACTTTCCAGTCTCCCATAGCTCAATTTTGACGGTAGTCTTGAAGAAGATACTGAGCTGTTCTTGTAACTGCCTTGCCAGCCTCTCACAAGACATGTTCCCTATGTCATGGTGGTCGTACTTTTCGTCGATGAATTGGTCCACTTTTTTCTTGATGTCCTCGAAATCTAACCATTCCTCACTCTTCCCGTAGACCTTTGCGAGCAGTTGGTAGTTATGACCGTGCAACCGGCCGCAGCGTGGGTGGCCGGCGATAATGTGGGCTGAGGCGAACTCCCGCCGGTAAAGGCGTGCAATATCCGGCTCCGTAGAGGACATCCCTAGACTTCCCTGCGTAACATCTGAAAGAATTCGCTTCGTGTTTCAAACTTCTCGAATTGGCCTCGGATTTCCGAGGTAACTATGTCAGCGCCGCTCTTAACGCCCCTCATCTCCATGCACAGATGCCTAGCTTGGACTACGACTACAACCCCATGCGGGTGCAAATTTTCGTTCAGGGCGTCAGCGAGCTGTTTTGTCATTCGTTCTTGGAGTTGAAGGCGCTTACTGAAGCAGTCGACTAACCTAACCAGCTTTGACAGGCCAACCACTGCCCTTGAAGGAATGTATCCAATGTGCACTTTCCCATGGAAGGGCAAAATGTGATGCTCGCAGAGGCTGAAAAACCCAATATCCTTCGCCACTACCATCCCACTGACCTCACTCCATTCCCTGGAAAGAATCTGCTTGGGGTTCATGGAATACCCTTCAGTCAGCTCAGCGAACATTTCCGTGACACGCCTCGGCGTGTCCAGAAGGCCTTCGCGCTTGGGGTTCTCACCAATCTCTTCGAGAAGCGTTCTCGTCAGCGCCTGCATCTTATTCTTGTCCATAATCCCGCAAACCAAAGACTAATCTCATTTTAGCCTGGCGAGAAGGCCTATCAAAAGTTCACAATTAAGTCTTCCTTCGAATAAGGGCTCCGAGACAGTGATCGAGGCTTTGAATGATGAGTCGAACCCTTGTGCCGAGGGGATGGGCATGAAACCTCGCATACTTCCCCGCGACTTCTACGAACGCGATACGGTCAAGGTGGCAAAAGATCTTCTTGGCAAACGTTTGGTTCGAGTAAAAGGCCGGAATAGAATGGAAGGAAGAATCGTAGAAGTTGAAGCCTATCGCGGCTTAGATGACCCCGCAAGCCATGCATTTCGCGGCCCAACGCCTCGAAACGCCCCAATGTTCGGCGAACCGGGTCACGCGTACATTTACTTCACTTACGGGAATCACTACTGCCTCAACATTACAACGCAAGAAGTGGGAACGCCCGGCGCCGTTTTAATTCGAGCAATCCAACCACTCGAGGGATTGCGTGAGATGAGACGGCTACGACCCAAGGTTCTGGACTCAAACTTGACCAATGGGCCAGGCAAATTAACGAAGGCACTAGGAATCGACAAGTCACTAAACGAGATTGACATGACAAGACGGGAGGACCTCTTCGTCACCGAATCAGATGAGACAACATTCAAGGTAGCCAAATCTGCGCGAGTCGGAATAAGTCAAGCTGCAGATCGGTTATGGAGATTCTATGTTGCAGGCAATTCATACGTTTCGAAAGGCTAGAACTTAGGCTAGGTCAAACGACTTTAGCTGAGTCCAACCCGCAAAGTTGCCTTCATCGGCTCCGGGGAAGCTAACCCGTCAAGCGCAGTCTCCGGCCTTCTGAGAGGTTACGTGATGGGAACTCCGCCTGTAACTTTGTTCAGCTGGTGTTCTCTGCCGTTTTCATCTTGGCTCGAGCGGGGCTTTATGCTGCAACCATCGAACGCTACGTCTAAGTCGCGTATCATGTAGCAAGGAACTTGAAGGCGTAGTATAAGTTCCTCAGACGCAGCATGAAACTGAATTTGGTCCTTCCTTTGCGAAGCCGAAATCCAACTGGGATCTCGCGCACCCGCAAACCTTCTTTGAAGAGATTGACAAAGAGTTCCAACTCTATTTCGAACCCCGTCGAATGAATTTCGGGGTAGATTCGCTGAACCGAGTTCCTCGTGAATACCCAGTACCCGGTCTGGACATCCGTAAACAGGCGCCGGAACTTGGCGCCGAGCAAAAATGAGACCGTGACGTTGGAAGCGAAGCTTATCAAAGGCATCGAGTGTGCTTCTCTTGGCCCCCGGGTTCTTGAACCCAGAACCACATCAGCTTCACCCCTCTCGACGATCGTCATCATCTTTGGAAGCCACGACGGGTCGTTCGTCCCATCTCCATCTATGATGCAGAGTACGTCTGCGTCTTCTTGGAGGAAATCTCGCATAGCCGTTCGGATGCCGCACCCTTTGCCTTTCCCGAAATCTTGTACAACAACTCTGACACCAGCTTCTTCCGCAATCTCTTCAGTCCGGTCAGTGCTCTTACCATCGACCACCATTATTCTCTCAAAGCCAGATGCTCGTGCTTCGGCGAGTAATCCTTCGATAGCGTCTTCTTCGTTAAGAGTTGGAATCACAAGGAGCGCTTCGGTGAATAGGCTTGGATTAGCTTTTTGAGTTGAGCGCTGTGGGATCGCTTCAGAAGGATTACCAGCCATGCGTGCCACAAACATTCTCATTCTAATTTGTATTCTAGTCACTCTTTACGCCTGGACATTAAGTCCCGCGGATGTCGATCGTTATCTTGCTTTCAACCTTAATAATTTGCAAGAGGGAAGAGTTTGGACGCTTGTCACAGCCATCTTCGTCCACGCCAGCATACTTCACATACTTGGAAACATGATTTTCCTGTACGTTTTCGGAAATACTTTGGAAAGCGTGACAAACTCTCACAGAAAGATGCTCACCGCTTTCTTCCTAGGGGGCATACTTAGTTTTCCGCTAAGTTTACCATTCTTTCCACCTGGCACGAGCTTTGTCGGTGCTTCTGCCGCAATCTTCACGCTAACCGCCGTCGTCATGTTGACGAAACCTTTGAGATGGTCGTGGCTCTTGCTGATGCCCGTAGGGTTAGTTGCCATACTGTACTTCCTTTACAATGGGTTGGTGGTCTACTACCAACAGCAAAGTAATGTTGCCTACATCTCACACATCATAGGGTTCTCACTGGGGTTACCGCTCGGTATAGCTTGGAGCACGCAGTGGAAGAGGAACTTGCTGATTTCGATTGGGTTACTCGCCGTATACTTCCTGTTACTTTACTTCGTCACACATTACATCCTTCCGTCGCTTTAGGAAACTATAGACCGAACGACGTCACGGTCGGGCGAAATTCTTCGAGAACTTATCCTAATGCTTTCAAGATGACTTGGGTTTAAAAGATTAAAGAAAAAAGATTGAAGGGATTTTTCCGCAGCGGTCTGCTGCAATTTCGAATTTTAGTACCGGTCGCGTCCGCGGCCTCTGCCGCCGTAGCCGCCTCTACCCCGGCCTCCACCATACCCGCCGCCACCCCCACCGCCACCGCGGCCGTAACCTCCGCCGCCGCGCCCGTAGCCTCCGCCGCCTCCGCCGTAGCGTCTTCCGCCGCCGAAGGAGCGGTAAGGTCTTTCTTCTTCAACGAGCTTGTCGGAAAGGTTGTTCTGTGTGTTCACGTCGCCGAGGGGAGTTTCTGCTGGCTCTAGGGTACCGTAACGGCCTATGTTAAGGCGCATCGAACCCTTGAAGGGTCTTACGTACCCGTTCTTGACGTTCACTGAGTCGCCCTCATTCACTTTGTCAATGTTGTCGTCCCAAAGGGTCATGTAGATTGCACCGGTATCGTCTCCAACAAGTGCGTCCAACACGCGATGTGTTGTCCCGTCTTGTCGGGAAACGGTTTCCCGTGCTTCGCCCTTCTGGACAACCTTGACGGTTGTATTGACTTGCTTCGAGTAGGGGCCAAGTTCGCTAACTTTTACAGGTGGTGCCGAAACGCCGGCTGCTTGTCCTTCTTCTGACATTTTCAAGTCGACTTCTGTTCAAACGGTGAAACCTCAACAGGGCCGCGGCAGTCTTAAGCGTTATGATTCATCAGGCTGACCTGACACAAAGAATACCATAGACGTGTTCGTATAGCCCCTCTCTCAGAATCGGCTCATTCTTGGTTAGGGTAACCAGTTTTCCTTTGCGCCAGGAAGGAAGATGATTAGATGAGTCTTCCAAGGTCGTCTACTGTTTCGAATACGGCGTCGGGTTTGATTCTTGAAAGCTTGATCGTTTCTCGTGTCTCCACTCCGGTAAGAACTAGAATTGTGTGTACGCCAGCCTTGCGGGCTCCCAGGACGTCGGTTTCTATTTGGTCTCCAATCATAACGGCGTGAGAAGGTCTTTCGCATGCTAGTTGAAGTGCCAGCTGGAACATTCGCGGCGACGGTTTACCGATCATAATCGCCCTCTTGTTCGACCCGTACTCCAACGCCTTGATGATCGGCCCCGCTGAAAGCGCAGGCCCATGGTCACTCATGTAAACCGCGCCACCGTAGCTGCCGACTAGCTTAGCCCCTTCACGTAGGAATCTGAGGGCATCGTCCAATTTTTCATATGTCAATTTTCTGTCGAAACCGACTACCACAACCTGAGGCTCGGTCTCTGAAACTTGATGGCCTGCTGTTTCAAGTTCGCGTTTCAACCCGTCCTCGCCAACTAGGAAAAACGACGCTTTTCCAAACTTTCGGGTGAGGTAATTCGCCGTGAGGAAACTTGATGTTAGTATATCGTCCACGGCGAATGCGAAGCCTAGGTTCGCTAGGTTTTGTTGAATCTCTTGCCGCGTGTGTGTCGAGTCGTTTGTAAGAACGAGCGCCTTCTTTCCTAGAGCCTTGATCTTCTCTACAACTTCACGGCCACCCAAATAGCGTGGGGTTTCCTTTCCGATTGAGAGCACACCGTCAAGGTCAAAGAAGAAGACCTTCATTGAACTTAGCTTCATTCTACTTCCCCATTCTCCAACTTATTCGATTGTATGGCAAGATAGTAATTTTCGCCCATCGAAGGGCTTGAAACTCGGGTCTTGTTGGACCTGTTGCTAAGTAAACATTATTTTGTAAGAAACGGGCTGTGTCTGGTTCGGTTTTGACACGTAGTGCGTACTTAATCATACATGTCAATTGCAATTGAGGGTGTGGTAACTTGAGACATGTAGCTGTTGTTTTCGATGAGAGTCTGGTCGATATTAACAGCGCTCCTAATGGTATCTTTACTGATTATCTCAAGCTCTGCCGTTTCACCAGTTAAGGCTACGGCGGTGTGGAGGGATATCACACCCGCGGCCTACCTTAATCCCCCGCAGGATCCGGTCTTGGGGGCCGTGTACATGTTTCCGCCGGACTCTAGTTCACCTGAAGAAGGATGGGCTATTGGAACAATCCAAGCACCGACCAATGCTGACACGAGTTTGCCCGCGATATTCCACTACGACGGTTCGTTCTGGAACCCGGTTCCTGCACCGAGGATCCCGGCCTTTCCAGCCTTACAGTGTCCGTACAACTTGAATGGGTTGAGCTTCGGCCCACCAAACCAACCCATTAGTAAGAATGATGGGTGGGCCGTTGGTCAGTTAGTGTTCATTGACGATGTGCATGCGCAGGTGATTACCACGAACACCGAATGTGAAGCACATAACGCGACAGCGATTCATTGGGACGGTGTTGCTTGGAGGCCTGAGCTGTCAGGGTTATCCGGGTTCGAAGCTGGAACACTTAACTCAGTTTTCATGGTAAGCCCGACTGATGTCTGGGCGGTGGGGCAAGATCAAGGAGGTTGCCCGACTTGTCATGGGACGGTTTGGCATTGGACAGGAGTCCCAGGCCTCGGCGGTGGTTGGAACCTTGTATATACCGATCCGACACTAAATTCCGTTTTAGATTCCGTTTTCATGGTAAGCTCAACGGAGGGATGGGCTGTCGGCCGGGACGGCACTATACTCCACTATTTCGGTGGGACATGGACACCTTTTCCTTCCCCGTTCCCCACATCAGTATGCGTCATATCATGCGAACTATTCTCTGTTTACATGATCAGTCCCACGGAGGGCTGGGCGACCGGAGTTCGAGGACTCATAATCCATTACAGCCAGGGAATATGGTCTGGCCCCGTAAGCCCCGGGATAACTACCGACGATTTGTTCTCGGTTTTCATGGTTTCGTCTGGAGAAGGTTGGGCTACGGGAGGAGGAATCCTAACGGAAACAAGTGCAACAATACTTCATTATACTGGAGGCGTTTGGACCCAACTGCCCGTCAATCTGCTTCCATTCTCCCCGACCGTCGATTTCAGTCTCAACTCTGTGTACTTCACTACCCCCACCGATGGTTGGGCTGTCGGCGGTTTCGGGTTGATCATTCATTTCGATGGAAGTAACTGGGGATCGATAACCAGCCCAACTACAAACAATTTCACATCCGTTAATTTCGGTCCACCATTGATTGGGCCAATAAACCCGAATGATGGTTGGGCGGTTGGAAACGTTTCGTTAACCGCGCCAACCGAACCGACCATCTACCACTGGAACGGATTCGCGTGGACTAAGGGCATCACGATTGGAGTATCGAATGATTTGAACAGCGTATTCATGCTCAATGGGGGAGACGTCTGGACTGTTGGCGGCGGCCCACATTCTACGGCATCATGTCCCGCAACGCCTATCGCCCTGTGCCCAGTCATACTGCACTTTACGGGCGGCGCGTGGAATACCGTAACCCCGCCCCCGGGCACTTACCGACTCAAATCAATATTCATGGTGACTTCGACCGAAGGATGGGCAGTTGGTGAACAAGCTGGTTCCACGGGAATTATTCTTCACTATACTGTAACTGGTGGCGTTGGAACTTGGGGCATATTTCCTTCGGCCTCTACGATCAGCGGCTTAAATTCGGTCTTCATGCTCAGCCCCTTCGAAGGATGGGCTGTGGGTGACAATCAGACAATCTTGCATTACACTGTCACAGGCGGAGTCGGAACCTGGAACCCGGTGACGGTTAGTGGAACGCCAACATTGTCCGGCGACGCGAATCTCACATCAGTCTTCATGTTGAGCACAACAAGTGGTTGGGCTGTGGGAGGAATTCAGGCGGGCAGCTCATCATCCGCTGGCCCAGTAATCTTGTATTGGGATGGTACAAAATGGACCCAAGTGGCAACGCCGACAATCCCCGGCGGGATTTCGCCAACAGGTCACACAAGCGCCACATTGAAATCCGTATTTTGTTCGGGACCGAATGATTGTTGGGCATCCGGTCTGCCAGGCAAAATTTTCGCTACCCTCTTCCATTGGGACGGCGTAACGTGGACGAATATTCCAACAATGCCTGCGTTGCTCGGACAGGTTCCGCCAATCCTAACTTCAATTTACATGACTGGCCCTGACACTGGTTGGATCGTTGGGTCGGCCCCTGAATTTCCGTCAATTCTCGCCCAAGATTTTTCCGTTGGCGGGACCGCAGCCCTCTCAACGATGCTTCGCGCAGCACCATTTGTCGTATTTCAGACAGCAACAAACACCGTAACTTCAATCGTGACAACTCAAACTACTTCCTTGACAGGAGTGGCAACATCCGTCAACACATTTTTCACAACCGTCACAAGCACAAACACAACGGTCGGGCCTCCTGCACCTGGTGGGGCTTTAGTTCCTGTAATTGTGGCAATCGTTCTAACGCTCATTCTCGGCTTGTTAGCAGTATTCTATTTCTTAACGCGAAGACGACCCAGACGCCCAGTGATACTTTACCCGATTCCGAGAAGACCCTAGGGCCACCTGACCGCGTTTGAGTCGCAAGACAACTCCGAAACTTGGGAGCCAAAGGACCGAATGTAAACCAAACCGGGAAGAACGTGTTTTGAAAAAGTAGCTTGTTTGTCTAACGTGATTCTGGCGACTGTTTCCAAGTCGACTTGAACAAGCGGCAGAAATTTTGAGCGCTCAAAACCTCGAAAAGAATCTCTCCAAGTCGCGAATATGGAGCTCTGATGGGATTTTTTTCAAGCAGATAGGCGCACTGAGTGCTCGAACCAACTTCGATTGATGCTAGTACTCGGCATTAATGACAACGGCGATTAGAACTCAACATTTTGCATGGCACTTTATTTTTTTCCATAACATAAATGCTGAACCATAATAACTTAATTTCTCGCCGCTTTTGCTTTGAAAAGGATGATTCGAGACCATTTTAATAGGAACGGTTGAGTTTTGAACGGTTTGAACGAAAAGGACGATTACACTAGACTAGGCGATAGGCTACATGGTTAAGATGTCTCAAAAAATAGTCCTATCGCTCTTGATTATTCAGTTTGCCATATCAGGCCTCGTTGTTGCGACCCCGGTCGCAGCGAATGGAACGTTCGGTGTCACCCTAGCCTCAAGCTGCGGATCCGCCGGCGGGTCCGTGAAATTTGGTCCTTACGGAGTCGTCAACGTCGGCCAGACAATAAGTGTGGTTCTTGGAACGTACTCGCTTCAGTACATACCCAACGCTGGTTACGCGTTCCATTCTTGGTCGACCACGGGAGGCCTTTTCGTCGCCTCATCAAACAGTCCTAGCACTACATTGCAAGTTGGGGGGACAGGCACCCTAACGGTAAACTGCGGCACCCAAACAACGACCACGACGACTTCAACTACGACGATTTCAACAACTACGACGCCTCCAACGACTACTGCTACGACTACGACGCCTCCGACGACGACTTCAACTACTACGAAACCTCCAACGACGACTTCAACTACTACGAAACCTCCAACGACGACTTCAACAACTACGACGCCTCCAACGACTACTGCTACGACTACGACGCCTCCGACGACGACTTCAACTACTACGAAACCTCCAACGACGACTTCAACAACTACGAAACCTCCAACGACGACTTCAACAACTACGACGCCTCCGACGACGACTTCAACAACCACGTCGTCTTCGGCTCCATCAACGGTGACCGTAACCATCACTAACACTCAGACCTCAGTCTCCGTGACAACTGTGACTGTTACTGCTGCGAGTACCGCGTCAGCGACTGTGACCAACACTGTTACTTCTTCAACGACCATCACGACCACGAATACTAAATCAACGACCAGCATCCTTACTGCCGCTACCTTTACGACGACTCCGACTACAACTGCTGCGACTGTTACTACGACGCCCACTACGACTGCGGCGACTGTGACGGCTACTCGGACAGCTTCTACTGCTACGATTACTTCGACTTCCACGGGTTCGACTGTAACGACGACTCCTACTCAGACTGCTTCCGTGGTGACAACTACGCCTACTACGACGGCTGCCACGGTAACGACGACGCCCACTACGACTGCAGCCATTGTAACTACAACGCCGACCCAGACAGCGTCTGCAGTAACAACAACTCCAACTACGACGGCGTCTACCCAGAGCGTTACCGTAACTACGACGGCGGCTACTCAATCTGTCACTTTGACTTCAACCGCGTCGTCTACTACGACTGAGGTTGCTACTTCGACGGTGACCACTTCGCTTTCAGGAGCTTTGACCACGTATACGACTACGATTAGTTCTACGGTTCCGTCTACGACTGTGAGTTTGTCTACGGTTGCTACAACTTTGTCTGGTGCTTCGACTTCGTATACGACTACGATTAGTTCGACGATTCCGTCGACGACTCTGAGCCTGTCGACGATTACTACGACGTTATCTGGTGTTTCAACTACGTATACGACGACGATCTCTTCGACTGTTCCTTCGGCTACTGTGAGTTTGGCTACGGTTACTACGACGTTGTCTGGTCAGTTGACGACTTATACGACGACGGTTGTTTCGGTGGTGCCTTCGACGACTGTGAGCTTATCCACGGTTACTACGACGGTGTCTGGTACGTTGACTACGTATACGACGACGATCAGGTCGACTGTTCCTTCGACTACTGTGAGTTTGTCGACGGTTGCGACTAGGTTGTTTGGTACTGAGACTACGTATACGACTACGATTAGTTCAACGATTCCGTCGACGACTGTGAGTTTATCCACGGTTACGACTTCGGTTTCGGGTCAGTTGACTACGTATACGACGACGGTTACTTCGTTGGTTCCTTCTACGACTGTGAGTTTGTCTACGGTTACGACGGCGTTGTCTGGTGTTTCGACTACGTATACGACTACGGTTCCTGTGACGGTTCCGTCTACTACGGTTGCTACTGAGACAACTTCAACTGCGTTGTCGGGTGCGACTACGACTTATACGACTACGCTTTCATCTACGATTCCTTCGACGACCGTGAGCTTGTCGACGGTTACTACGACTTCGTCTGGTGAGTCGACGGTTTACACGACTACGGTTTCGTCTACGGTTCCTTCGACGACTGTGACTTCGTTGACGACGTTTACTACGAGTGTTCCGACTACCGTAACTTCTACGGTTAGCACGGTTACTTTTCCGACCAGTACTCGGACTGTTCTCACTACCTATACGACTAGTGTTCCGACTACGGTTACATCTACAGTATCTACAGCTACAGCCACGCTTCACACTACGACTAACACGGTGTTGACGACTTATACGGCGACGATTACTTCGGCTGTTCCGTCTACTACAGTTTCGTTGTCGACGGTTACGACGGCTTTGTCTGGTGTTTCGACTACGTATACAACTACGATCTCGTCTACGGTTCCGTCTACTACGGTTGCTACTGAGACGACTTCGACTGCGTTGTCGGGTGCGACTACGACCTACACGACGACGATTAGTTCTACGGTTCCGTCTACGACTGTGAGCTTATCGACGGTTACGACGGCGTTGTCTGGTACTTCGACTACGTATACTACCACGATCTCTTCGACTGTTCCTTCGGCTACTGTGAGCCTGTCGACGGTTACGACTACGTTGTCGGGTCAGTCGACGACTTATACGACTACGATTAGTTCAACGATTCCTTCGACGACTGTGAGCTTGTCAACGGTTAGTACGATTTTGTCTGATGCTTCGACCGTTTATACGACTACGTTGTCATCTACGATTCCTTCGACGACTGTGAGCCTGTCGACGATTACTACGACGTTGTCTGGTGCTTCGACTACGTACACGGCGACGATTACTTCGACGATTCCGTCTACGACTCTGCTCTACATTACGGTTACTACGACGTTGTCTGGTCGGTCTACGACTTATACGGCGACGCATGTTTCGACTGTTCCGTCTACGACTCTGCTTGAAATTACGGTTACTACGACTTCGTCTGGTACTGCGACTACGTATACGACTACGATTTCTTCGACTGTTCCTTCGACGACTGTGAGCTTGTCGACGGTTACGACTACGTTCTCTGGTTCTGCGACTACGTATACGGGTACGATTACTTCGACTGTTCCGTCTACTACCGCTTCGTTGCTTACGACTTATACGACGAGTGTTCCGACGACGGAGACGTCGACGGTTGCTACGGTTACGTTCCCGACTACGACTGAGATTTTGCTGACGACTTACACGACTAGTGTTCCTGTGACGGAGACGTCTACTTCTACGGTAACTTCGACGACTTCGACTAGTACTTCAACGGTATTGACGACGGTTAGCACGTATGATTCGACGACTGTGACATCAACGCAAACTTCGACGACGTCTACGAGCACATCGCTAACTACGACTACTGCAAATGTTGCTACGACTACGGTTTCAACGGTTACTTCTACGGTTCCAACGACGACCGTGGTTTCAGTGACAACCACAACGACGAGTGTTCCTACTACAACGGTTTCAACGTCGACTTTGACGATTGTTACTTCGACTCAAACTTCAGTTACGCTGACTACGACCAGTGTCCCCACGACGACCGTGTCAACATCTACTATAACGACGCCGTCTACGACTGTGAGTTTGGCTACGGTTACTACGACGCTTTCTGGTCAGTTGACGACTTATACGACGACGATCGTTTCCACGGTTCCGTCTACGACTGTGAGCCTATCAACGGTTACTACGACTTCTACGTTGACTACTACAACTTCGACATCAACTTCGACGATTCGCACTACAATAAGCACTTATGATTCAACAACGGTCACCGGGACTGTTACTGTGACTGCTTCGGTTGTGACAACGACGCCCACCGTGACGGCGTCTACGGTGACGACCACTCCAACGACGACAGCTGCGACTGTTACGGCCACTTCAACCGGGTCCACCCAAACTGTTACTGCGACTTCGACCACGACTAAGGCTACTTCTACGGTTACGGCTACTACGACTGGGTCTACTCAAACGGTTACTGCAACTACGACCGGTGCGACTTCGACTGTTACGGCCACTTCAACCGGGTCCACCCAAACTGTTACTGCGACTAAGACTGGTTCAACGGCAACTGTGACTAGCACTTCGACGCAATCTGCAACGGTGACCAACACTGCAACAATTACTCTTACTAATACTCAGACCGCGCCCACGGTTACTGTGACGCCTACTGTAACCGAGACGCTTTCTACTGTGACGGTTACCACAACATGCCAAGGAGGTGTGTCGGGCCAGGTCTCAGCAGACCACGAAGGAGGTGGATGTTCGACCGTTACGGTTACAGGATCCTCAACTGTGACTGTCACTCCAACAGTCACTACAACTGCGGCAACTGTGACCGTCACTGCAACCACGAGTGTTTCTACTATTACTGTTACTAGTGGGACGACAGCGACGACAACTCTAAGCGGAGGAATCCTCGCCTGTTCCTTAGGTTACTGGAAGAACCACGACAGCCAATGGCCATCAGCATACAGCCCGAGTCAGACAATTGGTAGCGTCTTCTCACTGCCGTCGGGAGATCAGTATGCTTCCATGACGCTGCAACAAGGCCTAAGCTTGTCAGGCAATGGGGAACCCAACTTGCTTAGACAGGCAATTGCTGCGCTACTTAACTCGGCCAATCCAACTATCGGCCCCGACTACCCGCTAACTACGAGTCAAGTCATAAGTCAAGTAGACGCAGCCATAGCGAGCGGCGACAGTAACCAGATGAACACTCTTCAAACGAACCTGGCTTACTGGAACTCGAACTTCACATGCCCGCTAAGCTAGACCAAGCCAGAGCGGCCAGCAGCAGTCCGTAACATTACCACCTAACAAAACGGTGAGCTTGAATTTCAGTTGATCATAAATTGGATGCTAAAGTTTAGTCGAAAGAAAATTTGACTTGATTAATGTTATTAGCCGTTCGTCACGTATTAGAAATGGCTGACTTCGATGCAAGGAGTTAGGCTAGCTGTCGCAACAGTTGTAGTTGTTATGATTCTTGCTTCTTCGGTGTCGGCTCAAACAACCCAGACCGGCGTGTTGGGTGCTTGGAGGGACATAAATCCCACAGCATATCTCACCCCGCCCGCCAACCCGCCTTTGGACTCGGTCTATATGTTAAACGCCACTAGCGGGTGGGCTGTAGGCGAGTATGCACCCACGACCGATCCTACTGGTGGCGATCAAGCTTCACCGGTCATTCTGCATTACGATGGTACCACGTGGAACCTTGTTCCTGCACCTAAGAACCCAACGGAAGCTCCCGCCATACCTGGCGGCTACTCGTTAACTTCCGTGAGTTTCGGTCCACCTGGCAACCCGATTAGTGCAAACGATGGTTGGGCTGTTGGTTTCGGGTTTCAAGGAGTCGCGGGATCATGTGGAACGGCATTATCCTGTGGCGTCGCGCTTCATTGGAACGGTATAAGTTGGGAGGTACAACTCTCCGGCCTTACGGGACCCAGCGCAGGCAGCCTATCATCTGTCTTCATGGTTAGCCCGACGGACGTTTGGAGTGTTGGGTCGGATGCTGTTGGTTCGAATGGTGTGTTTTGGCATTGGACCGGTGTCCCGGGATTAGGTGGAGGTTGGACCCTTCAGGGGACGGCTCCTGGGGCTCCGCTCCTTTCCGTTTTCATGGTTGGCTCAACCGAGGGTTGGGCTGTCGGGGCAGGGGGCGTAATCTATCATTACTTCGGAGGAGCTTGGACGGCATTTTCGAGTCCGGTCACCGTACTCCTTCGTTCATTATTCATGATTAGCCCGACGGAAGGCTGGGCCGTTGGAAACGCTGGTACAATTATACATTATACTAGCGGTACTTGGAACGGGCCTGTTAGCCCAGGCACCACTACAATGGATCTTCTCTCCGTTCTGATGGTGTCTTCCACCGAAGGGTGGGCTCTCGGAAAAGGCAGTACGATAGTGCACTACTCAGGCGGATCTTGGAAAACTCTTCCAATCAACCGGGTTCCAACGTTACCTGCAACCGGCTTCGACTTCAAGTCAGCCTCTTTCAACACAGCCAGCGATGGCTGGGGCGTTGGAACCGCGGGCGTAGTCTTGCACTTCGATGGGTCGAACTGGGGAACCGTAACCAGTCCTACGCAGACACCTCTCTCCTCAATATCCTTCGGCCCACCTTCGAAACCCATCGATCCAGATGACGGGTGGGCGGTTGGTCTAGCGACGTCTAGTCTTCCGGTCCCACCGGCGATAACGGAACCGACGATAATTCATTGGAATGGGTTCATGTGGACGAAAGGCATCGCGAGTGGAACGCTGAACGATCTCTATTCAGTTTTCATGGTTTCATCGGGAGACGTTTGGACGGTGGGCGGAGGTGCCACTGCAACAGCGAGCTGCGCGGTAACTCCATGTCCCGAGATCCTGCATTTCACAGGGGGCACTTGGAACACGCTAACTCCTCCGCCCGGCTCGTACGTTCTGTTTTCGATTTTCATGGTGAGCTCGACTGAGGGGTGGGCCGTTGGTTGTAGTGGCGCCGGCGCGGGGTGCCTTTCCACCCCTGCGGCAGGTACGGGAATAATCCTCCATTATACATATTCGGCCGGTGTCGCATCATGGAGTATCTTTCCCAGCGCGGGCACAACGCCGCTTCCCCCTCTTACCTCGGTGTACATGTTGAGCCCGAACGAGGGTTGGGCTGTGGGTAATAGTGGTACGGTGCTTCACTACACGGTTACGGGTGGAGTTGGAAGCTGGAACGTGGTAGCCGTAGGCGGGTTGGACCCAACGGCGAATCTGAACTCAATATTCATGTTAACCCCTACAAGTGGCTGGGCCGTCGGAGGATTCCCTGGTCCGCTCCCTGCGCCCACTGGGCCCTTGATAATTTACTGGGACGGAACAGTCTGGAGCCGCGTCGCAACACCCACAATTCCGGGCGTCCAGCTCGTTACTCCGCCGATCTTAAACTCGATTTACTGCACTGGGGCTCAAGATTGCTGGTCAGTTGGGGCTGAACAAACTGCGGAGCAACTATTGGCGACGATCTTTCATTGGGATGGTGTCGCGTGGACGCACATTACCCTAGCGCCCGCGCTTATCGGCCTCTCATTTCCGACCGTCCTCGCAGCACCCCCAGTCCTCAATTCAGTATTCATGTTATCGCCGACTGAGGGCTGGATCGTGGGGTCACCGTTTCCTTCTTTCGGGATCAACAACCCACTCTCAACAATTCTCCGCTTTACTTCATTCGGGGCGACATCGGGGGCTACAACGCCCGCAATATCAACCACAACGCAGACCGTGGTTTCGACTGTGACAGCACAAGCATCCGTTCAGACATCAGTTTACACACTGCTCACCAGTGCAGCCACAGGGGTTCCGCCTTTATCCAATCCTAGCGTAGCGCTAGTTTCACTCATTGTGATAGTCGTCGTTGTGCTCGTACTCGGCCTAGTATTGGTGCTGACCCTACTAACTCGGCGACCAAGACCACGCGTCCGGACACTTTACCCAGTTACTAGAAGGCCATAAGAATCGGGGCACGTAGTCGAAGCATTGAAGATTATGCTATTATCGCTGAAGCTCTTATTCTTCAGGCGTATCAAAATAGCTTCGAGTCGTGCGGAAGTTGAAAAGAGCACTATACGCTTTAGCCGCATTGTTGATTCTATCTTCGCTTATCGCGTCGGCCGGGGCTCAGAGTTTTCCGATTAGTCTGAATTTTGGTATTGCGCTTCCTGTGCCGATTGGTCAAACACGCATAGTTACTGTCACCGTGAAGAATGTTGTCAGCTCGACGGTGCAACTTGTTTTCGTTGGGCTTCGGTTCGAGTGGAGTTTGCCGAATACTTTCTTCATTGGGAACAATAGCCAGAAGGGTGCGATTTTAGCTGCAGCACAGCAAATCGTATACAACATACCCGTCACGGTTCTAGGTAACGTCACGCCTGGAACGCACCGACTGAGCGCGTACGTTACGTACCGTGTGAATAACAAAGGGAAATGGACTGGGACACTCGGAGGGTGGTGGGTCGCAGACCTTCAAATGGCCTACGCACCAATCACGCAAGCCTCAGCCTCAACCCCACCCTCGACGCCAAGCGCGGCGCCGCCGTCGTCATTTAGCGTTGAAACCGTAGGCGCGCTCGCCGCAGTGGTCGTGATAGGACTATTTCTGGAACGTGGCCGAATCAACCGATTTGTGAACAAATACGGAAAAACCAAGACGCCTACGGCCACGCCCGAGAGTGAGAAGCCTAAAGATGAGAAACAGGAGCAGGTAGAAAAGGAGCCGGACGCAGACCGCTGGACGCAGCCATAGCGAGCGGCGACAGTAACCAGATGAACACGCTTCAAACGACCCTGAATTACTGGGCCCTCTCACCGCCGGTTGAATAAGAAATGAATTTCGCAGAGGGGGAGAGGCGAAAATCGAATCAGATTAGAGCTTGCAACATAGCTCTCGTGCTAGTGCTAGTTTTAGCATCATTGCCCGCCAACATCTCTCCTATCCAACGTGTCTACGCAGTTTCATGCGACTCATTGCCCGTTAAGATTTATTCCAGTGGCGTTTGGCAATGGTGGATAAATGACACCACCACCTGCGCCCAGTACTTGGCTAATCAGGCTGCCGTTGACCTGTTTTTCCCGTTCCCAGACCTAGTCGTCGGTTGGTTTCATGACCACCTCGGAGGCACAAATCTGCTTGCATCACCAATGATACTCAATCTAATTCCAGCTGGAAGAGGTGCATACTCGTCCGGTGGTAATACAATCGGCATTTCGATAGATTCCTTCTATGATTCTTATCTTGGAATCGAAGCGTTCTGGGCGTATAGTTTCATTCTGCAAGAATTTACGAATACTTACATTGGGAAAACTGTCAGTGGGGGTTTTCCGAGCGATTGGTGGGCCGATGACCGTAGTCCCTTTCCACTCGTTACCGGAGTAGAAGTAAATACTGCCCTGAATTGGAATAACAGTACCGCGGCAGGCACTGCGCAGTATGCCGCGCACTCAGTAGACCCGCAAGTCGTTATGTTCAAACAGCTCTACGACACGTACGGTGCTGGAATGTTTGATTCAGCTTTCAACGCAATACGTTCCGATGGCATCAGGTGGGGAAACATTGCAAGTAACCCCTCGGCCTTATTGACGAACTACGTCGCAGCCTACCTCATGATTGGAGCAAACGCAAACTTGACCTCGGTCCTGAACGGAATTGTGCCAGGGTTTGATAACACAAACGCTCAGAACATCGAACAAGCCCGAACAAACCTTCAAAATGTGTCGCGAAGCAGTCCACTGTGGGCCCATTATCTTGAGGGAGATTATGGACCTGCTTTTCATGGGTACCTCTACTTCGGAAACAACATGGTAGGAGCCCCTGCCGCGGAGTATCAAAGCTACAACCAAAGTAACATTGATTTCAACTATCCACGCTACTTCAATAATGAAACGGCTAATTGCTTCACAAATGGACCGAATGCCTTCAGCCTATATCAGGCCACCTTCGATTTGCATCAAAACGGGTATCCGCGCGGCTCAATGTACGCTGTCCTGTACAACGCTTCAGGGACCACTAGATCCGGGGCTGTACCGGGAACTGCACTGGCCGTGAGTCAATCAAGAAACGCCACCAACGTTGTTCAAACAACGTTGCTGACTTTCACTTTTCCCGAGCCATATTCGATCGTGACAGCTAACGGTGGCTATTGCATCAGTGTGAGGTACACGCATGGTGATGCGAATGATTGGGTTTCAACCCTTGGCAGTAGCCAGGCCCCGCTGAAAGGTGACTTAGCACAGTTGCCTGTTGGTGCCGGATCTTGGAGGGCAAATAACAGCTACAGCATGTACTTCGCGTTAGCTGGAATACAGACCAACACTCTGACTGGACACGCTGAAGCCTCACTTTTCAAGCTCTTAGATTCAGCGAACGTGACGAGCGTCGGCTTCTACGCGCATGGTTCCGGAAGTTTTCGGTTAGCCATATACAACAACTCAAACGGGACACCTCAATCCCTCCTCTGGCAATCTCCTAACACGAGTACGGCTGCGTCCCCCGGCCTGCAACGTGTGGTGATTTCGGCAGGAACTCCCAGTTCTCTGTCCCTGAACCCAGGAGATGAATGGCTTGTGTGGCAGTGGAATTCTAGTAACGTTGGGCCATCGTACGTCGTCGGCTCTTTGGCCACGGGCGCTTACCTTACACAGGCTTATGGCGCCTTTCCGTCGACTTGGTCAGGAAACAATGAAACCGTAGCAAATTGGGCAGAGTACGTAAACTACACCATACCGGAATCCCCACTCAACTTGAAGATTGTCGCTGGGAATGCAAGTACACCTCTCACCGGTAGCACCGTGGCAATGAAGAATGGCACAACCGAGAACCGACCCGTCACCTGGGGCAGTGTTTGGGTTAATTTCACCGGTATATCTACCGCAAGCGTCACACTAACGGTTACGTGGGAAGAAACAGTCGTTTATGGACCTTCAACTCAGAGGCATGCTTCGTGGAAGTTTGGGGCGCCGGGCTAGGGGCCACTAATTGTTGCAGCATTGAAAGTCGAGGTCTCAATGTTTCAATTCGTGGTGTTGCCCGATGGGTTTACGCAACAAATCGTCAGGCTCGACTCTGTTGATATCTAGTTCGAGAAGTCTCTCGCACTCGTCAGCCCGTTTTTGGTCTAGCAGAAGCTCTAGGAAGATGTTTGTGTCTAGAAGATTCAATCAACGCGCGACCAAATCTTGTGTTGTAGTTGAACCGAGCTTGTTCCTACATTCTTTAGCGCTCCTCTGACCAAATGCCAGTCAGCCCTTCCAGGGGTAGAGAATCGCTTCATTGTCGCCTCAAGCGCAGCCTTCATCGCGCCCTTATTGTAACCGTATAGTTCCATTGCTTTCTTTCTGAATTTCTTTGCCAAAGCCTCGTCTACTTCCACTTTGATGATTTCGGGCATAAGGCCGATAGGTACATTTGGACCATATAATCCTGGCCAAGAAATAGGGAGCAGAGGATGTAACGCGGGACCGCAGGAACTCACTGCGGCTACGCGGTGAGTATGCATTAGGGTTGCGCTAAATATGAAGCGCGAATGTGGCCGGTCGAGGTTGTAAGAAGGCTTATTGTTTGCTATACGTTGTATATACGCGCCAGGGGAGGGGTATGGCAATTGGCTTTGGTCACGGTTAGGGTACCTGAAGGTCTGAAGAAGCAGATGCGTAAGCTCAGGTCGGTTAACTGGTCCGAGCTATTGCGTCAGGCCATCGAGGACAGGATTGAGCTGGAGCAACGAAACCTCGTGAAGGATTGGGGTCGCGTTAGGGAAGGTAGCAGAAAAGCTGATGCAATTCGGCATGAGCTGGAGAGAAAATACGGGCACGTTGATTTCAACAGCGCGGAGACAATCAAGTATTGGAGAGAAAACAGGTTCAGCGCTTCATCACCGACGCCTCAGTAGCGGTAAAGTGGTTTGTTGACGAGCAAGAGACACAAATCGCTCTGAAACTGAAGCAACTATTCGAAGATGGCGAAGTGGACCTCGAAGCCCCATCCCTGCTAGGCTACGAGGTTGCTTCTGCACTGCGATTCCACCCCAAGGTCAGCCTAACTCTGAAGCAATTTCGTGGGGTAAGGGAATCACTCGACGAAATGCAAATTTCGCGCGAGCCAAACGAACGTGAGTGGAATATGGCTTTTCGGCTCTCCCTAGAGAACACGGTGTCGCTCTACGATGCCGTTTACGTTGCCTTCGCCCTATCGGGCCGATCCAAACTGGTCACCGCCGACGCCAGCCTTCTCAGCAAACTGAAATTCCCCGACGCCAAACAGAATGTTGTGACGCTCGCAAATCTAGACCTTTAAGCTGTGCCAGATTTCCCTAGGCCTCGCGGCCCACAGCTCATTGTTAGATAGCAACAACAGCTTTCCTTCCCTGGTCGCGGTCCGGGTTCGGTCTTAATCTCTGGTTTGGCTCTGTCGCGCAGAGATCAGAAGAGCGTCAGAAATTCTTCGACCGTTAATCCTGCAACTGTGATTATGGCTCTTCAATAGGCGGGGGAATGGGTTCATCGTGTTTCTTCAAGCTTCTGAGATAACCCTGAATTGCATCCTTGATATTAGTCAGCGCCTCTTCTCTGTTCTTTCCCTCAGAAATACATCCGGGCAGACTATCACATTGCACAACGAACATACTGTCCTCATCTACCTCAAGAGATACCCTGAACTTCATGCGAACTCCACTTCGGGTTGAACCGCGTTCTCTTTGGAACTGGCGGCCCTTATACTTTTACACGGTAGATAATCGGCCAACCAACGAAACACATTAAGCCATGGTTCTGACGGTATGAAAATTCTCATGTTGTCAGCCACTGTCCTAGGATGTGTTGGCTTAGGCCTGAAACGTGACTACCCCGCGTGAGGCTCTGACTAGAGGCATAGACGAAGGGCGAAATATGGACTGTCGATGTGGTCATATCTGTCTAATCTTGTTGCAGAGTAGCGTGCGAGACTGCAGGTCCACAAGGATTTTATTATAATACATTATAATATAATCGCATACCTAGGCGGTCCGATTGGTGATCGAGGCAAAGGTTAGGAAGATTGGAACAGGACTTGGGATCCTGATTCCAAAGAAGACGCTCGAAGCGGTGGGCGCGAGAGAGGGGACCGTTGTCATAGTCAAGAGAATAGAACGGCCCGTGAAGGAAATCCGGGGAATACTGAAGGGGTCTCGCTTTAGGTTCGAGAGACAGGCAGAAGATAGAGATCTGAATGACCGTCAGCAATAGTGTGGTAATCTTCGACACCTATGCGTGGGTTGAGTACGCGCTCGATGGTCCTAAAGCCGAAAGAGTGGCACAGTTACTTGAGAGTGCTGCGGAGGCAATTACGCCCGCATCTGTCTTGGCCGAACTGAAAGAGTCGATGCTTAGGCAAGGCATTCGTGCCCCCGTCATGAACCACATACTGACCTACATCAAGAGCCGAACAACAGTAGCGGGAATCGACTCGACCGTCGCAGAACTCGCCGGAGAGATAAACTTCACCCAAAAAGGAACCATCAAAAACTGGGGCATGCTCGATTCTTTCGTCTACGCTGCAGCCAAACTGCGCCGCGGAACAGTGCTAACGGGTGATCCTCATTTCAAACAACTAGAGGATGTGATCTACATCGGCGCATGAAGAAGGCGCTAAAGAAGAGGCTCTGTGAAATCAGAAGCTGGATTAAATGTGACCCAGCGCAGAAGCGAATCCGAAGAGACTCACTATCACTTGAATGATCCCTCTCCTGAGCGCTTCTTCGCATGCGACCTAATCACATGGGTGCAAGAAGTTTTATTTCACTGGAAGACCATGCGAACTTGGTTGCTAGAACTTTGCGTAGGACACTATACGCCATAGCCGCGTTGTTGATTGTTTCGTTACTTGTTGGCTCCGTGGGGGCTCAGGGGTTCCCGATTAGTCTGGGTTTTGGTACCGGACTTCCAATGCCAATCGGCCAAACAGACATAGTCACAGTCACGGTGACCAATATAGTGAATAGCACAATTCAATTGACTTTTCTGGGGCTTCGGTTCGAGTGGGATTTAGCGAACAACTTCTTCATTGGGAACAACAGCGAGAAAGGTGCGGTATTAGCTGCAACGGAGCAAATCATATACTCCATACCCGTCACGGTTCCTGGCAACGTCACACTTGGAACGCACCGGCTGAGCGCGTACGTTACGTACCGTGTGAATAACAAAGGAAAATGGACAGGCGTACTCGCAGGCTGGTGGGTCACGGACCTCCAAATGGCCTACGCACCAACCACGCAAGCCCCAACCTCAACGCCGAGCGCGGCGCCGCCGTCGTCATTCAGCCTTGAAACCGTAGGCGCGCTCGCCGCGGTAGTCGCGATAGGACTATTTCTGGAACGTGGCCACATCAGCCGATTCGTGAGCAAATACCGAAAAACCAAAACACCTTCGGCCGGGCCTGAAAGTGAGAAGCCTAAAGATGAGAAACAGGAGCAGGTAGAAAAGAAGGAGGCCGAAGAAGACCTCTAAACGCCCCGACCATCTTCCTAGAAGTCTTGGATGGCTTCTCAACGATGAAAGGAATGAGAGAAGCCCGAACAATTCCGTTATCCGCGTTGCTCCTGATCATTTTTCTAATTCTCGTCATGCAACCGGTGAGTGCGCAAACGCCATTCAATGTCGATTTTTCGTTTCAGTCCAGCTGGCTCGTCTCCGGTGCGCCCAACTCGGCCGTTATCCATTTCCAGAACATTGCGCTTGTACCGATCCTACTGGTGTCAGTTGGAATCAATTTCCCATGGATGCAGACCGACTCCTACATTATACCGAACGCCTCTCAAGCGGACCTGGCCGTCAACCAGACGTTAGTGTACACTATCCCATTCGAAGTGCCGGCAAACGTGTCCACAGGAGAATACTACATGAATACTCTGGTGAGCTTCCAAACCAATCAATCGGTAGGGGTTGAATGGGTCGCATACGTCCGATATATCGCAGTGGTAGGCCAAGTGACGCCGTTCTGGGTGGGCTACGATTTGTCTGACGGGCGCCTGTATTCGGCTATGGCGGTTATCATTTTGGTTGGATGGTTTTTGCCGAGAAAGTTGCGGTCTAAGGCGTGAGGGCTGAGGTTGCAGCTTAGACTGAGGGATATCTTAGCGCTTACTACTGTCGCCTACCTTGTTAGCGTAGCACACAAGCTCCTTTTCCCTAGAATTCTATTTTTTCCTACTGACATTGGATACGTCTACTTTCTCTTCGTACTGCCGACAAACAATGGGATCCCGTATCATGCTTATTCCGCGCTCAGCCATCCTGGCTATGTATATCCTGCGATTCCATCGATTCTGACGTGGCTGAGTGGGTTTGCTCCAGACCCACTAACCTTCTTTGCCACCATGGCTTTCCTGACGTTTCCCTTCGTCTTGGGTGGAGCTTACTTTCTATATCGGATATGCACGGAGTTCGGTTTTGACCGGGGGAGGATGCTCCCGTTCTTCATTATGGCCCCCTCGTTCCTGATACTCTCCTTCTATAGTTGGGACATTATCGCGGCGTCTTTCGTAATTATCGCGATTTACTTCGTCTTCAAGAAAAGGCCGAGACTTACGGGTCTGTGTATAGGGTTGGGGTTCGCGGCGAAGGCGTACCCGCTGCTCCTTCTGCCGGTGTTTCTGAAGGAGGCGGAGTCTTGGCGGGGTCGTTTAGAGTTGTTTCTCTCAGCCGCCTTGGGGGCGCTTCTTCCCAACTTGCCATTCATGATCATCGACTTTCACGGATGGTTCTCCACTGTAGCCTGGCCTTCCGGGGCTGAGCCTGGGGGGACTGGAGGATTCTACCTTGAAAACAGCATATGGGTCATCATACGTTACTACCACTTGATCAGCCAAGACTGGCTGATGGGAGCGATCGTCTGGTCGCTCATAGCACTGGGAATTCTTTACGTGACCTTTTCCAGTTATCCCTTCGTCAAGAAGTTGTGGCTTGTAGTCGCGATTACGATCCTCATATTTCCCATATACCCGCCGCAATTCAACGTTTGGTTGCTCCCGCTCTTCGTACTGAACCCTCTTCCCCTTATTCCATTCTTGGTGTTTGATTTTCTTGATACAGCCATTATTCTTTCTTGGTTCACGGTTGACGACCCACGCCAACCCTGGGGCCCAGTCTGGATCATATTCGTAATCAGAATAGTGGTGCTAGCGCTCATACTGACTTGGGCTGCACTAAAAAGAAACGACCAGCCCCCACATTCAAGAGTAGAATCGGTTTTGCCCGATCCTACCGCGGCCACGACATAAGCCACTGTCCTTGGCTCGTGCCGCGAAAGTGCAACTGTCTAACAATGGCGACGAGACAACTGGATGGCCACAGAGGTGATTCCCAGGTTTGCTCAGATCCTCGACTGACGTTCGTGATAATACATGCAAGATACGTGCCCTTGTATCTGTTCTTCCGAAGCCGAAACTAGATAAATCGAGCCGGTCACCTTCCGAAGACTTTTCGGGAAGAACACAAATAGGTTAAGAATCCGTGGCAATAACTTTCTTGAGTTATGGTATCCACGAAGCGTTCGCTCATCTCAATATTCCTCATCATCATCGTTTCTTCAACGGTGGTTGGTGCCTACTTTGTATTTCTGGCCCCTCCTAAGACACCAGCTAGTAATGTGGTCAAAGTTACTCGTTACGTCGGGGCCCTGGCCGATAGCGAGGCAGCGTTCTTCGCTGCCGACGCAGAAGGATTTTACGAACAGAATGGGATTTCATTGACGCAAGTCATAACGGGCGGAACAACTGTTGCGATCCAAGCTCTAGCAGCTGACAAAACGGGCTTATCATTCGTGTGGGGTAGTCTCATCAATATTGTGTTATTTGAGAGTCAAAATCCAAACTCCACCGAACTCATTAGTGTCGCTAGCACCGGCCACGCAAATCCAGTTAGTATTCAGTACCTCAAGAGCAGTGGGATTTCCAAACCTTCGGATTTGGTCGGGAAAGTAGTCGGGGTCAATCCGACAGGCCTAAGTTTCACCATGTTTCAAGCTTTCTTGAAGCAGAACGGCCTTACTGACAAAATACGTATCGAGATGATCGCAGTTCCAGCTCTCGTTCCGGCACTCCTATCAAGGAAAGTCGACGCGATCGTTCAATTTGCAACCAACTTCGCTGTCTTGAACTCTAACGCCAAGGAGATCAATGAGGAGGCTAGTATGTTTCTCCTATCCGACTACGGGCTGCCAAACCTTGGGCTTGGGATTATCGTGCAGAAGAAACTGGTTAGCGATCGCCCAGACGTCGTGAAGAGGATTGTGAACGCGACGATGCAAGGGATGCGGTTTTGTGTTCTTGAACCAGCCTCCTGCGCTGCAGATTTCGTAAAAGTCAATCCAACATTCGAGTTTAATGAAACATTGGACGACTTGGGTTTCTTCATTAACTTCGATCTTGGCCCCCCATTCAACAACCACGATAAGATGACTAACCTAACCGCTCTACAGCTTGGTTGGCATGACCCAAAGGAGGTGGCACAAATAGTTGAGTTCGCCAAGGAAACATATAGTGTCTCTGCGGAACTTAGTCCAGAATCGGTTTACACAAATCAATTTGTTGAGCAGCCCTAAGATCGAACTGAACACACTTGCGATTTGCATATACGTTCCAAAGGAATTTCAAGGACAGGCTTATCGTTGTAGTTGTCTTCGTCATCGCGGTTATGCTGTGGCAATTCACATCAGCAGTGGGCCTAGTTCCGCGGTATCTTATTCCACCGCCAACTGAGATAGTCAAAGAACTGTTCAACCCGAGCGTAGATTGGCCTAAGCAAATTCTAGCAACCACCGCAACGATCATTTTGGGATTTGCATTCGGCACTCTGGGTGGAGTAGCGCTTGCCTTCTTGGTTACACTGTCCCGTCTACTAAGAAAAATCCTGCTACCCTACTTAGTTGGCATTGAGGCTTTACCCAAGATCGCGATTGCTCCGGTCTTATACATTCTACTTGGGTTCAGCGACCTGGCTAGAATTGTTCTGGTCGTCCTCCTCACTTTCTTTCCCGTTGTAATCGCCACATCAACGGGTCTTGTTGATGTCGATCAGAATCTTCTTTATCTGCTAAGATCACTCGGCGCCAGTGAAACCAAAATCTTTTACAAGATCAGGCTGCCAAACTCACTACCTCACATGTTTGACGGCCTAAGATTGGCAGTAATCAGCGCTGTAGCAGGTGCTGTAATAGCTGAATTCATAAGCTCATCCGCCGGCCTAGGCTACTTGATAATAAACGCGCAGAACTTTTTTGACACAAGTTTGGCCTTTGCTGCTTTCACCGTGTTAAGCATACTCAGCTTAGCGCTATACGGCTCAGTTGAACTGGCGGCCTATATCATAATGCCATGGTTTAGGAAGAAGTAGCCATGGCATCAGTTGAGCTGCTTCGCTTAAGCAATGTGAGCAAAACCTACGAGCCTGTCACTGGGGAGAACGTGGAAGCCATCAGAGGCATATCACTCTCATTAGCTGACGGAGAGGTGCTGGCGTTGCTTGGCCCGAGTGGATGTGGGAAGTCCACACTCCTGAGGTTGATAGCTGGCGTCGAGATACCTACGTCAGGGAATATTGAGAGGGCAAGTGGGGCAGGGAATAAGCAATTCGTAGTGGGTTATGTGTTCCAGGATTCAAGTCTCATGAGGTGGAGAACAGTGCGGGACAACATTAGGATTCCACTTGAAATCCTCGGAAAGAATGACGACAAAAGAGTGACTGAAATGATTCGGTTGGTGGGACTCACAGGATTTGAAAGGGCATATCCGATCGAATTGTCTGGTGGAATGCAAAGAAGAGTCGCGGTGGCGCGAGCATTGATTCATGAGCCTAGTGTCTTGTTAATGGATGAGCCTTTCACAGGAGTCGATGAAATGACGAAGGAGACTCTACAAGGAGAGCTAAATCACCTGATTAGACGCCTCCATGTGACCGGAGCACTTGTCACACATGACATCGAGGAAGCGGTCTATATCGCAAGCCGAGTCTTGGTAATGTCATCCCGCCCAGGAACAATAATCGAAGAAGTCAGAGTTCCCCTACCCGACGAACGACAACCAATTATGAGAATTGAGGAACCCTTCATAAGTTGTTGCAGAGTCATCCGAGAGAAGCTCAACTTGCTTCAAGCAGTCAAATGATTAGTGCGACGCAAAGGGATGTGCCCGTGAGAATAGTGACGGCGCATCATGGCAGTTGTAATCGACTGATTGGATCTTTCTCTATTTCTCTGAATATCTAGGTAGACTCATATCTTCTTTCAGGTAAGAATCAGCGCAGTGAAACCCCTGCGCGCTTACCTCTTAACACACGTAACTTCGGAAACGAAACTGCGACAGCAGCCAGTTGGTTAAGGTGTTCTAGGAATTGTTTATTCAGGTTCTAAGGAACTGGGCGTCGCTCCAGCATTCACAATGGATGAACCGTAGCTCTCTTGTGAAGCTTCAGAACGGCAGACTACGGAACATTGTTGATCTCGCTTACCACAGAGTCCCCTTTTATCGCGAGTTGTACCAGAACGCAGGCCTGAAACCTGGCGACGTCACAGACGTCAAGGCCATCTGGAAACTCCCCACCATCAACAAGGAGCAGCTCCGAGCCGTCTCGCTGGAAAAGAGGACGGCCGATGGAACAGATCTTGGCGCTTGTAGAGTTCATACTACTTCTGGTTCAACTGGAACGACGCTCGTATTACTGGAGGATGAGTACGCATTCGCATTTCGCGATGCCCTAAACCTGCGATTCCTCTGGGCTTATGGTGTAACGCCTCGGGACAGAGTGGTGAGGATGAGAACAAGCGAAGTGGGGGGAGCGCAACCTAGAGTCCGTCTCGGTGACAGGCGCGGCTTATGGTCCTACGTCAGAAAGAAATGCGCAAGGCAGCTAACCTATGACACCGACATTGAAGAGCATCTGCGGCTGTTTTCGGAGTTGAAACCTGACGTGTTAATGGCTCAGACTTCCTACTGCCACGCTCTCGCCGAGTTTAGTGAGCTTACCGGAAATACCCTCAACTTTAGGATCATAGTCACTAGTGGCGGGATATTGGACGAGGCGACTCGGAAACTCATTAGCGATAGGTTTGGAGCCGAGGTGTACGATCATTACGGTAGTGAGGAGGCGGGGGGATCGATTGCGTGGGAATGCCCATCCCACTCAGGTTACCACGTAAACGCTGAGACTTTGCTCGTAGAGTTCCTTCGCAATGGAGGGGCTGTTCTAGGCGAACCAGGTGAGGTTCACGTAACCTCCTTCTGTAGGGTCGCTACGCCGATCATACGCTATTCCATCAGTGATGTAGCGACTCCAATCGGTGATGAATGTTCATGCGGTCGAGGATTGCCTTTGATCGGGGGAATCCAAGGAAGGGTTGTGGATTTCATTCTAACGGAGGATGGTCAATATGTGTCTCCCTTAGCTGTTCTAAATGCTCTTCAAAATGTGCCTGGCGTGGACCGGTTCAAGGTGACGCAACGCCCAGACTTCTCAATCGAAATCCTCGTCACATGTCAGGGAGACGACGCAAAGTCAGTTACTGCAAATGTGCGCAGTCGCTGTCAAGCAGTGTTTCGAGGATTGCCTTTTGAGATAAAGCTGGTCGACAGAATAGAAAACTCAAACGTTCCGAAATTTCGCGTAGTGGAATCACGTGTAGCGCATTGAGTTCCATAGAACCCCTAAAGAAACCATCTGCGTCCTCCCGCCAAATATCGCAAACGCATAGTTATTTCCGAATAGATTTTGTCGTCACAAATGGTCAATGCGAAGTCTCCGTCCCTCAGCCCAGTCGATAAGAAATTTACAAATTTACAAATTCACGAATACCTAACCCTACTATGTCTACGTGGCTCCGTGACGAAAACGGAAAATTTGCGGGATAGCTTAATTCCAAATGCGAGTCCTGAAGTTGTAAAATCTTAAGAGCTTATGAGCTGTTTTCAGTGTCGCCTTGAAAGGATAACCCTTGACTCGCACATTATCTCGCAAGCCCCTACTACTCCTAACAGTATTAGCTTTCGTACTGTTTCTAACTCCAGCCCAGCCGTATAATTTCAGCACAACTAACACTGGGTCAGTCCAGAACGCGTCCGTGAAGGACGGGAAACTATCTTTCAATGGTGGGAACCGTGGTGGTCTCTTGGGCGCAGGGGCCATTCAACCAGTATTTGCCTACGGCACTGGACAGTATGCCAGCCTAGAACTCGGACAAAAACCAGCAAGCTTCATTGAGGGCAGCGCTTGGCCATTCACTCAGTATGGACTGTTTGAACCGAAGGGGTTAGGAGTTGATTCGCATGGTAACGTCTGGGTTGCGGATTATTATGATAATCGTGTTTTGGAGTTTACCCGCCCATTCAGTAATGGTGAAAATGCGGTGTTGGTGTTAGGGCAGTCAGGCTACGGTACGTACACAGCTGCGGATACCCCGAGCGGAATGAACGGCCCAAGTGGTGTAGCGGTTGATTCGAGTGGTAACCTTTGGGTTGCTGACGCGGGGAATAATCGTGTTTTAGAGTTTACTTGCACCGCCACTAGCACTTGTTCGAACGGTAACACTGCGGTAATGGTGCTGGGGCAATCAGCCTTCAACACCAAGACAGCTGCGGATACTATGAGCGGAATGAGCGGACCAACTGGCTTAACGTTTGATTCAAATCATTGGCTGTGGGTTTCAGATACCGGGAACAATCGTGTTTTAGAGTTTACTTGCACCGCCACTAGCACTTGTTCGAACGGTAGTGACTGGGTGGAAGTGCTGGGTCAATCATACTACGGCACCAACACAGCTGCTGACACCCAGAACGGAATGAGCGGCCCACGCGGTTTAGGGTTTGATGGTTCCAGCGTTCTCTGGGTTGCGGATTACGGTAATAATCGCGTTTTGGGGTTTGTTTGCACCGCCCGAGAGAATTGTGCGTGGGGTAGTAGTGCGTCGGTGGAGCTGGGTCAACCAAGCGGCGCAACAGCCTTCACTACAAACACCGCTGCCACCTCCCAGAGCGGAATGAGCGGACCAAGTGACGTAGTGACTGATTCGCACGGTTACCTCTGGGTTTCGGATTTTGGTAATAATCGCGTTTTGGAATTTACTTGCGACTACGGGTATGGTTGTTCGGATGGTAATGATGCGGTGCTGGTGCTGGGTCAGTCGGGCTTCAGCACAAAAACTTCTGCTACCTCCCAGAACGGAATATGGGAACCATACGGTTTAGGGTTTGATTATTCCGGTAATCTCTGGGTTGCGGATCACGTGAATAGTCGAGTGTTAGCGTTTTGGGCCAACGAGGTGACGGCTGATAGTGACATCATAACCCTCAGTGGTGGGGATGGGTCGTTTACGTCTAGTCTGACGAGTATGACGGTTACGATTAGCGGATCAACAGCTAGCGCATCCGTCTTTATCTTACCTCAGACTCTCTCCACACAGAATTATGGCCTCCCGACGTTCGAGTTGAATAATCCAAAGCTCTTCGACGTAGCCATCTCAGGGATAACAACTGGCACAGCCAACGTGTGCGTACCGGACAGTTTAGCGGATTCAGCCACCGTCATCCAATATTGGAACGGCATATATTTCTGGTCCACCGCGTCGAGTATAACTGTAACTGATGGAACATCGGTCTGTGGTAACATTCCCGTCTCCTCCCTGCAAGGAAACAACATTGGAGCGGGTGATCCAGTTACTCCGACTACAACGACGACCACAACCTTAACTTCGACGAGCATTACCGCGACGACGAGTTCTACGAGTACGACTTCAACGTTTTCAACTATCACCGGCTCGACGACCTTATCCGCGGTCACGAATGCTCCGACGGTTACCGGGACCATGACGACCACTAGTACGGTTACTGGTCCCGTGGCTGGCACTGCCACCACGATCTACACGACTATTCTGTCCACAAGCACATCGACTAGTTTGGTGACTTCCAGTGTTGGGGAGACGACTACGGAGACGGGTGTGACGACGCTCAGCACCGGTACCTCGACCAGTACGGCTACGGAGACGGCGTTTGCGACGACGACGGCTGGTGGGACGGTGACGGTTACCGAGACGAATACTTTCAACGTGCTTTTGACGAATGTCTTTCATGAGTTGCATCAGTTTGCGGACGAGTTCCTGCAGCTGGTCGGAGTCCAGCCAGTAGTCACACCCTTCGGTCAGCAGGTGAATAGTGTTCAGGTGACGGTTCTGACGCCATGTGCGGGCTGTGTTACAAGTACCAAGACTGCTCTTACCACTCTCACCACAGTTGTGGCTACGTTGTTGAAGGGGACGACTACTACTGCGACGTCGACTGCTTCTGCCACTGTTACGCGTACTACGCCTGTTGTGTTTAGTACGACTCAGACTGCGACTCGTTCTGCGACCGCAACAAAGACTCTGACTTCAACTGCAACTGTGACTAATACCAAGTCGGTTACGGTGGTTTCTGCGGTTTCTACGAGTACCGTGACTCCAACTAAGACTGCGGCAACCGTCACCACAACGCCAACCTCCACGGCTGCTACTGCGTCTGTGACTGCAACCAGTACTGCGGCTACCCTGCGTGTCCCCGCAACTACTACTGGCACGGATACCGACACTACTCAAGTGACTGTTACCTTCTACAGCTACACTAACGTTATTGTTACGGCTACCTCGACCGCCACCGTGTTCTCGCCGACTGTTACGCTATCTACTACTGCGGCTACGTTGCGCGAGCCTGCAACTACCACTACTGTCAGCAACACGGCCACTGCGACTAGCGTTAGCACTGCGTCTGTGACGAACACTAAGACTAGCACTCAAACCTCAACCGTTACGGTCCTCCACGTGGCTACGACAACTACTCAGACTACGGCCGCTGCCACTCCCACTGTAACAGTAGTCACCACGGTGACAACAACAACATCAGGCGCATGAAGAACCTTTCACCAAGACCGCAGACGCATCACTGCAAATAGATCAAGAACGCGAGCGTGCTTCTGAAACTTCCGATTCTCAAAGTTCATGAAAATACTACTAGATGCTTGACAGGACGTTTGTGGTTGGAGACTCTGGAGTGCCCCGCGAACTCAAATACGTTCGAAGCAAACACTGAGTCCCCCGTTGGCTAGGTGGACTGATTGGAATCAGCTCTTCTTCCAAGATACGACCCGGAGCTCGTTATCTCCTCAAATGATGTGTTAGGAAATTGCCACTTTGTTGTGGACCGATCTGTTCTTGGTAGATGCTGGGGAGGTATCAGAGTTGCAACCCATCTAGACTTGGAAGAGGTCAAAACCTTAGCAAGGTCGATGACGTTGAAGGGCATAATGGCAGGCATTCCGATTGGCGGCGCAAAGTGTGGATTAGACATTAGTTCGAACGATTATGACAGACAGGTTGTTGTGAGATTAGTTGCTCGAACGATTTCTACATTTATCCGAAGAGGATCATACTTTCCGGGCACCGACATTGGATTCAACGAAGCTGACGTTGATGCAGTCACTACTCTATCTGAGACCGCTCGCAGATTGTTCAGGGGTATTGTTTCGGTAGGAGATGCCTGCGCAATAGGAATTCTAGCGTGCGTCAAATATGCCAACGGAACGCACCCGGATTTCAAGGCTCGCACGGTTGCCCTGGAAGGCTTCGGGAGAGTTGGGGTCCCCACAGCAAAGTTGTTTTCCTCGGAAGGCTTCAGAGTTGTGGCCGTTGGCAACCTGTATGGGACGGTGTGTGACCCTCATGGCTTGAACGTGGAGGACCTGGCTTCACTTTCTCCCCTTGGTGTTGAGCAAATGCTCCGAGCTTACGTGAATGCACACCCAGCAGCGAGCTTGCATCCCAAAGAATACGTGAACGTTGCGGAGGCGGATATTCTTATTCCAGGTGCCCGAGCACTGACGTTAAACGCTGCAGTGGCGGGTCAAGTTAGGGCGAAGATAGTTTGCCCACTATCAAATTCACCAGTAACCGTTCAGGGAGAGAAAACCTTGGCCGAAAGAAGAATCATCTCAATCCCCGATTTCATTTCGAACTCAGGGGGCATCATAGCAAGCTTCGCTCAACAACTCGCAGCGAATTCAAAGGAGACCCATGCGCTGATCTCTAAGATAGTAACCAGCAACCTTGAAACAGTGTTTAAGGGGCTTCCCGCCGGGGAAATTCCGAAAGAGAAAGCGTGCCAGATCGCGGTCGAAAAATTAGACCAGCTTTCTTCAAACGAACGCCTCGAATCTCTCAGGCTAATGTTCCGTTGGACGAGAGCTTTGGGCCCCAAGGCGGCTTTGAAGGGTTTGAGCGAATATGCCTCATTGAAGCTCTACGGTTAGGCAGCTGTCGGATGACTAAACCGCGTGGGACGAGGAGCGGAATTCTTGCTCTCAAAAGTTGAGGTGGAGATGCTTAGGACGTGGGAGGACATTGCACCGCGTTTTAAGACAGGACGAAGCAGCGTCGCCTTCAAGGACATTGCCTTTCGTGAGGTATACGGCGAACTCATCAGGCAAGTGATAAGGAAGCATCTTCCTCGGAGATGTTTGGTTCTCAAAACCGATTTGTGGAACGAAGGCATCGAGGTTGATAGGAACCTCGCAGCGTATGTCAACGATTCATCCAAGAAGTGTCGGCTCGTTGCGATTGATGTATGTCGATATGTTTGCGAATCTGCGAAGCAATCGAATCCGGGGCTCGAGGTAGTCCGGGCTACCCTGCTGGCTTCTCCATTTCGACGAAAATTCGATTTCATAATCGACGCTTCAACCGTAGATCATATGCCTGAACGCTTACGAGAGGTTTGGGTTTCCGGTGAATCTCAGGCATTGAAGGCAGGTGGGGTTTTGCTGATCTCATTCGATTGCCGTATGAACCTCTTCACTGAGCTGTACCATAAACTCTCTACTCGGCGGGTATACCCTGAATGGACCCTCGCCCCAGCCCAGGTTCGGGCCCAGCTTGTTTCGAGCCATTTGACTGTGATTCGCGAGCACGCCGTCTTTGTGGCAGGGCTATTCCTTGGGACACACCGCCCCTGGTTTCCCTTCTCGCCTCTCCTAAAAAACAGGGGCATGTTCAGTTTCATCAAGAAAACGGAACTTTCGAAACGCTCTCACATCCTCTCATTTCTCGCGCCACAGTACGTGATAGTCGCACGTAGAAACCCCATTGGAAGATAGAAAGTGCCAGGTGAAAAGTGGGAGGGTCGCTTCTAAACCTCATAGTGCACTGGCATAGCTATTCTTTCTTGGATGGCGTTTCGCTAGTGAAACTTTGGATCAGCATTCGACCCAGAGCGCATATGCAAGAGGTTTTATTTCTCAGGGCCTCAGACTCACGTAGGGTCGTGCAAGAAGAGTGAAAAGAACATTATACGCCTTAGCCGCTTTGCTGATTCTATCTTCACTTGCGGCATCGGCCGCGGCCCAAGGGTTCCCCATATCTGTTAATTTTGGTACTGCGCTTCCTATGCCAATTGGGCAAATCGACACCGTCGCAGTTACGATTACGGACACGGTAAACAGCACGGTACAGCTGACATTCGTTGGCCTCCGGTTTGAATGGGACGCGCCCAACAATTTCTTCATTGGCGGAAACAGCGATAAGGGTGCAGTTCTAACGGGCGGGGAACAAATAGTGTACTCCATACCCGTCACGGTTCCTAGCAACGTCACGCCCGGAACGCACCGGCTGAGCGCATACGTTACCTACCGCGTCTCGAACCAGAAAAATGCGACAACCGTCCAAGCTGGATGGTGGGTAACGGACTTGCAATTGGCCTATCCTCAAACTCAGCAAAGCCAAACATCAACAGCGGGCACTGGAACACAATCATCATCGAGCTCGGAAACTATCGGAGTACTCGTTGCGGTGGTCGCAATAGGCCTATTCCTTGAACGAGGCCGAATCAAACGACTCATTAGGAAACCCAAGGAGACTGCTCCGACGCCGGGGCAACCTGAGGGTGAGCCGCCCGCAGCCGAGAAGCCTGCCGTAGTCGAGAAGAAGGAAGAAGACCTCTAACCCCCCGGAGAACGGACCCGAGGGTTCCCCCCAATGAACGGACTCCCAAGCTCGAAGAAGACGACAATAACGCTATTCATCTTCGGCGCTTCACTACTACTCTCTTTAGCCCTCATCCCCGCTCCGGTGCTAGGACAGGAACCATTCGACGTGAACTGGTCATTCGATTACAGCCCCCTCGTCTCCGCAGCCCCCAATTCGGTCGATGTGAAAATCAATAACACTGGCCTAACGCCAATTCGACTACTATCAGTTGGAATTAGTTTTCCATGGATGAATGGCACGTATCTCTCATCAGGAATCCCTAAAACGGGGATAGATGTCGCTCCAGCAGGGGGAGTGCAGTATAGAATTCCTTTTCAGATTCCCGCAGATACTTTAACTGGAAAGTACTCGATGAATACGCTTTTGCAGTATGAGATATTTCAGACCACACAATATGGTGGGCCTCAATCAATCGTGTACGCACTTGATGTGGTCGTGGTAGGCCGAACAAGCTCATATTCAATGACGTTCGATCCGTACGACGGGCGGTTCTACTCCGCGGTTGCGGTCTTTACCCTTCTTGGATGGTACTTGCCGAAGAGGTTGCTGCACAGGACTAAGGGCTGAAAATGCGTCTCAAACTCCGAGATTTCCTAGCCCTATCCACTGCAGCATACCTTCTCAGCGTTTCATCTAAGATACTTTATCCAGGATTCTATACAGACATTACCTCGCTATACTACAGAGTCGTTCTCCCGACGAATAACGGAATCCCCTACCACGCCTACTTTCTTGAGTACCCGGCAATCCCGGCAATCATGATCTGGGTAAGCGGACTTGCGCCCAGCTTCTTCTACTACATAGTGACCATGGCTTTTCTGATATACCTCTTCGTCATAGCCGCTGTATACTTTCTCTACCGGACTTGCACGGAGTTTGGATTGGATCGCGGAAGAATCATCCCGTTCTTCATAATGGCGCCGTCCTTCCTAGTTATGTCATTTTTCAACTGGGACATCGTAGCAATATGCTTCGTAATTGCAGCTATTTACTGCCTATTCAGAAAGAAGTCACGACTTTCGGGGTTCTGCTTGGGTTTGGGTTTTGCGGCTAAGGCCTATCCTCTGCTCCTGCTTCCTCCATTCATGAAAGAGGTAGGTTCGTGGCGCGATCGTTTCGAGATGCTGCTCTCAGCCGTCCTGGGTGGGCTGATTCCAAATTTGCCGTTCATCCTCATAGATTTCCAAGCGTGGTTGAACTCGAATCTGTCGGCCAGACAGGCGGTGTACGTAGAAGATAGCATATGGATGGTGATACGCTACTACGGGTTAGCCACTCAAGATTGGCTGATAACGGCAGTGGCATGGTCACTTATAATTCTCGCAATTCTCCACATGACCTTTTCCAACAGGTCTCTCGTGCTGAAGGCATGGGTCATAACCGCGGTGACGATTCTTGTTTTTCCATCCTACCCGCCCCAATACAATATATGGCTTCTTCCAATGTTTGTCCTAAGTCCGGTTTTCACCCTTATCCCATTCTTAGCCTTCGACTTTCTTAATTCAAGCATCATTCTCTCTTGGTTCTCGGTTGACAATCCGTTTCAGCCGTGGGGTCCAATCTGGGACATCAGTCTGATTAGAATAGGGCTTTTGGTGGTCTTACTGATTTGGGCTACCCGCCGAGGAGCCACCAATACTCAACAGCAATTTCCAGAGAAATAATCAAGTACCTTTGACTGCACGAATCCTCTTCGTTCGAAGTCAAGGAGCGTCATTTCGCATTTCTCGATTAGAGTTGCCCGCTGATCCCGCATCCAACCTACCCATTAATGCACACCTCTTTCGAGATCAATCGATGATTTAAGCTGAATCGCCGGGTCTCCGACTCCCTGGCCAAGAAGAAAACATCTCATGCGTCTAGCCACACAGGAATCCAGTTACGCAATAACGAGACTGTTTGGATCCGTGTTACAAGGTCTACGGTGGAATGCTAAGCTTGAGGCATTTGTTATCAGAAAGAACTTCTTTTCGCATAAACCGCGTATCCGTTTTTCTCGTGAGTTCACTCCGACTACTTGGAGCATGGTTGTAGTTTTTGCGATATTTTGGTCAGGGCCGCTGAAACGGATGTGAGAGCATGAAGCCCGGTCCGCGCCGAGCTATGGGATGATAGATTTTGCCCAAGCCTAACCTTAGTTCGATGCTCCAAGGGATTAAACTCCGCTTAAGCTCCGAATCGGGGAAGCGTCGGGATCTCTGAATTCTTCTTCGCTCTAGAACTGTATCTTTGAGTTGCCGCAGATTCCAAATGTAAGCGGATAACACGGCACGAACCTCTTTTGCGTCTTTATCGACGATTACGGCGTATCCTATGTGAAGTATTTTTAGAATTGCGAGAGTAGGAAATATGGTTACAAGCGTTCTCACTTGGTAATTCTTTAGCAGTGTTCGGAACCGGTTACGTTCCCACAACCCGATTATCCCGCTGCGACCACTTGCCATCATCGTTCCCATATGGTGGTGGTAAACTACCGACCTGGGATTGTACGCAATCTTGTGGCCCCTTAAGATGAGACGCCACGAGAAGTCTACGTCCTCGTGATAGATCATGTAAGTTTCGTCAAGATATCCGATTTCATCAAATACGGATTTCCTGACAATGGCGGCTCCGAGACACCCATAGGGCACATAACAGGGTTGGTCGTATTGGCCTCGGTCCACTTCACCTATGCCTCGATTGTAGGCAAAGCCGTAGTAGTCGCATGCGCCTCCGGTTGAGTTGAGTCGTCCATGGAAATCGTACATTTTCGGCACCGTCATAGCGACATTTGGGTCTTGGTGGTCCTTCATTAGGATGTTGAGCCAATTGGGAGTAACCTTCATGTCATTGTTGAGTAAGCAGACGAAGGGTGCGTTAGATTTGCTGACCGCAAAATTAAGGGCTCGAGAAAACCCCAGGTTAGTTCCCATCTCAATTAATTTCACGTTTGGATAGTTTTTTCGAACAAAATCCTGAGAGCCATCGGTGGAGCCATTATCAACAACATGGACTGTGAAATTAGGCCATGTCATTTTGAAGAGTGATGGTAATATTCGCTTTAAGTGGTTTTGACCATTGTAATTCAGGACGAAGACATCGATCTTAGGACTAGCGTACCTTTGCTTTCCACTATGCGTTGTTCTTCTCTGTTGGCTCATGTCCAAACCGCGGTCTCTCCGTTTTGGGAGGGCCTGATAGATTTCAGGCGCAAGTTGTGCATTTCACATCAGATTGATTGCTCGATCCAAACCTTGGGGGCGTTCTTGGTTATTTCAAGCGGCAGCGTATACGTCGGCTCCTGTTGTCCCATGACCCTTGCCCATTCAATCATCTTCTGGAGCCCGTTCCTGAGCGGATGGCGAGTCTGGTAGTCTAGGAGTTTCATTGATTTCTCAGCCGTGCTGTAGGCATATTTCACGTCGTTTGGTCGCGCCGGGACCTTTTCAGGCTTCAATGTGGTTCCAGTAAGTTCGAGGACTAATCTGCATGCTTCATTGATAGTGACTGCCTCTTCGCTGCCCAAGTTAATGATTTGACCTTGTGCCTTAGCGTAGAAGCCTGCATTTGCAAGAGCCGGCGTGATGTCCTCTATGTAAGAGAACGCGCGCTTCTGCTCGCCATCGCCATAAATTAGAGGGTTCTTACCCCTCATGATCCGGTTGATCCAAATGCCCAACACGTTCCTGTATGGATCAGCGATGTTCTGCTTGGCGCCATACACATTATGCGGACGAACAATCACATATTCGAGCCCGTAGACTCGGCTAAAAATTTCTAACATATTCTCACAGTACGCTTTGGCCGCACCGTAGGGATCTTCAGGCCGGCGTGGAAGGTCCTCGCCGAAGGGCGGTTTTTGGTCTCCGTACACCGCCATAGACGAAGTAAAGACAAATCTCTTGACGCCGTGGTTGACCGCGGATACTAGCAGGTTGTTCATGGGAGCTATGTTGATTTCATTTATCGCTATTGGCGAGAAAACCGACTGGCCTTCTGCGGCGTATGCTGCCAAATGGAAAATCACATCCACACCTTGACCAACGATGGCTTCAACTTGTTCCTTTTTTGTGAGGTCGGCTTTCACAAACTTGCAGCCGGGATTGACATTTTCTTGTTTTCCACCCAACAGGTTGTCTGCTGCAATAACCTCGTTTCCCCTATTGAGAAGTTCGTCTCCGAGCCATGAACCCATGAAGCCGGCTCCGCCAGTGACGAGAATACGACTAGTAGCCAAATGACCAACACCGCCTACGCCTAAGGTGTGTTCCGTGATATAACATGATGAGTCTACGCAATGCGGCTAACCTGCGATATTTCTTGTTTCCCTGGCAACCTTACACAGTCCCGTCTGTTAGGCCTCTAGATATCCAACAGGGTAGCTTACCTAACTTTCCGGTCCCAGCCCGATCGCCCTAACGTGTACTCCAGCCGATCTGAAAATCGCCAGGTCCAAGAAACGTCTGCCATCAATGACAAATGGTTGACGCATCTTCTTGATGTAGACTTCTGGACGGATTTTCTTGAACTCGGGCCACTCGGTTATGAGAATGCAGCAGTCGGCTTGTTCGAGGCAATCGGAACTGCCAGTTGCATATTCAACCCTGTTTCCGAATATTCGCCGAGCATTTTCCATGGCTTCTGGATCCCAGACTGCAACGGTTGCCCGTTCGTTTAGGAAGTTGTTGATGATTGGCACGGAGACAGCTTCTCGCATATCGTCGGTCTCTGGTTTGAACGCTAGCCCCAACACTGCGATGCGTTTTCCTCCTAACGAACCCAAGAAGTGTTTCGCGAATTGGACTGCTTTCTCAGCCTGTTTCTTGTTTGTCTCAACAGTCGCCCGGATCAAATCCGCGCCGTATCCAAGCCCTCGGCTAAAGCTGAGTAGGGCTTCGAGATCCTTTGGAAAGCACGACCCGCCCCAACCTAACCCTGCGTCAAGGAACTGGTGCCCTATCCGTTTATCCAATCCTATGCCCGCCGCTATAGGTTTGACATCCGCGTGCGGGACGAGTTCCGCTATATTTGCTATGCAATTGATGAAACTGATTTTAGTGGCCAAGAAGGCATTGTTCGCATACTTTGTTAGCTCTGCATTCTCGAAGTCGGTCCTTATTACCGGAGGAATCTTGGGCCCGTGAAATTTCTTGTAGAATCGTTCAAGTCTACGCATAGCAGCAAGGTCATCACTTCCAATCACTATCCGGTCTGGAAATTCCGTATCATAGATAGCGTTTCCTTCTCGTAGGAATTCAGGGTTTGAGCAAACTGAGAAGTCAATCTCCGGCGTCTTTTGAGATTCCCGTTGAATGGTTGCCTTGACTACGTTACGGGCGGTGCCGGGCGTTACTGTGCTCTTGATTACTACGAGCTGATATTTGGCCGCGCCCCGCAGCGACTGTCCGATCATTTCCGCTGCCTTCTCGACGTATGACAGATCTATTCCACCTTCAGCTCGACTCGGTGTACTCACCGCGATGTAGGCTAGGTCAGAACTCGAATTCAATGTAGAGTCCTGTGTTACCAGCAGCGTTCGTTTCTTCAATGCATGATCAAGATATTCCCTCAATTTAGGCTCGTAGAATGGAGGGACGCCTTTTTGGAGCATTTCGATTACGCGTGGATTCGGATCGATCCCGATGACTTTGAGCCCATGCTTTGCAAAGGACGTTGCCATTACTAGCCCGACGCGGCCTAGACCGAATATGGAAATTCTTCGCATGTCCCTCACAAATCCAACTTCCAATGAAACCAGCGCCACCTGTAACCAATATAGTTGGCCCTCTGAACGATTAAACCCCACTAAGGCTTTCTTGGAATGCTTCGATGCTACCCTTAACGGACGGATCCGAAATGCTCAGGTCCGTACCGAACCTGTCTTCGCCGTGGCGTTGCGATAGGACAGCTCCAGTGCTTCCCAATATGTCTCAGGCGTTCCGATGTCCAAGCGCAGGTCCTCTGGTTGTAGGCTGACTGCCTGAACGTTGTGTCCCGACTCCAATAGACCCTGAATGGCGTCCGTCAGCTGAATCTCTCCCAGCTGATCCCTCTTGGTTTTCCTAAGGGATTCGAAAATAGTTCCGTTGAAGATGTAAAGGGGCATGATAGCCAATTTGCTCTTTGGGTGCGTCGGTTTCTCCTCGACGCCCAACACCTGCTGTCCTGTGCTTGATGCGCGTACCTCCGCTATCCCATAGCCTCTCGGGTCTTCCACTTGTTGAATTGTAAGAGTCGCATCTGCAACATTGTTGAAGTGCGCATGAAGTAGACGTGATTGTATTGGGATCGAGGCCGAAGTTATGTAAGTGTCCCCTGCGTGCACAAAGAATGTTTCAGAATCAACTAATGGCTCGGCTAGAAGAACAGCGTGGCCGAATCCCTGAGGTTCAGGCTGATTCACCCAAACTATTGTTGATTTATCGATTCTATCGTAAAATCGCTCCAACTGCAGCGCTTGGGCAGTCTTACCGTGTGTGTTCAGCCCCATAACATAGTCTCGGTCAGGGGTAAAGTGATCCTCGATCGCACGTTTCTCCTTACCAACGACGAAGCAAAATTCCCTCAGGCCTAGCTCGAACATTTGCTCGAATATCTGTTGGACAGCTGGCTTTAGGCATAGAATCCCGTCGTCTGAGGCGAACAGTGGCAGCATCTCCTTGGGTTGTTCTTTCGTGGCGGAAAGGAGACGCGTCCCCAGACCCGCAGCTGGGATGACTGCCTTTGAAACTTCGCCCATGACTCCCATTTTCGGTGACACTGCTTGTTCTTCTCGATGACACACTCTAAATACGCTATATGAATACTACTCGAAATGCGCTCAACGTTGGATATAGAATGATCTTCTCAAATTGGGTAGCGATTGACTTCCATCAAACTACTCTCGGTAGCGGCGCTTACGCTAGGGAGTGTTGCGTGCGGAAAAATAGTCCTAGTACGCTGATTCCCACAGGTCTACGGAATATTCGATGAAGTACCAGCCTGGGTACCAGTTTCCGGCTAGGATCGTGCTGTGTATGTCCCCCATTTTAGCGTTGAACGTCGTTACGCCATCTTGCATGTCGAATAGTCTCGTTACGCCGTCGCGCAAGCGTCGCAGCTTCGCCAGCTCATTGGCTGCCCAGGCGATCGTTGTTGCTCTGATTTCTCCTGAAACGGTGGCAGTACGGCCTTTATTCCATGCCGTTGAAGGCGTCCAATGGTCTACGTTTCGCGCAGGCACCACAGTGTCAAGTAATACCTGGTTGGCAGCGAAGTCAACTTCCAGAACGTGTTGAAAGACGACCGGGCCGAATTGAACTTTCGTTTCGTCGTCAGCCATCAGTCTATCGCCTCTTGAGCCACGAAGGAGTAATTGTAGATCGCGCCATCTTCCGCCTTCTTAGGTTTAGGCACGGACGATACGTAGGCGTAGAAACTCTCGCCTGTTGGTAGCATGAAGAAATGCTTCGTGTTGTTTGCTAAGCCAAGAATCATTGCAAGCTCGCCGGCCAAGTCCGTCGTCCAACCGGTGATCGTTAATTTTCGTCCCTTACCACCCTGGTAGACCTCATTAGGCAACCCGTCGCTCGCCGGCAGGTTCGTCATATTCACGAGCTCATCTAACTGAACGGTGAGAACGTGGGAGAACGACGTTCCGTCCACGCTAAGTTGTCCCTGCATCGTGTAGGCGAGTTCAACCGCTAAACCGATCTCGGGAACGATTGGCACTGGCCACGGTACAAGGATATATTCTGTGAACGTTCCACTATCCGTAGACTTCAATGAGGCAAGGACGGATTGAGTTATTTCCGTACCTTGAGTTGATTCTCCAGTCGTTATCAGAGGGCCAGGTGTAAGCTTCTCCGTACCTGTGCCTGTTTCATTGATTCCGGGGCCTCCAGAAACGCTGGATCCGTGCGCTCCAGAACCTGTTTCAGTGATGGTAAATGATGCTGTTAGGCCCCAGCCTTCAACACCTAACCCGGAGTCGGCAACGGTGAAGGTTACGCTGAGAGCTGGCAGGTCGGTGCCGGAGCCTGTTTCATTAATCGCTGGGCCTCCAACGGTGCTAAGTAATTCAGTCCCAGCTACAGACTCGAACACGTCAACCTCCGTGTAGACGGCGACCGTGAACACTTCACTAAAGACGCCTTCCTCTAACACAACTGGCGAGTAGTAGGGTAGAACGCCGGTGGTCCTGATGTCCGTTTCCGTGTAAGTGCCAACCTCAGTCACAGTCAAAATGTAGGTGGGGAAATCGTTTTCCGATCCGATGCCGCTTTCAGCCGCAATCGGCGTGTTGACGGGAGTAAGCGCTTCGGTACCGGTTCCACTCTCAGCAGGCGCTAGAACCGGTTGCAGAGACACCGTCAAATCAGTGCCTGTACCAGCCTCAGATGTGGAGATGAAATTTATCGCTTTGAATGTGGCGATGACCGCCACTCGATTGGCTTGGGCTCCTGAGTCGGTGTATGTGGTACTTTGTGTTCCGGTTGAAGTCACAATCTTATACATGTAAGCGCTGGTGGCAACATTAGACCCACCTGTACCGTCAAGCAACGTGTAACCGTTGCTTGGGCTTGATATTGAGGTCGCTCCTCCGTTCCAAGTTCCGGCGCTGACTACCACTAATTCATTGGCGAACGTTGTTGCGCCACTTGTTGAAATCGTTACGGGCGACGTGACATTCGCTACGGTCCCGTTTTGGTCTACTGGACTTACTGTCGTTATGCCTGACCATTCGCAAACGTTGACTACTGCCAAACTGGCTGGATTGCCGCTTAGAGTCACGGTTATTGACTTAGAGGTCCCGCTACCAATTAGCCCCCACCACAGTTCGCATTGTTCCCCAAAATTGGAGATCGAATTAACGTAAGTCCAAGTTACACCGGTTTGAGTTATGCCGGTGACAGCGAGATTCGTGCCACTGTTACCGCTGTTATTCGCGATAGCCAATATGAGTAAGTTACCGTTCGTAGGTGTACTGCCAAGTAAATTGGTGAATACAAGCGGGCTACTGGTCCCTGTGCCTCGATATGGACCTTGAACGAGAACGATGTTTGCTGCTGCGCCTCGAAGAAAAATTAGTCCCAGAATAGCGTCGCGCAGAAATTTCTCGTATGCTTTCTCGTTCCAAGATGTAACGGGGTAGAGGATGGTTTGCTCGTACCCGACAGCGAGGGCTAGAATAGCGAGAGTTTGGACGAGATGCCTACGGCTAGTACCTCCATAGCATCTACTCTCCGACAAGGTTACCACGGCTTGAAATCGTGAGGGTGCTGAGCTGAAAGAAACTCAGCGAAGGAAAGAAAGCTTAGGCTAACGTGATCTGCACAGTAGCGATCCAGGAAGCTGCGGCCTTCAACTTATGTATTGAAGGTTTCCGCTAACCTTAGTGCCCATCGCTTGCTGCGCACGGTCCAGCATCGTTCCGCCACCGGCAGCCGCGTTGAAGATACCGATTTCATTCCACGCATAGTCGGCGACGGCGCTGGCAAAGGTTGCCTGCCAAGTCGCCAGCTGCGAAGATCCGAAAGTCGGGTATCCTCCATTCATGGCTGCGTATGCTTTGTTCGTGCTGGCTTGAAGTGCGACCTGTGTTGCTACTGCCGCGCTTGTGCTATCACCCACACCGATGTACGCGTTGACATTGTTGAATAGAGTTGCACCCGTCCCGGCTACTAGAGTCCAAAGTATGTTGATTCCAGCGTTCAGAAGGCAGTTGCCGCGGAATCGTTTGATGGCCAGTAATGTGTCGAACTGTCGCATGATCTCGTCTAGCCCTACGCCGTCTATGGCTGCGCGAGCCACACGGTCCTTGGGGTCCCTGAATTTGTGGATCGTGAACTGCGAATAGTGCTGGGCGTAGTCGTGTGCGCCGTATCGTTGGGCGACGCGGATGGCGGCTCTTGCAATAGCCCGATCTACTAGGTTCTGGCCTGTCAAGTTCCCCCACCCTCCACATAGCGAGCGAGTTCTGCGATCACTGCGTTAGCGCTCATCATTAGGGCAGCAGAAACAGGGCCCAGTTTCAGTGTGCCGTCTTGACTTGTCAGTATCAAGTTGCCGTTGACGTCCGACTGGAGAGTCCAATCGGCGTTCTGGACTGCGAAATTAAAATAGCTCATAGAAATTTTTCCTCCACTTCCCTATCTACTTGTAAGGCGCTGCTGTTAGGAGGCGCCATCATTCAGTAACGAATGATTATGCTGCCAGGGTGATTCCGGCGCTGAGGTCGCTTAGCATTCGGCTTGAGGTTTCGTCAAGCTCCCACAGTTGAGGCATACGCCGGTTCAGGTCGATTGTGGCAATCGTCGGGTCACTTAGATCCCGCTGAATGCGAACCACGGTGTATAGGCCAGCTAACCCGAGGTCGGGAATGTTGACGGTAATCGAATCCTCAGGCCCGAAAGTGTCTGGAGGATTCGTGTCTCTCACAGTTATTTGGGCGATGAGTTCGGTGTTTTCGGAATCCGCGAGCATAGCCTGACAGGCTATGGCTAGGGTGGTTGCGTCGGTGACGGTTTTCTGGAATGCCACCTGTTCAATTAAGCCGTATTTGTTGATGCTATCGCTGTCACTTTGAATGCTGACTATACCGTTTCCAACCAGGTACATTCGGTTGCCCATCGTGGAGAAATCTAGTTCACTCGTTGAGTCACCCACCGTATCGCCTTCATTGAAGGCAACGTTCGATGTGCCGCCTCCGAACTGCGAGGCGAAGTCAAGGGTCAAGTTCGGGTTGACTCGGTACGTCCAACCAATGAGGCCGCAAACCTGCTGGATCGCAGCGCGAAGCGTAACATCAGTGAAAAGTACGCTTGGTAACGTGATGCCCGTAGTGCCTAGCTGTCCCACCATTATGCCGCATTGGTAATTGGTTAGTAGGCTGTTGATGATGAACTCTGGGCTTGCCGCAAGAAACTCCGCTTCCTGAATTATTCGGGTGTCTAAGAGTTTGGAGGCGTCAGAACCTGAAAGAGTAATCTTGTACGAGCTGCCTATAGTTCGCTTAATATCCTCTAGGAGTCCAGCGTACTCTAAGACACCGTACCGATAGACCCGAACGATTCCCCGCGGCGTAAGCGTTGGATAATAACGCGGCAGGTCGAACGTGAAGGTTTCGATCTTCTGCTGATAGTTCTGCCCGTAATGACTTGTGCCACCGGTTCCACCCACATAGGAATACGGGCAGCCCTCAACGTATAGTTGGAAAGGCTGCGTTTCATCCGGTCCCTCAGCATCGTAGAATACGTGAACGTTGACGAAGCCGGTTGCAGCGCCCACGGTAGCGTCGCCCGTCCAAGTTGCTTGAACCACAGCGAGGCCCGGGGTGGTCGAGGTGAGGGATACGACCGCTAACCCAGCGGCGCTTGTGGTCGCACTTGCCGCGCTGAGTGTTCCGAGGGAGGTTGAGAAGTTAATTGTTTTACTAGGATACGGTAACTTGGTAGCTAAATTGATCAGCGTAGCCGTGATAACTGCAGTTGTCGGCTGGGCTTTGGATGGGGCGTTCTTCTGGTAAATCTGAAAATTATCCACGGTGAGACTCAACGTTTGAAGCGGTGTCCAATTCCAAACGTCGCCGCCACACATTGTTTGAGGCTGCGTCTGCTCAACTAAAGTTGAACCATCGGCGGCGTAGACCATCGCGTATATTTGCGCGGGCAAAGCAGCCCAAACACTCGCAAGACTGATGACGACTGATGTGGCGTTACCAGCACAGGTGGCAGACCCGACTAAGCCACCGCCGGGTCCAGCCGTGTAGAGTGAAACTTTCTGACCGCCAGCTAACCCAGTTATAGTTACATTGTTAGACGAGTAGATCAGTAGGTCCTCGACAGCGATCTCTACGCTTTGGCCAGAAGTATCGGGGCTAAGGGCGAAAGCGTAACCGATCTGAATTTGTTGCGTACCACCCGGTAGAGTACCCTGTATGCCTGTCCAAGCTGCTTCACCAACGGTACCGAAACTGGTGCTTCCCACTTTAAGTGCGGCAACGTTCGACCTACCTGCAGCTGGCGGAATTGGCGTCTTGTAATTCAGCCGGAAAACTGCGCCGGTTCCGAGGTTGAAGGACTGATAGAAGTAAGCGTAGGCTTCGAAGCACGCGTAGAAAAGAGCCCACGCGTTGCCGTTGCTGAACGCCGTAGTCTCAAAGAAACCTGGGACGGTGCATGTTCCCAGACTATAATTATCGTTGGGCGTATCCCAAATGGTGGTTTTCCAATTACCGAGCGAACTTAAATCGCTACTGTAAATGATGCCCGAGGACCGCTGTGTGAGCGTCAACTCATGTTACCGCCGTGTATTTGTAGCCTGAACCAAATTTTCTTTGCCGAATAATCTTCTGCTCAAGTATGCTTGCGACCGTTTGCCCATCCAACTGAACGACGGTTTGGTTCTGAAGTTGCATCGGGCCGGATCCTCCTTGGGAAGTTGGCGCTGCGGGTGGCGTTAGACCTGCGCCTATGGCTGCCTGTTGCGCCGGCGTTAGAACCTCCTCGCCGCCGTGAAGCATGTAGATCCCCGTTGTGGGAACCATGCCGCCGAGTTGATAGCCTGGGCCTGTAAATTCTCCAAGTCCAGCCCCCGAAAGGCTCACGTTAATGCTGGTCATAATCTCGCTGGGGATTTTGTCGAGCCAACTGATGACGTTTTGAATAACGCTGATCGCATCATCCGCAATCGTGGTGACAGTCGTTTCTATCATCGACGGAATTGTAGAGATAACTGCGGTGACTTGGTCGAATCCAGTAACCGCATCCGAAACCACAGAACTAACAGTGATGTCCTTTGTGGACGGGATTGCCGCTAAACCTGAGGTAACGGCGCCGAACGCTGCCTGCGCCCCACTTTGAATCTGCGACCATGTATTACTGAGAGCCGCAGCCACAGGCTGCACGGCCGTTGTTACTTTAGACCATAACGTTGAGCCAAGGTTAGTGTTGATTTGGTTTCCAATATTCAAAGTGGTAGTGGCCAGCGGCCCCATCCCGCTCGCTGCTGCGGTGGTCACGTCGTCCGTTCCAGTAGTCGTATCCTGGGTGGTCTTAGCCCAGAGGCCGTTCCACCAGTCGGTTAGATCTTGCCCCGCTGTCTGCGCGCCCTTCTGGATGCCCGTCGTGAAATTAGCCCAGTCCTGCTGGTACGTTTGAAGCCACCCGGGGGCGTTTTGTTCTTGGTTCGCGCCAGTGAAAATTTGGTCGGTCGGCGGGTTTAGGTTCTTTTGACTGAAAGCTTCGGGCGGTGGCGTTACATTCGTAAGTGTGGCCTGGTATGTCGGGGCGTTGGATTGAGGAATGACTTGGGCCGTCTGTGCAGTCGCGACGCCCATTGGTATGATGCCTACACTTTGAAGCCACTTCACATCGGTCATGATGGCGTTTAAGAAATCCATGCCCGTGATCGCGAGGTCGAGTGCTACTTCAATTGCGCCTTTAGCAACCTCAGAGACGAACCCCATGAGTTCAGTCAAGTCGCCAGAAGCCACGAACCCCGAGAAGACGCCCATGAATTTACTCCACGTTGTCTGGACGCTTGGGTCGAGGGCTAGTGAAGTGATCCAGCTTGTGAATTTGGGCAGGTTGTCGTCAAGCCAACTGGTGAGGGATGTGAGTGTGGGGAGAAGCATGTCTCCAATTTGTATTTGGAGGTCGGCCCATTCGTTCGTGAGTTGCTGCTGCTTTCCCGCGTACGTGTCCAGCTGGGTTTGAGCTGCGCTCCCGAACTTATCGTTCAGCTGCGCCATAATGTCGTTGTAGTCTGACGCCTTAGCCGTTGCCCAGTCAAAGTTGATGCCCAGGGCGTGAGTTATGTCGTTCATCTGGGATGTGGTGATGGTGCCGGCTTTCCATGCGGTAACTAACTCGCCCGTAATCTGTGTCGCAGTCAGCTCTTTCCCGGTAGTAGTTGTGAGGCTGATTCCTGCCTGTTGAAGTATCTGTGTGAAGGGTTGTAGGGCGTTGACGCCGGCTTTCTGAATCGCAGCCGTTAAGTCGGCGGTTCCTTGTTTAAGATCTGCGTTCGCCTTCGTCGTAGTCTGAATAATAATTCCGTACCGGGAGAGGGTGGTTGTGACACCGTCGAATGCTTTCCCGACAAGGTTCACGGCAGTGGTTAGGTCAAGATTCTTCGCGGCGGACAGGTTAGTTGCGACGGTCAGCGCTTGTTCCGCTTGCGTTGCGTTCATGCCGTAGGTTGCAAGAAGTTGCAGCCCCTGAACGGCAGCGGTTTGGCTGACGGTTGAAACCTGCTCTAAGCCCTGGACGAAGTTCTGGATCTGTGGTTGCTGCGCAGCCCAGGCGGCGCCGGTTAGGTGGAGGGATTGTTGAAGCATCGCCCACGCTGACTGTGAAGCTGCCGCAGCGGCTACGGCTTGTTGTATGCCTTGGACGACTTCGCCGATTCCAATAACCGCCGCGCCTGTCCATCCTGCAACCGCGAAGCCTTGCATCATCTGGCCGACTTGCGCGAAGCCTGGGCCGAGCTGCTGCAACTCCATACCCATTAGGCCCATTGAAGCGCTAATCTTCCCCATCACACTACTTGCTTCGTGACGGCGCCGTTTTTGTTACGGCTCTACCGCTTGGATGGCGAAGACTATACTTCCGATGTTTGTACTCAAATCACGTTCACCTTCGTGGATGGTGTTTCTTAAAAATCGGAAGCCAGGTTCGTTGCAGGGATGGTCCCATGTTGGCGCAAGCGCAAGAAGTCGAAAGGCTCCGCGAAGAAAACAGGGGACATAGAGAAATTTAATCGGCTAGAAAAAGTTGCCAATGAGATAATGATAAAGCAAGAGGAACGAATCAAGAAACTAGAGACCGCATCAAGCCTCAAGGTCGAGCACCCAAGCCACGATAAGACGCCCGTATCCAAGGACAAGAAGCCTTAATCAAACTCTAGGGACGATAATTGGCTTTGTCGTCCTCCAATTCTGAAGACCCTATCCCGTTTTTCGCCATTCTCATGTGTTTATGGGAAGCTTGAAGTACATGAATGGCTCGCGCCGACCTTTCGGTTGATTTTCAGCCAGTTTGAATCCGCAATGTTCGTAGAAAGGAATAGACGCTATCTTTGCATTTAGTATCACAAATTGACATGCAACTTCCTCACGTACTTTGGCAGCTGTGGCGATGGCATAGAGGCAGAGTATTCGGCCGACTCCCTTGCCTTGAAATTGCAGTTCAGTAGCAAGTCGTCCAATCATCAATGACGGATAGTATCGGTACGGCGTGTGCAACGGGCGGTGTTTTTCGTCAATGCTACTGACTTCGATGCTGCTCATACAAGACTCAAGAAGCCTGCAATTTGCGTGTTGAACAAGGCCAGATAAATGACAGCCGCGTGCTGAAGTTGCTGGTCTTTGGCTTGGTATCTTATGTAGTCATTAAGGTCTGAATTGCCGCAGTCAAAGAACCCTGTGTCGTCAGCTATGCTTAGCTTGCGTAGGTTGATTTCTTCGACGGAAAAGATGGACAAGAAAATAAGTTACTTCGGGAAGCGTTTCAAAGCCTCTTCGACTAATCTCTTCTGCGCTTCTGTCGGAGGCTCCGCTGCGTCTTTCAAGAACGCCTCTGCTTCCTTCCCCTTCAAGGTTGGGGGTGGATTTGGTAGCATTTTCGTATCCTCCGTTGTCCATTATATCATCATGATGACGATGCCATATAAGTCGTATGCTTGGAAATTAGAACCCTCTCGAACTTCGCTAAGCTGTCAAGTCGTAGTGGCAGCAGTCGTAGTGATAGTTACAGTGACAGACCTCGTCGCAGTGTTAGTAACCGTAGCAGACTGCGTGTAAGTCACACTCCTAGTTGAAAGGGTCTTAGTGGAGGTAACACTCACAGTGCTCGAGGTAACCGAATTGCTGGTCTGAGTGGCGCTCATGGTCCGAGTGTTAGTTACGGTCGCAGTACTAGTAACTGTGGCACTCTTTCCAAAAGTACGTGCACAAGAGGAAGTTGAATGTAACGCTTAGTTCCATCCTTCTGGGTGAAAAGGTAGCTGAGATACTTGCAGACAATCTTGGTTCCCGCAGCTTGAGACATGGGAAGCCCAAGAAAGCTACCACTACATGACCATTACAGGATCTGACGGAACTTTCATCACGAATGGGATCTTGTCTGGGTACTGGTGCTTGGCCTTTATGAAGACCTCTTTCGCGGAATTGCCTTCAGCGATGATCTTGTCGTCCACAACAGCAATCCAGCAATTCACATAGTCCCCTAGCTTATCTCCAATTGACATTACGTACTCTAGTTCTCCTTTCATGGGGAATTTCCTCAAGAGAGAGATGACCGGTGGTCATCACTCTATATTTATGTGTAGTCACCAAGGCACACTCTCAATGCATCCCACTTCGATCTGAACTCTAGCTTCAGAGCCCTGCACTCCTCAGCGTGCGATTCACTTAATCCAAAATCAGGGGACTGTACCAACCCCTCGCGGGAATTTTTGTACTCAAATCATTTTCACCTTCGTGGATGCTGTTTTTTAAAAATGAGAAGCAGCCACTCTTGTTGTAAACGAGTGGGTTCCTCCATTCGTTCGGTTAACTTGTAACCGAACTCTGAGACTAGGACTTCGAGAGGGGCCGAGTAGACGGATCCTTCAGCGAATGAACTCAGTTTGGCTTTGAGGCTTTTGGGCCCGCGGACAATCCGGATAGCTCAAACGAACGCAGAATAAGTTTCAAGCTTTCCATGGGCATCAAGGCTTTGGCCACGTCTGGCGCGCCTGTGGCGATGGCTGCGCCTTTCTGTAGAAACGCCAAGTTCGACGCCAACTTATCCTTGTTGCCGATATCCTTCAAGTCCACGTTTGTTGACTGTAGGAGCTCTGCCAGGTCCGCGTCGCTCATTGGTGAGACCTCGAACTTGTGCAGTTCATTGTCGACGCCCTTGACCTCGACGGCTTCATGGTACTTGGTGCCCTTCGTGATGAGTTCGGCTAGTTTCTGGTTCGCCGCTCTGGCTTCCAAGATTGCCTCTCGTTTTTCTTGACTCAAATCTTTTCACGCTCCTCGTTTTCTTCCCGTGAGCTTCCGCCTTTGTAGCTTGATCGCGGAAGTGTCACCTTGAGGATTCAATGCACTTGCGTGGCAGGCAGGAGGTAGACGCCAAGGTAGGATGATAAGTATTTATTGATAACAGTTATCAATAATTAATATGGTGGGGGCATGCCTTCAAGTTACAATCTGCCGGAGCTCGTCAAGAAGGAAATAAGTGCGTTGGTCAAGGCTGGATACTACTCAAGCAAGTCCGATGTCGTAAAGGACGCCCTCAGAACCTTTCTCTCTTCGAAGCGAAGCCTGAGACTAGCAGCCGCAGCAGAGTTGTATAAGGACGGCGAAGTCACGTTGGGCAAAGCCGCCGAGATTGCGGAGGTTGGGGTAGTTGAGTTCAAGGAAATGTTGGCAAATCTCGGTCATAAGAGGATGATCTCCGTAAACAGGAGCGATGTCAGAAGGGCTGACGAAATTATGAAAAAGATGAGATAATGGACGTTGTCGTCGACACAGACATTCTCTCCACATTTGCCAAGGTCAACAAGCTGAAACTGCTCGTCAGACTTTTCCCAAAATCGCGAATCTTGGTCTGCCCAAGTGTTAATCTGGAAATTAAGAAAGGAGCAGAATTGGGGCTTCTGAGATACTCGCATCCTCCCGATTTCATTTCAGTCAAGTTGGGCATGCGTGAAAAGGCGGCAGCCGGAGAAGTCAGAGAAGCTCTGAACTTGGGGTTAGGAGATGCTGAATGTTTGGCAGTCGCTCGAAATAGGAATTGCTTACTTCTCACCAACGACAGGAAAGCGGAGAGGGCTGCGGGTTCGCTTTCCATCCATTATCTCAATCTCCCGTTGCTGTTGAGAGAACTCTGGAGGAGCCACGTTATGACTAAATCGAGGGTGGCCAAACTTATCGACGAAATCGAGAGAAAGGATAACGTCGTGATCAAGAATCGAGAATTTGTTTTCAAATGAACCCCAAATCACAAGAACGATACTTGGTGCCCTTCGTGATGAGTTCGCCGAGTTTCTGGTTGGCCGCTCTGGCTTCCAAGATTGCTTCACGCTTTTCTTGACTCAAATCTTTTCACACTCCTTCTGTCTTCTGCCTATGAACTTCCGCCATTGTAGTTCAGTGATTGGGCAAGTGTAACCTTGCAGGATCCGGTCCACTTGCGTGGCAATTGCTACCTAGAAGCAGCCGAACAAATTACCTTTCATAAGCATCCTTCCGATGCTCAAATCTCAATAAGATCAGCTTGTCACCCTCGACTTTGTAAATGAGTCTGAAAGGCTTCACGTAAATGCACCATTCGCCCTTCAGGCCATAACGCAGGTGCTTTCCGAAGTTTGGATTATCGGCAACTTTGTCTATTTGCTTTTGCAGTTTTTCCTTCAGGCTCTTGTCCCTTATCCTTCTTACATCACGCTCGAATTTGTCGGTGGGTACGATGAACTTTATTTCTACCATTTCTTGAACTCTTTGAAGAAGGCTTTCCTCGAATAGATCTCATACCTTCCTTCTTCTATATCCTGCCATGCTTCCTCAATCAGCTTAAGTGTCCTCAAATCTTCGGGCTTCATTCCGGTCTCCAACTTCTTCAACACGATCATATCCTTCCTCGCCGTCACGGCGAACACGCTCCCCCTCTTGATCCCAAGCTGTCTCCTAATGATGCTGGGTATCACTATCTGGCCTTTCGAACTTGCTTTTGTCAACTCAGGGATTCTTGATTCTTTCATACGAGTAAGATATGCTTACATCTATTTAAAGCGAGGATGAACGAACTGCCTGCGACGCTTTTCTAGACTCAAGTCTTTTCGCTCCTTCTCGTTTTTCGATTGTGAATCTCAGTGAGTACACTCAGGTCGCCCTGAAGGGCTTTCTCCACCTGCGCCGCACGCAGAAGGAAGAGTGAATTGTTGCTGACGGTTTGGAACACTATGCGTCCCCCAGCCTCCTGAATCTGACTCCGGATCTTCTGCACGTCGCCAAGTCTGCAGCTCATGACGACGCCAAAGGTGATGGGGAATTGTAGGTCGGGGCTATCGCTAGGCTGTGTTGCGTCCGGAAAAAGAGTAGGGGAGTTATGTTCTTGCTTGCTTAATTCTTTGTAACTGCGGTTCTCCATTTTCTCCATCTCTCCAATCTTAAACGGCCTAAGAAAGGCCTACGGACCCGGCGAGCCGGTGGTGTTGGTGATTGAGGCGAACATGAAAGTCCATGTTTCCTCAAGGAACCCGTCAGTAGTCTTGAGATCCTCTTGGTAGTCACCTATACAGCCACAAAGCACGATCCCGGTCCCGGTTAGCTTGTTCTTGACCGCCAAGAAGAGCGGTGTCAAAGCACCGATTGTGAAGGCGCCCACATTTGTTGCGAAAGATCCTGTGGCACCGGATACTTCGGCGAGTTCATCAACCCAGCGTACTATCGTGCCAGTGTACTTGACGAGTGTTCCGTAGACTTCGGTCCCTCGAGAGCCGATTCCCACGGCCACCTGTGTGGTGTTCTGATTGACTTTGTAGGTGAGACTCTCAAGGTTGGTTAGTGGAGGCGCAGTTAGGCAGTTCGTTGCTGAGGTCCCTATTCTTATGACCACCTCATCGCCAGTGTATTTCAAAGCTTGTTTCACGCTCCGTCAGGTCTCAATGAGACTGTGACCAGAAACTACTGGAACGCCCAGAGAATCCCGTCCCGAACAAGGGACAATAACTTCGCCTGCCCCTCTTCTGCCGAAGGGCGAATGAACGGCTCCGCGGCCATTTTCCGCGTGCCACATTCCACGAAAAAAGGTGTAGTCGGCATCCGCTCCTAATTCCAGCTGCATCCCGTCCACCGTGTGGTAGATGCTGCTTTGCAGATGGCCCGTTCTTACCGGGACCAGCTGCCTCGAGTGAGCTTCCATATCGGTGCCGGCCTCCTCAAGGGCGGTAGCGATCGCTTTCTGAATCTCGGCTTTCGCGGCGAGAAGCTTAGCCGTAACCGTATCCGACACAATCTGGATGCTGAAGCCTGGCAACTATTTTCCCCAACCGATGAGTTTGACGTCGTCGTGAAATCCGCAGAGCGTGCAGAGAACGCTTGGCCGTACGGTCCCATCTACTTCAATCGTATGCCTGGCCAAGGAGAGCAGGTCGGTTCCGTCGTTGATGTACACAATTCGCCTGCCGTCCTGGGCTTGATAGTAGTGCCAGGTGCGCGGTTGCCAGTCTGCGTTCAGCGCTTTCGGAAGTTCCAACATTCCTGATCAGCTTGAGTAGAGTACAATGTTCGCGTGGAAATCGTCAGGCAACGGCAGCATGTTATGCGCCCACACTTCAACGGTGAACGAGCTCAGCGGTTCCGGGAAGGGCGTGTAGAAGTTCGCGTTCCCACTATCGCCAGTGTTGACCTGGGCGATCTCGGTCCCGTTGACGAAGATGTGAATCGAAACATGGAGCCAGAACCAAGTCGAAACTGTGACCTGCGCCGCCTTCACTGGCTGCCCAAGATGGACAATGATGAAGCGATAGTAGACGGTCTTGGCGGAAATCATCTCGTACACGTAGATCGGACTCTGCGTCGCCGTCACCTGTTCAGTGAAGACTGGTTGCGGTAACGCGCCGTAGAATGATAGGAACACTAGGCTGATCAGTACCAGGAAACCGAATTGCTTCAGCGCCGATTTCGTGCGCTTGACAATGTCTTCTTTCATGCTAAGTGGCCAGCTTACGGTGGGTCCAGAAGGTCCAATCTTGAATCACCCTGGCTTCTCGCGTCAATACCGGGACCCGTACTGAGGCGCCGAGGGGTAACGTGTCTATGTCCATGACTTTCTGTAGGCTGTGAATATCGTAAGTGTCCCGGAGAGCGTCGTGGGCGTTCCAGATAGCCTGCTCAACCTGGTCGGCCAGTTTGCTGCACCCTGCTTTGTCGTCGAAGTTCACGTCGACCTGCAGCCGGTAGAGGTTCATGACTGCACGGCCACCCGGGGCGCTTGCCGGTCCGCCGTACATGCTGACGCCAGTGGTTCTACTTGTGCCGGCAACTATGGTGAGGACGATGCTGCGTATGTCGGCGCCTTCGAATGGCAACTCCTTGTAGATCGTGACTCCCAGGTTCGCGGCTGTGAGAACCGCGGCGAAGGCTGCGCGGACATCCTGCCGAGGCGTAGGCGTACTCAAAGGAGGTCATCCGTGAAGCGCTACGGCGATGGCTAGGACGATGAGTACGACCGCGGCGCAGATGCCCAGAGCGATGTAGCAACCTGAAAGAAAACCACGTACGGCAGCTCGCAGCATTGAAATCACTTCTTCTTGAGCATGCAGAGGACAGCTACGACGGCGAAAGCGAGGCCGCCAAGCGTCAGGCTGCCCGTGAGGTACCATACAACGACGGCCAGCACGATGGCGGGTAGGAAGTAGATTGCCGCCTTCAGTAGAATGATCAGGATCGTCCCAACCACGAGAAACACGCCTAAGAAGAATATGTCAACCAAGAATGGCATCATAACATTCTCACCTCTCCTAATTCGCCAAGTACTCGGCGATCGGGAACACGACCTTCCGCAGCACCCAATCCTTTAAGGCCGCATGCGGCCGGTCCAGTTGGATGTACATTCGATATCGGCTAACGGGAATGACCGAGGGTAGCTTGCCTTGGGCAACTCTCTTGAGTCGACAGAACATCAGGCACGTGAAGTGCGGGCGCCGATAGTGCAGGCCTGGGTGGCAGATGCAATTCCAACGCGTAACCACAATGTTCGGCGGCGTCATCTTCATGTACAGTTTGCCGTCGAGAACGTCACGCATGATCATGGCGTTTGGGCCAAACGGCTCAAGCGGAACCAGGTTGTCTCCGGATCCCGTGCCACCGGATACGTGCCACTCATTGGTCGGGGGTTGACTCATTAATTTTCACGTTCACGTTCCAGAACACTTTCCAAGGTCTGCAGCCGTAGACATCACTATGTCGAACCACGGCAGCCACAACGTCGTCAGCTGAAATACGGCAATCTTGTCGGAAGCAGGAGTAGATAACACGAAGGCAAAGGGGGCAAAGCGCTGAGATTGGCGGAACGATACAACACTCTAGTATCACTGCGACTTTGGGAAAGTCTTCAACTGATGATAGTTTGCTCAATCCCATGTGACTTCCCTCTCATTGGTCTGGAGTGGGTTCATTCCAGCCGTCGACTATGTTCGGCGTCTGGTACTTGCTGACAGCGGTGTACGGATAGCGCTTGATCCAGGGCGTCAGCAAGTCCTGCAGATCCTTGGGTAGCACGGCCTGGAGGGGGATTGAGATTTGGAACATGGTCTCGTGAACGAGTGGTCCCATCTTGTTGGTGACCATGTACTGAATCATATTCGACGACGCCCGTGCGGCAATGTCCTGGATGGCAGGCGGGATTGCTCCTGGGAAGTCGACGTCGAAATCCCGCTTACAGAAACGATTGATGTGACTTTGAGCCCGAGGAATCAGCGTGTTGTCTATGAAAGTGTTGAACGCGGCCTCGTTAGGAAATGGGGCTTGAACGCCCCCTGCGCCCGTCGTGCCAGACACGTTGAGAGCACTCCACTTCGTAGCCGCGTAAATCTTGACTTCAGCGCTGGTGGTCCATGCTGACATACTATGCACCTGCTACCTTCCGCTATCGCTAAGGTTCTTCTCGTTGAGTCGCCGCGTAACATCTCGGACGGCGAGCCGGCGCTTGGCTTCTCGGAGGTCTGCTTTGCCTGCGGAGCCCGCGGTGCGGAGGCGTGATCTAATCGGGGCCTTCTTGGCCACGACGACCAGGGCTTTGGTTACCGCGTGAATGGTCTTGATCAGTTTCGCTTTCTCGTTCACAGAATGCAGCAAAGTGAAGGTGGTGAGTAAGGTGTTGATGCTCGTGGCTACAAGGGCCACGGAAACGAGGACGGTGTCAGCATCTACCATCTACTATCTACCTTCCACTGATGATTAGTCCCGCTCGAGTGGGACGGCTGGGGACAGCCGAAGTCTCGTTCACTATGCGACCGCTGGCCGCATGATTATTGTGACTGCTGATCCTTCAGGTTCCAATGTTCTACGGTCACGCTGAGGGGTACCGTGTCGGCGCTTGCCGCCCACTCGGGTGTCGGGGTATGGTACCGCATGATTAGGATCCTCACGGGAGAAAAAGTGAGGTTAGGGATTCACGCCCGTCTAGGTGACGGGTAACTCACGAAAGAACTACTATGCGTGTACGTTGGTGATTTCGTTGATTGCAGTCGTGACGCCGGTTTGTGGTTGCAGGTACTGGCGCATTATGTATGCGTCGTAGCCTGCGGCTTCGTTTCTGTACCTTGCCGCTTCGGTCGGGCCAGATCCCAAAATCATTGCGGATACTGGGTCTAGCACGTAGCAGCTGGTTGTCGGGGTTATGAAGAAGTCGCTGTAACCCATGACTCCTGGTAGGCCTGGGATTTGGAATCCTCCGCCCTGCGTAAAGTCTGGGTACACTGCGCCGGCTAGTTGGCCTTTGACGTAGTCGTTGCCGAAGAACGCGGACCATCCAGTCGGGTGCATCACTACTGACGTCGGATGGTAGCCCGCGGTTGCGATCGTAGTCATAGCGCCGATTATGTCCGTGTACGGGTTGAATTCGCTGCGGCCGCTTGCTAGTGTGGTCCAGAGGCCGCTTGCAGCCGGTTGCAAGCCTCCAGCTGCGGCGAAGGCTTGGCTGATCTGGTGGTTCTCGCTGTATGCTAAGGCACCTGCGGCGTCTCGGGTTGCAGTTCCGAAAATATCCACGTTCGCTAGTCTCTGCAATTCGTCCGACACGACGACGTGTTGAACGTTCTTCCAGAGAGCGAAGGTGACAGTGGTCCACGCGTCGGGGTCAAGGGAAGCTTCCACAAGTGGCGGAACCTTCTCTGTTGCCGTTCCCTTCGTGTAGATCGGAATGCTTGCCTTGAGCGCGTTCATGGTGATGATGCGGCATGTGTTGCGCAGGTTGTACACTGGCCTTTGCAGGCCCAGTATTTCCTGCAGCAAGATTGGGATGTTGATGGCGCTGATATCCGATAGGCTCGGGAGCGCTGCTTGCTTCATATTCCGAGCGTTGAAGATTTTGCGATTGACGTCGCCGATTCTGCCCTGATAGACGTTGTTCGTGGTTGGGTCGAACCAACCAATTTCTTGTAGTTCTCCTTGTAGTCCACCATCAAGTTTGTCCATGTTCAACCTCTCCTAGTTTCTCAACATTACACGGGTGAGGTCACCGGGGTTCGTTGTAGTGTCAAAGTTCATTCCGACAAGCATTCCGCCTGGCATCAAGGATCCAGTCATGCCGGTGCCGCCTGATGCGCCTGTGCCCAACGCTAGGGCTGTGGCTGTGGTGACGTAGGCTACTGTGCTTGGTACAACTGGGGCGAACTGCACTATTGCACCCGCCGCAGCGACCCAGACAACGCCGTCGATGACAATTTTGCCTTTCATGTCGGCGCCGCTGGCTACGCCTTGGTTTGCGATGCCGAACGGTCCTAGGTCGCCAGCCTGCCATGGCCGGCCGTCTTTGAGGCTGATGATTTGGCCTTTGGTGATGGTTGCAGTGGCGTTCTTGCTGACTGGCAAGTAGAAGAAGTCGTGAGCCATGTCAATATCGCCTGCATTTGGCATGGTCACTTACCTCCTATGATCTCGCCGTGTTCGTCTCGGCGGTAACCGAACAGTTTCTCGCGTTGATCTTCAATGGTGTTCATCGCTTGTTCTTGGGTGTGTTTCGCCTTTGGGCCAGAAGGCATCGAGTCTAAGCGTGCTTGGACTGCTGTTAGTTCTTTCTCGACTGCGTCGAGTGCATCAGCTGACAGCTTCTCAAGCTCGCTGAAAGCTTGCGCGTGGTCCTTTGGTTCCAGCATGCCGCAGTGGGTTTTCAGTTCCACTATGGTCTGAACCTTGGCCATGCGCTGCTTCTTTTCAACCTCGGCCTTGTAGGCCTTGAGCGTTGTGAGTTCTGCTTCGAGGGCTGCGTTCTTTGCTTGTAATTCGTTACATTCTGACATTTCCTGTTCCTCCTTTGATTGATGCATCCCACTCTTCGTACCGCACAACTCGCTGTCAATATCGAATTTCTTGGCAGCTGCACAGATCTTCTTCTTCGCCTCAGCTTTCGCTGAATCGTTCTCGAACGACGTCGCGCTCCATCCATTACCGCCAAGCGCAGCCCTAACGTGGTCTGCGTCGTGAATGGGAAGGTGCCGTCCGCCTTTCGAGTCGATGTACGCGAAGTCGCTGTCTGAGAGGTTGTTTCGTTCCTCGGTCGTAAGTGGTGCGGCTGAGAGTTGGGATGTTTGAGTGGTTTTCATTTTGTTACCCCCCTCCATTTTCTGGCCCAGTTTTGTCTCGAGGTCTTGCTTCTGGCTAGGGCTTGGAATAGGCCTCACAGGGTTCATCTCCCCATCACTCACACTCTTGTGAGAAGAAAGCGCCAAAGGCGCGATCATAGGTTCAGGTTCCGGTTTAATGTGCAGGATTATTTCGAGGCGTTCCTCGAGCGCGGTTAGGATCCCACGGGCGCTCTGCACCGCCTTCCTCATAGTCGAAAGGTCTTGGTCATTGATCGAGAATACGCCGGCCTGACTCTCGCAGGCAGCCTGCAGCGCCTGGTAGAAGTCGCACTTAGTTTCGCTGTCGCAGGTCCCGTCAACCCCCGCGTCCGGATAGGCGCCTTTGTCGACGAAGAGTACATGTTCGAAATTGAAATCGTCCACAACGTCCACATCGCCTTCCCGGTGTTCAACGAATGCCAGGACCGAGGGGCTGACGGCTTTCCAGTTCTTGTTCTTGATGTTGTCCCAAGCGTAGTCCTTGGTGATTTCGGCGATGCCGTGGGTGACATGGTTAGATTGGAAGTCGACGAATTTACCGATCGGCGACCATAAGCCTTCGTGTGGTGCGCCTGGTGGACCACCGACCACGTTGCCTCGTTCTCCAGGAGCTGGCGGACCCAGCAATGGAGCGTCGAGTAGGGATTTCAGCGCCTTAGCTCGAGCGGTGGTCGTGACCTGCCACTTGTTCAGGTTCGGCGCCAAATCGATTACATGAATTTTGGCTAAATGCTTGCCTTGTTCCTCGTAGGGCTCAAACGTCGCCTGGTACGCGAACGCAACCTTCCGTAGGCTCTGCTTGCTGGGCAGATGGCCACAGATTCTCTTAGCCGCCGCTTCGCTAAGTCCCTCCTTCATGTGCGCGGCTACGCAACTCTCACGGTCGGGGAACTTAGCGATCTCCGGCAAGTCCACTGCTTTCACATCTTCCACACTCATCAAAACACATCACCAGGACAACTAGGGAGTTCAGTAGGTCCCGTGTTCAGCCTTAGTTGAGATTACATCCAGAAACGGTCGCGCTGAAAGCTTCGAAGGCAAGATGATGAAACTTATGGGGATTACGTTATCGTTCAAATTCAGTCGCCCACACCATCACGATCACAACAACAAGTTGGAAGGTGTGAACGGAGAAATCAGGGACAGAGAACGCGTCATGCGAACCTTATAGAAAACGGATACGCAATTCTTTCTGGTATGCAAATCTTCCACAGCTACGTGCGCCCCATCTGGGGCCGAACGAGAAAACTATTTTATGCGCACAGGTTGGCTCTTGATGAGTATGAAGTCGCAACTAGTGGTAAGTGCGCTTCTCGTAGTGACAATAATTCTGTCGATCGCGTTACCTTGGTATCCAGTTGTCTTGAATTGGCAGAAGTACATGATTATGACTCCAAGTCTTGCAGTGGAGGGTGGCGGTTCGGGAGCGATTGGGGAGCCCACGGTTATCTACGAGAATGATGTTTGGAGAATGTGGTACAGCTGCAACGAGTGGCACCAGTCTCAAACTTGTTACGCTGAAAGTTCCGATGCCCTGCATTGGACGAAGTTTGGTAAGGTTACAGACCAGCGATTAAGCATGATTGTAAGATACAACTCAACTACTCTGTTCTTTTACACTCGGGGCTTGTTGACCCAATATAGCCAAGATGGGATCCATTGGACTCACTTCGCACAGCAATACGGCGTGTTGCCGCCGAATCAACCCTACGACAACTACAAGTGGAATCCTTCAGTTCTCCAGTTGCCGAACGGCACTTGGCTAATGTACTACGAATGCACAGCCACCCTTGCCACCTTCCGTTCCTCTAGCTATTGGGCTTCATGCTTGGCATCGTCTCCTGACGGAATCCACGACTGGGTAAGGAACTCCGTGAATCCTGTGCTTGGCGGGAGGCGTCAAGGTTTCAGGGTTGGAAACCAAGATGTGCTTTACGACAGCGGGGTTTACTACATGTTTTGGAATGACTACTCTAAAGTGCCTTTGCAAATAGCGTTGTCAACCTCAACTGACGGCGTACATTGGACGCAGGTGTTCTGGAAGACGAGTCCGTTAATTGCTCGCACCATTGAAGGCAGTCGATTCGACCAGATTGGGGACCAGGAAGTGGTTGTTAGGCCAGATGGGATCTACGTTTTCTATGCCGCAACAGACAATATCGTTGGCTATGGACAAATCTGGCTTGCGAAACTACCGAACACAACATTACAACAGTTAGCCGGAGCAATTACCATAACGGAAAATGGCGTGGCTAGATCTGTAAAAAAGTGTAGCTTGCTGGGCCTAATGCTCAGACGTTGCTAAAAGATGGGGAATGAAAACTGGTCAACCGACAACTACACGTCTTACTTGATTGACTTCGTTATGATCGTCTGTTGCGAGCAGTAAATTCTAGACCGAAAGCGTAGAGCGCTAAGTTTGCATGCACCAAATGCATTTTTTGATGATTGTACCGTCGGCTGCCTCAACTGTAGCGAGGGGATAGCCGCAGTAGGGACAGTATCCGGTTGAGGCAGTGCTCAAGCTTTCATCAGCAAACTAGGGACTGAAACTCTCTTCAAGCGTGGCTTTCGGCGTCTTGTGCGGAGGATTCCTACCGGGCGCATGCTCACCGCTTGGCTGCAGGCCGCGGCGTCGTATTCCCTTCTTTCGATTCTCTCAAGTTGTCGTCGGCGCCTTCCTACTTTGTCGTTGTCAAGTTTCGCCGGGTGGGTTGCGGTGTTCTGGATTAGAAAAACTTCTGATGTCCGACCACCACAGACATTATCTCTTAACTCACTCAAGGCGTTGCGATATGCGATGCGGCCAGTCACACTCAACCGAAAACCTTTGTCTAATCTCAACTGTAATTATGTCTGATTTCACCGTCCCATCTTCGTTTAGCATTGGAGAAAATAACAAGTCTGTCGAAGCAAGAAACATTGTAGTCGCCTCGATCTTATTGTAGACTTCCGTTAGACAGGCTGCTTCGGCGAGTATGGTTTGGTCGTTAAGACTTGGCGATTTACCTAGAAGCCGTCTAAGCTGCGTCCTATCAACCAAAAATTGCCTAGCGTATATGTTTGAAGCAATGCCTCTGAGATATGGGGGTACTGTCGTTAGGCGGCTTTTCACATGACTCCTCACCTTAGAACCCGCCGTCTGTCTTGCCGCACCCAACAGTTTTCCGTACATGGTCACAACATCCCCTAATCTTTCGGCCAACCGTGACTTATTCGTGACATCCACCATAGCTAAACAACCAAGAAGCTCGTGCATCCTGTCCCAACAAAGGTTCAGAACCGTGGAGCGTATTTCATTTGAAAGGCTTGGATTGAGACGCTGTGTAACAGCACTGTTTAGTTTGTGTGATGCCTCAATTTCGACAGTTTTGGTTACAAGTCCAATTTCACGATGGGCTTTCAGATATCCAAAGAGCCGCATTGACCTATCGAAGTGGGTGTCCTTGAACTGAACAACGCCTGCCTTCGCCGCGTAAATCGAACCAGACAGTAAAACCGATGTCTCGATGAGAACCTTATTGTCAGTCAGAAGTCGTCATCGGCTTCAATAACTCGTCGAAGGCCGTAATCAACTTCGCCTTGTCCACTCCCTTCAGGTTATCCCTAGGGTCAATCATTTGGACTGCCCGGGCAGATGAACGCAATTCGCGCACATAATTCATCACATCGTCTGAATTAGTTTGAGTTGGGTCGCTTTCCATGGACACGAGAGTCGCGATTGTCGTAAGAATGCGCGGAAAAATCATTCTTGCTTGTTCGACTACGAGAGGGTTGTCATGTGCCACGTGTGCCTGCGCGAATCTTACGCGCATCTTGGAGAATATCAGTCGAAGGTTTCGCCAAGAGTGATACATTGTGAAGTTAGCAGGTGAGGGGTTTGCATTTCCCCAAAATTGTTCTTGTTTGCTAGAATACATGACCAAATGGTCGAGATGTGGCCCGATTTTCCTGTCAACTTTACCTACCCTTTGCATAGCTGCGAGTCGTGATTCGACTATCGCGGCTTCATCAATCAACTTTCCGAAATCGGGCATTTCCCAACGCCGAACTTATGCGAACTACACCTGGTGGAGTACTAGTTTCCGCTGTCACTTTAATAGACTTGCTTTAGTGACCTCATCCGAACTGTATATAATGCGGCTAGTTTGATAGATTATTGTTGTTTTCTCGTAATCCTTTGAACCCACGAAGACTTGACAAGGCCCTTCTTTCCCATCATGCTTCACTGAGAACCATTGATGGGCGCCTCGCACGTAGCTGCAGATCCCGTATGTCTAGGAGTACCTCGAGGCGGAGAGCGTCGAGTGGGTTTCCGGACTTTGCGTCGGCTTCGATTTCTTTTCTCGGTCTCATTGTCCTTCTAGCTCTTGTTGTTCCGTTTCCTCTTTGACTTCAGCGGGGGATTCCGGCTCTTCAGTTGCTGGGCCGGTTGGGCTAGGTGGCTGCGTTGCTACCGGCTCTTTGACCTCCGCGGGGTCAAAAGCGGAAGAGGGTCCATCCCGCATGATCTCGTACGCCTTCTCTAAGTTCACGAATCCCAGCCCACCGTCGTAGGCAACTGAGACTGCGGTGAGGAGTGCGAAGAAGTCGGTTGTGCGAATCTCACGCCACCGATGCCGCACACGCACCGGCGGATCCTGGCCCGTGGGAGTCTTGAGGTAGAAGCGTGTCAGAGGGTCGTACCATTGCTGCTCAACAATAAGCTGCACCCACCGTTGAATAGCCGTTATTGGGCCATCGACAAAGGACTCCAGTTGACTATAGCTTGTTGCCCGGTTCACGGCTTCGGTGCGATTAAGAATGAATTTCGGAACCTGAAAGTTCCCAATGATCTCCTGGTCTAGGTCGGTCTTGACTGCGACGAGGCCTGGGAGGTCAGGCTTGATGTCGATAACCTGAACGGTCCAACGATTGTCTGTGGCAATATGCTTTCCAGGACGCAGCGATGCGATGTGCGTGTTAATGAGGTCCTGCACGTCGGCGTCGGTTAATCCGGCAGGCAGGCGATCCACATCTAGGCTGTGTATGGCTATGCCGGCCCAGAGAGTTGTCGCAGCCTCTTGGAGGTCTTCTATGCGGATCTTGGCCCTGGTGATCACGTCGTCTAGGACTGGTTCGATCTCGCTGAGGCCTTCCCAATCTGATTCGAGAGAGTTGTTTGTGAAATAGAGTAACTCGCTTGGTTTGTAGAAGTCTTTTTGGCCACGCCACCAGAACCCTTGCAGCACCCAGTCCTCGTCGACGTCGGGGCGCAGGTCGTAGATGGTTAGGAGTGGGAGGGAGATTAGGCGATTCGGTTCCATCTTCGCGTTGAGTTCAATTTCGAAACCTTTCTTGCCGTAAATCTTGGCACCGATGATGCCGGCATACAGAACATGGTCGAGGTCGACGCGGAGGTTGATTTTGTCAATCCACTGTTTCAACGGCAAATTATCAGCAATGATCTTTTCCTCTTGCTGCGGGGTTAGGCCTTCGCCGACCGGTTCCAGAACAGCGTCGAAAGACTCCTTCGTGGTCCAGTAGGCGAGGGCGTTGATGCAGCCGCGCACGAGCGCATCCATACGATAGGCGCGGTAGTGCTTCTCCATCCCCTTGTAAGCGTCGAAGATGGTTTGCGTCATCCCAAGATAATATTGGGACTTGGCGGCTGAGAGCTGACGACTCAGAGGGAGGCCGCTTAGTTGCATTGCGGCTGCTTCAGCAACACGCCTCGAGCTAGAATGAACAGCAATACGAACGCCTTGGGGCGTTCCTAGATACGGGAAGGAGATCGTGTTCTCTTTCACTGTAACGCCTGGGATCCGTTCGAGAGCTGAGAAGTCGCCGAGGCCACTTGAACCGGCGACCCTGGTCCCTGCTAAGGGACGATGGTCTCTCACCTCGGCCCGTTTGGTGGCCATCATCGGCCGCTTAGTTGTCGCGTTTCGCTTGTTTGTTACGGAACGCTTACGCCGCTTACGAGGCGGTGGTTTGTTCTTTGCCTTAGTCATTTCTTTTCGAAGACCCAAACCTTACTCAACAGGAAGTGGACGGTGCCCCCGATGATTGTGGTGAGCTCATAGAATCCCACATCAACCGCATTGAACCGGTACAACAGCACGGTCCAGAACAGGTCCGGTAGCTGGCCCTTCAAACCGTAATAGAGCACGGTGCTAACCGAAACACCAACGAGTCCGCTGACACCGAACTTCAGCAACTGCAGGAGTACGTGCTTCGCCGACAATTGAGCCTCAACCAAACGATCGTGAGTACGGTTTGAAACCAGGGACCGTTGGGCCTCTTGTTGCGAATACGGCCAGGGCGACGGCCCAGGTGCGGTCGTCATGGGTACCGTCTGGGTGGCTGTACTGAATCTTGCCTGCCTTCGTGAGTTGGAACCGTTCAATGTTCAGTTCGTTGGCTACATCGAGTTGGTAGGCGATTAGGAGCCGTTTCTGTTGCATCATCATCTTGAGGAAGTTCATGATGTCTTGCTTGGATGACTCCGAGAGCATTATGCCCCCGACGTGGGGTACTGATTTCTTCGCTTCTTCTACGACGCTCTCTCCAACGCCGGTCTGGTCCATGAGAATCTTGTGGATGGTTTGCAGTTTCTGGTTGAGGACTTTGAGGAAGCTGATGACGCCTGTCTCGCCTGTGTAGTCTGTTCCGAGCGGGAAGATCTTCAGGCCCACTAGGCGGAAGATGTCACCGTCCTTCCTTATGACTGCCACGACACTGTAGTCGACTTTCTTCCCGAGGTCGACGCCGACCCAGTAGTCAGCGCGGGAGGTCTGGGGGGAGGTCTGTTGACCAGAAGCTGTGGAGTTCGCCGCCAAATTCCTTAATCTCCATTTCCGGATCCGTACAGCCAGTGATTAGCGAAGTAGGGAGCCAGCAATCGTCGTCTTCGCTCCACTCTGCTTCCATCTCACGGCGCCAACGCCACGGGTCGCTGGCGAACTGTTTCTTGATCTTCGCAAGGATCCCTTTCTTCAGGGGTCCGTTTGGTTCCAGGGCTTGTTCCCAGTTGACATGGTGACGGCTGTAATCATCGAACTCAGGGTCGTTGCAAATTTTATAGAATATGTGATTGCGGGACCAGGGCGTCGAGTTAGCGATGAAGAAACCGTTCGTTGTCCCAAGTGTGAAAAGAATAGCGTCGTACAGGTCGACGTCGTCACGGACGAAGTTGAACTCTGTCGCCAGGATTCCATTCAATGTTGGCCCGCGTATGGTGTCGGGGTTGCATGGGTAGGCTTCGATGATTGAGCCGTTGACTAGGGAGACCTTCGTCTTCAGCGGTTTCCTTCCGACTAGGATTTCCCGGTAGGGGACATCCTTGGGAAGGCTCTGTTGGATGAATGAGTTGATCTTGCGAATTACCAGCTTGCTTTGCCGAAAGCTGGGACCCACAACGGCCAGCTGCACTCCATCGTTGGCGACGGCGTACCAGAAGAGCTTGCTGCAAGCTGCGTAGTCTTTCCCCGACTGCCTGGACCACAGCTGGGCGATGAATTGCGCCTTGTCTTCGAGGAACTCGACCTGGTATTTCGTGGGTTCGAATCCCAGGGCCTCCTTGCAGAATGCTACCGGGCCCTTCGCAGCGATCCGCTGTAACCGTTGAAACGCCCCGGTGACTTCGACAACACCTCTGTGGCGTTCCTCAACTTTCTTTTCGAGTTTTCGCCGCCAAGCCATCCGAGTCTACCCCTAGCTCTTTGAGGAGGGCATCGACGAATGCATCGTCAGTGTGTTTGAGAATCATGAGTTCTGTTCGCATCAGCCCGTTTGCGACACGCAGCGCCAGCAACCTGGCCTCAGCATCCTTCGCAGCGTCCTCGGTCTTGCTGTACAAGACGGCTGCCTGGACGGCCTTCCAGGTGAGTTCCTCGAGGGCACTTCGTTTTTCGACCCCCGGCAGCTGTGCGTCTTTCTCAGCCTTCATGGGAACCTTGGTTGGATTTTGTCTCTCAAGCTGGGCACGGGTGATGAACTCCCTGGTGAGGCGTGTTAGGTCCTCAAGGTGTCTGACACCTAATGAATGGGTGTCTGACACCCCTCGTAGATGTTCTTCTACAACCACCCGCAAGTACTCTCCGACTGGTTGACCCTTCTGCCTGGCCAGGAGACGGATGGCTAGGTCCTTCTTCCTGGAAAGGCGGAATGTTAAACGGGGATTTCCTTTTGACATGGTTACTTTGCCCCGGCATCCTTCATGGCTTTTAGCGCTGTCTTCTTGACCTTCTTCGCTGCGACCATCACGTTGTTGGCCACCAGGCCAGCGTACATCGCTGCAGGGACCAGGATCGTGGCCGCGGCCACCTCGGGTGCCTTCCATCGGTACGCCATCCACCACGCGATGCCCAGGATGGCACCGGGGACGACGACCAGTTTCAGGAGTAACGCGGCGCTCAGATCCTGCGCAAAACCCTCTCTAGCCGCGACAAACGTTACGGCAGTTAATCGCGAGAGTCCGCATTTGAATCCTTTAGCAATAGATTTGTCGATGACCGCACGTGGCCCACGTGATTTTCCCGATTGGCGTTATTCGAATTCTCTAAGCGCGACAACGGAAACTCAGTACCCTCCGGCACGAGGACGATTGCCGGGCCAAACAGGCGCACTAGATACTCTACGGATCGGTCCACTTGGTCTCCTATCGCGACCGGTAGGTACAGGAGGTAACGCTTGCAACGGTAACGCCCCTTCCGCATGTACCGCTTCCAATACCAAACCAACCGAATACGAGCTATACTCCACACACAACTCGGCCATTAGAATCAGCATCAAGAGCCAAACAAGCCACCGAAAATTCACATATCCAATACAACCATAAAACCAGCGAGACGCCCACTAACCACCCCGAGACTTCAAGGAAAGTAAAATGAATTGTACGTGTGGATCCGCGGGCGTAACTAGTGCACTTGTGGTATTCTACTCATGCTGTCACCCCACCGGCGGCGGGAGGAGGGTACTCCTAAATACTCCTGTCATCATGACGACGCTGTTTGGCTATAGAATCGCTATAGCTAGGTTGAGGTCGAAGTCGGGTTGTCGGATAGGTCGTTTCACGTAAACATACGAAGAGATGAGGCGGGGTACTATGTGGCTCACTGCCTAGAACTTCCGGCAGCTATGACCGAAGCAAAAACTGAAGAAGAAGTTATTCGCAGAATCAAAGAAGCTATTCATTTAGTTCTTGAAGGGACACACGAAGGAGAGACAGCGAAACTCGCCGTAAAGGCAGTCGAAATTGTGGCGTAGTTGTCCAAACTTCCGCGAATTTCTGGGAGATGCTGGTAGGGTACAATCGCAGTCTACGAACCTATTTAGGTGAGGATTTCCTTACTCAACGACGAAACCGTGACCAGCGAGCTTACCTTCAAAAAGGTGAAAGTTTCGGACAAGGGGCAGATTTCGCTGCCAATGGAAATCCAACGAGAAGTCGGTATAAAGAAGGGCGACGAACTCCTTCTGATCAGAAAAGGGCAGAAGATAGTTCTGGAGAAGCCTCGAAGAATCGTCAAGGCTCTTGAGGATGAGTTCGCAGAATTGCAAGATATTTCCGAAGCTTCGTTACGACGCATGTGGCTAAGGAAGAAGGAAGATATCTGGGACCGGTACCTTGAGGCGAGCATTAAGTGATTTTCCAGCGTGATATCGTTTTACTCTCATTCCCATTCACATTTCTACTACAACCATAAAACCGGCAAGACGCCTACCGGTGGAACAAGCGGGGTCGATGAATCAGGAACCCCACGACCTTTAGACGTGGGAGTATGTCACGGTGGGATTTTTCTGAATGGGAAGGCTGCGTAGCTGAAGGGTGTATCGAAGAAAAACCCAACTAGGACGAAGAAGACGTAAGCCAGTAATACGCTTCTTGGAATATTTTTGTTGCTAACCATCAGGGCGACTGCGCCGGCTACCGCGGGTACCGTGTTTTGGAAATAGAAGATGTACGAGATTCTGTTGCCGATGTATGAAAGTGGAAAGAAGGGAAAGTAGGTCGCCGCAAACCAGCAGAGCATGAGGAGAGCGAGCTGACTGTTCTTTTCATCGTAGCGGTATAGGGCGTACACCATGGCGGGAATCGTCAGGTAGAGAATGAATGGGTTCATCGCCCCCCAAAAAGCAATAGTCTGATACGTGATTCCCCCAGTGGAGACGCTCACTCCGAGATACGGAATCGGAACTTGGTTGAACAACCAGTCGAGCGGTCGGCTTTCGATTCCTACCGGAGCAGCTCGAACTAGCGCAAGCGTGTAACTGTAAATGAAACGTATATGATCGAAGGGATCCCTGCCACTAACAAAACGGTCAAGCACGAACAGGAGTGTGAATCCCGTGGCAGCATAATAGAAACTAAAGGGCAGCAGCCATTTTAGTTTCGGGATCAGTATCGACCGCCATTTCTTTATCAATTCATTCGGGCGCACATCTCTCAGTACGTGAAAGATTACTATCACAAGAAAGCCGTAGAATCCACCGATCTTGGTAAGCGTGCTGAGTGCGAGGGCTACGGCTGAAAGCTTAGTCCTCTCCGAGAAGTACAGGTAGAAACCTAGCAGCATGAATGCTAAGGTGAATATGTCAAGAATTGCAATCCTGCTATCTACGTAGATTAGGTTGTCGAAGCTGAAAAGAAACGTAGCCAGGAACGAATATTTGCCATTCTTGCTAGTTTTTTTCATCAACAAATAAAATAGAAGGATTGAGACTGAGCCCATTATGACGCTTGGAAGACGCCAACCCCACGCATTGTCGCCCAGCAACTTCATCGAGGCCGCGATCATCAACTTCGCTAGCGGCGGATGTTCCTGGTTGGGGTCGGTGCCGGGAACGGCGTTCGGATAAGGTATCTTCGTGGGGTCCGGTCCCTGAGGCCATCCCAGCAGGTTTCGCGCCACGTTCACGTAGTAGTATTCATCAAAGATTAACGTCCCACCAGTCCCATACCCGCTCGGGACATCAAGCCAAACAACTCGTAAAGCGATCGCGATAAGAAATAGAACGAGAAAGAATCTATCCCACTTGTAGCCTAAGCTCAAGTCGAAGAACCTTCCCTTTGCGCCGACTTTCACCGGCACGCCCGTGTCCTGCGAAGTTTGCATAACTTGGTCAGCGCTCCCTAGCGCCGCTAAAACTGAAACACACCAATGACGTTCGCCAATTTGACCCGCAACGCTATTTATAACATTCTGGTTCTTGGTTCTGTCTAATCTTCGGGAGATTTGACTCATCTGCATCGACTGAGGGATTCCCGTCAGTCTCGGATTCCCATACCATCGCTTCAATTGCAGACGCGACGGCCCCGAACCTCACGGCTCTCATCCGGCATCCACCGGATCAGCTAGACCATTCGCGCAGTCAGGGTTTTACGCTCGGTCAAAGCAACCAATTACCCAACATCGGCCCAGTCGGCTAATTCGGGTAAGAACCCACATACCGCCATAAGACCAGGCTTCATCAACTGATGACTAGACAAGGCATAGCTGGAACCGCAGAATTAAAGCGGGAAGGTGAATGAAACTAGTCAATCTTCCGAGGGTTTGACAGAACCTGGTTCTTCATTAATGGTTCGACATCATCGAAGGACCACAGGTTCAATGTCGAGGGCTGAAATCCTACGAGCCCTACCGGATGAATCATCTTCAATGTGAGCGTATGAGTGCAAGTTTACACACGATTTGTTCGCGGATGTCTTTATCATAGAAGACATTGACACTCCAGCCTCTTCCTTCAAACCGCCTACTTCGATCGGTTTGAGCTTCGAAAAACGAAGGTTTGACAGAACCAAACGCCAGCAGAGGTCTACTTGAAAGGTGTGTCAAATCTGAGACATATTACGACTTCGTACGAAGGTTATATATACAAGAACGAAGAAGGGCAAGTCCTTACGTGGTAAATAGTTTGCAAAGTAGATTGATGCGAAAGATTGCACTGGTTACGATTCTTATGCTCCTTCCAATGTTCATGGTCCAATTCACGCCTGTATTCGCCGTTACTACTAACACCACGACCACGATCACCGTTACGAGTACGAAGACTATTTCCGCTACTACCACCTCAATCGCGAGTACGGTGCTGAAAACTGCGACCGTTACTGCGACTCAGACCGCTACTGTCACTACTACGAGTACCGACGTTGACTTTGCCACGACGGTTTCGACTTCGACCGTTTCTGCTAGCGCAACTAAAACTGTAACTTCAGTTGCAAGTACGACTAATACTGCTACTCGTACTGTTACGCTAGTTTCTACGGCTTCCGCGGTTACCGTGACTCCAATTATTACTGCGGCAACCGTGACCTCAACGCCGCTAACTACCGCCTCTACAGCAACCGTGACTGCAACGAGTACCGTGGCTACGGTGCACGTGACCGCAACTACAGTTACTACGATCTTCCGCACTGTTACTCTCGGGGTTACCTACGTTCACACCCGTCATGCCACGACTAGCCAGACTGTTACTTCCACCTCATTCAGCCCTGTCGTTACGCTAACTACAGCCCTCACTACGGTGCGGGTGCCTGTAACTACTACTGTCACTACAACCAAGGTTACCACTAGCACTAGCACCAGCACGAACACTGTTGTGGTGAGCACTAAGACTAGCACTCAAACTTCAACCGGTACGGAGATCGTCGTAGTGACTACGACTCCTCCCACAGTGACTACTGTCACCACCACCACGGTGACGACAACGGAGACGACATAATAGGAGGCCAGTAATTTGAAAAGTAGATTTATTCGAAACGCGGCGTTGGTTACCGTACTTATGCTGCTCCCAATGTTCATGGTTCAAGTCAATCCTATATTCGCCCTGCCGCCCGCAATCACTATAACCCATTCCACTTCTACCACTATCACCTCAGTCGTAGCTACGTTGGTGAAGGGAACCACTACTACTGCGACGTCGACTGCTTCCGCCACCGTTACGCGTACTACGACTAGTGTGTTCAGTACGGTTCAGACTTCCACTCTTTCCGCGACCGTAACTCAGACCTCGACTTCAACTGCGACTGCAACCGTGACTAATACTAAGTCGGTTACGGTGGTTTCTGCGGCTTCTACGAGTACCGTGACTCCAACCAAAACTGCGGCAACCGTCACCACAACGCCGACCGCGACCGCCGCTACTGCGACCGTGACTGCAACTAGTACTGCGGCTACCCTGCGTGTCCCCGCAACTACTACTGCTACCGATACCGACACTACTCATGTGACCGTTACCTCCTATCAGTACACTGACATTCATGTTACGGTTACCTCGACTTACACTGTATTCTCTCCGACTGTTACGCTAACTACTACTGCGGCTACCTTGCGCGTGACTGCAACTAGTACTACCGTCAGCCACACAGCCACTGCGACTAGCGTTACAACTGCGCCTGCAACCGTGACGAAGACTGCGAGTAGCACCTCAACCTCAACCGTTACCGTCCTCCACATAGCTAAGACAACTACTCAGACTACGACCGCTGCCACTCCCACTGTAACAGTAGTCACCACGTCGACAGTATGCACAGGCAACGGTTGCCCAGATTAACAGTAGTCACCACGGTGACAACAACAACAGGCCTCTGAGGCGCCTCCTCCTCCCCACCGTTCTCTTTTCTTTTCATATCCTCCGCCCTACCCTTCCGCCTTCACCTTCGAGAAATTGCCACTCTCACTTACACTAAGGCCAGCACTAAGGTTCCCACGAGCTCTGCGAGTTACCACTTAGGCCGTTTCACCTAAGTTGAATTTCCGTGAGTAGGCCCAATAATAATCAATCATCAGGCTTCATCGACTGGTGACTCACAACGGATACGTTCTCAATCGCAATTAAGGCGGCCAGCTGGGTAAAAATGAGTGCCAACGATAGATGTAACAGAGTCGGTACTTAGTATGCGGGAGCTAGAAGTTCTTCGCCCATCAGCGTTCTTTCTCGGTCAGAAGACGACCCAGGATTTTCTGCGGCTCTGTCTCCACGTTAGCTGCTTGCAGGTTGGCTAGTTTCGCGACTTCAATCAACTCTGCGTCTGCGCTAAGGAAGAAATCGCACTCGAGGTTCTTCGCCGTTGCGATCTGGATGGCGTCAGCTTCGTAGATGTGGCTTGAAAGAATCAGACGCCAAGCATCAACGAATATCTTGGCAGTTGGAGAACGTATGTCGAGGTAGCCAAGCCTAAACAGTTTTATCGTTTCTGCGATAAAATTCCTAATGCTAGTCCCAAACTGAGGGTCCGAGATGACTTTCCTGCGGAGATGTTGGTCAAGCGCACCTATCAGTTCGCCCACGTTCCACATCGAGAACGATATCCTAAGGGCACCCACCTCGGCTCGGCCGTAGACATCATCAACGAGCTGGGATCCTTTCTCTTCGACATACCTCTTGACGATGGCGCTTGTGTCAAGATACACGTTTTTTGCGCTCATCTCTCATCCGTCTGATCGTTCTCGCTGTCGATACCCTGACCTTCGGCCTATGACTTACGATCTCTTGAGATGAAGGATATGAGTCCAAGACAATTCCAGCGCTGGACGCAAAAGCTTCGAGGACCGCGACAGGCGTAAAGCTGCTTAGAGCTTCCTCAACGCCAGCGCTCATCTTTCTTCTCGTCCCGTAAGCTGCTTCCACGAACCGCCTGAACTCGCTCCAAACCTTCTCGTCCAGGACAAGCGTCGTCTTAACAGTCGCCAAGAGCCTCCGCCATCTGGAAGGTATACCGTACAACCTTATTATTATCCCTTCCCCGTGGCGGTCCGGGTTCGGTCTCGAAACTTTGGTTTGGCGAAAGAGAAAATGACGAATCGATCAAGTTTGCGTTCGAGCACCCAATCTTCAACCGTTACGGTGCTGGTCGTAAGCCATACGGTAACGCAGACAACTACTCAGACTACGACTGCGACTCCGGCTACTGTAACAGTAGTCACCACGGTGACAACAACAAGAGGTCAAATTTGACCAATAGAAGAACACGAGACGCTTCCTTTCCCCTAGCTTTCTCTTTGTCGGTTAATGGCCTCGTATACCTAATCAGTGCGCGATATTCAGAATGAGGCCACCCAAGGAAGGAAAGGTATAGTGAACCCAACGTCTATAGCAGCTCCCGAATCCTCCCACCAGAACAGTATCGAATCTCGGCTTTCCTTGGAAGCTAGAGCTTTTAGCGAGTTACTCGTGAAGTGTGGCCAGGCGAGTTGAGTTGAAGAAGCGGTTCTTCGTTGCAATCGATTTCTCGAGGTACAAGGGCAGGTACGTGGCAGTGGTCGGAAAGAGAGTCGTTGCTAGTGGAACCAACGCGAAACAAGTGTGGTTAGAGGCCAAGAGGAAGAATCCTACCGCTCGACCAGAACTCCACAAGGTCCCGAAGGGCGAGACGCTCGTGTTGATTATATGCGGGTAGAGTTTCCCTACCGTAAAGAGAAGTCTTCGACTTTCAGGGTAATTTTTCGGCCAGTTGCAAAAGTGATCTTGGAAGACGAATTTGATCAATGGTTATACGTTGACTCGGGAGCAGACATAACCCTCATTCCTCTGTCGGTTGGGGACCTAATCGGGTTACGCCGATTGAAGCAGGATAAGCTGCGGAGGATCATGGGGGTCGGCAAATCTTCCGTCCCAATCATTGTCAAAACAGTATCGATGCGCATAGGCTCCATGAGTTTCCGAGCGAGAGTTGCTTGGAGTCAAGTGGAAGAGGTCCCGCTCCTCCTCGGAAGAACAGATGTTTTCCGTAAGTTCTCTGTGACATTTAGGGAGAAGGAAGGCATAACAATTTTCAGGGCATAGACAACGAACGATGCTACGCTGGCCGTATTTCGAAACGAATCTGGCATACGAATATCGTGTAATCAATCATTTTGCTCTTGAGAGGTAAGGCTTTATGCTATTTCCCACTTATTTGGTGGGATTATGCATGACTCAGACTGTTGTCGATCAACGTGGGAGAGTCCTCATCCCAGAGGATGTGAGAGAAGGGGCAGGGCTGGATGAGGGAACCATAGTTAGGGTTGAGAATCAGGAAGATGGGATATTGATCAAGCCCATTCGCAGAGGTAAGAGAACTTGGAGGGAACTTTGCGGACTTATCCCGAAAAGGACCGGTAAACCAGAATGGCCTACCACAGAAGAGATCAAAAGCATCTGGCGATAGACTCGAACGTCCTCGTCGCGTACGTTGACCGAGAGCACCCCCAGCATAGCAAAGTGAGCTCATTGGCCTCTCGTAGAGTCGCGTTGAACCCGACAGTCGTGCATGAAACTTACCATACACTAGTTTTCAAGTTGAAATGGGCGTCAGATGATGCTGCGGAAGTCCTCGCGGAGATGCTCGACGACAATCACGTTCTATTCCTAAATCAGACTAAAGACACAACTAGGACCGGCTTGAAATTCGCAGAACGATATGCGCTCGGTGGAAGGGACGCGTTAATTTTGGCGAGCTTTGTCAACCCTTCTGTTGCAGAGTTCGAAACCTTCGATAAGGAACTGGTCCGGCTACGTAGAGTTGAGCATGGTCGCCGCAAACTGATGATTCATTCCGCGTAACTTGCTAATGCTCCTCTTAGGTTGGAAGTTGTATCAGTGGCTACACTAGGCGTGAAACTCGGATGTTTCAGTCGTTAATTCTCTGGCGAGATCCATTCTTCATCAGGTTCTGGGACGTAGACGCCTTCGGTCTTCTCGTTCATGATGTGACTCACCGGGTTGAATGGTCGCTAAGTTGCCTATTTGGGTTAAACATAGTCAATATAAGGCGGTTTACGGGGTTTGCATCCTTCAACCTTGTTAACCACAAACATCGACCCTAATCCCGACTTTGAGGAATTTGACCTCGACGACCGAGAGCGTGAAGTCTTGAAGCTACTGTCAAGTGAGCAGAATGCACACTTCTCCTTCCAAGGCTTGAGGAGAAGGCTGGGGTTACACCAGGAAACGCTCACGCGGACCCTGAAACGCCTCGAAGAAGCCCACGTGATCGAACGATCTCCTGAAGGGTATAAGCTCAGAGGAACGGGAAGCAACTACTCATTCGCAGTTCAAACTAACCAGCTCTTAGCCAAACCAATAATCGACGCGTATCTGCCAAGTCAAGTTGACGTAACTGTCCTCTTCCAGAAGCTGAGGGGCAGGTGGTTCAGTAACTTCCGTTGGCTCGGCTACTCCCACGACGGCAACCAACTTTCCATGAGCTGGATCAGCGAAGACGGCCGAATGCAACTTCAAGCTCGCATCAGCAGCGGCAAAATAACCATAGGCGCTGACTCATACACAAATCAAACTGAGTCGGAACAAATCGCCGCGGCCTACCAACTCTTCGACCATATTACGAAAGTTGCGGAAGAAATGGTGCAACTAGCGAGCCCGGCACCGGTCGCCAACTAACCCCTGACCGAGTCCAAGCTTTACCAGTCATTATGGAGCAGATCCCACATTGCTACGGTAGGTGCTGAAAGAATGAAAACAACAATTGGCTATGATTCGATATGTCTCGAATCCTCCGTAACTATTCCGTGGCATCCGATCGAACGTGAACCTAGGCCGCTCGAACGCCCACCAGACCGCGGGCGCTTCTAAGGCATAGTTCCGGTTAGATGGCTTCGACTCGGCTTGCTAAGTGCGGGTCGAGTGGTTCGTTGAATAGTTCGGGATGAATAATGTGGGCCAGGGTCCCTATGCCGTCGAAGAGTCTTGGTCCAGAACGGCTAAAGTAGTTGTGCCCGTCCGTAGCATAAACTCGGTCATTTCGCACAGCGTTCAGCTGTTTTGCTTTCGGTTGCTCAAAGAAATACCTGGCCTGTTCAATTGTTTTGCTTGTTGTGAATCCGCAGGGCATTAGGATGATGACCTCGGGGTCGAACTTCAATACTGAATCCCACTCGATGTATCTGGATGGCTGTCCACGTTCGGCGAGCTCATCGATTCCCCCAGCGTACTCAACCATCTCTGGAACCCAATGGCCAGCATTCATGATAGGCTTCAACCACTCTACAGAAAAGACTCGTGGCCTCTGAACGTTTTCAGTTAACTTTCTAACGGCCTCTGCCTTCTCGTTCAATTTCGCTATCAGTTGCTCAGCTTTCTCAGGGCGGTCAGCCGCTTTCGCTATGCTTCTGATGTCGCGTTCAATATCGCTCAGTGAGTGGGGGTTGAGTGAGACAACTTTCACCGGTTTCCCGAGCTGGTTAACGGCGGCCAAGACGTCCTCCGCTCCAATAGCGCAGACATCACACAATTCCTGCGTTACCACCAAGTCCGGGTTCGCTCTCTTAAATTCCTCAAATTTTATTTTGTATAATCGTTCCCCGCGCTTCGTGTACTCCATAACCAGTTGGTCGATTCTCTCGCTTTCCAGTTTTCGGGTGTCAAATGCGGTTTCAATCATCTTGGGTTTTCCCTTAGCGTCGGATGGAAAATCGCATTCATGGGACACGCCAACCAGTTCGCTTCCAAGCCCGAGCGCATAAACGATTTCCGTTGCGCTCGGTAGAAATGAGACGATTCGCAAATCTGCTACACCCATCATGCACTGAGTTCTCGAATATGATGCGGCTACTTGAAATACTGCACGTTGGCCCTTCCTGACGTGAGCTCTATGCCCCGAACCATGCGGTGTGAGATTTGCGGGTCAACTTTCTCATGTGGTATGGGTGGCAGCGAGTGTTGGTGCACGGGTATGTCCTTAAGCGATGAAGCGTTGGCGAGACTACGGACTCTGGCAAAGGATTGCGTTTGTCCAGGTTGCCTGTCCAAGTTCGATGGCGTTTGAATGTAATGTATGCGGACTTGCGGGCCGACCATGTGCCTTCTGAGAATTGACTGTTTGTGCCCAGGCGGACAAACTCAATATTTTTCAAGCGCTATTGTCAGGTTTGGTTGTGACACGCAAATCTTCTTAATGCATCCTAACCTTTCCGCAACACGTTTGGTGTAATCGATGACTGAAAGACGAATAATCGACGACGCCTCGTTCCCAAACGAATGGCCCAAGAAAGAAGACCATGAAGGCCATGAGGTGCGTTGGAAAGAGGGCGTTAGCAAAGAGTACGGCGTGCATGGTGTCGCTGTCGCGGTTGACTTCGACATATGCATCGCAGACGGTATCTGCATCTCAGTCTGCCCAGTAAACGTATTCGACAAAATGGACTTTCCAGCTGAGCAGGAGAAGATTGACAAGCAGATTCCGAACGACAGCGGCAAAACGCTGCTAGACCGTTGGAAGGCCGACCCGGCCCGAGAACGGGACTGCATCTTCTGCCGGGCATGCGAAATTCAATGCCCAGTGCAGGCGATTAAGATCACCGAAGGCGTAGGGCCCTTCGCGTGATCAACCCCACATTCTTTATTCGGCTTCGGAATGAGTAAAACAGTCTCCACACAAAATCAGACCACCCACCGTACTCCGACATCGTTTTCAGTCACCTGTCCTCGCAGTTTTTGTAAAACGCTATATCCGTGCTCTGCACATTTCACATAGGGACTAGAATTGCCGATTTTCCTTCTCGCAGCCGGGGCACTGCTCGGAGCTGCGGCAGGCGGAGCGTTAGGTTACGGCGCGGCGGGGTTAACGGGCGCGGGCGTGGGCATAGGCGTAGGCGCCCTCGCAGGCTTAGGAGTCGGTGCCGCTGCGTGGTACGCCACAAGGCCGAGGTACTGGTACCCATATCCAGCCTACCCAGGCTACTTCCAAGGCTACCCAGGCTACTTCCAAGGCTACCCAGGCTACTTCCAAGGCTACCCAGGCTACTACTACACCCCAGTCTACTACCCCGCACGCCGCGTTTTCTACACCTGGGCCTAGAATAGAGACAACGCACAACGTTGCTCCCGCAACGGAGCTTGGACCTCGACTTACTATAACAGAAGTTTTCGCCCACCGCAAGAATTACGAGAAGTTTCTCGGGAGAGCCCTGCCATGAACCCTAAGATCACTCTCCGTCCCGGAGAGAAGAGGTAGCAGACTCTCCCAAGAGGACTGCCTCCACTGCCATCAATATTAATAATTTACGGGATGCGACGACCCATCAGTTCTGCGAAAGAGAAGTATCACTCGGCGTGTTGCTAACGGATTGGTTTTGGGCGCTCGCAATTTGGTTGAGTGGCCGTCAAGCTTAAAGGTGCAGACGGGGCGCTCGAACTCCGGTTGGCATTTGTTTTGAAACCTGTTCCAGTTTTGGGGACGGTTGTTTTGCTCGGCGCAATAGTTCAACTCATTTTAGGTTTTGTGGTCTCCGGCGGAATGGATTCTCTCGTTGGAGTCCACGTACTATTCGGGCTTGTTGGATTGGCCTTGGTAATTGTGCTAGCTGTCATTGCTTTCAGGGCTAAGACTGCTACCCTATACTCGAAGCTCGCCATGGTCATTCTTACAATCGTAGTTCTGGCTCAGGTGGGCCTCGGTCTTCAACTGCTAAGCGGAACAGAAAGTCTAATGCTCTCGCATGAGGCGAACGGGTTTGTGGTCGTCATCCTCTCGCTTCTTGTGGGAGGAATAACCTTCTGGACCGCGAAGAGGAAAGTCAAAGTCTAACCGACTCAGCGGCCGTTTCCGGCATTAGCTTTATGTCGCTATAGCCCTACGAAGAGTTCTGTGCGGGGTAGGACCTTTGGCTTATGCGGGGGTAGGCCACGCGTAGAGCGTGCGTTAGTCCCCCACTGCCAAACTCTCAAATGTTGAGAGGGCGAAGCCAGGTCAAAGGCGCGAGACGTATCCAAACCATACGTACGTGAAGCTCAGGAACATCAAACCGGGATGTTAAGAGACCTCGTCCCGTAGGGGTTCAGGGGTTCGAATCCCCTCCCCCGCACCATTTCTGCTAACGCATTCTCTTAGGACCACATCCTGAAGCCGTAGAACCGTATGCTGGTATACGGTATGCGGGATACTCAATACCCAAAACGTGCTCCATAGAACGACTGAGCTTGCCAGAGACAACGGTTACCGAGAAATTTCAGATCACGATTCCTAAAGAGGTGCGAGACGAGATGGATCTTCGCCCGGGCGAAAAAGTCATAGTTGAAAAGCGCGATACCGACAGCATCTTGGTCCGCCGCCACAGAAGGGTGCGCAACCCGCTCGAGCATCTCATTGGCGAGAAAGTGTATCATCGAAGAGTTTCCGTTGAGGAACTCGAGGAAAAAATTGAATTGCGATAACGGCCCCGGAGAGTTGTATTTCATCGACAGCAACATCTTCCTCTACGCTAAGATCATGGACGGAGAGTATGGGGCGGCGTGTGCAGAGGTTCTTCGCAAGATAGAGGATAACAGTATTTCCGCGGGCAACATCTACACTCGTTGTTCTGGAAGTCGCCAATTTACTAAGAAAGTTTGGACTCACGAAACAGGTAAAGGATGTGGTGGACTCAATCTTCTCACTTGAGCTCAGGATACTCGAAATGTCAAGTTTTGACGTAAGAAACGCGATCGAGATCAGCCAACGAGTGAACATCAGCCCGTACGACTGCGTCCATGTAGCCGTGATGCAACATGCCGAGATTGGAGAAATAGTTTCTGCGGACAAGGATTTCGACCGAGTTCCGGGGATTAGGCGGAGAGACCCGAAGGCATTCTCAGCAACCTAAGAGACTCTTCTATCGCCTTCGCGTCCAAAATGGCAGTCGACACATCGAACAGACGCTATCGCCCTCAGGAATGAGTCGGTCTACATCTGCAGCAGTTTTCAATATAACAATCTGCATCCGACACCCGAATGGCACCTCGTTGCAATGTGTCCACGATTAGCTGGACATTTCTGTCATGAGTTCGAATCCCACGAGGTGGCGTTCCAGATGGACCCCGCCGCTAACCAGCCGGTGCCTTGCGAAACGTAATCGTCAACTAACGCGTCTGTCGAAGACCGCTAATCCTCCGAAGAGGCTCTTGAACCAGTCAAGTATCCTCTGAAGGGCGGCGATGAGATAGTCGTAGGCAGAGGTGGGCTGAGTGTGCGGCGTGTACGGAACCGGAGTGTTCACGGTGCCCTCGTCCCCGTGGACCCATCCTCCGCACGCCTGGTATTCGACTGCGGCTGTAAACGTGAGCGTGCCAGAGGTGAGGGCTGACGGCGGGTAGGAGTACATGTACGTGAACGTGGTGGTTCCCTCCGCGGAGTTCTGCTGCGTGAACGATGACTGATCCTGAGCGACTACCGTGATCCCGTAAGTCAATTCTCTGTGCGAGACGTTATCGAACCTTTCGATGGTAATCCTGAGGCCTGTCTGGACTGGGAGCGCATACCTGATCACCAGCGTGATCGTCACATGCCCCGTCGCGTTCGTCAAACCTGCATATCGGGCGGTGACCTGGTTGAAGCGCGCGTAGTACTGCGGCCTCGTTATGGTCACGTTGTAGTACGAGGTCCAACCCGGATCAGTCTTCTCCCAACCCGCCCCTTCGCCACGATCAAACCAGACGAACCCCTGCCCCGTAAGCATATACTTCTGGACACACGTACCGCTCCCACCGTAAGTCGAGTTCCTGAATGGCGCACGCACCGTAAACGTGTAATCCCTCGTCCCCGACCCAGACGACTTCACATTATCCACCTTATCCTCAGAGGACGGCTGAGTCTGATTATTCCGGTGGCTCACCTTCAACGTAGCCGACCCGGGGAAATGATAGGAAACATGGATAACCACACTGAACTGATCACCCTCACTCACAGCCAGGGGCGAAGTAGTGATGCTCTGAATCACCGCGTAGTAGGCCTGAACATCGAACCTGATCTCCGCAAAATCGCCCTGCGGATACGGATTCGCGTCATTGAATTGATTATTCGGGTCCACGATGCAGGTCAACGTATGCATCCCCTTCGTGGCCGTCCAAGTCTGAGGCACCGTGAGATCCTGCGAACTAGGCTGAGGCGCGAACGTTAAGGAACCAGTGTAGTACGGCGCCTGATCCAGTAGGCAGGCCACCTGAACCGTCATCGACTGCGGACTATTCGTGCTCACCAAGGCGATGGTCGTGTGGAATGTCACCTTGTCCCCCTCACCCGGCGCCGCAGGATTCAACCACACCTTCACCACATTCCAATCGGTGATGATGGGCTGGACCACCTCGTAGTTCACAGAGGCTGTATCCATGACGACGCGGGATCCTTCCCGCGTTTGACCGTAAAGGGTGAGTGTTAAGGTGTAGGTGCCGGGGGTTGAAGGTGCCGTAAGCGTCATCATCAACGCAATCGTCCCGGAGCCGGAGACGGCCACCTGATTCGTGTTATACGGTGGGCTCTCAATCCAGAGATAGTACGAGCCGAAAATGCTGTATTGGACGCCGATCGTGAGCGAGTAAGTTTCGCTCGTGTAGACCTGGTAGGGGCTTGGAGGGATGATCTTCGCCTGCGCCCTTCCCTGCGCCGAGACCGGCCCCGTCACCGCTCCTAGGGCCAGGAGGATGAAGGCGACCGCGCAAACCTTCTTCATTCTTCCACTCCACTCCAACCCCGTCAATCCTGCAGCCACCCCACCAAGATCAAGCGTGGGCGTCTCCAGTCTGCTTGGTCCCGCACTTCTCGCAATACTCGTCACCCGGCCTAAGCCTCGTCCCACACTCGATGCAGAAGGCTCCTGCGCGGTGGGCTCTAAGCCTCCTCACCGCCAACACCACACCCACAACCACCACGGCAACAATCGCGGCCAGGATCCCCATCGCAAGGTAATTCACCGTCGCTTCTGTGGACTCTGGGTTAGCAAGCTGTCCCTGCACCAGCACCGTAGCTGAAACCTGCTTACCTTCAACCCCCGAACCAGTCACTGTTATACTGTAGTAGCCCGACGCAGCATCCTTGCTCAACTGCACGGTCAATGTTGACTGCCCATTCGGAGCCAACGCGCTTGGATCAAACTTGGCTGTGGAGTTAGGAGGCAGATCAGAGGCTTCCAGGTTCACAAGCTGCCCATAACCCGAATTGGATGCCACGGTGACGTTGAAGGTCGCGGTCCCACCCGGACTCGCCTGAACCGTATCCGGAGCCACAGCCAGCGAGTAGTCCGGCCCACTCGTGACATCGAGCACCAAGGACGCATATCGCGCAATCCCAGCCGCCGTAGCGTTGATGGTGAGCGGATACGAACCCGCAGGCACCGTGCTCGCCGCGGTCACAGTCAGCGTGGACGTGAACCCGGGCATGCCGGATGGTGGGGTGAAGTAGTACGAGACCCCAGCTGGGGCTCCCTGAAGATCCAGTTGAACTGTCTGAGGCGTCCCAGAGGTCGAGTTCACAGTCACCGTGTACGTGGCAGGGGCGTCAATGGTCTGCTCCATCGGAACCGCCGTCACGTAGAAGTCAAACGCCCCGCCAGGCTGCGTCTGCCCCGGAGGAGGCTGCGGTGGCGTCGATGTAACATTGAACGTGGCCTTCATCATATTATTCGCTCGGTTGGGGTCGTTAAACTGCATATCCGGATCCACAACCCAACTAACCGTATGCTGACCCAACGTGGGCGTCCAGGGAGGAGAAGAAACCGACAGGAAAGCCATCCCAGGCTGGTAGGTAACATAACCCTTCAACTGCTCCACCCCATCAATCGAGTAGGCGACCGCGACGGTCTGCGGCAACGGGGAACTCGTCGTAACCCCCACCTGAGCTGTGAACGTCACATTCGAACCCAACGACGGGTTCACAGGGGAGATGGAAACCCCCGTAATCGCCCAATCATAATTCCCACCAGGCGGCCCTCCACCACCAGGCCCTCCCCCAGGCGCTCCAACAAGGTTCACATGGAATATCCGCGTGCCAAGCTGCGGGGTGGTGCCGGTGGTGAGGGCCTGGGCTTCTAGACCCCACGAGCCCGTGTGTGGAGGTATCTCAGCCGCTGGAACCTGAATTGCCACGGTTTGCGAGCCGTCTCCGCCTTGAGGGAGAGGAGGCAGAAGTTGGGAGGCGAGACCAAGATTGAAGCCGTTGAGATTGTATAGCATTAGGAAAATTTGGGAGCCTTGAGGAAGATGCCATTGAAGCTGCAACTGCACGTTAAAGGGGCTTCCCAACGCCACATCCTGCGTTGGAGGCGTCGGCGCACTATTCACCTGAACAGCGACTATATCGCAGAACATTGAGAGCAGGTTAGGGTCGTTAGTCACCTGTGAACCCGAATCAAAAGTGTCGTAGACAGGTGGTGCGGTGCCTGACACGCTGAGTTCCGCAGTTATGGTGTACCAACCTGTGGTTGAAGGCGCCATTATGTTGAACAGCAGGCTGAACCCACCTTTTCCTTTCCGATTTGGCAAAGTCCGCGTAGTCATGGGAATGACACCACTACTATCCTTGATATCGATCACAAGCGTTCCAGTACTGCTCCCCGGAAAGATGTACTTCCCTACCAGCCTCACTGCAAAAGTGTGTGACGGCTGCACAAAGGATTGGGCTCCCGACTGATCCTGAGCGAATGCAGCCCACGGACTATTCCTATCCTTGACAGGTATTTCTAACGAAACCGTATCCACCAGAGGCGCGTGACCAGGTGCGTCAACCTCGTATTTGATGTCCCAATGCCAATCCGCCATGGGATTGGGTGGAGCATCCCCACCCCCAAAAAACATGGGGGTTTGTGAGTAAGATTCATCCTGTGGAATTGGAACTGGGGCTGGATTTTCGGCCACATTCACCCACCCATCCGGTTCTAGAGACATCAGTTCTGACGCGGTGTATGATGGAGGGGAGTTTCTGAAGGTCTCCTTCAATGTCGAACCGGCCGTTATACAAATATCCTCTGTGCCCTCTATGAAGAAAGGCTGTTCAACGCTTAACTCGTTCTGGGGGTTTCCTTGCACATCAACTACGTGGGCGTTGGTTATTTTGATGTAGGGCTCAGCGTCAGGTTTTACGATGGTTATGAAGAAATCGTATTGGGTAACCAAATTTGATAACCAGGTCACCCCTGCCTGTAGGTGCCAACTGAACTTTCCCGACGGATCCCACTCATTTGAGTTTGGCGTATAGGCTTGCAGGATAGCAGGTTGCACGCCAAATGTTCCGGATGCCGGAGACTGCTGACTTGAGCTGTAACTGCCATGTACCGTCGTGCCTGGAGCCCCATTGACTTCCTTCACCCACACGTCCAGAGCGAATGGACCAGAGCTCTGATAAGTGCCGTGGATGGTAACCAAGAAAGTATCTCCTGGTCTAGTTTCGGAAGGGGAATCAACTGAGGTGATGCTGACCGTTAACGCTCCTTGAACTGGTCTAAGATTCAATCCCAAAACGATTGGGATTAGGAGCATGATCAGGACTAGTGACGCGCGCAGGTTGATAGGAGAATGAACGTGCAGGCGAGAACACCCGCGTGAAAAATTGTCTCGTACTAGATGATAAAACTTTGCAGCTTACGTACTTTTAGAATTCATATTGAGCGCGGTGCTCGCGGTGACTCATGACGTATGACTTATCCTTTGGGATTTTCCGTCCAGAAAATCATAAGATGCCAAATCCGTAAACGGATGGTGGCGGCTCCATAATAGTGGCTTGGATCAAGACTAGCATGGTCATTCGAACGGTTTGATCGCACATAACATTAGACGTTATTCATTGACTAGTTCAGATTGCGAGCCGCAAAAAATCGAAGTGATTGGCTGCAAAGTGTTTTATCTCAAATCATACGATAACTTCTGATTCGAGAATACTTTTGGCAGGGAAGCCAGACTCTATGGGATGAGGAGATTCTAGGGCATGGTGGTTCTAAAGAGAGTTGGCGTTATGTCCGTGGCGAAGATCTTCGCGGTCCTTTCAGCGATAGTTGGGTTGATCGAAGGAATCGTGCTTGCGGGTGTTGGAAGCATGATGGGTGACATGCTTATGCAAACACCTGTGGGAATTCTCGGAATGCTCGGAGTGTTCGGATACACCGCCATCATCATGTTCCCAATAACTGGCGCCATATCAGGATTCATTGGAGGAGCCATCGGCGCCCTCCTGTACAACCTCGTTGCGGGTAGGATTGGCGGAATAGAAATGGACTTGGTGCAAGCTGCCGGCACCCCACTCCCGACCCCACCTGCAACTTTTCCCACAGCCGCACCCGTGGCGACGGCTCCCCCCGCAGCAGCCGCGGCTCCCGCGAAGTTCTGTTCAAGTTGTGGCGCGAAGATTTACGCGACCGCAAAGTTCTGTGGAAAATGCGGAGCCAACCAGGCGTAGAACCCTAGGAATGAATCGGGTTCGGTTGGTTCCGGAAGGAAGGAGAAGCGGAAGGGAGATCACGTGGCTGGCAACGTGAAGACTTCGGTTCTGATCCTTCTCTCCATCTCTCTAGTCCTCTTCAATGATGTGGGGGTGGTGCATGTTGCGGCCTCGCCAACAAACTGGCCGATGTTCCATCAAAACCTCAACCACACCGGCGTAACACCGGACATTGTAACCCCACCACTCAACCTTCTATGGACCTACAAGACGGATGCCGGTGTCAGCTCTTCCCCCGCTGTTTCAGGGGGCATAGTGTACGTAGGGTCAATGGACGATAATGTGTATGCGTTGAACGCTGTCACTGGAGCCGTGGTCTGGAATTACACAACAGGGGACCATGTCTCATCCTCTCCTGCTGTCTCAGGGAACGCATTATACGTGGGCTCAATGGACGGTAACGTGTATGCGTTTGCGGAGGCTGGTACGAGCCCTACTACGACAGCCGTAATGGCAACAACCTCGGCGTTCAACTTCTCTAGTGTGACGTCGTCCTCAAACCAGCCCAGTCCGTTGCCTGTTACCGGGGCGAGCGGCACCATGGCTATGTTTTCGCAGACTAATCTCCTGTTAATCGGCGTCGTCGTAGTTCTCGTCGTCGGAGTCTTAGTAGTGGTCAAGTTGCGTCGTCCAAAGTCGGGTAGACGCGCGACCGGTGTGAGGGGGGAAACGATCTACTGCCGAAGGTGCGGGGCTCAGAATTCCACTAGCCAGCAATTCTGCGAGAATTGCGGAGCAAAACTGAAACCGTAAATCATAATCTCATGGTGGTTGCATGTTTGGGATATTTGGGCTGGGCGACGGGAAGATGGATTTGCAGCTAAAGAATGTGAATGTTGCTCCAGGTGATACTTTGGAAGGCACCGCTTCTCTTACCATGAATAAAGATGTCATGGGCAAGGAAGTGGTTGCAATCTTGTACGCGGAAGAAACGGTGAGAGAGCGCGAAGCGAATGGCAGGGAGGTCAGTAAACAAATCACGCTCTATTCAAAGTCGGAGATACTGGACACTGAGAAGCTGTACACAAATGCGAATAGCCCATATCAATACAAATTCGCCTTTGTTATACCACAAACCGGTCCAAGCGCAACGCATGCCTCTAGCATATCCGTAGGAATGATTTCGAATCTCCTTCGTAGCGGAGGCATCGTGCGCTGGTACGTCAAAGCAGAACTGAAACATGAAGCTGCATTGAAGTTCCCCGTAGCAAAAACACAGGAGATAAACATAGTCGCAAGAAGTGATGTTCAGGGTGGTGTTGCAAGAACAATGGCCGTTCCATCGGAATCCGCTACGCAATCCATTTCCTCCGAGACTGTTCCGTTGGGGGAAAAGAGGTTTTGCGCTAATTGCGGCACCCAGCTGAATCCAAGAGCCACCTTCTGCAGCAACTGCGGATCCAAGCAATAAGCCCGTCAAAAGGTCGGCTGCGAATATTTGCTACCTATGGAAGAAATCTCTCCAACCGACGTCCAGAAACCATTCAAGTAGGAAGTTGACCCTAATCTTATCGTTTCATTGTGACCTCCATTGTTGTGATTACCTGACTGTCTAAGGTATCTCGTTCGCGTACCGTGAATTCCCTTGGACTCATGATTTTTGCTTCTATTTCCTCCCTGTAGATTTTTCCATCTTGCAAAGCTTCATGAAAGACACTGAATGTTTTGTCATCTAACCACCTGCCCTTGTGGTCGCGAGCTGCCCCCGTGTTCGTAACGGCAAAGAAGTGGAACATCTTCTCGCCTGGGTCGAAACCAAGTATGTCGACTTCCTCGTATGCACCTAGCCCTTCGATGTCCATCTTGCCAACATTCAATATCCCCCATCCAGCAGCCGCCGAAGAAAATTTCCACGAGCCCTTCACTTTGAAAGCTCTGCCCTGGAAAGTCAGGCTGCCCTCAGCATTCCAGTCTCCCACAAAGTACTGCAGCCTCTTGGCTTCGTTGGGCAGAGGAAAGATGTCACTAAGCTTAGGCTTGTCCTTCACAGTAACACCCTAGCAATAATTCGGAAGAAATGATGTTCTATAAGCATTCTTGGATGGCGAAATTGCGTGGAAAACCCATTGCTGAGACCTCTTCGGTGAATGTCTTCTCGTCTCGCATCTTCACTACTTTTCTTTAGCGAATATAATGTTGCGGTCGTCCAGATTTGAATCGTCGTTGTTCGTTATCAAAGGTGTGTGTGGGTCTAATGGTGCGCGCACACCTTTACGAACCAGGAACGACGGCGGCTCAAATTCCATCATGCCTTCCGATGACGTAACGGATCATTTCTCTCCAGCAATTATTCCTATTCTTCCAACCATAAACGGCAATCTTAGCATCAACGGAATAAAGCTCGCTTTTCGTGTCTCGACAAATTCTACTCTCGATATCCCCCAACGCTGAATGGTCGCCAGAAAATCCCCTATATCACCGTAGACGTGTCGCAACAGAAAGAGATCCTGAAAAGAGAATTTTCCCCCCTTCTTCAACACGCGTAAAGCCTCGCGTACAACTTCGCGCTTATCCGCAGAATCACGTACCTCATGAAAAACCAAATTGCTTACGACGGCATCAAAATATCCGTCGCCAAATGGCAAGGCCGAGGCACTTGCTTTCTGGAAAGTTACTCGACCAGTCACGCCTTCAATCTTCGCATTCCTTTCACACATCTCTTTAGAGTATTCCCAATTTCCACTCCAGGAATCAACTCCCACAACCTGGGCAGTGGGATACCTCTCAGCAAATTTGAGCGTAAGGGCGGCGCTTCCACAGCCTATGTCTAACGCGCGTCCTTCCCCACTCCAATCCAAGTGGGATAAGACCAACCCAACGATTCGCCCCTGTACATTTCGTTTTCCGGCAAATAGAACCCGAGCATAGGCAAAATATGCTGAAACAAGAAGAAAGAAAACAGCAGGAATCAGCAACACAGAGTAAAGAAGACCTAACATACACAACATGAATCCTACAACAGCTGGCGTGTAGATGATTCTCTTTGAGACCCAATTACCGTAATCCGGTTTTGTAGTCATCGTCTTGGTCTCCGAATTCCAGGCGCCAAGCAATCGTTACCACCGGTACGCCACACATTAAAAGTAGACTGGTTCAAAATAATAATAAAATAATGAGCATGCACGCCAAGGCTAGGACAGACTCGAGCGATTCCTTAAGAAGCACCCGGCCTAGAGGTCTTTGACAGGAGAGCTTGAGAATGGTATTAGTCCTAACGCGTAAAGACGTCGAGTCAGTTCTCACGATGAAGGATACGCTCGTTGCGGTTGAAGGAGCATTCAGAGAATTAGCGGAAGGCACCGCAAACTTGCCCCTCCGGCCAACTATACAGTTAAAGAAACACAACGGCCTGATAACCTTCATGCCGGCCTACCTAGGCGGGATGGATAGCCTCGGAGTGAAAGTCGTAAGCGTATTCCCCGACAACCCAACAAAATACAACTGCTCAACAATTCTAGGAACCGTCCTGTTGAACAATCCGAAGACCGGCGGGCTCCAAGCCATAATGGACGGAGCGTGGATAACGGCCATGCGAACCGGAGCCGTAAGCGGCGTAGCCGCAAAATACTTGGCTAGAGAAGACGCTGCAACAGTGGGCATCTTTGGAGCAGGAGTCCAAGCCAAGACTCAACTCCTGGCCATGAACGAGGTTAGGAAACTGAAAGAAATCAAAGTCTACGACGTCATCCTAGAAAACCTACGCAAGTTTACAGAAGAGATGACTAAACTACTTGGCGTGAAGGTCGTTCCCCAGAAGAACTCCGGTGACGTAGTGAAGGGATCGGACATCGTGATCACGGCGACAACATCGAAAGTGCCAGTCTTCGACGGGCAGCTACTCAAAGAAGGAACCCATGTCAGCGGAATTGGCTCCCATCACGGACCAGGAATAAAGGAGTTGGATGACGTGACCATAAAACGAGCCAAGCTCGTAGTGGATCAGAGGGAAGCAGCGTTAAAGGAAGCTGGAGACATAATCGACCCGATCGCAAAGGGCGTGATCACGCCCGACCACATCTACGCTGAGCTAGGAGAACTCGTAATAGGAAAGAAGAAAGGACGCACCAGCAACAACGAAATCACAGTCTTCAAATCCGTCGGCCTAGCCGTCCAGGACATGTCAACAGCTGCCAAAGTATACGAACTCGCGCAGAAGAAGAGCATAGGAAAAACTATCGAAGTCTAATCCGATCTCAATTCCAGACTTCTTAACGAAGCAGAACTACTCGATCACTTCAACGATAATAGGCAGCGCCACCGTTTACATGATGCAAGGCCAAACCTATAATTTCCAAGCGGTTTTGACCGCCTGGACCGCCGCTGGCGCTCCCGCAGTATCCACAACGGGAGTTTGGATTCAGCTAGGCGGACCTGGTCTGATGGCGCTCTCAATATCCTGATTTTTCCTTTCCGATGAGTATGTGTCGCCTCTGGCGAATTGAAATCGAACTCTGGCCATAGCGTCAGCCGTTCGCAAACCTATGCCTACCGGTAAATTGCGGCCAGAATCCCCTCCCCCTCTCTGCGAGTGTATCGTTACTTTGAGGAGACAAGTTCGCTTAAGATCCGAACCATCTCGTTGACCGATTCTATTTTCCTCTGTCAGTCGATGAATTGTGGGTCCAAATCTTGCCTACGGACGTGATTTGCACTCGGCTATGGGTGAACTCAGCATGCTTTACCTTACCGTTCTCAAGTAACATCTCGACCTTTGTCGTTTCCGTGCCTCCTAGAAATGGGCCGTCTCCGGAGTCGAATCTAAGCGACGCCGACGGTTCGGTAATTCTTCCACTGTAGGCTAATGCGACGGCTACTGCGATAGTACCAGTACCGCATGAGGGTTCAATGTGTCCGATAGGTATGCTGTGAGGAAATAGCACACGTCCATGCGTCGAATCTTCTGGATACATGTCAAATAGTGAGTAGTCAGCATTGGCCTTTGGGATCAGATGCTGATTGTCAAAGTCTTTCTGCATAACCATTAACACTTCTTTGGCCGCTTGGTTCATGCTCACAAAATCCGCGGCAGGATGACTCTTGAGAATCTCACTTGCATCTACTACAAGGAATTTGCCAATCTTGAGAGCGTTCACGCCTGATACTTGGATCTGAGACAAACCTCGGCGATAGCACTCATCCACGAATTTCGTCATGTCGGTGAAAGCTACGGTTTCCCCTTTCACACTTTTCACTGATATTCTCACGATGCCCAGATCTGTTTCGAGGTCAATCTTCTTCATCGGTTTTCGAATGTCGAAACGCTTGCCAAGATAAGTCTCGGCAAGTGCCTTGGGAAGCACTTGGGACAAACCACCGCACATCGTGATGAAACCTCTTGCGGTTCTGTCAACGATCTTGACTCTTATGTCGCCGGAACCTTTCGGTTTTAGCAGAACTCCTGTTTGATCACCATGCACGCTTGGCGAATCCAGAGCGGACAGACCGACGTCAACATAACGTTTCGGTGAGATCTGAGATCCGTCCAGGAATACAATTTCGTTTCCACCCATATGTCCTTTGACGTAGTCAAGTTTGATTGAGTGTCTCAAGAACTGGTCACCGTTGCACATTCTTCCTCAGTCTATGCTTGACAGTGGGATTGCCGCATTAGCGTACGTACTTGGCTAGGTTTCATGGACTAGTGTTCTCTTTGCTGATAATGCCCAATCCGGATCCGCGAGCAACGCCCTACCAACAGCAACTAGGTCTACCCTGCCCTGCCTGATCGCTTGATCTGCAAAAGCGGGGTCCGTGATTCCGCCGACGCCAATAACTGGCGCCTCCACCGCCTGTTTGATCTTTTCCGCCAAGGGCAAGAAATATCCTTGCGCGGTCATTCCCTCAGGTGCGGGGCCGATTAGGCCACCTGACACATCAACTATGTTGATTCCAGCCTGAACGAGTCTTTGGGCGAAACTTTGCGACTCGCCGATTGTAACCCCTTGTCCCTCACCGTCAGATGCGCCCAGACGATAGAGCACGAGAAAATCTGATCCCACCGTCTTTCTAACCTCCGCGACGATTTCAAGTGGGAATCGGATTCTGCCCTCAAAGGAGCCGCCGTACCCATCAGTCCTCCTGTTAGTCAGTGGGGAAGTGAATTGGTTCAACAAGTAGCCGTGGGCCCCGTGAACCTCAACAGCATCGAACTCCGCCTTACGCGCTCGCCCAGCAGCCTCGCCAAAGAGACGGACGAGACGCTGTATCTCATGCTCTTCCAGTTCCCTTGGAACCTCATATGATTCACCTGCTGCTATTGCGGAGGGACCAATCGGTTGATTGCCGCAGATACTACTACGAGCCATGCGGCCTGCATGAGTGATCTGGATACAAACGGGCGTTCCACTTGCATGAATCGATTTGACCAGACGCGCCAGACCGTTGAGTAAAGTATCGTCATAGATCCCAAGTTGTCTGGAGGATAGCTTGCCATCTCTGGAGACATACGAATGCTCTACAATCACGAGTCCCACTCCCGGTGCACGTCGCGTGTAGTGCGCGATTAGTCGGTCGGTTACTCTCCCCTCCATGTCCGCTAGGTCGTTGGCCATTGGAGGCAACACTATTCGGTTTTTTAGCGTCAGATTACCAATCACTAGAGGATCAAAGAGCTTTGCCACAAACAATTCACCGGTTCCTCATCTTCCTTAGATTTCAAGATTTGATCAGCATGAGTCAAAAGTATTGCGCTTTGAAAATGCTTAAGCCAAGTAAGATTGCGATGAACGCTCCTCTTGAAATGACGGGATGTCATGCTACTGAGGCTACCTGTCAATCAGAGAGATTATTTCAAACGGGACGCACAAACCGGATGGATCACCATTCTGTGCACAACTAACGAGCCCACTCCGGGAGATTTGAATTCCATAGACAGCCTAGGCTTAACCAGCGACGCTATGACAGAGCTTTTGCTGAATTACTAACAGCTTCAGAAATCGACGGCTATTCAAACTAACCTGGCAAAGAAGTAGGCTTCGAAGAATCATTTCATTTTCCGTGCCAACTGTTGCTTATCTGTACCGGTAAATTGGGGTCAGAATCCCCTGCCCCACCTCTGAAGTTGGTGAACCCAGTAATCTGGTCAACTTGAGTACATTCCAACATAACATTCATCAACAAGGAAGGAAGATCAAGCGTATCAAACTCTTCCTCAACGCTTCACGTTTGACGTTAAATCTCAGATCTTGTTCGCTCCCAAACTATTCTCTCATTGATGAATCATGTTTGAGATCGCCAGCCATTATTCCTAGCGATTTGTTAGTTCAGAGGTACACTCTAATCTTAGCTGAGGCGTCTTCAGATTCAAGCCTAGTTTAGGCGAAGATGCCCCAATGTGGCTTGTCCATTTGGGGCGGCTGGCGTGGAAATTTCTCACGCCGGCCACATTACAATCCGCTACTACAATTGTGAAGTGTGCGGCCGTAAATGGGAAAAACAAGTGGATGACGTGCGATAAATCCAACCGTCTACGTTGAGGGGCGGCTGAAGTCCTGAAGCACATGATGAAGCAGCTCTTCACTTACTTTGCTTTCTTCTTTGGTTTCTTCTTTGCCTTCGGCAATGATATCACGTGTAGACCGAAGGTCCCCATTGCGGGTTTAACACTTCCGACCGCCACGAAGTCCAGTCACATTTACCAGTGAATTGAAGTTGAAATCCCTTGCCCCATCTCTGAAGCAAGAGAGCCCATCCATGGTTGAGGTTTACCTTCAGCTGTTTAGTTTGTGAAGCATAATATCAGGATCGCTTCTTGCGCTACCTCATAATAGGTTGGCGGACCGATTGTGATTTCATAGTGGTGGTGAGAATGCCTTTTTCGCATTCATTGAGCCCAAAAGGGCTCCTCAAAAAAAGTGGAGCAGGTTTGTGAGGTTTAGTAGCGCTGACGTTGCTCGATGTTTCTGCTTAACTGCAGTCTTTGTGGTAGCTCTTCTTCATCAGGAAGAAGCCTTTCTTGACCTCTTGCCCTGCAGGAATCTCTTTCCCACACTTAACACAATTCACGATTACAATTCCTCGCAGGTACCGCTGTTGGCGCACTGTATTAAGCCATTCCGATAACCTGAGAAGCCCGTGAGTCCATTTTTAGCGAATAAACATCTGCCGAGTAAAGCGGTAAAGTATTTGTGTTAGAAGAAATGCAAATGTGGCAGGTTACAAGCTTGGTGTCCCCATTCGAAAAGGAAGGGCAACGATTTGTCTGCGATAAGTGTGGTTTCGAAACGAACAGTTCAGAAATCTTCCCTTTACACAAGAAGAACTGTCCCCAAGTTTAGGTTACTCTGCCCGCACCATGAGTGCCTGCACAGAAAGCAGCGACGATTCAACTGAGGTCAAATTAGGGCCTGTTCTACTATTATGATCCTTACGTGTGTGCATTACTGGTGTCATTCATCAGAAAGCGAGAAATAATGAAGTATGGATGTTTCAGTACATGTCCACTGAACCCAGTTTGCTCGATTTGTTCTACGATAAGAATGGGCGGCTAGGGGTATTTCGCAGGCAGGTAGAGGCCAACGTACTTGAACATCTTTCAGGTTATTCGATATTTTGCGAGTCAAAACAGGCTAACGGTTTCGTTGCCTTCACCGAACGGTATGCTGACATGGATCTTTTGGGTGCTGACATTCCAGCTAATCGGAGCGGGATCATCTCACGTCTTCGCAATCAAGCGTTGAGTATTTTGCAGGCGAAGTCTATCAAGGCTCTTGCCAAACCATGCTTTGAGGTTAAAGTTGAACGTGACACGGGTATGGTAGGTTTTACGCTGACAATTTCCCTAGGGTTTTTCAATCCTGATAAGCCAGTGTGACCACAACCGTGCTTTGCGGCTGGTTTCTTTCTCAGTCTCATGGCCGCGCAAACGCCCTTGCGATTGAGGGTGCCGCGATAATACAATCTAAGCCAGCAATAGTGCTCTTCTTAATCATCCGTCCAAGGGCTGAGGTTTGTAACCTCGAACTCTACTCAGCGATAATGCGTTAAGTAGCTCGCCTCGTTACGTGGGGTGTGAACATCTCATGGCGAACAAAGCAGGCGCACAAAGTAACTGCGGAGAATGCGGCAAAGACTTAGTCGATAGGCCCGTCCGTAACTGGGGCAGATGTGAAACTTGCGAAGTTATGTTTTGTAAGAACTGCCTTCAAGTATTTCACAACTTGAATTGTGAGAGTACACGAATAGCACCACACTAACGGCGCCCTCCGAAAATGGACATTGACAAATTGAGCGCCTAGGTTCATGCGGGAATGATTTGGTGACTTGAAAACATCTATTCGAAGCGGGACTCGTCTCAAGGAATATGGAAACGAATCCGTCTAGGATCACCAAGAATTAAATAACCTAGCAGGAGATTCTGCGCCACAAAATGAAGCCTCTCAGCTTCATTATTACAACATCATATGGGCAGATGTGTCGTGTACTCTTAACATCCTTATCTCTAACGCAGCCCTATAGACTGTATCAGTCATCTGGATGAATACTTCAGCCCGTGGGAACGAGGTCTGAAGTCGAACGACGCGCGTTGTACTGAAGTGATGGCTCGAGCGTAAAGCATAGTGTGAATTGATGAAAAAATGAGTACGAGTACGACAACCAGAAAGATAAGGAAAATCACGAATTGTCCAGAGTGCAGTGGCGCAAACCTCGTTGAAGATTATGATTTAGGGGAGGTAATCTGCCATGATTGTGGCCTTGTTCTGAGCGAGCATGCGTTGAATCAAGGGCCTGAGTGGCGTGCCTTTACCAAGGAGGAAAAAGACCAACGTGGCCGCGTCGGTTTGCCGATTTCCTTCTCCATTCACGATAAGGGGCTCTCCACGGTTATTGATCGTGTGAATCGAGATGCTTCCGGTCGCCAACTTCCATTTGCTACAAGGTTACAGATGCTCCGCTTAAGGAAATGGCAGATCCGGACTAGAGTCCATTCATCGGCAGATCACAATCTGGCTCAAGCTATGGCTGAACTTGACCGCTTAGCAGATGTGCTTCACATTCCAGCCTCAATCAAAGAACGTGCCGCACTGGTTTACCGTAAGGCTCTCAGCAACGCGCTCGTGCGGGGACGATCAATAGCCGCATTAGCCGCAGCCTCATTGTATGCAGCTTGCAGGATATCTGAAACTCCAAGGACATTGAAAGATGTCTCAGCCGCAAGCAGGATTCGCAAGAAAGATCTCGCAAGATGCTACAGACTGCTTGTAAGAGAACTCGACCTGCGCATGCCCGTTGTAGACCCAGTGAAGTGCATCTCAAAGATCGCTACGAGAGTGGAGATTTCCATGATAACTCAACAGAGAGCAATTCGAATGATAAATGAAGCGAAGAAGAAAGGAATAGTCACGGGCAAAGAGCCGATGGGGCTTGCGGCTGCATCGCTCTACGTTGCATGCGTCTTGGAAGGAGAAAGGAAGACACAGAAGGAAATAGCTGAAGTTGCGAACGTGACCGAGGTCACTGTTCGAAACAGATACAAGGGACTTAAGGAAGCACTGAACATCATTTTCGCTGACACATGATAATCGGAGAGAGAGTCGGACAGAATCACTTGTGCCGGCAAATTGGGGTCAAAATTCCTTGCCCCATCTCTGAAGCGGTTCAGGCCTTTCCTGAGTCGAGTTCTAAGGCTAGCGACGACTTGAGCCATAGATCAGGGCTACCATGATTCGGTTTCAGGCAACTCCCATAGTCCTCACTATGTCAACTATGAGATACTTACGAAACTTGCCGGTCTTTCCAGCCTTATATAGAACCACGACGAGAGTACGCAAAGTTAGTTGTCGAGAACGAGAGACGCGAGTCATTTACAACGATTGCCCGCATGTTCTTCTTCTTGTTGCAACTGACCGAACTCGCGGAAGTCCGAGGAAACAACCGAAGTCTTGTTCCCACAATGGGTCAATGACCGAGATGGAACCAGGTTTCCGCCATCATTCTTTGATGAAGAGGTGGGCGAAGTTGTTGGAGAACTTCGAAACTGTCACGGCCAATTATGTGTGAGCAAGTAGCGTAGTGCCTACTGCCGCAGAAATACGCGCTAGAACATCATTAATACTCACATTGATGGGCAAAAAGTCCATTGAAAGTCAGAAAATCGCCTTTTCCAACTGCGGAACTAGCCCAGTACTGAAGACTAGGTTAGACTACCGCACTGAGCCTAGAGGATTCTCCTAGCGCGAATTGTCAGCTCGATACTTGATCCCAGCAGAGGCTAGCGAGTTATATGTACCGGTAAGTTGGGGTCAGAATCCCCTCCCCCGCACCATTAAACTCTCTTCCGATTGATTCTGCGCGTTGTGGTCCTTGTGGGGCCAAGAATAGAATCTGTATGCGTCGAGCCGGTCCTAGCCAGGAGTCTATCTCGTTACCGAACTTAGGATTTCATAAGTTCGAGAGATGTCCTCTCGGTTAACGACGATCAGTGTCTTGGTATAGCATGACACGAATTCTATCACATTGATTCCCTGCTCGGCGAGAATCGACGTTAGGTATGATACTACACCAGGGGTCCCTTCAATAAGTGGGGGGGATGTTACCACAAAAGTACCGCACAGTTCATGCGTCAAAAGCAAGCGCGATTTTGCTATTGCACCAGATTTGCTCATGAGATAAATGAAAACATTATCCAGACTTACGGCGACCTTGGCATTGAGGTCAACCGCTTTACGTGATACGATTACCCGCAAGCCGTCTTCTATGCTTATGGTGCTTTGCCTTAGGACCTGGCGCACACTTTCTTCTCGTTTCTTCTTTTGCTTGCGAAGTTCATCAGCAAATCGACGTACGGCAGCCTTTATGGCAATGCGATTCGTGAGTTTGAGCTCTGAAGCAATCTTGTTGGACAGCGCACTCTGGTTTGCTATATCCTCTTCGAGTGCTTCCAGAAGGTATGGTCGCTGCTTGAGAAGGGTCCTCACCTTGTCAGCAATTGGCATACTACAAATGTCTCATTTGATACATTTAAGTTTCAATTGGTAGCAACTGAGACGCTAACGATATAAGCCTACAAACAGTGGGCGTGTTACAGATAAGGAGCAGAACGCTATGCAAGCGCAGGTAAATCTGAAGGAGATTCTGGCCAAGCTTACTACCACGATCAAGACCAGCTACACGCAGAATCCTGCTTTGGGTAACCCTCATCCGAAGTACGAGACTGACCCAGAGCCGATGGCAGCTGGCTTGCTTGCAATAAAAGAAGCAAGTTGCGAGGAATTAGACGACGAATACTTGCCAACATGTTGCCGGAATGGTAAACCGCACCGTCACCCAGTGTGAGTATCGGAGCTTGTGGAAGTATTCTCTAAGATCATACTCGTTACTCGGTGCCCCTCCAACGTTTGGCGTTAATTAGCAGGTAATTTGCATGGGAGACGAAGCGGAGGGTGAGAAGCTCGAAGTTGGCGACAAAACCAGTAAGAAAGTGGTTTTGGCGTACTCGGGCGGATTGGATACTTCTTGCATACTCAAGTGGCTTATTGACAGGGGCTACGACGTAATCTGCTACATGGCGGATGTTGGCCAGAAGGAGGACTTCGAAGCTGCGAAACAAAAAGCCCTCAAGATCGGCGCCAAGAAAGTGGTCATAAAGGATCTGAAGAAGGAGTTTGTCACCGATTACATTTTCCCCGCAATTCGCGCTAATGCGATTTACGAAAGCAGATATCTTCTTGGGACTTCGCTTGCAAGACCCCTGATCGCCAAGTACCAAATGGAAGTGGCTGAACAAGAAGGAGCAGCATACGTCGCACACGGCGCCACCGGCAAGGGCAATGACCAAGTGAGATTCGAGCTCACCTACTATGCGCTGAAACCAGAGATTAAGATAATCTCCCCCTGGAAGGACTCTGAGTTTTTGAGGCAATTCAAGGGCAGGGACGACCTCATGAATTATGCGAAGAAGAACGGCATTCCGATCATGCAGACGCACAAGAAACCCTATTCCGAGGATGAGAATCTGCTGCACATCAGTCATGAGGCAGGCATATTGGAGGATCCAGCGCATGTGCCCGATGACAACATATACTCAAGAACTACCTCGCCAATGAAGGCACCGGACAAGATTACAACGATAGTGGTACACTTCAAAGATGGAACTCCCGTTAAGATAGAGAACAAGAACAACGGCGCAGCGAAAACCGATCCACTGGAACTTTTCCTTTATGCGAACCGGATCGGCTCTGAGAACGGAGTCGGAAGGATGGACATGGTGGAAAACAGATACGTCGGAATAAAGTCTAGAGGCTTGTACGAAACACCAGGCGGCACCATACTCATGACTGCGCACAGGGATATCGAAGCAATAGCAATGGACAGAGAGGTCATGAGGCTGAAGGACATGCTCTCGCCTATCTATGCCGAGATCATTTACAACGGCTTCTGGTTCTCACCGGAAATGGACTTCCTCACAGCAGCCTTCAACAAGAGCCAGGAATACGTGGACGGCAAAGTCACGCTGCAGATCTACAAAGGCAACGTGTTCACCGTCGCAAGGGAATCACCCACCTCGCTCTACGACAAGAAGTTCGGCTCCATGCACGAGGCGGGAGGATTCGACCAGAAGGACTCAGTGGGCTTCATCAAAATAAACGCGATAAGACTGATGGCTCACAAGGCGATTCTAGACAAGATCAAAAAGAAAGGGAAGAAATAGCTTAGCTAACCGCGAATAGTACGGAGCATCAAACTGCTCCTAGCCGGAGGATTATAGAACGGTTTTGCAGATAGCCCCCCTTATAGAAGACATAGCATCCCGCATCCAAAAGAGAACACCACGACCTACAACCGCGCTCTCGACTTTGCATACGTGAGGCCAGTCTGGCGTCGGATCGGTGAACGGTCAAGCGTTTCGTCGAGTTACGTACCACATTGGATCAACGAAATCGTCCCGATTGGTGTTGACAAACGTGACATATACGCGGTGTCGTGACTGAGTGGGTCTCAATCCTGAAAGAGGTAATGGATTCAAATTTTACTAATGACTGTAGAAAGTGCGTGAAGGCTTTTTCGTATGCTTCGATGGAGTTTCGATCTTTCCTCTTGGAGAGCTGTGCACTCTCGTTTTCTTCGCAGAATCGCATTCCTCATTTCTCTTGGGTTGGGGCTTCCTTTCGTTTGATAGGTCAGCAGATGTGCCTTCAAGTCCAATGCACGCGCCATCAGAGAAATTGTTCGCGCTTTGATTCTTCTATGCAGATGTCCTTCCCAATCCTTTCGGCTAAAACCCTTCAGAGTTTTCGATTGCTGAAGAGCACTTCTGACTGCTGAACCCACGACGTGATGTGCGAGCCGAAATTGTATTCCTTCCTCTCTTACAAGCACGTTTGCGATCTCGGTGGCTGCGGTGAATTCGAGGTATTGTCTTACAGCGATTTCTTTGTCTACCTCAATTCTAGGGATCAATTCAGTCATTATATGGAGACATGATTTAAGTTCATCAATTGATTGCCAACACAATGGGGTAATTTCTTGAAAATCCAGGTTGTATCCAGAAGGCAATCCATGTAGAACTGTAGACGCCCCGCTAAGATTGCCTGTAATTCTGGCGCACTTCGCTCTCACTAACTCTAGTGAGTCGGGATTCTTTTTTTGGGGCATAATGCTGCTTGTGGAGGCGAATTCATCTGGAAGCGTGATGAGGCCCGCTTCAACCGAGCCATAGAGGATGAGATCCTGAGCTATTCGTGACATGTCTGAGGCTATCAAGGCGCAAACACAAAGCGTCTCGAGAACGAAGTCTCTACTTCCAACCGCGTCCAAGGAGATTTCCATCAATCCGTTGAAACCGAGCAGGCTCGCGATCAAGTTTCTATTGAGTCTAAAGCTGGTTCCGGCGAGAGCCGCTGCACCCATAGGAGAGCAGTTGATTCGACTATAAGCCTCCATGATTCGATGACTGTTCCTCAGCAAGGAATCCACGTTAGCCACGAGGTAATGAGCAAAGCTGATTGGTTGCGCGGGTTGAAGGTGAGTGTAGCCGGGGAAGACAGTTTCGGTATGTTTCTCCGCCAACCTCAACATTGTACTTACCAATGAGAGGAGGTTGCTGGAGAGTTCTAGTATCTCTTCACGGAGGACCATCCTGATGGCGGTGGTTACTTGGTCGTTCCTGCTCTTTCCGAGGTTAAGTAGGCCGCCGATGTTAGGTCCCGTGTCCTTGATCACGCTTTCCTCAATGAATACGTGAACATCCTCGAGTTCACGTTTCGGTATCCTCTGTCCTTCAAGTTGTCTTAATGACTTGAGAATCTTGCGAGCTTTATTCCGAGGTATGACGTGAGCTTTTGTGAGGGCAATTACATGCGCCTCATTGATTAGAATCGTTGATCGTGCTATTCGCCTGTCATCCTCGAAGGACGATATGAAATTAATCACATTTTTGTTGGCGGCGCCTAACCTTCCGCCTTTCAGCAACGAGGACATTTCTGATTTCACACAGCCGTGGCAGAGAGGATGTTTGAGTTTAGCTTTTCTGCGGTCGAAGCAAGCACGCTTGAAAAGTGTGTGTGGGTCAGCTGGTGCTGGCGACCAGACTTGAATCGGCTTATACGTACCGGTAAGTTGGGGTCAGAATCTGAACCACATCTGAGGGTAACGCCGCGAAGTGGATTATGAGGGTTCAAACGAGGGTGCAAAGTTAAAACCCCGCACCAAACCCACAAGGCTAAGCTTGCTAGGAAACGACTCAAGCCGTTGGAAAACAGGACCAAGAACATAGAAATCGTCGACCCTATGACTGAGAGAATGGCGATAGAAACAATCTCGAAACTGTAAAGCTAATGAGACTAGGTCTGAGCTTGAGGCTTGAAATCCATGAAGATTGTGGCCTTTGGGGACAGTCTGACGGTTGGAGAAACCGGCTTCTCTGATTCTGATGAATTCGTCCCTTACCCGAAATATCTTGAGACCCTCGCTAAACAGCATCTGAGCAGCCTCCAATCAGGTTTGGAGGTTAACGTGCTGAACAGGGGAATTAACGGTGATCTGACCTCGGGTATGCTTGAAAGGTTCTCGAGGGACGTGGTTGATGAGAATGCGGATTACGTGGTCATACTTGGAGGAGCCAATGACTTAGGTTGGGGTTTTGATCCGGCAATGGTCGCCCACAACTTGACTACCATGTACGATGCTGCTCTGAAGAAGGGCATTGTGTCCGTGGCATGCTCGGTGCCATCGATTCTTGGATTCGACGCGCTTATCCCTCCCAGACTCCAGCTTAACAGACTGATCCGTACGGAAGCAGAGAAGAGAAGCATACGATTCGTGGACTTTTTCACGGCAACTGCCGACCCACGGACCAATAGGCTCTCAGAGGATTACTCTGCCGACGGGCTTCACCTAAACACAAAGGGTTACCAGGAAATGGGCAGATACATGTTCGAGAAATGGTTGAGGGCACTCCTGGACCAACATACAACGTAGCCTCTTGTTGTGACTTGGGGGAGCCGGTAAGTTGGGGTCAGAATCCCCTCCCCCACACAGAACACGAAACGTCATAGGATTTCACTCCGATTACTTTGCAAAGAACTCGGCCCTTAGTTTACCGACGAGTTTACAAACTCTCGGATACCATTGAATTCTTGAACCGTGTAATCGACCTTGAATTTTCGAATATATTCCATCAGGTATGGATTTACTCAGCATTTCACTGTCCCAGCGAGAAAGGCATACGACTGGTGCACCGACTACAAGCCATACGACCTGTCACTGATGCGCCTGGAGGGCAGTAGGAGAATTCGAAAACTTACTGACGATGCCATCCTTCTGAGTGGAACTACTTTCGCCAACGGGAAAGCCGTTAAGAAGACTAAACTGGTTCGCCTTAACCGAAGACGCTTGTCCTGGTCAAACACGCATCTATCCGGCCCCTTCCTTAACTCACAATTCCTGTACCAAATGTCTCCTGTCGGAAAGAACCGATCGAAATTGAAATTCGACGGATTACTATTAGTCTATTCCCCCGTAAGGCTTAGTCGCGACAAAATTAGGCGGATAGCCAAACAGGAAAGGCAGCAGGATTCAACTTCCTGGCGTCACCTCGCCAAGGCGATGGCAGAAGAAGTAAGAAAGATCAGTTTTCAGAAATTCATGAACTCAAATTAGGCTAACTATCATAATTCAGCCTTGACAGAAGCGGGCGACCTAATCATGTCTATTGCCGAAAAATCCATCGACCACATCTGGGGTAGACTGGAGGTAATCCTAGGCAAGAGGAAAGGTCGGAGGCCAGATCTGGAGACCACACTGTACAAGTCTGTAGGGCTGGCTCTTCAAGACGTGTCGACTGCAAGCGTAGTATACGAGAAGGCTGTGCAACACGAAAAGGGATCCAATGCAAAGATCTGAAACGCAGCGTAGGGGTTGAAAGATTTGGCATCGAGGAGTGAAGAGTATGACGTCGTTGTTGTAGGCGCGGGGATAGTAGGATTAGCCAGTGCGTATCACATACTCTCTCAGAATCCTGGATGCCAGGTTGCGGTCGTTGAGAAGGCCGCTTCAGCTGGGCAAGGGGACACCGCTAAGACTGTTGCGGGCATAAGGAACACCTTCACATCAGAAGTCAATCGCGTACTCTCCGAGACTTCTATCGATTTTTACAAACACGTACAGGATGAACTGAAGTTTGATCTCCACTTGGAGTTAGTCGGCTATCTTTGGCTACTCACGGCTGAGCTCGCGAAACAGTTTGATTCCGTTATTGATCGGATGAAGAAGGATGGTATAGCCCTCAAACTCTGGCAACCGGATCAACTATCCAAGATGCTCCCACGATCCAGAATAGCGATTGATTCAGGGGACGAGGAGGCCAAGATCATGGGACTCAACAGCATAGCCATGGGGCTACAGGGGCTGAAATGTGGAACCATAGCAGCGGAGAAGCTGGTTGAGTTCTACGAGCGGGAAATCCGTAAGATGGGAGGATCCATCCTTTACCGAGAACGAATGAATTCATTCATTTTGGAACCTCGACCAAAGTTGGGATTGCCGAAGGAACCTCTGGTGTGGCAGAACGCGAAAGTGGAGGGCGTGGTAACTACTCGAGGCAGAATTCGGGCAGAGCAGACGGTAGTAGCTACGGGCTGCTGGAGCACAGACCTTCTGAGTCATCTGGGTATTGACTCTCATGTCAGAGCAAAGAAAAGACAAGTTTTCGCACTTAAGGGGGCTGGAGTAAGTGATCTGCTGTTCTCGAAAGGCTTCAACGAGCAAGGTGTTCTCCCCATGACGCTCATACCACCGCGGTTGATCTATATGAAACCGAACCGATCCGAAGGAACTTTTTGGGTTGGGGTTTCAGATTACGTAGGAAGACCCTTCACCTTTGAAGAAGAACCTGCCGCCGAGGATGATTTCTACACGTACGACATCTACCCCGTCCTGTCTCACTACTTCCCTAATTTCAAGGACATCAGACCCTTCAACAAGTGGGCTGGCCATTATGACCTAAACACGATTGATGGCAACCCCTACATCTTTGAAGATTCAGGTCTCATAGTCGCTGATGGCACCAGCGGCAGCGGAATGATGAAAGCCGACGCAATCGGACGCATCGTAGCTGCTGTGCAGGCAGGGAAAGACATGGCCACTCTTTACGGCGGCAAACACTTTAAAGTTGCAAAGTTAGGCGTCGAGACACGCCAAGTGGAACCTGAAGAATTCGTAATCTAGTCCAAGTACGTGACGGCAGGCGATGTAATCTCCTTCTCCGCCCACCAAATGCATCAAACTGGTTGCAACCTTAAGAGAGTGCCGTCTCAGTTTTCCGCTACCGACGAGAAGGGGTCGATGACTATGGTTTGGCAATACGATGTTTACGCGTTGCTCCTATTCTTTGCAGCTTCAGTATCAGCTGGCTTGGCACTGTTCATGTTGAGACGCTGGCGTTTTCCAGATGCGGCCGCGTTCACGGTGCTGTTGCTGATGATTGCCGAGTGGTCGTTGACGGATGGCTTAGAATACGTGAGTGCTGATTTGCCGTCGATACTCTTCTGGGATCAAGCTATCTACGTAGGCGCCGCTATTGTTCCTGTCGCATTTTTCGTTTTTGTTCTGCTCTACACAGGCCGAGGGAAACGGCTAAGCCTGCCCAGTCTGGTTCTTTTGTGTTTCGTGCCTGCTGTCACGGTCCTACTTCGATGGACAAACGACACTTATCACTTGTTCTATAGCGGGTACAGTCTGGTCACGAGCGGAGGGCTGTCGATACTTCAAGTGAGTTTCGGGGTCGGGTTCTATGTTTATGCGGCATACTCATACGCAATCGTGTTGTTTGGAATAGCTCTTCTTGTGCAGCAATTCCTACGTTCGAGGGTACTGCGGCGGCAATCAGTGATTCTGATAATCAGCGCGGTGGTACCGCTTGGGGCGAGTGTTCTTGATCTCCTTCCCAATGTGGTTTTCCCATTTGACTGGACTCCTTTAGCTTTCGCTTTCACGGGCTTGGTTTACTTCTGGGGAGTGTTTCGTACTCGCCTTTTCGAATTCATGCCTGTGGCTCGTGAAGCTGTTGTTCGCGGGATGGGTGACGGAGTGATAGTTTTGGATTCGGGTAATCGGATAGTGGACATTAATCCGGCATGTGAAAAAATGTTTGGGTGTGGGGTTGAAGTCCTTGGGAGGTCTGCTGTTGAGTTTTTCGAGTCGCGTGGACTGAACGGAGAATACTTGGTGAAGGAGTCATCAGAGATCGTTCTGCCCATAAAGGATGCGCGGCGTTATTTTGACCTGAATTTCTCCTCCCTGCATGATAAACGGGGCGCTCTCATGGGGCGGATAGGAGTGATGCGAGACATTACTGAACGCAAGCAGATGGAGGAGAAGCTGATCGAAAGCGAAGAGGTTTTGCGTCGACGGGCTGAGGAGTTGGCTGCACTTCAAGCAACCGTACTTGACATGACAGACGCTTCATACGACCTGCCGAACCTGCTCGAGGTCATCGTAAAGCGAGCGGTTACCTTGCTAGATGCAAAGAGCGGGGGACTTGACCTATGCGACCCTGAAAAGCACGAGGTGCGCTGCGTGGTAAGCTACAACACGCCACAAGATTTCAGGGGATTAGTGCTCAAATACGGCGAAGGGTCATCCGGCTTGGTGGCCGAGACCCGGAAACCGCTCATAATCAATGATTATCGCAAATGGAAGGGCGCCGCACCTATCTCTGGAGCTACAAGTATCGGGGCTGAAATCAGCGTGCCTATGATCTGGCGAGGCCAAGTAACAGGAATAATCCAAGTCGCCGAAGATTCAGCAATTCGACAGTTCACGCAATCAGACCTTGACTTGCTCATGCTCTTCGCCAACCATGCTGCAATTGCCGTTGAGAACGGACGCCGTGCGGAAGGCCTAGAGCAAATTGTTGCCGAGAGAACTAAGGAACTCATCGAAGCTCAGGATCGGTTACTGAAGGCGGAGAGAATGGCGGCTATTGGAGAGACAGCAGCGATGGTTGGCCACGACTTGCGGAATCCGCTGCAAGCAATTTCCACAGCAACGTATGTTCTCAAGAAGGAGTTGACCCCATCAGCAGACGCAAAAACCCGTGAGATGTTTGAAGTGATCGAAGACAGCGTGGCCTACTCGGACAGAATAGTGCGTGACCTATTAGACTATTCCCAAGAGCTTGAGTTAGAACTCTCAGAAGCGACCCCCAAGCTGATAGCAAGCGACGCAGTTAGACAGGTAGAAATCCCAGCGAACATAACGATCTCGGATCTAACGTTGGACGAACCCAAGATACGAGTTGATACAGCCAAGATAAGGCGCGTATTCGTTAACCTGATCGAAGATGCGGTCGACGCTATGCCGGACGGTGGCAAACTTACAATTTCAAGCAACAGGTCAGATGACTTTCTAATCGTCAAGTTTGCTG